>NZ_JBIBBZ010000013.1:44184-172982 GCF_042900925.1 Streptomyces sp. NPDC012825 | reverse complement strand
AGAACACCACCGCAACGACCAGGAGCCTCGCCTCGTTACACACCCCCGCTGACCTGCCACTTCACCCCACAGGGACAGGATGAAAACGGCTCAGTAACCGATCCATCCCTTTCCGCCCTTCGCCACGAGCTTGATGTGCCGAGCCATCTCCGCGGCCGCCGCATTGATGGCCTACATCTCGGGGTCGGCGAGTTCGTCTTCGCTCAGGTAGCTGGTGTCCAGCAGCGGGTGAACCTCTCCCTCCTCGAAGAAGACAAGGTCAAGGAGGTGAGTGAGATCAGTGCGGCCTTCCCACTGCGTCACCAGTAGGGCCCCCACATCCTTGGGTACCGGACGGTCGTCCAGACGCTCGCGGGAGAACCTGGCAAGCCGTTCGTGGCACATGTGCCCTCCCCAGGGGTCGAAGCAGGATTCTCTGATCAACGTAACAGCGGCATCTGACAAGAAGCCGGGTGCACCAGTGATCCTCATGTGAGGAGCGCTTACATGTAGCCATGCCTCTTGACTGGCAGGTTTTGAGGCTGAGTAACGGTGTCCAAGGGCCAAAAACGCGCTGTGCCGGCCTGTGGGGGCCTATCTAGAGCTACCAGGTCGATTCATACCGGCACTCCTGTGAACGGCGCTCAGTGACCCCTTTCTGGAGGTCCAGTTTTTGCCAGATGCGGTTTATGGGCCATTTTTTCGTTTTGCGTGGCACGGTAGCGCGAAGGGACCCTACGAAGCGCTCTCGCGCCGAAGGTCTTCGATGAGCTTCGAGGACTGCAACCGAGCACAGTCTTCCTACAGGCTGAGAACATCAGTTTCATGGCACGAATGAGGCGGCCTGCGGTCTGAAGCATCCCCCGCCCCCAGTCAGCAAGGGGTGCCAGATCGTGCAGGTTGATCTTCCTCAAGATGTACGCGACACAGCAGCCCGACTGGGAGGCGGTGTCTCTTATGCGCTGAGGGTCTTAGAGGCAGTGGGATCAGCGGCGGCGGCGGGAACGGCGTGGGTGTACAGACCGCGGCGGGCTCGGCTGGCCACCGGGGTACTGCCGCGTCCGGCGCCCCCTCACCGGCGCAGGCGTGGCGGGCACCGCGTACAGCGCCCGACTGCAGCCGGACCGCGTCGGTGAGCTGCTCCAAGCGTTCCATGGACTCGGGTGTGAGATCCGCAATCGGGTGGACCACAACGAAGACCTCCGCACATCGGTGACCGGCTCCCCCCACCCTCATCTCCCTCCCCCACCACCAGGGCATGACCGCCGGTCGCGACCCAGCCGGTGTAACTGCGACCTCGGCCCCGGTCTACCCGGCGGGCTGAGGAACGAAGGAGTGGATGGGCTCCGCACGGTGTATTCCACTCGGTGGGCTCCACTCGATGGACGCCCTCTGAGAAGCGGAAGAGGTCGGCGACGGCGGTGCGTTTCTCCTTAACACGGCATCAGGTCAGGGAGAAACACGGAGTCGAAAAGCGCCATTACATCGTCGCGATGGTGGGTTCTACTCTCCAGTCAGCGGAACCCACCGTGGGAGTAGAGTCCACTCAGCGGCTCGCCCCACCGTGTCCGGGGCCGGGTTGCCCGGGATGCTGCCCGCGCTCCTGGTCCTCGAGGACCAGCCGGGGAGCGGGAGCTTCGGGGCGTGGCTCGTAGCGTTCCCGGAGTGCCTCGCCGCGCCTCTTCATCTCCTCGATGCGGGTCTGGATGCTGCTGATCTGCTCGGCGGTCAGGTCCTGTACATCCGTCCCGGAACGCGCCTTCCGCAGCGCTCGCAGCCTCTCCATGTAGTTCGCCGACTCCCCCTCTGACTCCTGGGCGTCGGCGTCGACGGTAGGGAAAGGGAGGAGTTGTTCGGGCATCGCGGCCTGCTGGTGCGCGACGACGCCCTCGTAGTACCGGGTGCGTCCCGCGCCGCGCGCGGCGCGCAGTTGGCGGGTGAGGGCCGTGGAGGCAATGACCGCGCGGTCGTAGCGCAGCGGAACGCGCGGGATGTCCCACTCCCCCAGTTCCACTGGCAGGACCGGAGCGTCGCGGGGGATATCCCACTCCCCCGGCTTCCCCGGCGGGGCCGGGACGTTCGGAGCGGTGAGCCCGGCCGGGGGCCGGTGGTCGGCGTCGGGAGCCGCTGCCGGTACGCGCCGGCGGCTGCGGGCCGGGTCGGGGTGGGCCCAGTGGGTGGTGTAGAGGCGGTAGTCCGCCAGGAGCCCGCGGGTGGTTTTCGGTTCGGTGATGTCCAGGCAGTGTGCCGCGATCGCCGTGTCCACGATCGTCTCGTCCAGGCCGGGCTCGCGGCGGCGCCCACGCTGGACCAGGGCGAGGAAGCGGCGGGTCTCGGCGAGCAGGTGGCGGCGGTGGAAGAGGCCGTTGCTGCTCATCACGAACACCATGGCGCTGACGCCGAGGGCGGTCAGGGCGATGTCCAGGGTCTCGGCGACGCGGGCGCGGATCGCGGCGGCCGCGGCCCGGGCCCGCTCCAGCAGGCTGTCGACGAGATCGGCGGCCTCGCCGAGGAACTCCTTCGCGCTCGCCTTCCAGTCGGCGCGCAGCTGCGTGAGGGAGTGGGCTTCCGGCTTCGGCGGGCGGGTCTTCCTGGCCGCGATCCGGTTGAGCTTCGTGCGGGCCTGTTCGGAGACGACGGGTGCGAACTTGAGGTTGCCGTCCTCGTCGACGGCGGTGACGTACTCGTGCTCCAGCTCCTGGCGGCACAGGTCGATCTCCCGGCCGCGCTGAGACATCCAGCCGATCAGCTCGTACGGCACCCCGCCGATCTCCATCACCGGCCGGCGCCCCGCGCTGACCGTACGCGGCTCGGACGCCACACCCAGCGCCTCGCACACCTCGGCCATGACGAGCTCGTTGTAGAGAGAGGAGGCCGCGACCACGTTCTCCAGCAGGGTCGTGGAATGGACCGCACCCCACTTCCCGTCCGGGCGCAGTCCGCGCAGGGACACCAGGACGTGGTCATGGAGCAGCGGGGTTCCGGCTCTCGACTCGTAGTGGCGGAAGCGCGCGAAAGCCAGGCCGTGGACGGGCCGGGTGGGGTAGCGGCCCTGGGCGCCGACGCGGATGGTCGCCGCGTGGTCCTCGATCCAGACGAGCGTCGCCTCGATCGCCCGCTCGTGCGCGGCCTCGATCACCCGCCGCGTCTCCTCCTCCCCCAGCGCCCAGAGGAGCTGGATGGTCGGCTGCGCACGGAAGACGAGATCCGCTCCGGTGACCTCCACCGCGCGGCCGAGCTTCCCGGCCCTCGCCGCGATCGCCGGCGTCTTCCCGGCGGCGAGCGCCTCGGCGATGAGGCGGTCGCCGTGCGGGTGCCGGCCCTCGCCGAAGAGCTGGCGGAGCTCGTGCTCGGTGACAATCGCCCCGGCGCGCAGGCCGAGGTCGCCAAGGCCTCGCCCCATCCACCGGCCCGGCGGGACACCTGCCTTCGCCTGGGCTTCACCGAGGGACGCGCGGGCAAGGCGGAGATGGTCACCGACAACGACCTGCCGCAGGAAGTACCGGTACATCTGGCCGCGCGTAATCCACTTGGCATCCATCATGGCCACCACGCCACACCGCGCTGACCAGCAAGAAAAGGCCGATCCGGTCCACGTCCCGCCGGGCGGGACGAGAGGCCCGACTTTCTCGTCCACGTCCCGCCAGGCGGGATACAGCCCGGTGCCGAACCGGAGTGTCATCGCTCTCCGGCACCACCCCCAAACTGCCGCCTGACACCTACCAGCACCACGTAGCAAACTCTTGCCGCTTCACCCCGAAGGCTCTCCCGGCCCCCGGTATCCACCGGGGGCCTCGTCGTGCTGCCCGGAGGACCGCCGTGCCCACGTTCGAGACCACCACCCGCTTCGCCGCCGACCTCGACCGCTTCACCCCCGCACAGCGCCGCCGGTTCCGCCGCGCCGTCCTCGACGCCTTCGTCCTCGACCTGCGTACCGGACGGCCCTTCCACCCGGGCCTGCGCATCAAGGGCGTGCGCTCCGCTCCGGGCGTCTACGAACTGAACCTGGGCGTCGGACGGGCGCGCGACGTGGTGCTACGGCCGGGCGCGGATAGCCGGGGACCGGCACATCGTGTGGCGCCGCATCGGGACCCACGACATCCTGACTCGGCCTTGAGACGGCGCTTGCTCAGCGGGCACCGTTTTCCGCCTCACGGCCCTCTGGGGGAGCCTTTCCTGTGTGAGCATCTGCTGGTTGCAGGAAGGGCCCCTATTCCCCTTTGGAGTGGGGAGCAGGGGCCCTCGTGACTGATTAGACGTCCTTCAGGAGACCGGCGGCGACCTGCTGAAGGATGGCTGCGAGAGACGAACGGGCTTGAGCGGGGAGGGTTCCCCGCATGTCGGCGACGACGGCTTCGACTCCCTGGCTCCTTCGGAAATAACGAAGGATGAATTCGCTTCGCTCGGCAGGGCCCAGCCGTTCGAAGGCGGCGTCCATAAGGGCTGCTCCGTCATGCCAGGGCGCCTCGGCATTGGCCGGAGCCTTGAAAGGCGTGTCGATGGTGTGTTGGCCGGAGACAGCCTGTGGGGTCTCCTCTTGTGGTTCGGAGCTGTTTCTCTGGGCGGGGACGTCGTCCGCGGAGGCGTGTGCAGCGCCCTGGGGGGCGTCGGGGTTATCACGGCGTGATAGCTCTGGTGCTGTGCTGCTCGGCTGTGGAGTCTCCACGTCCGGGGTGGACGTGTCGGCGCGGGGGTTATCACGGCGTGATACCTCGCGCTTGGATGTGGCCTTCTTCTCTGCGGCTTCGGCCCGTGCGTCGGCCTTGGCGCGCTGCTCTGCGGGTGTCAGGTTGGAGAGGTTGCGGACGTGCTCGATCGTCCGGCGGCCTTCGACGAGGTCGGCCTGGAGCGTGGGGTCGAGCTCGAGGATGGACAGTTTGGAGGAGATGGTCGACTGTCCGATGCCGAGTCGCTTGGCGGCCTTGTTCTGCGATCCGTAGAACTTGACCAGCGTCTTGAGTGCGTGGGCCTGCTCGATGGGGTTCATGTCGTCACGGTGGACGTTGGCGACGAACGCGGCTTCGAGGAGGGCTTCGTCGGTGGCGACGAGTTCGTTGTTGACACTGACCCGGATCGTTTCCTTGCCGGCGATTCGGGTGGCTTCGAGGCGGCGGTGGCCGTCGACGACAACGTATCGGGTTCCCTCGTCCAGGTCTGCGGCTCGGTCGGGCCGCTCGGCGAGGTAGGCGTCGAGGGTGGCGATGGTGATGGAGTTGACGAGTCCGATC
Source organism: Streptomyces sp. NPDC012825 (assembly GCF_042900925.1). Lineage (NCBI taxonomy): Bacteria > Bacillati > Actinomycetota > Actinomycetes > Kitasatosporales > Streptomycetaceae > Streptomyces > Streptomyces sp. NPDC012825. The sequence continues at coordinate 167,775 of NZ_JBIBBZ010000013.1, read as the reverse complement.
TCGCGGATGCTCTCGGCCAGACCGTCGAGGTCGCGGAGTTCCTCGCGCGGGTTGTCGGGGTTCTGGCTGATGAGGTGGAGGGGGAGTTCCGTCGGGTCGGGGACGCCTTCGGTGGGGGCTTCCGTAGCGGCGCCGATCGCGGCGCGGCGTGCGCTGATGGGGCGGGCCTGGGCGAAGGAGGTGCCGGCGCCGAGGTTTTTGGCCTTGCTCACTTGCTGATCTCCCGGGCGAGGGCGCGGAGGGCGACGGACTGCTCGCACCGGGGTGCGTAGGCGAGGAGGGGGCGCTTGGCGCGGACGGCTTCCTTCTGCTCCTTGAGGTCTCCGATGACGCCGACGACGCGCGGATCCTTTATGTCCATCCAGGACTGGAGGGAGGAGGTGGCGATGTATCCGCGGCGGGCGTCGTAGTGGTTGACGACGAGGCCGAGGTAGTCGATGTCGAGGGCGAGGTCGCCTCGCATGTCTTCGATCTGGGAGGTGAGCAGGCCGTAGGCGTCGGCGCTACTGTCCTCTGCCTGGACGACGATGAGGACGCCGGAGTTGCCGGTCGTTTCGTTGTCCCGGCGGCGTCCGTAGTAGGAGGCGGCGTCCATGCTGAGGCCGAGGCTGGGGGGACAGTCGATCACGATGACGTCGTAGTCGGCTTCGACGGGACGCAGTGCGCGTTCGAGGGCGGCTTCGCGGGCCCGTACGGAGGCGAGACGGACGTCAAGGAGGAAAGCGTCGGTACAGGCGGGCAGGAGGTGGAGCCTGCCGCCGAAGCGGTCCTCGTCCACGGTGACGATGAGATCGGACAGTTCGCCCTTGCCTTCGCCTGCCATGTGGTTGGTGAGGGAGTCCCCGTTCATGGCGAGCGGTTCATGGCCGAGCTGCTTGGTGAGGTGGCCCTGGGGGTCGAAGTCGACCAGGAGTACGCGCAGTCCGAGGCCGGGCAGGTCTTCCAGGGCGAGTGGGTCTTCGGGCCGGTCTTCCTCTTCGAGCAGTGCGGCGAAGTGCTTGGAGACGCGGACAGGGACGAGCGCGGTGGGGTTTTCGGCAAGGGCTTCGCCGAGGCCGGCGGTGATGGCGGTCTTGCCGACGCCGCCTTTCTGGTTGCAGACGATGAAGCGTCGAACCGTCGCGGGCCGTTTGACCTCGGGTGCGGGGTTGTTGTCGAGCCAGAGGGTGACTGCTTGGGCGATGCCTTGGGTGAGGGAGACACCGCGGTTCTTGCAGTCGTCGCGGAATCCGTCCCACAGGCCTTCGGGAAGGAAAGTGGCGTAAGTCTCTGCTCCTGCGGTGTCGACGGACGTGGGGTTCGAACCGAGACTGCGCCAGGCAGTGATGCCGGCTTCGACGGCGTTCTGCATGTCGAGGCCGTGGAGCGCGGCGCGGATCTTGAGGTCCTGCCGGAGGATGCTGGTGAGCTTGGTGACGACCTTCTCCCGGTCGCCGCCCGTGTCAGGTGACGTCATAGGCGTCACTGTACTAACTACTTAGATCAACTTCAGCCATTGACGCGTTAGCAAGGTTACGAAGTCGTGGCGAGCTATCACGCCGTGATAACCCCTCACTCCGCTTCAGTAGCCGCCCACCTATCACGCCGTGATAACTCGCCATGAAGACCGTGCGTTACGCCCGGCCGGACTCACCCCTGCCAGATCGATCCTCACCAGCCTCCCCTCACGCTTCCAAGAGCTCAGCGCCTACCAAGACGCCTTCAACCTCGATCCGGCATCGCTTCGAGGCACGTCCCAGAAACACAAAAAGGCCGCCGCCCCGCGCGGGATGTGGGGCGCCGGCCTTCGTCATGATGGTGCGGTTAGCGGGCCCAGGTGGCGGCCTGTTCGCTGCAGTCGGGGTCAGGTACGGCGGCCGCAGTCATCGGGGTGGCGGGGTGCCGCACGACGGTGACCGGCAGGGCGCCGGGCTCACCGGGCCGGACCCAGGCGAGTTGCCATTTGTCGTCGGGGTGGCAGTGGATGGTGGCGTGGGTGTGGAGGGCGTGAGGAATGCGGGGGGATCGCCTCGGCAGGGCCGTCGCCGGGGTGGAGGCACCAGCGGATCCAGTCGTGGACGCGGCGCATGTAGAGGTCGGCGGCCTGGATGGCGGTGACCCAGCGGCAATGGTCGAGAAGGACGAAGAAGGCGGAGCGGGCGTCGTCGGGGGCAGTGAGGCCGGAACGCCCTCGCCAGCATCCGCAACCAGTATCTACGGCAGGCGGATTCCCTGCGCCCCGGCATCTCCGACGCCGCTTACGGAGCCGGTCACTCGTGGGCCGAGGCGCGCCGCATAGGACAGATCGCCGAGACCGAGTTCCTCGACCGCACAGGGATCTTCGTCGACTCGGTGAAGCGACGCCGGAAGGCTCTGGACAACCGGGCCTGACCTCATGGCGACGGCCCCCTACCCGCATCGCGCGGGAGAGGGCCGTCGTCGTGTCCGAGCTTTCAGAAGGTGACCGAGTCAGCCAGTCTCAGTCAGTCGATGTTGTACGCGCGTGCTATCGGTAGCAGGCCCAGCCTTGCGCGTGGTTCTGCTCGAGTACTTTGTACGCCCCTCCGCCGTACTGCAAACGACAGGCGTGGTCGAGATCCATGCCTCGTACGTTGTAGGTCGCCCAGCCGAAGGGCGCGCCCATCCACATCGAGTCGACGCAGCGCCATCCCCTCGCGTGGTTCTCGACCAAGCGGGCGATGCTGGCGTCCCCGGGGTTGACTGTTTTCTGGCAGTAGGCGCTCAGGTTGATGCCGCCGAGGCGGGTGGCCGCTGAGGCCGGCGGGGCCACGACGGTCAGTCCTGTCATGGCTATGGCCGTGACGGCCGCTGCGCGCAACCAGTTCCATACACCCATGTGAGCTACTCCTGTCGCCTCAACGTCCCGCCCCTTTGCGGACCGAGAGTAAGTCTGCCGCGCGCTAGACACGGCTGGAAGAAGAACACCGGATTTGTCCTGCGACTGCCCACGGCGGTTCCCCGGACACCACAACGCACCCAACGGTGACCGCGCCGACCAAGCTGTCACAGGGGCGGGCAGTAGGACCTGGAGTAAGTGGCCGGTCTGCCGTGCCGTGGTCGGAACGGGCTTGACCTTGACGCTGGGTCAACCCTCCATCCTTCCGGGAGGAGCTTCCGCGCAGTCGCCTGGAGCAGCTCCGCGAAGGAGGCAGATGACCATGACAGCCCAATCGATCGCCGGTCCGGCGATTCGCGTGCAAAGTCTCAAGAAGTCGTACGGGAAGCTCGAAGTGCTGCGCGGTGTGGACTTCGACGTGGTGCCGGGCAGTATCTTCGCCCTGCTTGGTTCCAACGGGGCGGGCAAGACCACGACCGTGAGGATCCTCGCCACGCTCCTGAAAGCCGACGCGGGGGCGGCGAGCGTCAATGGCTTCGACGTCGCCACGCAAGCGGCGAACGTGCGGGAGTCCATCAGTCTCACCGGGCAGTTCGCGGCCGTCGACGAGATCCTCAGCGGTCGGGAGAACCTCGCCCTGGTCGCCAGGCTGCGCCATCTCAAGGACCCTGGCGCGATCGCGGATGACCTGCTGAGGCGTTTCTCCCTGAGCGAGGCGGGCGCGCGGCGAGTGTCCACGTATTCGGGTGGGATGCGCCGCCGGCTGGACATCGCGATGAGCCTCATCGGGAATTCGCCGGTGATTTTCCTGGACGAGCCGACGGCCGGACTCGACCCCGAGGCGCGCATCGAGGTGTGGGATGCGGTCAAGGAACTCGCCAGCCACGGAACGACGGTGCTGCTCACCACGCAGTACCTGGACGAGGCCGAGCAGCTGGCCGACCGGATCGCGATCCTCCACCAGGGTCGGATCATCGTGAACGGCACCCTCGCCGAGCTCAAGCAGCTTTTCCCGCCCGCCAAGGTCGAGTACGTCAAGAAACAGCCGACTCTCGAGGAAATCTTTCTCGCAGTCATCGGCGGCAGCGACAAGAGCGACGTCACTGGCACGACAACTGGGGGACGAGGATGACCACGTACTTCTTCAACGACACGGTCGCGCTCACGGGGCGGACCCTGCGCCACGTCACACGCAGCATGGACACCATCATCACGACCGCCATCACGCCGGTCGCCATGATGCTGATGTTCGTCTACGTGTTCGGCGGCGCCATCGATACCGGGTCGGTTCCGTACGTGAACTACATGCTGCCCGGCATCCTGCTCATGACCATCGCCTCAGGCATCTCCTACACCGCGTACCGGCTGTTCACCGATGTGAAGAGCGGGATCTTCGAACGATTCCAGTCCATGCCGATCGCGCGGTCGGGTGTGCTGTGGGCCCACGTCGTCACCTCTGTGGTCGCCAACCTGATCGCGCTCGTGCTCGTCGTGGGCGTCGCTGTGCTCATGGGCTTCCGCTCAGGGGCAGGCGTGTCGGCATGGCTCGCGGTCGCCGGCATCCTCCTCCTGTTCACCCTGGCGCTGACCTGGCTCGCCGTGATTCCCGGGCTTTCTGCGTCGTCAGTCGAGGGCGCCGGCGCCTTTGCCTACCCCCTCATCTTCCTGCCGTTCGTCAGTTCGGCGTTCGTGCCCACAAAGACGATGCCCGGGCCGGTGCGCTGGTTCGCCGAACATCAGCCGGTGACGTCGATCGTCAACACGATCCGTAACCTGTTCACCCAGCAGCCGGTCGGCAACGACATCTGGACCGCCCTCGCATGGTGCGTCGGCATCCTCGTCGTGGCGTACATCTTCGCGATGGCCGCCTATCGCCGGAAGATCACCTGAGGCAGTCTGAGACCCATGCTCACCATCAGCCAGCTAGCGGCGTACGCCGGGGTGACGGTGCGGGCGGTACGCCACTACCACCGGATCGGGTTGCTGCCGGAGCCCAAGCGCGACCGGTCCGGATACCGGACCTACGACGCTGCTGCGGTTGTGCGCCTGATCCGGATCCGCACCCTCGCAGACGCCGGCGTGCCGCTGGCCCGGGTACAGGAACTCCTCGCCGCCGGCCCGGAGGACTTCGCCGGCGGCGTCTTGGAGATCGACAAGGCCCTGCGCGCCGAAATCCGGCGGTTGCAGGACACTCGCAGCCGACTCGCCAGGCTCGCCGCCGGAGAGCACCTGGCGCTTCCGCAGAGCGTCGTGGACTACCTCGATCGGCTGCGCGGTCTCGGCGTTGAGGAGCGGTACATCGAGATGGAGCGGGACGCCTGGATCATGATCGCCGCCCAGGTGCCGCACTCGATCGACGCCGTGATCGCCAAGAAGCATGAGGAGCTGGGCGACCCCGACATGGTGAAGCTGTACAGCCTTCTCAGCGGGGCGCTCGACTGGCCGGCCGACGACCCGCGGGTCGTCGAGGTCGCCGACATCATGGAGCGCTTGATGGTTCGCGCCGTGGAGGCTGGCGAGGTGGGTGCCGACGACGGTATCGACGACCAGTTCGTCAGCCTGCTGGACTCAACCATGGTTGAGTCCTCACCGCATGCCGCGCGGCTGCTGGTAATCCTGGAGGAGCGAGGCTGGAGGGGATGGACCCGCATCGAGCGAGTACCTGCCGAGAGGCTCAACACTGAGCTGTCGCCATCGTGAAGGCAGGTCAGGGTCCTGGAGTGACCCTATGGGGGGGGGTGCACGTGCTTCCCGGAGCGGCTGTCTGCCTCAGTGAGGAACGGGGCCGACGCGGTAGGGGTCGGGTGCCGTCGAGGTCGGGGTGGACGTCGCCGCGGCGGGTGGCGGTGATGTCGGCCAGCAGGCGTCCGGGGACCAGGGCGCGGCCGGGCTTGGTGACGGTGGCCGGGACGGTGGTGTCGGGGGAGACGTCGTAGTCGAACGCCCGGCCCCGCAGACGGTCGCCGGTGGCGTCCAGGAGCAGGCCGGCCAGGACCGGGGCAGACGGCCGGGAGGGCAGGGTGCGAGCGGCGTAGCCGACGGCGGCGGCGAGGTCGGCGTGGTCGATGACGAGCTTCACGAAGGTGTCCCTTCGGGGCGGTGAGGTTGGGGAGCGGCGGCGTGGGCGCTGGGGCGGGGCCGCCCGGCGAGGTGCGGGCGGCCCCGCCAGGCGCGGGCAGGTTGAGGGCTCAGGAACTGGGAGGCGTGCCGGTCTCGTGGGCGTGGATCAGGTCGGTGATGGCGTCCGCGTTCTGGGCGGCACCGACCCAGGCGCCGGTCTCGGTGAAGACCGGCACGCTGTCGGTGTCGGGGTCGAGGACGACGAGGTAGGGGCCGTAGCGGTCGAGGACCATCTCGGCCAGGTCCATGGCGGGCGCGGGGGCCAGGAGTTCCAGGGCGTCGACGTCGAGACGGGGGCCGCCCTCGTCGCCGCGGCCGGGCAGGGTGAGGTGGCCGCCGACGCGCAGCAGGTCCCCGGGCCGCATCAGGGTGAGCAGCGTGTGGGCGAGGTGCGGGTCGGTGGTGCGGCAGGCCCAGACCGTCTCGTCGGTGACGTCGTCCGTGGGCGAGGAGACCACCCGGAAGCGAGCGATCAGGCCGCCGTCGTCGGCGACGGGGAGCTCGTCGAGGTAGCCGTCGAGGGCCAGGGGTATCGCGGTCATCGTCAGCCGGCCTTCCGGGCCGGAGCGGCCGGGTGGGCGGCGGCGTACGCGTCCAGGACGGTCCGGCTCGGCAGGCCCCGGTCGGCGACCGGGTGGCCGTGGGCGCGCGCCCAGGTCCGGATCGCGGCGAGTTCGTCGCGGCTGTAGGTGGCGTTGGTGCCGGTGCGGATCGGGGTGGGTGCCACGGCCGTCGTCGCCGTGGTGCGGGTGCCGGTCTTCACCGCCTTCAGGTCCTGCTCGGCCTGCGCCAGCACCGCCTTCGCCTTGGCCACGCGCTCCTCCGCCTCGCGCTGCGCGGCCTCGCTCTCGCGGCGCTCGGACAGCTCGGTGAGGGCGGTGGTGATGCGGGCGGCGCTCTTGCGGACCGAGGCGGCCGGGTGCGCGGCCGCCCACTCGATCAGCCCCTGGAGCGGGTCGGAGCCCGGGAGCGGAACCACAGACACGTCGATCGCCGGGGCGAGGGAGGTGACGCCGGTGCGGGGCAGTCCGAGGACCTGGTCGGCGATGAGGTCACTCAGCTCCTGCTCGCTCAGGCCGGTGGCCTCGCGGATGACCTGCTCGCTGGCGCCGTCGGCGTGCATCGACAGCGCGACGGCCTCGTGCGCGGACCGGGACGAGCTGGTGGTGGGGTGCGTCGTCATGGGTGCGTCTCCGTGTTCGGGGAGGAAGGGGAAGAGGTCGGTGAGGGTGGTCTCGTCGGTAGGCAGGCCGAGCGCGCCCAGCAGCGCGGTGAGGTCGTCCTTGTCGCGGGCGCGGCGGGCGACGGTCCGGGCGGCGGCGCCCTGTTCGTCGTTGGTGTTGGTGCTCAGGGCCAGGCCTGCGGCCTTGGCACTCTGGTCGAAGTCGTCGAACACGTCCGGCCTCCTACGCGGCGGCGGTGTCGGTGGTGGTGGTTGGGCGTGGGTGCTTCTGCGCAGTGAGGAGGAGCGCCCGGTTGCGGCGCTGCTGCTCGGGGGTGAGGGGCCGGGTGCGGGGGCCGTCGCGGTGCCATAGTGGGGAGGCCGGTGGCTCGGGGTAGGCCAGGGTGTGGTCGATGTCGCGGTCGGTGTCGCTCACAGGTGCCTCCAGACGGTGGAGGGAGGAGGTCAGGCGTGGTCCCGGCCCTTGCCGCTCTTGGGCGGGTCGGAGACGAACCGGGTCTCGCCCGGATGGGCGGCGTTCCACGTCTCGGCGCAGGTCTTGTGAACCGGCTCGTTGTCGTGGGAGCGCAGCGGAGTCGTCCTCTGGCACAGCACGCACCGTTCGGGCCGGGCGAAGTGCGCTCCGTCGCGCCAGTCCAGGAGTCGGACCGGTATGACGGACGGCTCGGACGGTGCGGGGGCCGGGCGGCGGGTGGTCACGGCCTAAAGCCCGGGAGCTGGTCGAAGACGCGCTCCAGGAGCTGCGGTGTCGGGCGCCAGGGGCCGAGCTATCCGGTCGCGGGGACCGGCAGGGCGAGCTCCTGAACGTCCGCGAGCTCGAGGTGCCACAGGCCCGGGATCGACCATGGCGTGCACGGCTTGGATCCGTCGGGGTCCTGGTGCAGGGCGGTGATGCGGGCGACGCCGAGGACGGCGCCGGTCACCAACTCACGGCCACCCACCGCGCGGGCGACGAGCGGGTCGCGCCGTGCGCGCCGGTCGATCTGTCCGCCGGCGTGCAGCAGGACCCAGCCCGGCCGCCAGACCGGCCGAGGGCGATTCTCAATCGTCTTGTGCCCGGCGAGGATGGCGGCCGTCCAGGGCTGCTTGATGGTGATGCCCCGGATCCAGTCGCCCGCAGGCAGGCGGTCGGTGCTCACGCGGCCCGCCCCCACACAGCCGTGCCCGGACGCCCGGCGCGACGTCCGTTGAGAGATGGGACGGTGGCGTGCGCGGCGGTGGCCAGGACGGCGCGCCCGGTGTGCTTGCCGTCGTACAGCGCCGCGTCGGCGGCCCGCTGAAGGACGCTCAGGTCGCGGCTGCCGACCGTGGCCGGGGTGGCGGCGCCGACCGAGGCGGCGACGTCGACCACCCGGCCGTCGTCAAGGACGACCGGGGTGTGGAGCATCCGCACCAGCTGCTCCAGGCGCTGGACACGACGAGCGGCGGGCAGGTCGAGGACAAGCGCGAACTCGTCGCCGCCCAGGCGCCCGACGGCCGCGGCCGGTCCGGCCCAGGCGGCGAGTCGGGCGCCGAACGCGGCGAGCACCGTGTCGCCCACCGCGTGGCCCAGGCGGTCGTTGATGGCCTTGAAATGATCGGCGTCGACCATGATCACGGTCGCGGTGTCGCTGTGGCGGGCCAGGAGGCGGCGGGCGCGGTGGGTGTAGGCGTCACGGCGCAGCAGCCCGGTCAGCGGGTCCTTCCGGGTCGCCGCGAGCTTGCGGTGCAGCGCCAGGGCGTGCACGGTCCAGCCGGTCAGCGGCACGGCAGCCGTGGTGAGCAGGAGTGCGCGGGTCCCAATCCGGGTCCGTAACTGCATAACGGGGGTCATACTGGGGTGTCCCTCTCGTCTCGTATGGGATGGGTGGCCCCGGGGCAGGCGTTTGGGTTGCACGCCATATGCGTCTGCCTCGGGGTTTTCTGTGTCTGGGTGCCGGTGGGCCGGCGGTGTGCTGGACAGGCCGTGAGGGGCCACCGCGACCGTCCCGCCCCCGGACCACGAGAGGCCCGGGGTGGGACAGCACAGAGTGCGCTCACGAAGACCGGCGGCTGCGAGAGCCGGGCGCCCCGGCCGGCGGCTCGGGCACGTCCTGGTCGATGAGAGCCAGGAGCTCGGTGGACAGGGCGACGTCGCCCAGGAGCACGCGCAGGATCGAACCCATGCCGTCGCGCTCGATCGCGTTGAGCCGGTCGAAGACGGCGTGCGCGTCGCGGTGGGCGCTGATCACCCGGACGTGTTCGGCTTCGGTGCTCGCGGTGCGCCGGGCGCCGCACTTCCCGCAGCGGAAGACGGCCTGGTCAAAGCCGGGTACGGGAGTCGGGCGGCTGAGGCGGGGGCTCATGCGGTCACCGCCAGGACGGCGGCGAGCAGGAGCAGGGCGAGTCCGGCGAGGATCGTGTCGACCGCACGGATCAGCCCCTGGAATTTCTTGACGGCGAGGAGGGACAGGGCCCGGGCCTTGATGGCTCGGGTGTCCTGCGCCAGTGCGGCCAGGAACTCCGGCTCGTCCAGCTCCGCCCAGCGGGGAAAGCCCTCGCGGACGATCCGGCGGCGGCCGCCGAGGTTGGGACGGACGGCCCAGAGCAGCAGCACGGCGGCGACCCCGAGCACGAGGGCGGCGGCGCCGCCGGCGATCCGCGCGGGCAGCGGCAGGGGCTTGTCGGCGAGGCTCGCAAGTCCGGCCAGGATCGCCCCGTCGAACGCCAAGAGGAACGATGCCTTGGTGTCGACGCGGGCGATCTTCGCCTCGGTGTCGCGGCAGGCCTCGGTCAGGTTCTTGTCGAGCAGCCCGGAAGCCGGGACCGGGGTCGGGGTCGGGGCCGGTTCGGTGGTGGTCATGAGCAGCGGGTCTCCTCGCCAGGGGTGTGCCGGACGGGACTGTCCGGTCCTCCGCGCCGCCCCGGCCTCCGGCAGACGCGGGAGGCGGGGCGGCACAGGGAGCCGTCAGACCGCGTTCGACGCCACCTCGACGGCGGCCTTGGTCGTCTCGCGGGCCCGGGAGGCGAGGTCCTCGTGGAGCTGGGCGACGTTGGTGATGGGGACTGGGGTCGGGTCCTCGGCGGTCAGCAGAAGGTAGTGGTGCTCAAGGACGCCGTACTGGTCCTCCTCCCGGTGGTGGTGCAGGACCGCGCCGGGGGCGAGGTAGAAGGTGGCGTCGGCGTTGGTGTAGCCGCGCCACCGGGTGGCGTTGCTGAGCAGGCTCTTGCTGAGGTCGATGCGGTAGGCGGCCTGGGCGGCGCGGTGTGCGGCGTCGGTCTCGGTGGCGGCGCCGATCTGTCCGAGCGCCTCGTCCAGGTCGCCCGGCACGGCCGCGCCACGATCCGAGAGGGCGGGCGGGTAGAGCGGGGCGCTGGGGGTGAGGCGGCGGCGGATCGGGATGAGGACCAGGTCGGCGGCTGCGGCGAAGACGAGGGCGCCGGCCAGGGCGGCGGCGCCGGTGTACGGGAGGTGCAGGGCGGCGTCGAGGCCGGAGGGGGCGTAGGTGTAGCCGGTCCAGGCGCCGGTGGCGGCTCCGGTCAGCATGGTGACCGTGTCGGCGGCCTCGGTCAGAGCGGCAGTGATGCGGCGGGCGAACGTGTTCACGAGGAGCTCCTTCGGGATGCGGAAGGGCGGCCCGCGGCGTTGCGGGCCGCCCGGGCGGTGTTTGGCGGGCGGGGGCGGGTCAGAACGGGGGTTCGTCGTCCCAGTCGGGGCGGGGCAGGAGGTGGAGGGTGCGGGTGGGCCGGTCCCAGCACCAGCAGAGTTCTCCGCCGGGGTAGATGCCGTCGGACCACCAGCCGCCCGCGCCTCGGCAGTCGGGGCAACCGGGGCGCGGGCGCGGGGTGAGGCGGATCTCGTGGCGGGAGACGTCCAGCTGCCAGGCGCCGGCCTTGAGGGCGAGCGCGGCCGCCGCCGTCACTGCTGCGGTGGCGGGGACGGCGGCGAGCAGAAGCGCGGTGCGCGAGGTCATGGTGGTCACTGCCCCGGCATGGCGCGGCATTTCTCCGCGTGGGCCTGCGCGGCCGGGCGGGACTTGTCCGCCAGGTAGGCGGACATCGACTCGCGGTCCTCCTGGTCGTAGTCGTTGCCGCCGCAGGTCTCCGTGCTCATGTGGCATCCGGTGCAGGTGATCCGGCCCCACATGTCGATCCGGCCGGGCCGCAGGGTGCTGGTCTCGTGGTGGCGGCTGTCGGTGACGTCGACGGTGATGTGCACCGCGAGGGCGGGGTCGGTGAGCGCGGAGCCGGCGACGGTGAGGTAGCGGGCGAAGACCTGGGGCGGGGCGGAGGGGTCGGTGGTGGTCACGGCGGGTCCTTCCGGGTCCGTGCGGGTCAGGCGGCCAGCGAGTGCCGGCCGGAGGGCGTGATGTAGCTGCTCGGGTGGGCGGGGGTGCCGTCGTGGCACTCCAGGCAGCGTCCGAGTTTTTTCGAGAGGCAGTAGAGGAACCGTCTTCCGCAGGTGCCGCAGGTCTGCCTCGCGGCCGTGGCCCGGTCCAGGGCGTATTCCTGGGCGAGCGTCGGGACGCGCTTGGGGCGGGCGAGGTCGATGCGGAGGAGGAAGCCGCGGGTGGGGTGGGTGCACGACCACTGCGGGCGGGTCGCGCACAGCCTGCACCGCAGGATCGCCACCGGGCCCTGGTTGGCGCCGGGGCTCAGGCCCATGTCCCGCAGCTGACGGCGGGTGGCCAGGCCCTCGGGGACCGCGCCGCGGTCGTACTCCTCGAGGGAAGCCGCATGGCGCGGCCCCGGGCCGGCTCGGGGCGCCGGCGCTTTCGGCGGGGCCGGGGCATCACCGGCTCCAGGTGCCGGGGAGCCGGTCGGGGCGGCGGGGTAGCGGGGGCCGGGGCGTTGCGGACGCGGGCGTCCGATCCGGCGGCGCGGGCGGGTAACGAGCACGGGATGTCCTCCAACAAGGGATTGATGGCGGGCAGTGCTGCGCCCTGTCGGCGAAGGGCTCGTCGACAGGGCGCGGGGAGGGGAGCGAGTAGCCGGGCGGGGTGCCCGGGTCAGTGGTGGACCTCGGTGGTGCGGTGGGGGTCCGGGGACGGGGCGACGGTGAAGATGCCGTCGCCGGTCAGGGCGTCGGCCAGGCGGGTGGACAGCTCGGTGTCCTCGGCCTTGAGGAGGTCCAGGGCCTGGGTGATGCGGTACTCGGCGGCCAGGCGGCCGCGCTCCTGGCTGCTGGCGCGGTCGTGGAGTTCCTGGATGCGGGTGAGGAGCCGGCGGTGGGTGCGGGTGCGAATGAGCCGGAACATCGGGTCCTCCTTGGGGTGCGGGAAGTGCCGTGCCCCTGGTCCAAGGAGGGATCCGAAGGGGACGCGGGCGGGCCGGGCGGCCTGTCCGGATCACCGGTCCCCACCCGGCAGGGGGCAGGGGACGGTGGTCCGGGCGGGGCGTCCGGGGTCAGTTCAGTCCGGGCTTTTGCGGGTCGAACGGCTTGTAGAGCGGCGTCTTCGGTTCGGGCTTGGGCAGGTGGATCTCGGCGTGGACCTGCGGCGCGGGCGGCGTCGGGGTGTGGATGTCGACGAGGACGGTCGGGGTGAGGGACAGGCCGTTCAGGGCAATCACACTGAAGACGGCTCCGGCCAGGACGGTGATACCGGCGGCGACGGGACGGCCGGGCCCGGGAGTCGCGGACCACACCATCGCCACCGTGGCGGCGACCCACAGCACCCAGGTCAGGCGGGCGCCGCTGATGTGGCACCAGCCCCCGGCGAGGGACAGGACGCCCAGGACCTGCCAGGTGCCGTAGGCGACCGTGGCCGTGACGGGCAGGCCGGCGGTGTGGGTGCCCAGGTAGTCGCGGATGGGCTGGTCGATGGTGGCCAGCAGGCCGTTGGGGTCGCGGTCGGCCGGGATCTTCCACGGCAGGGCGTGTCCGGCGTCGAGGGCGGCCGAGCCGATCCCGTAGACGATGCCGAGGACGACCAGGACGACGCCGACGACGGAGGCGATCCGCAGCCAGCCGGCCATCATCGCCCAGCCGTAGGTGGCTCCCATGTCGATGTCGTAAAAGCGGGCACGCAGCCAGCCGCGGGCACGGTCAGGGCCGGAGGCGGCCGGGGAGGCGGCGTTGGGACGGTGCTCGTCGGCGTTGGAGCGGGGGCGGGGAATGCTGCTCACGGCTGGGCTTCCTTTACGTCGGGAACGGGTCTGGACGACGTGCGGGTGGTGCGGGGTGGGTGGTGCCGGGGCTGTGTCGGCTCCCTGCCCGTGCCCGGGCCCCGGTGAAGGGGTACGGGCAGGGACAGGCAGACGTCAGCGTCAGCTCGGGTCGTGCGGGAGCTGGTTGGTGGTGCGGCCGAACCACTTGCTGTCGCTGTGCAGCTCGTTGTGCTGCAGGTGGGTGGTGCCGTGGTGGTGGTGCACCGTGGTGGTGGTGCGGGGCAGGGCGGGGGCGCCGTCGCGGACGGCGCGGCCGATCATCCGGGCGGCGATGCCGACGGTGCCGACGAGTCCGGCCGGGGCGGCCGCGGCCAGGGCGAGGGTGGTGGCGTCCACGCTGGAGAGTGGCCACAGCACCAGGGAGAACGCGCCGCCGACGGGTAGGGAGCCGAGGGAGTAGGCCAGGACCAGGGAGACGTGGTCGGTGGTCTTCTGGGACATGGGCGGCCGTCCGGGCTGCACCTGCGGCACGGCATCTCCCCGGTCCGGTTCGGGGGTGAGGTCGCGGTAGCGGGAGGCGGCGGGGGTGGTGGTGCTGTAGCCGTCGGCGAGGAGCCGGGCCGCCTCGAACTCTTCCTGGGCCGTCATCGGGACCCGTTCGACGCTGTCGCGGTGGTCGGCCATGACGTGGGTTTCCTTCCTGATCCGGGACCGGACACGCCCGGAGGCGGCCCGCCGGGTGCGCGGGCCGCCGCCGGGCGCGGGGCTGTGGGGGTTACTTGCTGGAGACGCTGTTGACGGTGTCGCTGGCGACCCGGGCTCCGGTGCCGAGGGCCTCGTGGGCCTTGGCGATGGCGGTGGCGCCCCAGGGGGTGGCGACCACGAGGATCCAGAACGCGGAGACGGCGATGAACTCGCGCTTGCGGAAGCTGCTGTCCTTCTTGAACCAGATGCCGAGGCCGAGGGCGGCGAGGGTGCACAGGGCGGTGAGGGTGAGGTTGAAGGCCATGAGGTGACTCCCGTTCAGGGTGGCGGTGGGATGGAGTGGGTGGAGCGGGGAAAAGTGCTGGTCAGGCGTCGAGGCGTTCGGCGGTGTGCCAATCGCGCTCGACCTTGCGGAGCTTTCCGAGACGCTCCAGGCGCCGGGTCGCGTTCGCGACGTTGGTCGGCTTGAGCTCGGTGACGACCGAGATCTCCTTGTTGCGGCGGGCCCCGGAATCGACCGCGCCCCACACCAGCTCGGAGCGGGTCGGGGGAACGAGCTCGTCCAGGTCCTCGTCGTCGACGTCCACCTCGGCCCCGCCCACCGGGCCGGCGGGGCCGGGCCGGGGTGCGAGGTCGATGACGGTGGGCCTCTTGTCGGGCTTGGCCTGCTGCTGGCCGACGAGGTCGCGCAGGAACTCCTCTTCGCCGGCGGCGTCGAGGTCCCGGTACTCCTCCCGGCGCAGGTAGGCCTCGCCGGCGACCTCGGCCTCGCGGTCGGTGAGCGTCGGCAGCGGAAACTGCCGGCTCACGCGGGCGGGGTTGGTGTGGAACATGGCCCTCGACTGGGTGTACTGGGCCTTGCCGTCGGCGATGTAGAACAGGCCGCCGGTCTCCGAGCCGTCGGGGAACCGCTCGGGAAGCGGGGCCAGGCGGTACTCGGGGGTGCGCGAGCCCAGCGACATGATGTCCACGTCCGACCGGGCGGTGCGGAAGAGGGCGATGTTGCCGGACTGGAGCATGTCGCGGATCGCGTTCGCGGACGCGTCGGAGCCGATGGAGTCCAGGTTGGGGATCTGGACCCAGATCCGGGCGGCGATCCCGGCCGCGCGGGAGAGCCGGCCGACGCTGGAGACGGAACGCAGCAGCGGCTTGACGTGGTCGGCCTGCGGGTTCTTGAGGATCATCTCGTTGAACTCGTCCCAGGTGACGACCATCGGCGCGAACGGCTCACCGGGCACGAAGAACGACCTGCCGTGCTCGGTGTAGCCCTCCTCGTCGAGCCACTGCATCGTCATCTGCTCCGCGTAGCGGAACTCCGAGACGGCGTTGGACGCCTGGCCCATAAGCATCGCCCCGTAGGGCGACTTCACGATCCAATCCAGGTCGCGCATCCAGGGTGCGTACCCGGCGCCGCCCTTGCCGTCGGCGAGCCAGGAGACGAACCCGTTGGCCCGCTGCGCGATCTGCAGGTCCTCCTCCAGGGAGGTCTTGCCCGCGCCGGTGGTCCCCGACCCGAAGGAGTGCACGGACGAGGCCGACGCCGCACCGGACAGGCCACGCCGCTTGGGGTCGAACTTCAGCAGCCGCCACTTCGCGGGTGCGCCGTAGACGTCGCGGCCGACGGTGACGTAGCCCTGCCCGTCCATCATCAGCGCGTCCAGGTCCAACGGCACGCCCCCCGCGAGCGGGTTGACGGACATGTCGTTGACCTCGATCCGGCGCGCGTCCAGGACCCGCAGATGCAGGCGGGAGGCGCCGTTCTCACCCTCCATGTCGAGGGCTTGGGCGATGCTGAGCTCCTGGACCTCCCCGACCCCCGCACCCCGCCGAGGCAGCAGGAGTTTGAAGCGGCGGCCGAACTGCGTCTCCTCGACGTCGTAGAGCTCGCTGCCGGGGTAGGGACCGTACTCCTTCCACACGGCCGGCAGGTCGTCCTCGTCGAGCGCCTTGACCGTCCGGGCGCGGAGGCGGACGGTGAGCTTGGCGCGGGAGGCCGGCATGTCGTCGGGCCGGTAGATGTTCACCGCCCGCGGGGGCACGTCGAACGCGATGGACACCGAGTCCTGCGTCAGCGTCGTCGCGGCCTTCGCGGTGGTGGAGACGATGACCGCGGACAGCTTGTCCTCGTCCAGGTGCATGCTGACGAGCCGGGAGCCGGGCAGCGAGCCGCGCTCGCAGGAGATCCACTCGTCCCAGCGGGCCAGGTACCAGTCCGGGCCCTCGGCTCCGGTCTCCTCGGGGTGGGCGGAGTCGGGCTTCGCCCACACCTTCGCGCCCCAGGTGGCCGCTATGGAGCCGACGAGCAGGTCCGCCCACCAGGGCATGTCCGCGAGCCCGGAGGCCGGGATCGCGGCCAGCGGCCCGGCGCGCAGCGCCATCTCGACGGGGCTGTAGCGGCGCCACCAGCTCTTCTCCCAGTTCGGCAGCGCCTTCGCCCAAACGGCCCGCAGCAGCTCGCAGCGGGCCCGGCGGGCGCCGGCGGTGGCCTCGCGGACGAGCGCGGGGCGCTGGTCGTGGTCGTACCAGCCTTGTCCGGCGGCGAGCGTGGGGACGAGCAGTCCGTCCGCGCCGACGACCGGGTTGAGGGTGTGGTCCTGGGCGAGGCGGGTGCGCATCCGGCGCAGAGTGCGTCGGTAGCCGCGGCGGCTGGAGCGGCACATCCACTCCCACGGCTCCCCATTGCCCGGGAGCCACCGCCAGGGCCCGGGCATCATCCCGAGCGCCGACCAGGTGGCGGCCGCGCCGCCCGCGCTGATCGTGGTGACCAGCAGGGGTCCGTCGGGCAGCAGGTGGGGGGCGAGGCCGAGTGCGGCCCCGGCGTACAGGCCGGGGGAGCGCTGCAGTTCGGCGACCCGCGCCCGGACACCGCTCAGCTCCTGCTCGGTGTCCTCGTTCTTCTCGGTCTTCTCGGTGGTGTCTTTGGTCGTGGGCGCGTGCTTCGTCGCCATCGGCTTCTCCCATGGGAAAGGGAGCGACCGGGGCCACCCCAGGGGCGGCCCCGGCCGCTCCTGGGGTGAGGGTGCGCCTACTGGCGCTGGATGAAGGAAGACGCCGCCATGGGCACGTGGTGGGTGCGGTTGGCCTCGGCCATGCGGCTGTGCTGGGAGCGGGTCTCGTCGTCCAGGCCCTCGGCGGCGGCCGCCAGGGCGTCGGAGGTGGACACGATGGAGCCGACGTTGTCCGCCATCGCGTTGGACAGGGTCGCGACCTCCATGTAGGCGGTCACGGTCGGTGCGTCGACGTCGAGGCGGCCCATGGCCTCGGAGAGGTAGCGGGCGGAGTCGGCGCGGTCGTTGAACCGGGTCTGCATGCGCTCGACGGCGGCCCGGGTCCGTCCGGCGCGCACGCCGTAGGCGGCGGCGCGGGCCAGGACGGCGGCGTAGGTGGTGGCCGAGATGGCCTTTCCGGCGACGCTCATGCGGATGCTCCCTTGGTCTCGTAGGTCTCGGACACGGCGTTCGTGTCCTCGGCGTCGGTCTGGTCGGAGATGTAGAACTGGCGCTCCTCGACGCTCTCCATGTCGAGGGCGATGTCGGCGTAGAAGCCCTGGCCCTGCTCGAGGAGCGCCTTGGCCTTCACCACCGCCTCGGCCTGGGAGACGGTGTTCGTCTCCAGGTCCTCCATCTGGACCAGGAGCTGGCGGTACTGCTCCTGGCAGCGCGTGACCCAGTCCTTGACGCCGCCGGACTTCAACTGGGCCTTGAGTTCGTCGGCACGGCCGATCTCCCGTACGCAGCGGTCCTTGATCCGCTTGTAGACCAGCAGGTCGTCGTCGCACATGAGGGCGAGCTCGTCGCTCTCCTCCATGACCGAGCCGTAGCTGATTTCGGATGCCATGCGGCCAATCCCTCCCTGAGGGGTCGTGGGCGTTTTTGAGCCACCGCCACCGGAGGGTTCCGGGACGGGCGCCGGGGCCGGTTCGGGGCCGGAAACCGTCGCCGGTTCCGGCCCGGACTCAGGCGGCTCCGACTGGGCCGGTTCGGCGAGACGGGGCGCCGGGACCGCCACGACGGGCGGCTCGACGGCCCCCTGCGGGCCCGTCGGGGGCTCGGACGGCTCCGTACCACCCGGCGCGGCTGCGGAAGGCCCTGAGGCGGCCTCAGGAGCTTTCTCGGGCGCCTTGGGCGCTGCGGCGGAGCCGGACTTGTCGTCGTCCGTGTCGGACCAGAGGTCCTCGCCGTCCGCGCCGGGGGGCGTCGGCGGCGTCACAGTGCCCGCCGTGGGCGGCTCCGCCGGCTTCGGCGGGACCGTGGCCGCGGAGGGCACGGTCGCGACCGGGGTGGCCGGGGTGGTGCCGACGGTGGGCGGTTCGGTAGGCATCGGCGGGATCGGCGCGAGGACCGGGGCGGGGTCGGGTTTGCCCTCGGCCGCCCGGCGCTTGCGGAACTCCTTGACCGCCGAGCGGCCCGAGTCCTTGGTCCAGGCGACCCCGCGGGCCGCCCAGCCGCCCACGTGCCGCCCCACGGGGGTGGCGACGCGGGCGACGGGGGTGTGGCCCCGGTAGCCGGCCAGGAACGCGGCCGGGATCGTGACCGGCTCGGGCGCCGCCGGGACCGAGCCCGGAGCGACCGGCGCGGGCACCGTCGTCGACAGCGGAACCCCGCTTCCGGTGGCCGGCGGGGGCGCCGTGCCGTGCTTCTCGGCGATCTTCTGGACGGTCCTGTCGTGGCGGACCTGTTCCTTGATCAGAGCGCGCTGGGCCGGGCTGACGCCTAAGGCCGCGCGCTCGCTCTGCGCTCCTGCCGCCCATGCCAGCAGGCAGGCGGCGAGCAGAATCTCCATCGCGTTCCCTTCACGGTCTGCGACCGGGCGGAGGTGAACGCGGGCCTCGTACGCGTACGTACGCGTGTAGGGCCCGCGACCGTTCACCTCCGTCCGCGGGTGAATGAATTGAGTGAACGTCACCGTGTGTAGCGTTCGGTGATCTTCTGGAGGGCGTCGCCGACCTCGCGCCAGGCGCGGTTGGCGACCGCTGGGTCGACCTCACGCAGCACGCCGCGCAGGCGGTCCAGGCGCTTGGTCGCGCCCTCCTTCGGGGAGCGGCCGTCGGCCCTGCGGATCTCTTTGGTCCAGTACGTAGAGCCGCTCATCGTGCGGTGTCTCCTCCCATCGATCGGGGGGTGGGTCGGTAGGACTGGGCGGTGCTCGCCGGAGGGCTCGCCGGGTCTGCGTTCCGGGTCTGCGGCCAAGGGGCCGCTCGTCGGGTCGCTCGCCGGGTCTGCCGGGCGGGTCTGCTGCCGCCGGTCGACTGCGTGAAGCGGGTCCGGCAGTCGCGGCGAGGGTCAGTCCGGCGGGGGCTGGGCTGACCCTCACCGGTGGTGCCGACGCAGGGGTTCAGGGGCGGGTGCGGCGGTGCATCAGGCGCGGGTGGCACCACCAGCAGCCGGGGCCGTGGTCGTGCTCGGTGCGCGCGTGGACGGCCAGGAACGGGGCGGTCACCACGGCGGCCGGGGCCACCAGGGCGAGGACCACGCCCACCGCGAACTGCCAGGTGCTCATGCCGGACCCCTTTGGGTCGGTGCAGGTGAGATCGACTGCTCCGGCAGTCGCGGCGAGGGCCGGTCCGGCAGGTAGCCGGGCCGGCCTTCACCGGTGGTGCCGGAGAGGGGGTTTCAGGACTTCGGCCCGGCTTCCTCCTCGTCCTCTTCGTCCGCATTCGCGGCCTCGTCGGAGTGGCCGGATTCCGCCGCCTCTTCGGTCTTCTTGGCCTCGCTCTCCTCGTGCGACATCAGCTCGCCCCAGGTGCGGCGGATGCGCTCCTCGCCGCCGACGAAGCCGGCGTCGCGGAAGTCGGCGACGGCCTGGCGGTAGGAGGTGGGCGGGTCGTCGCGGTAGCGCAGGTGCCGCAGGACGACGAGGAGCTGCTCGTCGGTCAGGCGCTCGCCGGTCTCGGGAACCGGCACGCCCGCGACGGCCGCGACCTCCTCAAGCGTCACGGTCGTCTTCGGCGCCGCCGGGGGCGTGACGGACTTGGCCGTGGCGTCGCCGTCCGTGCCGGTTTCCGTCACGGACGGCGCACCGGGCGCCGGGTTCGTCGCGCTGCCCGTGACGGATTCCGTCGCGGGCGGTGCGACGGCGGCGCTGTCCGTGCCCGTGACGGTTCCGGCCGGGTGCGACGGTCCGGCGGGCGCCGGGCCGCTGACCTGCGTGACGATGTTCCCGGGGGCCGTGGCGGCGCTGTGACCGGAGGCCGTTTCCGTCACGGAAGGCGCCCCGGCCGGTGCGACGGGTCCGTCATTGCGTGCCCCCGGTTCGAGGGCGGGCGTGACGGACGCGACGAGTTCCGGGACGGCCGGTGTGACGGGCAGGCCGAACATCGTGGCCAGGGCCGTGTCGGCTCCCTCGCCCAGCCGGTCGCGCTGCACGCTCACCAGGCCGGCGCCCAGGTCGTCGTCGCCGACGCCGACCTTGCGCACCAGCCGCCACGAGGCGAGTTCCGACATTGCGCGGTACCAGCCCCAGGGGTGACCCTTCGCCAGCGCCCGCCGCACCGCCAGGCGCTGCATGGTGCTCGCGTTGCGGCGCCGGGCCTCGGCGTCGACGCCGGTGCAGTAGATGACGACCCGGCGGGCGATCAGGCCCAGGCCCTCGGAGGCCGCGATCATCGCCAGCGGTGTGACGGCGTAGACCATCCGCTCCTCGACCGTGTCGGCGACGACCGCGCCGGTCACGGAGGCGACCATGGGCAGCAGCCACAGGCCCAGGCGGACCATGCGGGGCGAGGACTGCCCCAGCAGGGTCACCAGGACCATGACCAGGGCCAGGATGAGCGTGCCGCCCTCGCCCGCCACCACGACGCCCAGCGCCGTGGCGTTGCGGGGAAACTCCGACCGGATGTTAGTGAACGTGCCCCAGGCGCCGACACCGCCGACGACGAGCATCGGCACGGTCGCGGCGATCAGGATGCCGGTGCGCAGCGTGCCCAGCTCCCGGACGGGCGGGTCGGCGTCCTTCTTCTTGGTGAGCTCGGTGATTTCCGTGGTCTGCACGGAGGTTCTCCTTCGGGTCTCAGATGGTGTGGGAGTCGCCCGCGAGCCGGGCGACCTCCTTCAGGCGCTTACGCTGCTGCTCGATCTCGGTGGTGAGCGCGCGGACCACCGGGGTCTGGTGCTCCCAGGAGTAGGGGCGGGGCGAGTAGTCGTCGGGCCAGTGGATGACCCAGCCGGAGGCGTCCAGGCCGAGCTCGGCGGCGACCGTGGTCAGCTCCAGCTCGTGCCCCTCGGTCGCAGCGCGACGCTGCTCGGCGGCGAGCAGGGAGAGTTCCTCGGCGACCGTGTCCCACGCCCTCGCCGCCTCGAGGGCGGACTGCTCGGCCTCGGTGAGCCGGAGCAGCTGCGCGCGCCACATCCCGTCGGGGGAGTGACGGAACGCCTCGAACGTCTCGCGCAGCAGGGCCTCGGCCTCCTTCCACGCCTGCCACAGCGGGGCGGCCCGGTGCAGCACCGGCGCGGCCTGGATCCTCAGCCGGCCCTGCGACCACAGCGACTCGGCCACGGTGTACTGGCCGTCCAGCTCGCGCCGCTGCTCCCGGGTCAGCGCCGGGTCGCTCCACGCCTCACGCGGCATCTCCGGCCGCGGCTCGCGGCCGGTGAAGGCGCGGAAGTAGAAGGTGGCGGAGCCGAACGCCATCGGCTCGGCGCGCAGGTAGTGAGGGTGGCAGTAACGGGCGATGTCGGCGGCCGAGGAGAGCACCGGCTTCGCGGACGCGGCCGCCAGGGCGTCGGCGGCGTCGCGGACGTCCTTCGGGAGACGGCTGGTCTCGTCGGCCAGCGGGCGCGGCAGGCGGCCGCGGTCGTCGAGGGGGTGCAGGAGCGGGATCGTGCGCGTCATCGCGATTCCTCCAGCGAGCGGGTTCGTCCAGGGACTTCCCGGACGGGGCCGTACGGCAAGACCGGCGGCCCGTCGGGCGGGCGGCCGGCCTCGGTTGGGGCACTCGGGCGGGCAGGGACTTCGGTCGCGCTCCCGGCAGGCGGGAACGACAGCCGGGTCCTCGGTGTCAGGCGGCGTCCGTGAACCGGTCGCGGGCCGTGCGGCGGCGCAGGGCGCGGCGCTCGTCCTCGGACAGCCCGCCCCACACGCCGTACTCCTCGCCGCGCTTCAGGGCGTCGTTGCCGCACTGGATCAGCTGCGGGCAGAGGGCGCACAGGCGCTTGGCCTCGGCGATCTGCAGGAGCGCGGGCCCGGTGTTGCCGTTGGGGAAGAACAGGTCCGGGTCGTCCGTGTTCTCGCAGGCCGGGCGGGTGTCGGCGGGCACCGCCTTCGTCGAGGTCGGCGCGTAGTGGCGGGTGGGTACGATGAACTTCATCAGGGGCCTCCAGACAGGTCCTTGGTGCAAGACAGCCCCGGGGTTGCGGACCCGGGGCTGTTGCTGTGTCGACGGCCGTACCGGCCGGAGCGAGGTCGTCCCGACGCTCTCCACCGACCCCGCCCGAAAAGGCGCGGGACCGATGGGCAATGCCGGGAAGGCGTTACTTCTGGTGGTTCTCCGAGCGCTTATTCGTCTCGGCCAGCTTGCGCAGCATCGCCGCGCGCTCCTCCTCGGTCATGCCGCCCACCCCCAGACCGATCCGGCACCGGTCAGGGCCGGAACGGAGGTGAGTGAGGTGGCGCACCGGCAACGCCAGTGCTCGCAGATCGGGCAGGGGTCTTCGGCAGCCCGCACCGGGCCGGTCAGCTTCACGAGGTCGTGGGGCCGGTACAGCTCCTCGGGCTCGTAGCCCTTGGCCTCGTCCTCTTCGTGGATGTCCTCGCCGACCCAGGCCCGGACGGGACTGCCGGTCCGGGCAGCAGGCCGCTGGCCGCAGCGGCACGTCTCGAACGTGCCGCTGCAGGACGGGCAGTTGCCGGTGATTCGCGGGAAGGCGTGTGGGATGCTGAGGGTGTTCAACTGGGCCTCCTACCGGGTCCGTCGATCGGCCTCCGGATGCACCCGGGGGCCGATCTGCTTTTCGGGTGACTGCCGGACGAGCAGCCGCGGCCCCGGCCGTCCCCGGTGGTTCGGGGACGGCCGGGGCCGCGGTCGTTCGTGCGGGTCAGGCCGCGTGCGGCTTGGGGTGGAGGGTCTTGGTCGGCACCAGCGGTGCGCCCAGCGGGGCGGCCCCGGCGGGCCGCTCCGCGCGCCGGGCGTCGGTCCTGCGAACCGCCGGTGCGGTCTTCTCCCACTGCGTCTTGCGCAGCTTCCACGACGGGGTACGGATCGGCTTCACGGCCGGCGCCTGTCGCTGGGCGGCGATCTGACTGACGGCCGGAGCGATGGCGGTCCGGGGCTTGCGGGTGACTCGGTTCGGCCGACGGGAGGCGACCGTCGAGGCCGTCTCCGCGGTCTTCAGACGCCAGGTGTCGACGTCGACGTCGACGTCGACCAGGCGGTTGCTGCCCCGGCAGCGGGCGGCCTTGTCCTGCCAGGCGACGCCGGTGTCGTGCGGGACCAGGCGGTGCTTCGTGTGCTGGAAGCGGTCGATCGGCACCCAGGTCTTGCAGTCGGGGCAGATCAGCGAGATGCACTTGGGGTCCAGGTCGTACTGGTGGACCTTCAGGGAGGAAACGGCGAGCACCGGCTGGACGGAGACTCGGCGCGAACGGGTGCGGGTCCTGCGGGGACGGGCGGTGCCATCAGAGAGGGGAGTGGACATGGGGGGCTCCTCACGGGGCGGGTGACGAGGGCTCGCTGTGCTCTCCGCCCCGCAGGCCGCACGGCACGAGGCCGGCGTCCCGCAGGACGGACAGCGCAGAGCGCTGTGACGTGCACATACACGTCGTGCGGGTTAGACCCGGGGGAGTTGATGGAGCTCTCGTTTTCGGCAGTAGATGCCCGACGACCCCGGCCGCCTCCGAAGAGGCGAAACCCGCTGTTTTGCGATGGTGCGGTGGTGCTCGTTTGGTGCGTCCTGTGAGAACTGCGCTTCAACTAGAGGGTCGGCGCGTTCTTGGGCTTGATCCGGCGGCTCTTCTCGTACGCAAGTACGTCGCTGAGCCTCACTCGGAGGGCTTTCTTCGAACCATTGCCCACACCGATGGCGGGCAGGTCACCCTGCTCGATGGCCTGGTAGACGGTCGAGAGGCCGATGTCGAAGTACTCGGCGATGGTGCTGGCCCGGACGTACTCGCCGACAGCCAGCTCTACTTCACCGGGTCCCACTTCCGTGGTTTCCGTGGCTTCCATGGCTCACACCGTACCGGTATACCTGCATACTAGGCAAGCAAGTATGGTGTGCATAATGCTTGTGCACGTATGGCAGTAAGGTCATTGGAGATCAACCGCAGAAGGGGAAGGCCATGTCAGACCAGTCTTGGATCAGTGATTCCGGGCCCTACATCCGTCCCCGACCAGGAGGCTCCGCGAACGCCTGGACTGACGAGGCTGCACATCACGGGCGTCGTGGCGGCCAGAAGACCTTGCAGGTGGCAACCCTCCCCCCTCCAATGGAGGTGGCGGAGGCGTTGCGCCTGGAGCCCGACTCCCTGGTGGTAGTCCGACGGCGATTGATCCTCCTGGACGAGGTAGCTGTCGAACTGTCCGACTCCTACTACCCCGCTTCCATCGCGGTTGGCACCCGGCTTGCCGACTCCCGGAAAATCCCTGGCGGAGCGGTGAAGCTACTGGCCGATCTAGGATTTTTGAGCGAGGTGACGGTCGAGCAGGTACACGCAGCCACCGCCACTGAAAGCCAGGCCACCCACCTAGGGCTTGCTCCCGGCAGTGCAGTACTCACACTCGTCAGGATCAGCTCGACCGCCGAGGACGTTCCCTTCGAGGTGTCGATCATGACGATGCCTTCAGACCGACACCTCACCTACCGACTAGTACAGGGAGCGTCCCGTGAATCGTGAGTACACCGACGCCAGGGACCCCTACCAGAAGATCGCCTCCGACATTCGGCGCGGGATCCTCCGGGGCGACCTCGAGCCGGGAGCCAAGCTGCCGGCTGTGGTGAAGTTGATGGAACAGTACGGAAACCCCTCAAATGTCACAGTCCAGAAGGCTCTACAGCTGCTGAAGGACGAGGGCATCATCGAAGGCCGCCCGGGAAAGGGCGTATACGTACGGCAGCACGGACAGCAGGCGATCGAGCCTCTGGCCTACATGGCCCCGGCCAACGCAGGCGAGCCCTACAAGTGGATGACGGAGGCATCGAAACGTGGCCAGGTCGGAGGTGCACGGCTTCTGGACGTCGCCGTTGTAACGCCCCCGGCCGAAGTTGCCGCCGCGCTGGAGCTGGAAGGCATGGAGCAGGTTCTCCTGCGCAAGCTGCTCCTGACCCTCGATGGTGAACCGACCGAGCTAACGCGCTCGTACTACCCGCTCAGCCTCTGCGAAGGCACTCCCATGATGGAGAACCGACGCATCAAGGGCGGAACTCCCGCTCTGCTCAGCAGCATGGGATTCCCCCCTCGTGAGTCCGTCGACGATGTCTCCGCCGAAATCCCCACCGAGGAAGAGGCCGTCGCGCTGGAGCTGCCGAAAGGGATGCCCGTCTTGGTCTCCTTCCGGGTGGTCTACTCGGACGATCGTCGGCCCATCGAGGCCACGCTGATGACGAAAGCGGCGCATCGGTACCGTCTGCGGTATCGGATGCGGGTGGATACCTCTCCGAAGGGCCTCTCGTGACAGGTCAGTTGCTACAGGCCTCGGTCTCCGAGGCTGACCAGCCCATCTTCTGCGGCGCATCCGACCGACACGTTGTTACCTGTCGTCACTCTCTGGCAGATGGTGGGAGTAGGGTGTCCTCGGAGCTGATCCACAACCGCACAAGAAAAAGCCCCCTTGACCGGCCAGGGTCTTCAGGGGCTCTCGACCGGGATAACCCGGCCCGGCGAACTACTTTCGATGCAGGAAAGGAGGTCGCGTGATGAAGGGTACCCGTACCCGCACGCGGACACACAGCACCCCGCCGTTGCAGCGACGCATGAGCGTCGCTCCGGCGGGGTGCCCGCGTCTTCAGGACCTCCGCGATACCGCTCCTGACCGGGGCCAGCTGAAGCACATCGACTTCCGCGCCGGTAGGCGGTGCGGGCAGGTCTCACTGCTGGAGGCGGTTACGTCGTAGCTGCGTGAGGCGGCACTCGTTGGAGAGCTCATGGCCGCCGGGACGCTCAGTCCCCGAGGTGCGTACAACACCTCGACCGAGCGCCCCCATCTGACACCGACCGGGTTAGCAGCCCGATCGAAGGGGTCGTCCGGATCGGTTAGCAGCCGGATCCGAACGCTCGTACTGGTTCTCCCAGAACCACGAAGCACCCACAGGGGGCTTCGCTGTGCCGTCTTGGCGATGCCTCCACGACAGGAGTCATTGTGCAGGACTGCTATGCCGTTTTCCACCCCGGCTATGCGCGCGTAGTCGCTTTTACCTCGTTTTGGGCAGTCGGGTCTGCCGTCCTCGACGCCGGTTTTTCCTCCGTCGTGCAGGTGTCCGGCGGTGCTCGGTGAGCGCCGTGGCGGTGGCCGACGCGTTCGCGCATTCCCGTACGGACCTCGTCGACGAGACCGTCCTCGGGGGCGGCTTCCCGTGTGGCGGGACGCGATCTGAAGTTGTTGTTCGCCGCGCGGGAGCGCCGAGGGTAATCGGGGCTCGGTGGTCTCTGTCCACAGGGCGGCCGGCCCAGGCTGCCGGGGTGATCTCTTCTCGCGCCCTTGTACCTGGCCCTCGCATCGCCCCCGAGGGGGGTGTCCGGTCTGGCTGCTACACCACGGCCATGACCGCCTGCACCGTCCTGTCCGCCCCGTCGCCTCTCTACGCCCCCGCTTCCTCCATCACGCTCGTCGGGGGCCCCCGATGAATGCGGGCGCGGCGTCGGCCGCTGCCCTGGACCACCCCCTGTGGGACGTCGTCGACAACTCCGTCGGCGGTCCGTCGGGCGGGAGGCGGCGTCGGCTGTGGTCCGTCCCAGCCGGGCCGGTCCCGGAGCGGTTGGCGGGTCATCCGCTGTCGCTCGGCCGGGACGCGCGTGCCCGTCTGGGTGGCGCGGTGCGCGCGCTGCTGGACGTGCCCGGCCTGGACGGTGCGTCGGACGCGGTGCGTCTGGCGGTGCTGGTGCTGGCGTCGCGGACTCCGGCGGAGAACGGCGTGGTGCAGATCCATACCTCAGAGCTGGGCCGGTGGATCGGGATGTCCGCGTCGTACACGGCGTCTGATGTGGTGTCGGGGCTGCGCCGCTCGGGTGTGGTGTCGGTGGAGACCGAGAAGGGCGAGTACCGCGAGGACATCGGCCTGGAGTGCAAGGTGCTGCCGCTGTGGGCGGCGCAGGACGTCGTCGGGCACCCGCTGAATCTGGCGAAGAAGGAGTTCGCGACGCTCCAGCGGCTGCTCGAGGCCGTCATGGCGCCGGGCTGGAAGCACAAGGACGGCCGGATCACTCCGGCCGGGCTGATCGGTACGCGTACCGGTCGGGGTGCGGCGACGGATCGTCTGGCGCTGCTGCTGCTGGTGCTGGAGGCGCGGGAGTCCGGCCGGGTGCGGCTGTGCGGCGGGACGGTGGACACCCGGCGTGGCCGGGCCGCGGCGACGGTGGCCCGGCTGCTGGGCTGCTCGGCGTCGGCGGGAGAGCGGGTGCTGGAGCGTCTGGAGGCCCGGGAGCTGGTGCTGCGGGTGCGGCTGAAGACGGCGTCGAAGATGGCGTACCGGACGCGGCTGATGGTGGCGGCGGTCGCCGCCGCGCACGGCCGTACGGTCGCCGACGACGTCCAAGAGGACCGTGCAGAGGACCTGGAGCCCGATTTTTCAGACCCCGACGTTACGGCAGGGCCTAGTGAGACACCCGGCCTGGCGACGGAGCCCCAGGTCAGCGGGGTGGCGGTGACGGATGAGGCGGATGTTGCAGAGCCCGACGTTGCGGCAGCCCTTCACACTGACCACTCTCACCTGGTTACTCCCGTCGTTCCCCCGCAGCTTTTTGGTGGCTTTTCCGGCGAAGGCCGTGGGGGGTCCTGTGATCTGCCGGACCGCGCGTGCGTGCGCGAGGACCAGGCCGTCGACGGCGAGAGCGGCGTTGCCGAGTCCGGGGACCCGGTAGCCGGGGCCGACCCGCTTCGCAGTGAAAAGCCCACTAAGTCATCCGTCGACGAGCAGGAGCAGGAGCAGGCAGGCGGCGTCACTGCTGGTGCCGGTGTCCGGCTGACGGTCGTGGATGGTCGAAAGACGCAGCAGCAGGAGCGGTCGGAACTCCCGGCCGATCTTGACCTGCGGGTGGCTCTGGCGCCGGTGTCCTGGCTGTGGACGAAACTGAACCGCTGGCAGCAAGACCGCGTCGTGGAGGCCGCGAAGGCGGAGCTCGCGCAGTTGCGGAACGTGCTGGAGTGGGCGGGGCAGGCTCCGTCGGTGCTGGCCTCCCGGCTGACGTCCCGGCTCGAGGAGACCGGCGGCGAGGCCCTGATCGCCCGGCCGTACGGCTGGATCACCCACCGCGGGCTGGTGCGCCGGCCGTCGTGCTCGGACGTGCGGTGCGACGACGGCGCCCGGATCGACACCGGCGCCGACTGCGCCAACTGCGAGAACGTCCTGCACAGCCGCCGGGCGTGGCGGGTGCGGATCGCGGCCGAGGTCGACCAGGAGCTCCCCGGCCTGGAGACCGACGCGCGCTACCGGGAGATCGAGGCCCGGCTGCGCCGTCACGCCGAGGCCGAGGCCGCGGACCTGGTGGCCCGGCAGGCCGAGGCCCGGGATCGGGAGGCGCGCCGTGCGGCGTTCCGTGCCGAGGCCGAGGCGCAGGCCCTGGTCGAGCGGGAGCGGGTGGCGGCCGAGGCGGCGGCCCGGCAGGTCGTGGCGTGCGCGGACTGCGGCCGGGAGCGGTCGGCCGGGCTGTGCGAGGCGTGCGGTCACCGGCGCCAGACCCAGGCCTTGATCGCCGAGGCCGGTCTCCTCGCGGCCATCTGGTCGGCCGACCCGGCCGACCAGAACGTTGTCGCGGCCGTCGCCGCCGAGGTCCGTACGGCCATCGAGACCGGCATCGCCTCAGGGTGGGCCGAGTTCCTCCAGATCACCGACCCGGCCGCCCTGGAGGCAGCCGGCCCGGACGCCGCCCGGGACGCAGCCGCGCACAACGCGTTCCTGGTCGCCGAGAGCGCGGTCGCGCAGTACCGGCACGAGGCCCTGGTGATGCTCGGCCGCAGCGAGGACGCCCAGGCCGAGGCCCGCAAGGCGTACGCCACCGAGCTCGCCAAGCCCTGGTTCCGGGCGCTGCCCGACAGCGACGACGCCCTGCGGGCTGCGACCGAGGCCGCCGTGCAGGCCCAGACCCGCACTGCCGAGCACCTGCTTGCCGTGCGGCTGGAGCAGCTGCACACCCGGGCCCGCCCGGAGCCGGTCCGGCCCGAGCCGTGGTCGCAGCGCCTGCCCGAGTTCGCCGCCCGCCCGCTGCACGACGAGACCCCGGAGGTGATCGCATGAGCCCCGCACCGGAGACGAGCGGCGTCGACCTCGCCCGCCAGGCCCTCCTCGCCGCCCGTGAGGCGGCCAAGGCGAAGAAGTCCGAGGTCCGGCAGAAGCCGAGGCGGCGGACCACCACCGTCGTCCGCGACGGCCGCGCCCCGCTCGCCTTCGGCGCAGCGATCGGCATGATGATGACCGAGCGCGGTCTGATCGCCCCGGCCGCCGGCGGCAGCGTCCTGGCCCAGTGGGACACCATCCTCACCGCGGCCGCGCCCGAACTCGCCGGTCACGTCCGGGCCGTCGCGGTCGACGAGGAGTCCGGCCGCCTGGACCTCGTCCCCGACGCCCCCGCGTACGCCACGCAGGCCCGCTGGTGCGCGCCGAAGCTGCTCGCGGCCGCCAACCAGGCGGTGCCCGGCGCGAGCATCAGGGCCGTGCACGTCCTGGCGCCCGCCGCCCGCGCCGTCACCACGTCGGCGACGTCCCCGGCCGCCGCCGATCCGGCGCCGCGCCCGGTCGTTCCGGCCGGGCCGGTGAAGACGAGGGAGACCGCGTCGGCCGGCTACCGCCGGGCCCTCGAAGCCCACCGCGCGGTCGCCCCGCCCCGCCAAGAGGACCCGGCTCTGGCCGCCGCCGTCGAACGCCAAGAGCAGGTCCGCCGCGAGCTCGCCGGCCGCGCCTTCCCTGACGTCGAGCAGGACCAGGAGGACGAGGCGCCGCCGGCCCTCGAAGACGTTCGCGCCCAGCAGCGCCAGACCGCTGAAGCCGTACGCGCCGCCGCGATCCTGCAGGCCCGCACCGAGCGCGCCGGACGGACGATGCCGCCCGCCGCGCCTGCGCTGCGGCAGGCCGGGTGAGTGTGCCCCACCAGGTCCGGCTCGACCAAGCCCGCCGGACCGTGTCGGCCAGAGCGGCGCGATGCAGTCGAAGACCACGGAGAGCATCCCCCAGCACAACGCGGAAACCGAGGCGAACCGCGGCGCCGCCCCGGCCGGGGAACGTCCCGAGCAGACGCCGTCGTGGAAAGACCGCCCCTACAGCACGAAGACCGACGAGCAGCTCGCCGACGCCGTCCGAGCCTTCCTGCACGAGGCCAAGGAGCAGGACACAATCGCGGCCAAGACCCGCCATCAAGGAGGCCGGCCGTGTCCGGTAGGCGGCCGAGTCGGCACGCCAGGCCCGCACCGTCTGGTCGACGCGGCGATAGCCAAGCACGACCGTGCCGAGCGGCGCCGCCGACTCCTGCCGGCGCGGCTGGTCGTGTACTTCGTCCTGACCCTGTGCCTGTTCGCCCGGGAGTCGTACGAGGAGGTGCTGCGAGTGCTGACCAGCGGCATCCCGAGCAGCCGGGCCCTCGCGCGGGTGAACCGGTCGTCGTTGTGCCGAGCCCGCGCCCGCCTCGGCGAGGACGTGCTGGCGACCGTGTTCCGCCAGGTCGCCGGCCCGCTCGCCACCCCGGCCACGCCCGGCGCATGGTGGCTAGGACTGCGGCTCCTCGCCCTGGACGGCACCCAGTTCGATCTCCCGGATTCGACGAGCAACGGCGACACCTTCGACGGCCCCTCCACCACCGGCGGCGTCCCCTTCGGATTCCCCCAGGTCAGGGCGGTGGTCCTCGCCGAGATCGGAACGTACGGAGTCCTCGATGCCCGCCTCGGCGGCTACCGCGACGGCGAGCGCAGCCTCGCTTACCCGCTGGCCGGCTCCACCGGTCCCGGTGACCTGGTCATCGCCGACCGCGGCTTCTGGTCGGTCGAGTTCGCTCACGTCTTCACCGCAGTGGGCGCGGATCTGCTGGTCAGGCTCCAGTCCAACCACCTCGGCACCGCCCAGGAAGAACTTCCGGACGGCTCGTATTTGTCGATGGCGCGACCGGGCAAGGACGTCCGGCTCCGAGCCGCGCGAGAGGGCCGAACGCTACCGAAGCACGTGATCTACCGGGAACGCTGGGAGATCGAGCTCGCCTTCAACGAGATCAAGAACCACCTCGGCCCCGGCGGGCCGATCAGGTCGCGGACCCCGGAAGGTGTCCGGCAGGAACTGTGGGCCTGCCTCGCGGTCCACCACGCAATCCGCCAGTTCGTCCACACGGCCGCGCTCGCCCGCCCGACGGTGGACGCCGACCGTGTCTCCTACTTGAAGTGTGTACGCATCATCCGCCGCAGCATCCCAGCTCGGAGCGACCGCCACCAAGCTCATCCGCTCCTTTGCCGAGGCTGGGCGGGAGGCACGTGCACGCCTTCTGCCGGCCCGGCGCAGCCGGGAGTGCCCGCGCGCGATCAAGAAGCCGAATCGCTGGCCCATCCTGAGGACCCGAGCCAGACGAGACACAGTCCAGCCGGGCCGCTGGGCCCACAACCAGACCACAAAACCGAAGAGCAACCGCCGAACCGGAAGACCGGTACTCAGGGAACCCGAGCCTCGTCACCGCCTAAGGAGTAGGTGACGAGGTACCGAGAATGACGATCGGCTCCTCGGCTCGGGCCCGGGCGAGGGCAGCGGCGGCCTCTATCTCGTCGCGGGTCCCACGGCGGCGCCAAGGGCCGCAGCGCGTCGGGGCTGCGGGCTCAGGTCAGCCGATCCAGTCTCGGAATCGGGCGTGTGATGGTCCGCAGGCGCCGTCGGCCAAGGCATCCTCGTAAGCCTGCCTGGCTACGGCTTCCATCTCTTCCGCCGAGGTGCCAGCGGACACGAGGGCCCCCGAGCCGACCGCTGAGTGGATCGTGCATCGCGGATAGACCGGCTGAACGGCGTACCACCCGAAGGCGACAACGGCAGCCAGCATGGCCAGGGTAATGAAGCGGCGTCTGGGTGTGTGAAAGAACGGGTTGATCACCTATGGATGGTACGGAGCATGCCCGACCCGCTGGCCCACGCCCCACTCCGTCACAGACGGGGCAACGATCCCCGCAGCTCTAAGGCAACTGCATTGGGCGGCGAAGCCCCCCAGTGGCCACCGGTCTTGCCTACTCGTTCATCTGTGAGGAGATCCCCTTGCCCTCTGGTGTCTTCATCGCCACCCAGGCGACCGCGAATGCGTGGCGGCACCTGACCGCCGTCGCTCGTGCCTTCCACCGCAGCCCCTCCCTGGAGGCCGACCGGTACGTCCGCACCCTTCAGCAGACCGCGACCGGTGGCGACGCCGTCAAGGGCGAAGGACCGACGAGGCCCGAGCTGGAGCGGTTCTTCTTCCTGGACGACGTGGACCGGGACCTGATCGCCCTGCGGCGGACGGAGCATCACTGGCTCGGCTTCGCGCTCCAGATGTGCACGGTGCGTGCGGTACTGAGATGTTCCGCCTCGTGCGCGGCACCGGGCACATTCTCGACGTGCTCGACGTCCTCCACCGTGACCAGCTCGCCCTGCGCATCCACGACGGCGCGTTCTCCGCCATGGACCTCACCGCCCGCCGCCCCCGCACCGGCGAGCTGCTGTCCACCGTGAAGTTCATGATGCAGACCCTCGCCGCCGCCGGCGAACTCCAACTCGACCTCCAGCGCGAGCTGACCTACGACGGACTGCGCGCCGCCGAGACCAAGGGCGCGAAGGGCGGGCGCCGCCCCGCCGTCGCGGCCACCCAAACCGCCGACGTACGCACCGCGTACCTGGAAGGCCGCTCCATCGCCGCCCTCGCGCGCGACTACCGGGTCAGCCGCGGCGCGATCCGCACCGCCGTCGCCGACCTCCTGCCCGAACACACCGCCAGCGAGGAAGACGCGCCCGCCCCGGAGCTGCCGATCACCCTCGACATGCCGGGCAAGATCGCCGAATACCTCCGCCTCACCGAGCTGGAGCCCGCCGAGCGCGCCGCGCTCGACCAAGAGGTGACCGTACGCCGCGGCCAGGGCTACACCCTGCGCGTGACGGCTGTCCCCGCCGTACACCGGCAGCTCCTCACCCGCTGTCAGCCGCTCGACGGCGGCCAGGGCCTCCCCGCGGTCCCGGCCCAGCGCAAGGCCCGCCGCGAGTACGAGAACCGGGTCAGCGCCCTTACGTCCTGACCATGATCGTTCTCACCGATAACCGCTGTACCGATGTTCCCCGAGGCCGTTCCAAGGCAACGGCGGCCCGCTGCGCCCGTCAGACAGGTCGCAGGACCTGATCAGACTCTGCGGAAGCGGCCGTGGCGAACTCGGCGAAGCCCATGTTGCCGAGCGTCACGTTCACATGGGCCGAGTGCACTGCGGCGGGCGCGGCCCGGAACTCCCGGGGCTCCGGCGACTCGATGAGCTCCTGGTAGTAGACGGGATCAAGATCGCCCTCGTCCTCCCAGACCGTTGAGAGGGCCAACAACCCTCGTCTCGGTGACTCCATTGTGTAGCGGTCGGCGACGAACACAACACTCAGGTATTCGTCCTCGTCCACCGCGGTAAGAACCTCATCAGCTGTCGCCCCCGACCAAGCGAGCACGTCAACCACCTGCACATTTGCGGGAAACTCGCTGTCCGGCCCCCACGGCCGGCGAAGCTCCCTAACCACCACACTCCACGACTCGTCGTCACTGAAGTCGGTCCTGATGACGAGAGCGTCGAACATGTCGCGTCCGACCATCTCAGGCAGCACTCGCTCAAGGCCCTCCGGCATCGTCATGCCCAAAACTCTCCCACGCCGCAGCGACACCCTGCCCCCTCGGGAGCGATCCAGAGGAAACGGCCTAGCGCGGGACCATCCCCGCGCGCGCGGGGAGCAGGCGCACAGCTCGACGTCCCGACGCGCCTCGGGGGGACCATCCCCGCGTGCGCGGGGAGCAGCACCAGGCCCCCGAGGAGGGGCCTTCGTTGTTGGGACCATCCCCGCGTGCGCGGGGAGCAGACTGCGGCACTGGCTGCTCCGTCGGCGATGGTGGGACCATCCCCGCGTGCGCGGGGAGCAGGTGGAGGTCGACTCGGCGCGGATCAGCGCCTCGGGACCATCCCCGCGTGCGCGGGGAGCAGCAGCTCGGCGGCGCCACGAAGGAATCAAAGCAGGAACCATCCCCGCGTGCGCGGGGAGCAGTTCGAGTGGGTGCGGTGGCCCTCCTCGAAAATGGGACCATCCCCGCGTGCGCGGGGAGCAGACCGCTGATCTGATCCTCCCGATGGACAGGTGGGGACCATCCCCGCGTGCGCGGGGAGCAGGCATGCCCTCGGGTGCCGGCACCCCGCGCAATGGGACCATCCCCGCGTGCGCGGGGAGCAGCGCACCATCCCGGCCCGCCGGGCCCCGCTGCCGGGACCATCCCCGCGTGCGCGGGGAGCAGGGCGGCATCGCGGGTGACGTGTTTTCCGACGGGGGACCATCCCCACGTGCGCGGGGAGCAGGCTCCAGTGCTGCTCAGCTTCTGCTCCTTGCCGGGACCATCCCCGCGTGCGCGGGGAGCAGGGGGAAGCAAGCCAAGATCGCGTGCCGCCTCTGGGACCATCCCCGCGTGCGCGGGGAGCAGAGACTGCGGTGGTGGCTGCTGAGACTGAGACTGGGACCATCCCCGCGGGCACGGGGAGCAGTCCCGTGCCCGCGGGGATGGACCCGAGCAGGCGGGACCATCCCCGCGTGCGCGGGGAGCAGTTTGCAAGTAAAAGTAGAAGCATTGGGGAGCGTGGGACCATCCCCGCGTGCGCGGGGAGCAGATGGGCACCAGGGCGTGGGAGCGGGCGCGGAGGGGACCATCCCCGCGTGCGCGGGGAGCAGTCCCTGTCCAGAACCGTGAAGTCGTACGTCGCGGGACCATCCCCGCGTGCGCGGGGAGCAGAGCCGTCCCGACCGGCGGGATGCTCCTGTCATAGGACCATCCCCGCGTGCGCGGGGAGCAGCCGTTGTCCTTGGTATTCACGTAGCGGTCGCCGGGACCATCCCCGCGTGCGCGGGGAGCAGAGCTTCGGCCGGTACGACCTCGAAGCCCAGTGGGGACCATCCCCGCGTGCGCGGGGAGCAGCAGGTCGTCGTTGGTCAGCTCCCCCGCCGGGAGGGACCATCCCCGCGTGCGCGGGGAGCAGATTGAGGGGATCCCGTGCCACCGCGCAGGAGAGGGACCATCCCCGCGTGCGCGGGGAGCAGCGCGAGGACGGCTTCCACGTCACCCGGCATACGGGACCATCCCCGCGTGCGCGGGGAGCAGCGAGGATGGCGATGAGGGTCTGTCCCATGACGGGGACCATCCCCGCGTGCGCGGGGAGCAGAACGTGTCCCCGGCGGCGAACGAGGTCATGAAGGGACCATCCCCGCGTGCGCGGGGAGCAGGCATGCACCGAGCGCGGGTTGGCATGCATCGAGGGACCATCCCCGCGTGCGCGGGGAGCAGGCGGCCCGCGCCTGGGGGGCGCCCCGCTCGGTGGGACCATCCCCGCGTGCGCGGGGAGCAGGACGGGCCGGACGCGGTCCGCGCCCGGGTCCAGGGACCATCCCCGCGTGCGCGGGGAGCAGGTCGTCAGGGTGATCGACGTCTCGGTGGTGTTGGGACCATCCCCGCGTGCGCGGGGAGCAGCGACTGGCACGCCGGCTGGCTGCGCGCCGACCAGGGACCATCCCCGCGTGCGCGGGGAGCAGCGGCGGTCGTCGTGGTGACCGAGGGCGATCATGGGACCATCCCCGCGTGCGCGGGGAGCAGACTCGCTGACCTGCATGTTCTTTCGGGAGGCGCAACGGTTTGAACCATCTTCACCGAATTCCCTATAACGGTCATACAGACACAAGTGCCGCGCTTCTCTACGCCTGCAGCTCGCTTCTTTCGCCGTTTCTCCCCAAGCTGGCCGTTATTCATGGTCACACGACTGGAGGGGATTGCCGGGCCTGCGGGAAGAAAAGTGCTGAACGGCTGACGTGGGCCATGTGGTTGTAATTTGATTCTCGTGTGATCAAAGTGTGCGCGAGTCGACGTCGGCTCGCAGGCAAGGCGTTATCGCCTGCCGCACGGACGGTGTGGGCGAAGTACGAGCGGGCGGATGATGGTTGGCTGCCGCTGTGGCGGCACATGGCCGACAGTGCTGCTGTCGCCGGTCTGCTATGGGACCGGTGGCTGCCGGAGCGGGTGAGGCAGATCGTGTCCGCTCCGCTGCCCGGTGGAGCTGATGACGGGCGTCGTCTGGCGGTATGGCTGGCCGGGGTGCACGACATCGGCAAAGCGACGCCGGCGTTCGCCTGTCAGGTGGAACCGTTGGCCGATCGTATGCGTGCTGCCGGGCTGGAGATGGCGACGCAGCGGCAGATGGGGACCGACCGCCGCATGGCTCCGCATGCGCTGGCCGGACAGCTGCTACTGCAGGAGTGGCTGGAGGAACGCCATGGGTGGCCGGGGCGGGCAACGGCGCAGTTCGCGGTCGTGGTGGGCGGGCACCACGGGGCTCCGCCGGATCACCCACAGGTTCACGATCTCGACACGCACCCGGGTTTCCTGCGCACTGAAGGGCCTTGCGAGGTGGTGTGGCGCCGGGTGCAGGACGAGCTGCTGGAGGCGTGTACCGATGATTTCGGTGTGCGTGAGCGGCTGACCGACTGGCGCGGGGTGAAGCTTCCGCAGAGTGTTCAGGTGCTGCTGTCGGCGTTGGTGATCATGGCTGATTGGATCGCCAGCAACCAGGATCTTTTCCCCTACCTTTCCGACAGCGGCTCCTCCACAGAGGCGGAGCGGGTGGAGGCAGGCTGGTCCCGGCTGGACCTGCCCGAGCCGTGGCGACCCGAGACGCCGCAGGAGACGGCGAGCGAGTTGTTCGCCTCCCGGTTCGCCCTGCCGGCCGGTGCGCGGCCGCGCCCGGTTCAGGAGGCTGTCGTGCGGGTGGCCCGGGAGATGGCTGTTCCGGGGCTGGTGATCGTCGAGGCGCCGATGGGGGAGGGGAAGACGGAGGCTGCGCTCGCCGCGGCCGAGGTGCTGGCCGGGCGTGCCGGGGCGGGCGGGGTGTTCTTCGCCCTGCCGACGATGGCGACGGGGAACGCGATGTTCCCGCGTCTGCTGGCCTGGCTGGACCGTCTTCCTGCCGGGGAGGGGGAGCGGTTGTCGGTGCGGCTGGCGCACTCCAAGGCAGCGTTGAACGAGGACTTCGCCGCGCTGAAGGCCGGTACGCGGAAGCGTATCGCCTCGGTGGACCTGGACGGTGAGGACCGGGTGCCGGCACCCGGAGCCCAGGACCGGTCCTCGCCGGCGGAGCTGGTCGCGCATCAGTGGCTGGAGGGGCGGAAGAAGGCGATGCTGTCGTCGTTCGTCGTCGGGACGATCGACCAGCTGCTGTTCGCGGGACTGAAGAGCCGGCATCTCGCCCTACGGCACCTGGCGCTGGCGGGCAAGGTCGTCGTGATCGACGAGGCGCACGCCTACGACACCTACATGAACGCTTATCTGGACCGGGTGCTGGCCTGGCTGGGAGAGTACGGGGTGCCGGTGGTGATGCTCTCGGCGACGCTGCCGGCCCGTAGGCGCCGGGAGCTGGCGGCCGCGTATGCCGGGGCGCGGGCGGGGGAGGCGGACTTTGCTGCGGTGGAGGAGGCGCGGGGGTACCCGCTGCTGACCGCGGTGGCACCCGGGCACCCGCCGCTGCAGGAAGTGCCCGCAGCATCCGGGCGCGGTTCGCGCGTGTGTCTCGAAGCGCTGGAAGACGATCTGGGGATGCTCGCCGACCGGCTGGAGAGCGAACTGGCCGACGGGGGGTGCGTGCTGGTCGTGCGGAACACCGTCGCCCGTGTCCTTGAGACGGCGAAGGTGCTGCGTGAGCGTTTCGGCCCGGGTGATGTCACTGTCGCTCACGCGCGGTTCATCGATTTGGACCGGGTGGAGAAGGACGCTGATCTGGTCCGGCGTTTCGGCCCCGGATCCGATGCCCGGCCCGGTCGGCACATCGTGGTGGCCAGCCAGGTCGCCGAGCAGTCGCTGGACGTGGACTTCGACCTCCTGGTCACCGACCTGGCCCCCGTCGACCTGGTCCTGCAGCGCATGGGCCGCCTCCATCGTCACCCGCGAGAGGACCGCCCCGGGCGGCTGCGTGGGGCCCGTTGTCTGCTGACGGGGGTTGGCTGGGCCGGTGAGGTGCCTCCCCGGCCGGTCCGGGGCTCGGAACTGGTCTACGGCCGCTATCCGCTGCTGCGTTCCCTGGCTGCCCTCGCGCCGTACATGCACGGGGCGTCATCCGTGCCGAGGGCGGGGAAGGAACCGGCGCCTGCTGTGCGGCTTCCTCAGGACATCAGCCTGCTGGTCCAGGAAGCGTACGGCGAGGCGGACAGCGGCCCCGTGTCCTGGGCGCCGGTCCTGGCCGAGGCGCGGGAGGTGCACCAGCGGGTCCAGGCGGACAAAGAAGCACGGGCGGACGCCTTCCGTCTTTCCGCGGCGGGCAGGGCGGGGCGGTCTCTGATCGGTTGGCTGGGTGCCGGAGCGGGGGATGCCGACGACACCCGGGCCGGACGGGCACAGGTCCGTGACAGCCAGGAGAGCCTGGAAGTGATTGTCGTCCAGCGGCAGGCGGACGGGTCGCTGACCACGGTCGACTGGGTGGGCGAAGAGCGTGGTGGGCTGCCGCTGCCGCAGGATGCTGTCCCCGCCCCCCGGGCGGCGCGGGCGGCGGCCGCGTGCGGACTGCGGTTGCCTCTGCAGCTGTCGCAGCCGCGGATCATCGACCGGGTCATCGCCGAACTCGAGGAGTTCTGTATTCCCGCCTGGCAGAGCAAGGACAGCCCCTGGCTGGCGGGGGAGCTCATTCTCCCCGTTCAGGATGATTGTCAGACCCAACTGGCAGGTTATGCACTCCAGTACAGCCGCGATGAAGGACTCGAGGTACGGCGTGAGGGATGATCCGGTACCGGCAGAAGGCCACCGCGAGCAAAGGGCCTGTTTCGATCTGACCGAGGAGCCGTGGCTGCCGGTCCTGCTCCTGAACGGCACCGAGACGGAGCTGTCTCTTCGTGAGGTGTTCGCACGGGCCCGGGAGATCCGGCGCCTCGCCGGTGACGTTCCCACTCAGGACTTCGCCCTGCTGCGGTTGCTTCTGGCGATCCTTCACGATGCCCTGGAAGGGCCGCAGGACCTCGATGACTGGGCGGAGCTGTGGGAGGACAGCGAGCCGTTCACCATAGTGTCCGGCTACCTCGAGGCGCACCGGGAACGTTTTGACCTGCTGCATCCTGTGCAGCCGTTCTTCCAGGTGGCCGGGTTGCGTACGGCGAAGGACGAAGTGTTCGGGCTGAACCGGATCGTCGCCGACGTCCCCAACGGGCACCCGTTCTTCACCACTCGCTTCCCCGGGGTGGAGCAGGTGCCGTTCGCGGAGGCCGCACGCTGGGTGGTCCATGCCCACGCCTTCGACACCTCCGGCATCAAGACCGGGGTGGAGGGGGACCCGCGGGTCAAAGGCGGTAAGGCCTATCCCCAGGGCGTGGCGTGGGCGGGAAACCTCGGAGGGGTCGCCGCCGAGGGCAACGATCTGCACGAGACGCTCCTGCTCAACCTCATCGCCTCGGACGGCAGCGCGAAGGACGATGTGCCGGCCTGGCGGCGCCCCCCGCGCGGGCCGGGGGCCGGCGACACAGCCGGACGGCCGGGCGGGGTGAGGGATCTCTACACCTGGCAGTCACGCCGGATCCGTCTGCATCACAACGGGAACCTGGTCTGCGGTGTGGTCCTCACCTACGGCGATCCGCTCGCCCCGCAGAACATGCACGAGCAAGAGCCGATGACGGGCTGGCGGCGCAGTGCGGCGCAGGAGAAGAAGCTGGGCCGGCCGCTGGTCTACATGCCGCGCGAGCACGATCCGTCGCGTTCGGCGTGGCGCGGTCTGGAGACGCTCATCGTCCCCCGCAGCCAGGACACCTCCGCACGCGGCGAGGCCCCTTCCGCGCTGCGGCCCGGTGTCGTCGACTGGCTGGCACAACTGATCAACGAACGGGTACTGCCGAAGGAGACACTGATCCGCGTCCGGACGTGCGGCGTGGTCTACGGCACCCAGCAGTCCGTCATCGACGAGATCACCGAGGACGCGGTCGCGATGTCGGTCGTGCTGCTCAGCGAGAGCGACCGGCGCCTCGCCCAAGAGGCGGTGGACGCGGTCGCCGACGCGGAGAAGGCCGTGAACACGCTGGGCGATCTCGCCTCCGACCTCACCCGTGCGGCAGGCGGTGAGTCCGACGCGGGCCGCAGCACCGCCCGCCACACGGGGTTCGCCGCACTCGACGGCCCCTACCGGATCTGGCTGGCGGCTCTGGGTCCCGGCGCCGACCCCCAGGAGCGGCGCACCGCCTGGCAGCGCACCGTCCGGCGCGAGATCAGCCGACTCGCCCAGGAGCAGCTGGCCGGCGCGGGCGAGGCTGCCTGGGAGGGCCGGATCGTCGACCAGGCCAAGGGCCCGGAGTGGCTGAACACCGCTTCGGCCGATCTGTGGTTCCGCTCCCGCCTGAAGAAGTGCCTCCCCCTGGCCTACGAACCGGCCGCCCCCACGAGCACCCCTGCTGACCCCTCAGGGAACGAACTCTCGCAGCCCGACACCGCAGACGGCTGCGACACCGTGCCCGCTCCGCCCTCCCCGAAGGTGCCCTTATGACCACCACACCCACAACCTCCCTCCGGCCTTCCGCTCCTGCCGATCCGGTTGCCGAGGTGGTGCGCAAAGAGATCGGCCGCCTGCAGCAGGGCTACCTGTCCGACCGGTCCGAGGCGGTCGCCGACCTCGCCCGGCTGCGCCGCGGCGCAGGCAAGGACGCTGCGACGATCCCGAACCTGTGGGGACTGCTGGACATCGAACTGCTTCACAGCACGCCG
This sequence comes from Streptomyces sp. NPDC012825, assembly GCF_042900925.1. Classification (NCBI taxonomy): domain Bacteria; kingdom Bacillati; phylum Actinomycetota; class Actinomycetes; order Kitasatosporales; family Streptomycetaceae; genus Streptomyces; species Streptomyces sp. NPDC012825. The sequence continues at coordinate 126,793 of NZ_JBIBBZ010000013.1, read as the reverse complement.
GGTGTACGTCCCGACGAGGCCGAGGAAGCCGTGTTCATCGCCATGACTCTCTACGCCCTGCACCAGCAGTCCCGCAGCGCCGCCATGCATCGCACCGGTGGCGACGAACTGGGCGCGGCCGTACGCCGGCTGATGCCTCCGGGCGAGATCGACGAACCCGTACGCAAACGCTTCGTTAGGGCCGGCAGCGCCCCGACCCTGGCCGTGCTCGCCGCTCGCCTGCGGGAGATCACCCTGCTGCTGCGGGGTGCGGACCTCAGCCTCGACTACGCGCTGCTCGCCCAGCAGCTCTACGCCTGGCAGCGCCCCGGCGGCCGGGATCAGGTGCGCCGCTCCTGGGGCCGCTCCTTCCACGCCCACCGCCCGCCCAAGAACACCGACGCCCCCGCGCGCACCCCCGATGAGACCGACCAGAAGGACGCCTCGTGACCAGCCGCATCATCCTCGACGTACATGCCCTGCAGAACGTCCCGCCCAGCAACATCAACCGCGACGACACCGGGGCACCCAAGACGGCCGTCTACGGAGGAGCCGTCCGGGCCCGGGTCTCCAGCCAGGCGTGGAAGCGGGCCACCCGCAAGACGTTCCAGGACCTGCTCCCCGCCGATGAGCTGGGGGTGCGCACCAAGCGGGTGGCCGAGCTCCTCGCCCCGCGCATCACCGCCCTCCTCCCCGGCCTCGACGGCCCCCAGGCGTGGGCTCTTGCCGCCGAAGTCCTGCAGACCGCCACCGGCTCCAAGATCGAACCGCCCAAGCGGAAGGTGGACGCGGCGAAGAAGAGCGGTGCAGCAGCCCCCGCGCCGGAGTCCTCCTACCTGATGTTCCTCAGCGCCCGCCAGCTCGACGCACTGGCAGAACTCGCGGTGGAGGGCGCCGACGACATCAAGGCCTTCTTCAAGGACAAGGACACCAAGGCCCGGGCCAAGCAGCTGGCGAACACCGAGCACTCCGTCGACATCGCCCTGTTCGGCCGGATGGTCGCCGACGCTGCGGACATCAACGTCGATGCCGCAGCCCAGGTCGCCCATGCGCTCAGCGTGCACCGGGTGGAGAACGAGTCGGACTACTTCACGGCCGTCGACGACAGCAACACCGACGCCGAGCCGGGCGCCGGCATGATCGGCACAGTCGACTTCAACTCCGCCACCCTCTACCGGTACGCCGCTCTCGACATCGATCTCCTCGAGAGGAACCTCGGCCACGGCCTGGACCCGGACGCGTCACCCGCCACCCCCGTCCGCCGGGCCGTGGAAGCCTTCCTCGCCGGCTTCGTCTCCTCCCTGCCCACCGGAAAGATCAACACCTTCGGCAACCACACCCTCCCGGACGCCGTCGTCGTCAAGCTCCGCACCACCCGGCCGGTCAGCTTCGTCTCCGCCTTCGAAAAGCCCGTCAGCGCAGACATCGACGGCGGCCACATGGAAACGGCCTGCGCCCGCCTCGCCGACTACATCCCCGAAATCGAACGGGCCTACGGCGACGAGACCACCGACACCTGGGTACTGCGGATCGGCCCCGCCACCCACAAGCTCTCCGGTATCGGCACCGAGGTTCCCAGCCTGACCAAGCTCGTCGAGACCGCCGGCGCCGCGGTCGCCGCCCGCCTGGAGCAGCGCGGATGAGCGTGCTCACCCTGCAACTGGCCGGCCCCCTGCAGTCGTGGGGGGCCTCGTCCCGCTTCGCCAGCCGCCGCACCACCGAAAACGCCCCCACCAAGAGCGGCGTCATCGGCCTGCTCGCCGCAGCCCAGGGCCTGGAACGCGGCGCCGACCTGTCCACTCTGGCCTCCTTGCGTTTCGGCGTGCGCATCGACCAGCCCGGCACCCGGCTGCGGGACTTCCACACCGCCCACCACGGCGACACCGGCACCGCCATGCCGCTGTCGGAGCGCTTCTACCTGGCCGATGCCGTGTTCGTCGCCGCCCTCAGCGGCGACCACGCCCTGCTCACTGAACTCCACGCCGCTCTGCGCACGCCGGTCTACCTGCCCTTCCTCGGCCGGCGCTCCTGCCCGCCGTCCCGGCCGGTCGAACTCGCCGTCCACGAAGGAGCCGAACTCGAGGACGTCCTGCGCAAGGAACCCTGGAGAGCCGCCGACTGGTACCAGCAGCAACGCCGACGCGACACGACGGTCACCCTCACCACCCTGACCGAACCCGCCCCCGGCACCGCAACCCCCTCCTCCAACGAAAACAGCGCCACCGGGGACACCCTGCGCGACCAGCCACTGAGCTTCGACCCCCGCCACCGCAGGTACGCCCTGCGCACGGTGCACACCTCCACGGTCAGCGTGCCCAACCCCTGCGCCCGGCCCCGCCGGGAACCGCCCGCCCACAATCCCGTCGGCCACCTGGAAATCGCCTGATGTTCCTCACCCGCTTCCGCGTCAACACCGCACGCTCCCAGGCCCGACGGCTGCTGTCCTCACCGCAGTCCACGCACGCCGCCGTCATGTCTTCCTTCCCCGACCTGCTGCCCACCGACACCGACACCCCGCGCGTCCTGTGGCGCCTGGACCGGGCCGCCTCCGCCCAGGTCCACCTGTTCATCGCCTCACCCACCCGCCCGGACCTCACCCACCTCGTCGAACAGGCCGGATGGCCCGCAGTGGCCACCGATCAGGCCCGGGGATGGACCTCCTACGACTACGCGCCGTTCCTCGCCGGCCTCGACAAGGGCAGCACCTGGAACTTCCGCCTGACCGCCAACCCCGTCCACAGTGTCCGCAACCGGGACGGCGCCCCCACCAAACGCACCGCTCACCTCACCCCCCGCCACCAGGTGGCCTGGCTGCTCCAGCGCCAGGAGGCGGGCGGATTCCGCATCATCGAGAAACCGGCGGACAAACAGCACACCGAGTTCGGCGACACCCACCAGGTGGCCGTCAGCGACCAGCGCACCCTGGACTTCCCCAAACGCGGCGCGAAAGGACGCGTGAGCGTCAAAACCGTCACCTACGACGGCCGCCTCGAGATCACCGACCCCGACGCCCTGCGCCGCCTGCTGACCACAGGACTGGGCAAGGCCAAGGCGTACGGATGCGGACTGATGACCCTCGCCCCCACAGACGTGCGATGACAGAGACAGTCAGTCGCAGATCGCTGAGCAGTCCGCGCGAACTGACACGCGTCGCGGACCGATCCTCCTTCATCTACCTCGAACGCTGCACCGTCCACCGGGACGCCAACGCCATCACCGCCGAAGACGCCGAGGGCACCACCCACATCCCCGCCGCCACCATCGGCACCCTCCTGCTGGGCCCCGGCACCCGCATCACCCACCAGGCCATGAGCGTGCTGGGAGAATGCGGTGCCGCAGTGATCTGGGTCGGGGAGAACGCCGTGCGCTACTACGCCGGCGGCCGGGCCCTCACCCGCTCCTCCGCCCTGGCCGAAGCCCAGGCCGTCGCCTGGGCCAACCAGCGCACCCGGCTGGACGTCGCTCGCGCCATGTACCGCCTGCGCTTCCCCGGCGAGGACCCCGCCGGCCTCACCCGCCGAGGACTCCTCGGACGGGAAGGGGACCGTGTGAAGGACTGCTACCGCAAGAATTCCGAACGTACTGGGGTCCGCTGGCGCAAACGTCACTACGTCCCCGGTGACTTCACCGCCGGCGACACCGTCAACCAGGCCATCACCGCAGCCGCTCAGTGCATGTACGGCATCGCCCACGCCGTCGTCGCCGCACTCGGATGCTCACCAGCGCTCGGGTTCGTCCACTCCGGCCACGAGCTGTCCTTCGTCCTGGACGTCGCCGACCTTTACAAAACGGAGATCGGAATCCCTCTGGCTTTCGACATCGCAGCGGAATCCGACGAAGAGCCAGGTCCCCGCACCCGCCGCGCTCTACGCGACCGTATCCACCAGCTCGGTCTCCTGGACCGCTGTGTCACCGACATCAAAGGCCTCCTCCTGCCAACCGGAATAGAGGCATCCAGGATTACGGTTTCGGACAGTGAGATCGATCGGGTCTCCCTCCAGTCCGACCACGACCAGCTGCTTCCCTCTGGTATCAACTACAGCGACGGGGCCGACTGGTGACCGTCATCGTTCTCACCAACTGCCCGGTAGGTCTGAGAGGCTTTCTCACCCGCTGGTTGCTGGAGATCTCACCCGGCGTCTTCATCGGCAACCCGTCCGCCCGTATCCGGGACATCCTGTGGGACGAGGTCCGCCGATACGCCGGCCAAGGCCGAGCCCTACTCGCCCACACCACCAACACCGAACAGGGCTACACCTTCCGCACCCATGATCACAAATGGGAGCCCATCGATCATGAAGGCCTCACCCTCATCCACCGCCCGGCCTCTCGCTCCGCAGAAACTTCGGCAAAGCCGGCCCAGGGATGGAGCAAGGCATCAAAGCGTCGGCGCTTCGGTAGGAAGTGACCAGGTGAATGCCTTTTATGTAATGAAGGTCGGATCTTTAAAAGCTCGCTTGAACAGGTACATCACTGATTAAAAATCGCAGGTCAGCGAGTCTGCTCCCCGCGCACGCGGGGATGGTCCCTCCATGTGGCCTATCGGCTGCGGCCTACACCACTGTTCCCCGCGCACCCGGGGATGGTCCCACGGTCACGGGCGAGAAGCGTTTCGCCGGGCCCTGCTCCCCGCGCACGCGGGGATGGTCCCCCGGCGGTCAGCCCGGCCATCCGGGTCGTGGCCTGCTCCCCGCGCACGCGGGGATGGTCCCTGGAACCTGTCGGTCGACCTGCGGGCGACGGGCTGCTCCCCGCACACGCGGGGATGGTCCCCACAGATCGGCCTTCTCCGGGAAGACGTTCTCCTGCTCCCCGCGCACGCAGGGATGGTCCCATGTACGCGAGCACGGAGTCGTGGCCCGCGCGCTGCTCCCCGCGCACGCGGGGATGGTCCCCTCGTCGGGGATCGCCGACTAAGACGTCGTTTCTTATGGCTGTCGGAGCGGCATGAGAGTCTCCGGTCATGAGCTACGACCTTGCTGTCTGGGAAGGCGAGAGGCCGGCGGATGACAAGACCGCCGGCCAGGTCTTCAGCGACCTGTACGACCGATATATCGACAGCGGGACGGAAGAGCCTCCGTCCGAACGCATTGCGGCATACGTCGCCGTGCTGCTTGAGCGGTGGTGCGACCTCACCGAGGACGATGAGGACACCTCGCCCTGGTCGACCGGCCCGCTGATCGACGAAGCCAGCGGGCCACTGATCTACTTCCCCATGCGATTCAGCATGGCCGAGGAGGCGTCGGTCTATGCGGCAGCCGTGGCGGAGTCCATGGGGCTGGTCTGCTTTGACGTGCAGCAGGACCGGCTCAGGCCGTGAGCAAGGGGCTCAGGCGGCGGTAGCCGATCAGGGTCGCTGCTATGCCGACGAAGGCGAGGAAGTGTTCGGCCTTGCGTTCGTAGCGGCGGTGCAGCCGTCGGCAGCCGGCCAGCCAGGACACGGTTCGCTCGACCACCCAGCGGTGCCGGCCCAGCCGCTTCGAGGACTCGATGCCCTTGCGGGCAATGCGGTGGCGGATGCCGCGTTTGCGGAGCCATCGGCGTAGGTGGTCGTAGTCGTAGCCCTTGTCGGCGTGCAGTTTCGCCGGGCGTCGGCGGCGGGGGCCGCAGCGGGAGCGGATGGGTGGGATGCCGCGTATGAGCGGCTCCAGGCCCTGGCTGTCGTGCATGTTCGCGCCGGAGATGCCCAGGGACAGGGGCAGTCCGTTCCGGTCGCAGATCAGGTGGATTTTCGATCCGAGTTTGCCGCGGTCGGTCGGATTCGGTCCCGTCAGTGGCCCCCTTTTGCAGCCCGCAGACTGACCGAGTCGATCGCGCACCGCGACCAGTCGAGCTCGCCCCGTGCCCCGAGTTCGTCGAGGATCACGCGGTAGAGCCTGGCCCAGACCCGGTCCCGGCTCCACTGAGCGAACCGGCGGTAGACCGTTTGCCAGGCCGGGCCGAACATCGGCGGCAGCTGCCGCCAGGTGCAACCCGATGTCGCCACGAAGATGATCGCCGCCAGGGCTTCGCGGTCACCTGCCCGGCGCCGGCCACCGCCCTGCGGACGTATCACCTCAGTGGGCGGCACCACCCGCCGGAATAACACCCACAACTCCTCCGGCACCAACCGCTCAACCAGATCCGTCATGCATGGAACAACGAACGATCACGCCATAAGAAACGACTTCTAAGAGGTTGTCTCACGTGGCAAGTTCCGCGAGATTCTTGTAGCAGGTCAGGGCCGCGGTCATGGCCGGGTTTCGGCTCTGCCAGTCGTTGCGGACCACGTACGTGATCTTGAGAACGGGAGTGGCTCGTGGCAGGCTCGTGCCGCATGTTCGATGAACAGGAGTGTCCATGCCGCAGATTCTCGTCACCCGGACCGGGCGGGACGACGTCGACTGGGAAGGGTTCGCGAGCGCGCTGAACCAGCTGGTCGCCGAGAAGGCCGCCACGCGTCTGGAGACGTGCAAGACGCAGGTCGTGCGCGGCGAGGACTCGGCGGTCGGCACCGACGTCGAGGAGCACGGGGGCCTGGTGCACGTCGCGATCGGCCTGCTCGCCGGACGCACCGATGAGACGAAGGCGGAGCTCACGGAGGCAGTGGTGGACCTGCTGCGCAGGTTCGCCGGGCCCGAGGACGGCTGCCGGATGCACGTCTCCGCCGAGGTCCGCGACCTGGACCCCTCCTACCGCAAGGCCGAGTTCTAGTCCCGAGCCGGGCTTCCATCCCCGGTCGCCCGTGCGCCCGGGGGTCCTGTCGCCGCTACCAGCCGTCAGGCGCGCCGCCCATCCACGCGATCGGCCAGCCCTCGCTATTGCGGCCCCAGTGCGGCTCCTCCAACGCGGTCTCATGGCCGTCGTCCAAGACGCGATCCGCCCCCGGCGGCCGTGCTTGCCCGGGCAGACCCTGGCCAGCCGGGGCCCTCGTCCCCCGGGTTGTTCACCGTACCGGGCTGCCGCCGGAAGCCGTGAGCCCAGTCACGCCGTATACGCTCGCCTGGTTCCACGACGCCGGGGAGGGACCCACATGATCCGCAACAAGTCCGTGCAAGGCACCGTGTTAGGCAGTGTCTTCAAATGGGTCGGAGCCAGAGGAGGAGGGAAGCGATGGTGACGGCCGCCTGGTAGGACTCTCGGGTTTTGTCGTAGCGAGTGGCGATCGCGCGGTACTGCTTGAGGTGGTTGAAGCAGCGCTCGACGACGTTGCGCTTCTTGTAGAGCTGCTTGTCGAAGGCGCACGGTCTGCCTCCGTCGCGGCCTCTGCGTGATCGGTTGGCCCGCTGGTCACGGCGTTCGGGGATGGTGTGGCCGATCCCGCGTTTACGCAGGTAGGCGCGTATCTTGCGGGAGCTGTAGCCCTTGTCGCCCAGGACGTGGTCCGGGCGGGTTCGGGGCCGTCCGGGTCCGGCCCGGCGGACCTTGATGGTGTCCATGACCTCCTCGAAGCGGCTGCAGTCGGCAACGTTGCCGCCGGTGAGGACGAAGCCGAGCGGCCGGCCACGGCCGTCACAGGCGAGATGGATCTTCGTGGTCAGTCCGCCCCGGGATCGTCCGAGGGCGTGATCACATACTTCGTCCCCCGGCCCCACCCCTTTTTGCGGGCACCGGCGGCATGCTGGTGAGCCCGCGCGACGGTGGAGTCGACCGACACCAGCCAGTCGATGTCACCGGCCGCGTCCCTCTCCGCCTGGACCGCGGCCAGCATCCGCGCGAACGTCCCATCCAGCGCCCACCTGCGAAAACGCGTATACAGAGTCCTCCAAGGCCCGTAACGCTCCGGCACATCACGCCACGCCGACCCCGTCCGCAGCTTCCACACGATGCCATTCAGCACCCGCCGGTCATCCAACCGTGGCCGACCCGAAGACGGCCGTGGCAACAACCCGGACAGCGCTTCCCACTCCACATCCGACAGCTCATGACGACGCACCATGACGACATGATCCCCCATCAGGCCACTTTGAAGACACGGCCTAGTCGCCGCCGTCCTGGCGGCCCTGGCCGTCTCCTGCGGCACAACCCCCAAACCCGTCCGCCCGGCATCAGGCGCAAACACGCCCGACGGGGCCGGCGCGACCCCCTACCCGGACAACGCCTACGCGCCGTCCACCGGCGAGAAGGTCCGGGACGCCTTCGCCACCCTCCAGGCCACGCTCAACGACTCCTGCGCGAAGGACTGCGGCTACTTCCTGGGCCGTGTGAACAAGGAGCTTCAGGAACTGGACCGGGCGATGAAGAACGACCCCAAGGGGCCCGGGCACTTCCCCGAGCCGATCCAGAAGATGACCGAGCTCAACAACACGCTCGGCGGGGACGCCTCCTTCGAGAACCTGGAGAAGCATCACAAGCAGCTCGTCGCCACCCGCGACTTCATCAACACATGGATGCAGGACCACCCCGACGACTACCGCTGACCGCAGACGTCACCTGCCACTGCAGAGACGGAGGCCCGCGGCCAGAGCGCTTCGAAGACACCTCCTGGACCGCGCCCTCCCAGTGCTCCTCCTGCCGTGCTCATCGCTTCTTGCCGGCGGTGGGGCGCGCGGGACGGTCGGCGCATGGGGGAGTGGTGACCTCTCTCGGGTCAGGCCGCGCTCACCGGCGGCCAGGCAGGGTCGAGGGCCACGGCAGCTGCTGAAGGGGTGTAGCGCCATCCGGTCCGGTACAGGGCCTCCGCCTGGTCGACCAGTGCCTTGATACAGGCAGACCGTTCGGCGGCCGCGCGCTGGCGGGTGGCCTGGCCCGGGTGCTGCCGGTAGAGCTCACTGGGCAGCTCCTGCATCCAGCCGGCGGAAACGGTCTCGGCGTTGATACTCAGTGCGGTGTCCTGATCCTCGCGCGCCTGACCGGCCTTCCGGACCCGGCACGGGCCAGGAGGCAATAGCTCCCGCCCCCCCCAGGTATCCCGCCCGGCGGAACGAGCGGCACAAAGACACGTGCGTTTGTTCCGCCAGGCGGGACGGCCGCCACTTCCTCCCCACAGCCTGCCGCCGGCCCGCACAGACCCTGTGGCACAGAGCAAGCAACGCCCCCCGAGGGGGGGGCGACGAGAGATGAGGGCGGCGCGAGCGTGAGCAAGGCGAGCAGGCGCAAGAAGCAACGCATCACCCGGCCCGGGACCGGGCCCGTGGGACCCGGCGATCGCGGCCCGTCGCGCGCTGCGCGACCGCAGAGCCACAGCAACGCTGATCGAGGACAACCCCTACGTGGCCGCCCGGCTTGCAGGTTGGGGTGCCGTGGCGGAGCGGTCCACGGCGATCGCCGTGGGCGAGGTTCCTCCCGCGGCGAGTGACGGGGACGGGGCGGACCTGCCCCCATCTGTCTCGCGGGTTCGAATCCCGTCGGCACCGCAGCCGACCAGGACGTGGTGGAACGGACAGACCGGCCGCCTCACGTCAGCTCCACAGAAGTTGTGCCAGAACCCGAAGTCGTGAACAAAACCAGCCGGGTCATCCAGCGGCTGCGGCCGCTGCTCGCGATCGAGCCGGCCGCTCGCCCAGCCGGCGCGGTGGACCGGTTGTGGATCGTGGACGGCATCGCCTACCTGGACGAAGACATCGGCCGATTCGATGCGATCTACTCGATCTGAGGCGCCGTCTGGTTCACCGACTTCGAGGAGCTGTTCCCTCGGACCGCCGCATGCCTGTGTCGGGCGGCGTGCTTGCTTTCTCCCACCGCGAACCGATCGACAGAGCTCCATCGAGTAGCGCCTCGCCCAGCCGGGTCCTGTGATGGAGCACCCGTACACCCTCACGGTGTGACAGCAACAGTCCTGCGTCACGGAGCACCGATGCGTGCCGACTTGCCGTAGAGGGGGCGAGCCGCAGTGCGGCGGCGAGATCGGTGGTAGTCATGGGGCGATCCAGCATTCGTAGCAGCTCGGCGCGCGAGGGGCCGATGAGCTGTGCCGCCGGGCTGGTCGGAGCGCCGCGCCCACGCTCGAGCCAGCCAGGTGCGGGCGTGAGGGGATGGACGAGGACGGGCGGCAGCGACTCGTTCACCAGGGCCAGCGGGGCACGCACGCAGAAGAAGGCCGGCACCAGGGTCAGCGCCCTGCCGTGCAACAGCAGCTCACGGTCCACGGGGTATGGGGCGCGCAGCCGGCCGTGACGGTACTCCCATCCGGGCAGGTCGTCGTAGCCGGTCAGCATGCCCTTCGCGCCGTGGGCAAGTGCCGCCTCGGCGCGCTGTGCCCGGTCGGCCGCCGCATGGGCCCGCATCGCGGGGAGGTACGGCTCGACGGCAACGCGGTAGTAGGCGCGCAGAGAGTCGCCGAGTCGGCGCAGTGTCCGGGGGCAGCCGTCGGCCAGCAGTCGCACGCCGGGGGGGACCGGGCCTCGGGTATGGGTGTGAAGCCGGGTCAGTTCGGCGAGGAGCCGTCGGCGGGGGGTCGCGAGCAGCCGGTCGACACCGACCTCGATGTCGAGATCTCCGCGCCCGGGGGTCAGGAAATCGGGGAAGTAGGCGCCGTCGGGACATAGTCGCATGAGGTCGTGTGCGGCTGGCAGCAGCCCGGTGAGGCGTAGCGCGGCGCCAACCTCTCGGCGCCAGGGCCCGAAGGTGAGCGGGGCGGTCCGGTTCTGGAGGAGATGGAGGCTGAGCGCGGTCTCCCAGAGCGGGTCCACGCCGGCGGCCACGCGCAGCCGGACCAACTCCTGACTGGTGAAGTCCACGCGAAGCACTGTGCACCCCCAGGAAGTCAGGGGCGCCTGATGGCGCCGGTCCAAAATTCTATGCGCGTTGAGGTATCGATGTGGGCATGTCATGAGACTTTCACAGGCATGCGCCGCCGCGGCTCGGTGCATGCGTCGGTGGGACCATCAGGGCTCCCCACCCCGACGGTCCCGCCGGTGTGCACCGCCGCAGCTCTACGGCCCGGCGCCGCGTCAGCAGAGCGGCACGCCGGGGAGCTGGGCGCTGGGGTGATCGATGTAGATGTTGCTGATGAAACCGTTCTGATCACGGAGCTTGCTCCACCAGTTGTTGGTGTAGCCCTCCGCGTTGACGGTGTCGCCCTGCTTCTGGCAGAGCACGCGCACGGCCGTCGGGCCGCCCAGAGTGGTCACGACCGCGGCGGACAGCCGCGCGTCGGCACGGACTTTGACGCCACTGCCCCAGGTGGTGAACGGGGTGCCGCTACCGCTGCAGCCGTTGTCGCTCGTCAGGTACGCCTGGTTGTAGCTGCCCGGGTAAGACAGCCCGGCGCCGTTGATGACGATGTTCTGGCCCACGCCGTTGTAGAGCTGCTCGTAGTGGATGTGCGCGCCGGAGGAGTTGCCGGTGCTGCCGGTGGTGCCGACCTGCTGCCCCTGGCTCACCCAGGCGCCGCTGGCCACCGAGTACGCGGCCAGATGGAAGTAGTACGTCTTCCAGCCGCCACCATGGTCCACCACGATGTAGTTGCCTGCACCGCTGGGCTGGGAGTACCGGGTGGCCGTACCCGCCGCCGAGGCGAGCACCGGGGTGCCTGCCGTCGCACCGCCGTCGGCGCGGACGAAGTCGAGGGCGCGCCGGACCTCCGCCGAGTGATGGCTATAGGTCCACCGCTGCCCGCAAGGGAACGGCGCCTTGAAGGGGGGTGCGGCCGTCACCGCCGTCTCTCCCGCGTGTGCGGGGGAGACGGAAAGACCGGCCAGTGCCAGCAGCGCGGCAGCGGCCAGGGCCGGAAGGCGTTTGAGGAACCTCACGACTGCTCCTAGGTGGTGAGGGGTGCCGGGCTGCGACGCTCCGGACGAGGGTTCTGTGAGACGTCGGGAACGTAGCGGGAAGACATGACCCTGACAAGCGTGCCCCGTGTTTCTTCGACCAGGAACGAAATCCTTGTGCCCGAACGCTGCTCCTCTCCACGCTGACGTCCTCGCACCGGATGCCCGACGCCCTGTCAGCCGCCACCACACCACTGAGGAGCCATCGCCCCATGCCCCGGCATCATCGGCCCTGCGCACCGCTGCGGCGCGGTGCCCTACCGGCCATCGCCGCGCTGTCCGTCCTGCTCGGAGCCCTCCTGGCCGGGACAGCCGCCGCTTCTCCCGCATCCCATCGGGCGCCCGGTTCCGTCACGGAAGCGACGGTCGCCGAGAGGACGGACGCCCTCACCATGCCTGACATCCCCACCGGCATGACCGCAGGCGTCGCCGTGTACGACCGGAAGGCCGGCAAGTTCACCGAACTCCGCGACTCCGAAAGGCAGTTCCGGTCCGCCTCGCTGGTGAAGCTGCTGCTCGCCCTCGACGTCCTCGGCGACGACAGCCCCGCCGCCCTCCTCGAGACCGACCGAGTGCGCCTCACCGCCATGCTGCGCAGCAGCGACGACGCTGCGGCCAGCCACTACTGGACCACCCGCGGAGGGAGCGCCGTCGTCACCCGCACCGCCTCCCGCCTCGGCCTCACCGGCACGGCCCCGCCGCCCGCATCCCACCCCGGCTACTGGGGCTACACCGCGACCACGGCGGTCGACACCGTCCGCGTCTACCGCCATATCCTCGACACCGCACCGGCCCCCGTGCGCACCTTCATAATGGACGCCCTGCACTCGGCCACCCGCTGCGGGAACGACGGCTTCGACCAGTACTTCGGCATCCCTTCCGCCTTCGACGGCCCCCGGGCCGTCAAGCAGGGATGGTCCGGCTTCACCTCCGGCGGCTGCACCACAGCCCCCGCTGCCCGCGCCGTCTCGAAGCCCACCCCGGCAACTGCCCCCGATACCCACGCCGTCTCACTGGACCTGGTGTCCGAGGCGCTCCACACCACCGGCACTGTCGGCCCCGACGACCGCACCGTGGTCGCCGTCCTCACCCTCCACCCCGACGGAACGCCCTACGGCACCGCGTACAGCAAGGTCACCCGCCTCACCGACTCCCTCAACGTACCGGGCGCCGTCCGCCCGGCGGGCACCCGGTTCGGCACCTGGGGCAGCGGCGTACGCGTCAGGGCCGCGGCGCACACCGGATCCACCCATCTCATCACCCTCCCGACCGGGATCGAAGTCCTGGTGGGCTGCCAGCGCCGGGGCGAGCGCGTCACCATCCCTCCTTACACCAACGACTGGTGGGCCTACCTACCGCAGTACGACGGCTGGATCACCCAGATCTACATCAACTCACCCGCCGACAAGTTGCCCGGCGTCCCCGACTGCCCCTGACCCCCCTCGCGCGCACTGCCCTCACCCCCCCCACGACCCGAAGGAGGCGCACCATGCGCCGAACCGACAGACCTCGCTCCGGACGCCGCCTGCCCGTGCTCACCGTCTCACTGACCGCCCTGTCCGCCTTCGCACTCGGCTTCGGCCCGGCTGGCGTTCAGGATCCGGCAGCGCATCGCGCTGCGGTGCCGGTGACCTGGCGCGCCGACCTCACGGCCGGCTCCGGTGACGAGGCCAACATCATCCACGCCGGCGGCTCCCTGCGGCTGCGCGACGGGCATCTGAGGCCCGCCTCGGTCCGTGCCGGCCAGGCCCAGGGCACCACCGTGCTGCCCGCCCGGGTGCTCGGCCAGGCCGTGAACCACATCGCGGTTGACCTCGACGCCACCTCGCCCGCCGGCACCAGGACGGCCGTCGACGTCCGCGGACGCGACGGACTCGGACGATGGACCGAGTGGCGCGAGGCACGCGTCGGCAAACCCGCCGTGCTACCCCGGGCCGTCACCGAGGTCCAGGTCCGCCTCACCCTCGTCGGCACACCGGCAGGCGCCACGCCGGAGATCCGCGGCCTTGGGCTGAGCGCGGAACTCCGAACGCCCGCCGCCGATGCCGGGGCGAACGATGCGGCCGTCTCGGCCGCCGCCACTCAGTTCTCCGCCCGGGTGTTCGCCACGCGCGAGGGCCTGGTCGGCGGAACCACCGCCAACGGCCACGTAATCGTCCCCAACGACCACTTCGTTGCCCTGCCGTCACGGCGCGGGCTGTCCCCCAAAGGCAGCGCCCAGTACTCCGTGCGCGTCTGCGGCCCAGCCCGGTGCGAGACCGCGCCAGTCTGGGACGTCGGCCCCTGGAACACCCACGACGACTACTGGAATCCCTCCTCCGTCCGCGAAACCTTCAAGGACCTTCCCCAGGGCAAGCCAGAAGCACAGGCGGCCTACGAGAACGGCTACCACGGCGGCCTCGACGAATTCGGCCGCCGGGTGCTCAACCCGGCGGGCATCGACCTGGCCGACGGCACCTTCTACAACGTCGGCCTCAACAACAACGGCTGGGTGACCGTCACCTATCTCTGGACTGGCGACGCCGCCACCCGGCCCTTTCCCACCTGGGGAACCGGCGTAAATATCCGCAAGCAGGCCACCTCGGCGTCCACCCAGGTCGCCCAACTCTCCGGTCCCACCACCGTCCACGTCCAGTGCCAAGTGCACGGCCAACTCGTGCAGGTCGACGGCTACAGCAACGACGCCTGGTCCTACCTGCCGGACTACGGCGGCTATATCTCCAACATCTACATCGATGTTCCCGAGGGCTGGCTTCCGGGCGTCCCGACTTGCTGAACTACCCTGCCGGGTCATGAGGACGGCGGTACTGGGGACCCGGGGTGTCCGCGGTGCCGCCGTGAGCGGCATACCGCAGACACCACGGCCTGGCGGAACTCCGTCCAGCCATCGCCTGCGAGAGCGCGGCAGTGCCGGCCGACGGCGCCCATCTCAACACCGGGCTCGTCGTCCCGCACCGCAAACGCCCCGGCAGGGCCCTCCTGCCCGGCGAGGGGGAGGGCAACGCCTAACAAGAGAACCACGTCCACGGAAGCTCATCCGACACTCCTTCGGCCAACGCATCCAGAGCCGGGCAGAGCGTACCCAGTTGATGACCAGCACACCTCAAGCACCAAGAGGGAAGAGACTCCGTCATCGGTGCCATCAATGACGGAGCCGAAGGGGCCGAAGTCCTCGCGCCACAGTAACCAGCACATCATGCTGCCGTGAGCATGCAATGGCGGTTGGAGCGGCTCCCTGCACACACCGGAACGCCGTGTCACGGTCCTATCCGGGTCGTCGTGACACCGTTCGATTCGACGCCACCGAGGGGAAACCACCAATGAACCGACCCCAGCGATCATGGAGATACACCACCTCGCTCGTACTCGGTACCGCTGTCGCCGTCCTGCTCACCGGTACGGACGGGCCTTCCGCCGCCGCGACGCCGACCCCACACGACACCGTCGACCAGGCCTTCACCCGGGCCGGCGCCGAATTCGACGTCCCTCGCGATCTGCTCGTGGCCATTGGATACGGCGAGAGCCGACTCGACTCCCACGACGGCAAGCCCAGTCACGCGAACGGGTACGGCGTCATGCACCTGGTCAGCAACCCTCGCTCACACACCCTGGAGCGGGCCGCAGAGCTGACGGGCGCGGCACCGAACGCGTTGCAGCGTAATACTGCGACCAACATCCGTGGCGCCGCCGCCGTCCTGCGCTCATACGCCGACCGGCTGGGCCTACAATTGGAGGACCACGACGACATCGGCGCCTGGTACCCGGCTGTGGCCGAGTACAGCGGCAGTACGGACGACCGCATGGCCCGGCTCTACGCGGACTCCGTTTACGACTTCCTCGCGAACGGCGTCCGCGCCACCACGCCCCTAGGCGAGACCGTCGACGTACACCCACAGGCCGTACGTCCCGAACGGGGCCGCTACACGGATGTACCCGCCCTGGATGAGGGGGCTTCGGCCGCCGTGGGGACTTTGAGCACCGACTATCCGCCCGCGCTGTGGGTGGCCGCGAACAGCGGCAACTACACCGTGGGTCGGTCCGCCGCAATCTCCGCCGTCGTCATCCACGTTACCCAGGGGTCGTACGCCGGGTCGATCAGCTGGTTCCAGAACCCGAGCTCAAACGTCAGCGCGCACTACGTGATCCGTTCGTCCGACGGGCAGGTCACCCAGACCGTCCGCGACAAGGACACCGCTTACCATGCACGTTCGGGCAACGCCTACAGCGTCGGCATCGAGCACGAGGGATACGTCGACAACCCTGCCTGGTTCACCGACGCCATGTACCGGTCATCCGCCGCCCTCACGCGTCACCTGACCGACAAGTACGGCATCCCTAAGGACCGGGCGCACATTATAGGGCACTCTGAAGTCCCGAACAATGACCACACCGACCCGGGGCCGAACTGGAACTGGACCTACTACATGCAGCTCGTCGGGGGCAGCACGAGTACGCCGGTCAACCTCGACTTCCCGGCCTACAACACGCTCCGCAGCGAGTCCACCGGCACCCAGGTCACGGCGGCGCAGACACTGCTCAACGCACAAGGTTTCGCCGCCGGTACCGCGGACGGCGTCTTCGGCACGAAGACCGAGACCGCCGTGAAGGCCTTCCAGAGCGCGCGCGGTCTGTCGCCCGACGGGGTCATCGGCCGCCAGTCCTGGACCGCACTGCTCTCGGCCGGAACCAAGCCCGTCTTGCAGGAGACCTCCTCGGGCGCCGACGTCAAGCGACTCCAGCGGTCGCTGACGGCCGCACTGAGCCGGACCGTAGAGATCGACGGCAGCTTCGGCCCCGGCACTGCGCAGGCGGTCAGGGACTTCCAGACCAGCCGGTCGTTGACGGTGGACGGCGTCGTGGGTCCGGCAACATGGACGGCTCTGCAGGCTGGCCGGTGAAGTGAACGCGGGCCGGGTCCCGATGTCGGCCACCTGGCACGCTGGAGGTTCGATCCTGATGACCGGCAGCGTTGGGGCTAGGGCCTGTCTTCAAAGGGTTCTGATGGGGGATCATGTGAGGCATGGTGCGTCGTCATGAGCTGCCGGATGTGAAGTGGGAAGCGCTGTCCGGGTTGTTGCCGCGGGCGTCGTCGGGGCGGCCGCGACTGGATGACTAGCGGGTTCTGAATGGCATCGTGTGGAAGCTGCGGACGGGGTCGGCGTGGCGTGATGTGCCGGAGCGTTACGGGTTCTGGAGGACTCTGTATACGCGTTTTCGCAGGTGGGTGCTGGACGGGACGTTCACGCGGATGCTGGCCGCGGTCCAGGCGGAGAGGGATGCGGCTGGTGACATCGACTGGCTGGTGTCGGTCGACTCCACCGTCGCCCGGGCTCACCAGCATGCCGCCGGTGCCCGCAAAAAGGGGCTGGGCCGGGGGACGAAGTATGTGATCACGCCCTCGGACGATCCCGGGGCGGGCTGACCACGAAGATCCACCTCGCCTGCGACGGGCGAGGCCGGCCGCTCGGCTTCGTCCTCACCGGCGGCAACGCCGCCGACTGCAGCCGCTTCGAGGAGGTCACGGACACCGTCAAGGTCCGTCGGGCCGGACCCGGACGGCCCCGACCCGCCCGGACCACGTCCTGGGCGACAAGGGCTACAGTTCCCGCAAGATACGCGCCTACCTGCGTAAACGCGGGATCGGCCACACCATCCCCGAACGCCGCGACCAACGAGCCCACCGATCACGCAGAGGCCGCGACGGAGGCAGACCATGCGCCTTCGACAAACAGCTCTACAAGAAACGCAACGTCGTCGAACGCTGCTTCAACCGCCTCAAGCAGTACCGCGCCATCACCACCCGCTACGACAAAACCCGAGAGTCCTACCAGGCAGCCATCACCATCGCCTCCCTCCTCCTCTGGCTCCGGCCCATTTGAAGACACTGCCTAGTACAGAGCCTGTGGTCGACGAGGCGACTGAATGCCTCGCCAGTATCAAGGACCCGGCCCATGCCGTGACGAGTTGCCAGGAGGTGGCTCTTTACACCGGACGACCGACCCGGGCCAGGACGGGATGGGTTCGGTGCACAGGCTGCAGAACCCTCAGCACGTTCGAGTCACGTTCCATCCCGGGCCGTAAACAACAAGCTCAGCATCCGCCGGTCAGCTGCCATACGACACCGGCACCCAGGCTCTCACGTCAGTGCTGCTGCGGTCCGGGCACTCGCTGCCAAGCGGTCCAGCCGGCAGACGGCGAGCTCGTCCGGCCGGCGTGCAGAGAACTGAAGTCGACCGCTCGCTCCGCCATGCGCAGGCACTCATCCGCCGTCTGCCGAACCTGCGCAGGCACATCTCCCCACTCCCGCACGAGCGCCGTGTAGATCGGGGCGCTGCCGGCTGCCGGGCCGGTGGACTCACGTTGGTGCACAGACACCCCTTGAAGGGAGAGAGATCGGCTGGCGAGTCTACGGTCAAGTAGCCAAGCTTGTCCCGGCTTCAGTACATCCGACGAGCATCGCCTGCTTGCGGCAGGCACTGAGGCCCGCCAAGACAGGCGCCTGGTGATAGAGAGTGGCACTGTTCACGGGGAGCGGTTCTGGATCGGATTCTGTGCTGGGCGATTCTCAGGAAGGGGTCTTGCTTGTGGATGCCGCCGTGTCGTGGACCCGCTCGGCGAGTTGGATCAGAAACCCGTAGGTCGCCACTCGGCCGTGGATGCGCAGGAAGCAGGACCGGCTGGAGCACTCGAATATCTCACGGCGGTTCACCTTCCACAGCGTGTGCTCGTAGGTGTGCGCCGCTTCCACCAAGGCCGCTTCGGCTTCCTCCGCGCTGCCGTCGAATTCCGCGATCGTTCGTGCGTCTCGGTCCATCTCGCTGACACCGCTGACAGGTATGGCAAGCACGATCCACCTGGACACGCTGAGATCCGTTCCCCCTGCACCGCCGACCGCGGCGCACCCAGCCCAAGTCTGGCAGACGCACCCTCACACTCAGCCGGGTTTGAAGGGCACGACAGCGTCGGCGAAGAAGCGGCCGGTGCCCGGGCGGCACCAGCAGACAGAGGCCCGGCTGACGGCCTGGACGGATATCGAACGTGCGCACCACACCATCGGCGGCGCCCTGTACCCGACCAACTTCTACCCGCGCCCGTTCACCCTCCTCATCACCGACCTCTACCAGTGCCCCCCACACTTGGGACACCCTCTGCAAACCGCTCAAGGACAGGCTGGAAGCACAAGAAAGACAGTTCTGAACCAGTCGCGGCCATCACCGCATCCCACCCGATGGCGTGGTGCAGGCAGATTGATCACCAGCTCACAGTGCGGCGAAGGGAGGGGGAGGGCTATGGCAGAAATCGAGATGCCCGGGCCCGACCCCAACTGGCAGCCGGCCGTGCAGATGCCCTACTACACCGGCAAGAACCCCGCCTACCAGTACAGCGTCTGGGAACGCTGCGCGCCGCTGTTCCAGATGATCGGCGGACTGGTGCTGCCGGTGCAGTCCGTGGCCTGGCGACTGCGTCTGCAGGTGGAACGCTTTTGGGACGGGCTGGACGAACTCGATGTCGTCCTGTTCCGGCTCAAAGGATTCAGCTTCGCGATCAGCAAGCACGACGGTGATCCGCGCGACATCTACGATGTCTGGCTCACTCAGCCGCACGAGCGGGCCGATGAAGCTCTCGGCGCCCTCTTGCAAGTGATCGGGATCGGTGAGGACGCTGTTGCGTTCCGCGGTAACGCGCACAAGGCCCCCACGCCGCCGAACTGAGCCGAGCAAGCAGGCGACAGATCGGACCAGGCCGTTCAGCCCGAAAGACACGAGCCGGCCACCTTCGGCAGATCGCTGTGGCGCAAGCGGGACCACCCTGCTTGCGTGACGCGTCCGGGGGGAAGAAACCCCGTGGTTCCGGAAGCCCGTGCAGAGCGCATAGTGGATCCGGTCCATGATCGCCCCCTCTACCGAAACGGAACCTGCCGCGTGACGACCACCCCTCTGGAACCCTCGACTACGCGTGTGCCCGGGCGGGCCTGGACCGTCCGCCTGACCGGACACAGCGACCGCACGGTGAGCGTCACCTGCACCTCGCCGTGCACGATGCCCGCCCGTACCCGCGACCTGGCCGCTTTGCGCACCTTCGCCGCGCAGCACGCCGCCGCCCACGCCAAGGCGGCCACCGTCCGGCCCGACGCCGCCTGCCACTGCCGCGCCGAACGCTGTGAAGCACACCCCGCAGACAAGACACTGTGCGCGGGCGAAGTGGTGATGATCCTGCGCCACGACCCGATCGTCGGACAGGTCTGGATCGTCGAGGAAGTCTGTGCGATGTGCGCGCCCCGCATCCCGCACGCCCGGGTCCTGGCCCGCGCCGCGGCCCCCGCCCGACGCACCACCGCCAAGCCCCAGAGCCAGGGTCAGGGTCAGGGGAGTCGGACGCAGGTGCTGCCGCACCCGGGCGTGCCCAGCCTGTTCTCCTCCGCCGACGCCGCCGGGATGGGCACCGACACGATTCGCCGCCCGCGCAAGCCTTACCGGCGCCCCCGCCAGGCCTGAGACGTTCGCCCCGCGATAAGGAGTCCGGCTGAGGGCCTGTATGTACTCGGCGGGCGCGGGTGGCTGGGTGCTTCAGCCGGTGAAGCCTCGCAATACACCTCTGGCATCTTCCCCAGCCATGACCGCGGACTCGTCGAAACCCAGTTCGGCGATCATCTTCGGCGTCTACCCCACCGATCAGCTCCACCTACCCCCGTCCGCCTGCACCCCCACACTCGATGCCGTTACCGACATTGCGGGCCCGGAACCTACGGCGCGACGGTGACGCCCGCTTTCGGACCGAAGTCTTCGTCCGCCGATCACCGACTGCGCTGCCCCAAGGTCAGCGACCTGCCAATCGCCCGATTGCCTCTCTCGTTCATCTGCAGGCGCCCAGTACAGTAGGCACATGCATCTTTCGTCGTGTCTGAGCTGGTGGCGCTCCTCGTAGGAGCGGCCACCTCTCACGCATGCAAAAGGGCCGTTCGGACGGACGGCCCTTTTCGTGTCCCCTGGACCAGGGTCTTGCCGTCCTGACGGCGACATCCAACTCGCCAGGAGACACCGATGAACACCACCGCCCAGGCTGTAGCCCCCACGGCCCCCTCCTCTGCTTTCGCCGACCCACTGGGGATGTCCGCAGCTCAGGATCGCAGCGCGGTGCTCGAAGAGCTGATCCTCAAGAACCCCGGACACTTCCGGGTGCTGACCGGAGACCGTCCCACCGGCCGCCTGCATCTGGGCCACTATTTCGGCACGCTGCACAACCGAGTGCGTCTGCAGAACCTCGGGGTAGAGATGTACGTGATCATCGCGGACTACCAGGTCCTGACCGACCGCGACATCGCGGACAACCTGACCGAGCACGTCGAAGAACTGGTCTTGGACTACCTGGCCATCGGTGTGAACCCGGCACGCAGCACGATCTTCACACACAGCGCCGTGCCGGCTCTCAACCAGCTGCTGCTGCCCTTCCTCAGCCTGGTCTCCGTCGCCGACCTCGAACGCAATCCCACAGTGAAAGATGAGATCGCCCACTCGCGGCAGTCCACTGTCAGCGGCCTGATGTTCACCTACCCCGCCCATCAGGCCGCCGACATCCTCTTCTGCAAGGCCAACCTGGTCCCGGTCGGCAAGGACCAGCTCCCTCACCTGGAACTCACCCGGACCATCGCCCGTCGTTTCAACGACCGCTACAGCGCCGGCTCCGCCGTCTTCCCCCGGCCCGATGCCCTACTGTCGAACGCACCCCTCCTGCTTGGCACGGACGGCGGCAAGATGAGCAAGAGCCGCGGCAACGCCATCACCCTGGCCGCCGACGCCGACGAGACCGCCCGCCTGATCAAGGGGGCCAAAACCGACTCCGAACGCCACATCGCCTACGACCCGGCTAGCCGCCCGGAAGTGTCCTCTCTCCTCCTCTTGGCGGCCCTATGCCAGAACCGGACACCAGAGCAGATCGCCTCCGACATCGGCTCCGCAGGAGCCGCCGCATTGAAGAAGACGGTGACCGAGGCCGTCAACGAATACCTGGCCCCCATCCGGGCCCGCCGAAGCGAATACGCGAATGACCGCACCTACCTCCGCGAGATCCTGCGCGAGGGCAACGAGCGAGCCAACGCCGTTGCCGACAAAACACTCGCCGAGGTGCGTGCCGCGATGAACAGCCGTTACTGACACTCTGACGCTGCCAACACAGGGCACAGGTACGCGAAAGCGCGACCCGCGACAAGGTGAGCTTGTTCCGCTTCAACGGACACCGCTGCGGACACGCAGGGCTCTACGCCGCCCTCGCCCGAGGCCGGATCGACGCGGACCGGATACGACAGGCCCTGACCTCGGTGCCGCTCTCCCGGTCGGCGGACGGCTGGCTGGTCCTGGCCGTCGATGTCAGCGCCCAGACGTTGTCCGGTGTTGCCATGGCCGCTCGGTGGGCCGTGGGCATCCAGCATCTGCCTGGCGTAGGTATGCAGCGTCCAGGCGGGCCCGACCAGGTCGGCAAAGGCGAGAAACGTCAGGGCGATCCGGTCGCTGCGGTCCACCCGCGCAACGGGCGCGCAGCGGGGGAAGCGGTGACGGGCCCTGTTCACGAGGTCTCGCCGAGGGTGTTCTCGTGCGCGTCAAGGAGGCGGCTGGTCTGCGCGTACAGCCACTCCAGTTCCACCGAGGTAAGGATGAGGGCCGCCTCGCAGGTCGAGTCGTCCTCGAAGTGGAACTCGACGGACACCGAGCCCTGACGGGCGCGTGGATTGTAGATCGTGTCCCGGCCGGGGATCAGCGTCAGGTGGGTGGCCCGCGCCGGTACCGGGCACAGCGTTGTGCCGTTCGCCGGCGAGGTCCAGGCGGGCCCGCCGCCGGGCGGGGACGCGAGAGCGAGGAAAGCGGAACTTGCCCGGTGCGGCCTGCTCTGGGTCGGCACGGGGCGCAGGGCCGGTAGCGTCCGCCGTCCGCGCGGAGGCGTTCGATGGGCCGTGAACGGTCGGCCGTCGTCGTTTGCGAGGCTTCGAGCCGCCCCGCCATGCGTGCCGCCCCCTACAACCGTCGCGCGCAGGCCACCTGAGAGGATGGACGGGCCGACAACATCGCCGTCGTACCCGCCGGGCGACGCAGACCGCGAGGGGACGCTGCATATGGCGGAGCAAAAGGACCGTTGGGCGGAGCTCACCGGGGGGCAGGCCGGCGAGGAGTACGCGCGGCGGTTCGCCCGGCTCGCCGCGGCCGGGCAGGACGTCCACGGTGAGGCCGCCTTCTGCGACGCGCTGCTGCGTCCGGCCGCGCGGGTCCTCGACGCGGGCTGCGGCACCGGCCGGATCGCGATCCGGCTCGCGGAGCTGGGCCACGACTGCACCGGGGTAGACGTCGACGCCTCGATGCTCGCGGTCGCCCGCCGCGCCGCCCCCGCGCAGGACTGGCTCCTCGGCGACCTCGCCCGGCTCGACACCCTCGGGCTGCAGACGGACTTCGACCTGGTGCTCGCCGCCGGGAACGTCATCCCCCTGCTCGCCCCCGGTACCGAACCGACGGTCGTCCGGCACCTCGCCGCCGCACTGCGCCCCGGAGGCCTGCTCGTCACCGGCATGGGACTCGACGCGACACACCTGCCGCTGCCCGAACCCCCTTTTGAAATCGATACGTTCGACCACTGGTGCGTCCTGGCCGACCTGACCCTGCTGCACCGCTACGCCACGTGGGACGGTGAGCCCTACACACCAGGCTGCGGGTACGCCGTCAGCGTGCATCGACGTCCCGCCGCCTGACACGCCGCCGCCGCCGTCGTCCCGACGGCCCAGGGACCGGGTGGGACACGTCCGGGGCGGACCATCGAACGACGGTCCACCCCGGACGATGCCAGGCGCGGGGCCCGGCCGGGATCAGTCAGAGGGTGCCGGAGATGCCGCTGCCGGGCCGGTTGGTGTAGTGGCTCCCGACCTGCTGGTGATAGTCGGCGTTGCCGAGGTGCTTCTCCTTGTCGAACTCCGGCGCGTCCTTGATCTCGTCCTTCGTACGGTCGACGTGGACGGTCTCGTTCTCCGGGTCGAGCGAGCGAATGACGCCGGCGGGGAGGAGGACCTCCTTGCCGAAGATCCAGACTCCGGTGTCGACAACGATGTACTGCGCGCCGACCTCACGAGAGTGCTTGTCGATCTTCCCGATGTGCTCGTCAGTGGCCTCGACCTTCCAGCCCGTCAGGTCCGTGCCCGCGGTGACGTCGGCGTTCGGGGCGTGATTCCAGATGCTGTCCGTCATCGTGTCACCTCCTATGAGAGTTTCGACATACGTCCTACTGATCTTTTCGTTAGTTCCGTGGGCATGGCAGCCGTGTTGGTGAGATCTTGGTGTGGTGTCTTTCAAGCCTTCGCTCGTGGTTCCTCCTTTGACGCGGCCGCAGTTGGCCGAGGCCCGGCGTGTGCGGGCGGCCGAACTGTTCGATCAGGAACGTTCTGGTGCCGAGATCGCACGGATGCTGGGAGTCAGCCAGGAGAGCGTGCGGCGGTGGAGACGGGTCTGGGAGAAGGACGACGCCGATGCTCTGCGCCGGCGTCCGGCCACCGGTCGCCCGCCCAAACTGGACGACGCCCAGGTCGAGCAGGTGCGGACCGCACTCGAGCAGGGCGCCCAGGCCCATGGCTTCGAGGCCGATCTGTGGACCCTGGAACGCGTTGGTCTGGTCGTTGGGCGGGTGACAGGGGTGACGCTGTCGAGAGCCTCGGTGTGGCGGCTGCTGACCGGCCGGCTCGGATGGAGCCTGCAGCGTCCCGAGCGGCGGGTGGTGGAGCGGGACGAGTCGGAGATCGCCCGCTGGATCGCCCATGAGTGGCCGCGGATCAAAAAGGGGCCGTGAACACACGTGCCTGGATCGTCTTCCTCGACGAGTCAGGCGTCTCTTTGCTGCCGCAGGTCCGCCGCACCTATGCGCCCCGCGGCCGCACCCCGCTCCTGCGGCACCGGCTGAACTGGAAACGCGCCTTGATGGCCGGGGCCCTCGGTTACCACGCCGCCGACCCGGACCGAGGTCCTCGGTTGTGCTTCCACCTCAAACCCGGCAGCTATGACACCCCTGCTCTCATCAAGGTCCTGGAGCAGATGAAGACGTTCTACCGCGGGGAGCGGGTGGTGCTGGTCTGGGACGGGCTGTCGGCTCACTGGAGCCGGGCCATGCGGGCCTGGATGGCCGAGCAGGACTGGCTCACCCTGGAACGATTACCGGCCTACGCACCCGAGCTCAACCCAGTGGAACTGCTGTGGTCCTCGCTGAAGAAACGCGAGCTCGCCAACCTCGCCGGCGACCACCTCGCCGACGTCGCGGACGCCACCGAACAGGGCATCCGCCGGATCAACACCAACCCACAGCTGCCCTGGTCCTTCCTCACCCACACCGGCCTCACCCTCCACCCACCAGCCCCACCCAATTAACGAAAAGATCAGTAGTTTATAGGTGGCCGGAACCGAGGGGACGACAGACAGCTCCGGCCGTCTGGGCGTCAGTGCCCGAGCCTAGAGTGCGGGGCATGATCACGTTCACCGTCGAAGAGTCCTGGAACCGCATCGAGAGCTGGCTCGCGCGGCACGCCCCCGTCACCCACGGGCTGCTGCGACCGCCCGCCTCCCCGGCGGACGTCGCGGCGGCCGAACTCCGGCTGGGGGTGGCCTTCCCGCACGACCTGAGGGAATCGCTGCTGCGGCACGACGGTGTGGAGCTCCAGGACGGAACGCTCCTGCTCGACTACCACGGACCATTGTCCGGAGTCAGGGAGATCGTGCGGAGCACCGAGTTCCTGCGCGAGGTCGGGAAGGACGCCGCCGAGGAGGAGACCGACCTCGCCGAGGAGGAGCGCGACGAGTACGCGTACTGGCCGCACGAACGACTGCTGATCACCCTGGGCATCGGCTGGCAGTCCTCCGACGGGCTCTTCCTGGCCACCCGCCCCGGCCCACACCACGGGCGGGTCGGCCGGTACTTCGACGAGACGGGCTCGGCCTTCACTCCCTGGCCGGGACTGCGGCACGTCCTCTCCGACTTCGCCGCGGCCCTGGAGGACGGTCTGCCCTTCGACGGGCGGACGCCCCTGGCCCACGAGGACCGGCTGATCTGGGACGGCGCCAGGACGGTCGTCGCCGACCCGGCCTCCACCCTGGACGCAGCCGCCGGGCTCCCCGAGCCGCAGGTCCCCTCCGCGACCGAGCCCGCTCCGCCCGTCCCACAGTCCGACGGAGCCTGTGCCGTCATCGCCTTCGGGAGCGGCGGATTCTTCGAATCCGAGCCCGCACCGCCGGTGCAGCCGGACGTCGTGTTCGTGGCGGGCGCCGACCCCGGGGAGCTGCTGGACCGGCTGGGCTCCGTGCCCGCGACCACCCGGCCGCGCAGCCGGGAACAGGCGCGGCTGTCCGCCGGCGCGCCCTGGGCCGCGCACCGCCCGATGGTCCGGGCCCGGTCCTGCGGCGGCGGGTGGTCGTACGCCACGCAGGAGGGCGGTGACACCCAGTTCGACCGTCCCGAGGTGCTGGAACGGCTGTCCCGTGGAACCCGGGTAGTACGACTGACGAAGCAGGGCCCCGAGGTACGTGTGACCGTCGTGGAGGACGGCACGGAGCGGCCGGAAGCGGGCCACCGGGTCGAATCGCCGCGCGAGGACTACGTGACCGGCCCCGACGGGCAGCCCGTGCTCGACCGGACCGGACAGCAGTTCCAGCGGATCGGCGTCGATCCCTGGCCCGGCTCGACGGCCGCCTACGCGCGGCTACTGGCAGGCTTGAAGGCGGAGCACGGCATCGACTGGGATCCAGCGGACGACGCGGCGGCGCCACTGACCAGCGCGCTGCTGCTGCCGGTCCTCGACGAGGTGCCGGAGGCACGGCACCCGGTCACCGTCGTACGCGACTTCGACCTCGGCGCCCTCGTGGAGCGGACCCCGCCGGAGCGGTTGCGCTCCGCGGTGGCGGCGCAGCTCGCCCGGCTGGCGTCGGAGACCGGAATCGACGGCTACCCGGAGATCGCCCGGGCGCTGGAGCGGGCCGGCCGGGGCGAGCCGGTAGACCTGACGGCCGACGGGCCCCTCGACCTGCGGATGCGGACAATTCGGGCGGAGGCCCGGGCCGTCTGCGGACTGCTCGACGCGGCCCGCCGCCGACCGGACCCGGCGCCCGTCACCGAGGCCGACTCCGCGGCGTGGCACGGCCGGGACGCGGCGGCCGGGGCCCTGCGCCGGTTCCTGCTGCTGCCCCTGCCCGCGGCGGCGGAGACGGTCCTGAGCCTGCGCATGTCCCTGCACTGGCGCGACGAGCTGATGGCGGACCTGGCCGGCTAGCTGTGTTCTGCCGAGTCACGTGAACCCTTCGCCGTTCACCTCCTCGGGCGCGGGGCCGGCGGGGGCGTATGCGTGGGCCTTGAGGACCTGGGCGGCAATCTTCGAGCGCATCCGGTGCAATGTCCTGATGACGGCGGCGGGCTCGATGGTGGCGGGGCGGTGATGGTCAGCGTTGTCCCTCCGGGCTCCACGATGACGCCGAGGATCCGGAGGCGGGCGCTGACGCGGACGACGAAAGCGAAGTCCTGAAGATCCTGGGATCGTCTCCTGGTGGCGTACAGGCTATGCGCGGTACGCAGTAGATGTCTCCACCGGCGGACGCCGGGCCGTCGACGTGAGGAGACCGTCACCCGTATCCGGCTTGGTCTCGGTTCTCGGGTCACTGCCGGCAGGAATGGGCCTTGGATGGGTCCTGGCCTGGTGCGGTGTCTCCGGTGGTACAACCGTGGGTGCGATGGCGGGTGAGCAGTTCGCGCCAGTGGCCGAGGTCGACGTCGAGGCGGTAGGCGGGGGTCGGGTCGGTGAGGGAGGCGGTGTCGGCGATGTGGACGGCGTCGGCGAGGGGGGTGTCGGGCAGCGCGATGCCGTCGAGGATGCGGCGGGCGCGGTCTGCCGCCGCGTGGGCGAGATTCTGCAGGGCAGGCAGGGCGGGAAGCCTGGACGGGGGCTCGGGCAGGGCCTGGTCGTGCAGGAGCCGGGGCCCGGATGCTGCGGGGGTGGCGGCTTCGCCGGCCGGCCGGCTGGCGGGCTCGGGCGGGGTGGTCTTCCACTGGGTGAGGGCCGCGGAGAAGGTGGTCAGCTCCGGGGGCTCAGCTGTGGGGGCGTGCATGTCGCCGGGGGCGGGTGTGCGGGGGACGGCGATGCGGTGCTTGGTCATGAGGCGGTTCCCAGGGCGACGAGCGCGTGGAGTTCTTCGTCGGTCAGCATCGCCGGGTTCAGCGCGGTCCCTGTGTCCAGGGCGTTGAGCAGGCCGGTTTTACGGGCGAGGAGCTGCTCGATCTTGTCCTCGATGGTGCCGGCCGCGGCCAGGCGGTGGACGTGGACGTCGGCCACCTGGCCGGGGCGGTGCAGGCGGTCGATGGCCTGGGCGACGGTGGCGGGGTTGAAGGGCCGGTCGAACAGGACGGCGTGGCTGGCGGCGGTCAGGTCCAGGCCGGTGCCGCCCGAGCCGTAGGTGACGATCAGCAGCCGGCTCTTGCGGCGCCGGAAGGCGTCCAGGGCCGCGTCGCGTTCGCCGGAGCTCATCGTGCCCACGTGCAGGAGGGGCTGCACGCCCCAGTCGGCGGCATGCCGGTGCAGCAGCATCGCCATGGTGCGGTACTCGGTGAAGGCCACCATCGACTCGCCTGCGTCGACGATGGCCGGCACCAGTTCGTCGAGCGCGGTGAGCTTGCAGGAGTCCTTGCCGTCCTGGTGGGGCTGGTAGCCGGCCAGGGCCGCTTCCAATCGTCCGGAGTCCGCGGCGCCGACACGCAGGTGGGCGGGGGCGTTGCAGATCTGCCGCAGGTGGGCCAGCAGCCGCAGGACCAGGCCGCTGCGCTCGTTGCCGCTTGTCTTGCGGAGCTGTTCCATCGCCATCTGCACGGTGCTGGTGTAGAGGCCCACCTGGGTCGGGGTGAGCGCGAGGGTATGGAGAGAGTCGATTCTCTCCGGGAGCTGGAGAGCGACGTGGGGGTCGCTCTTGCGGCGCCGCAGCAGGAACCGGCCCACGACCCGGTTCATCGCGGCGGCCACCTCCGGCGCGGGCCCTGCCTCCAGGGCCCCGAACGCCTGCTGGAAGGAGGGCAGCGAGGTGAACAGCGACGGGTTGGTCCAGTGCAGCAGGGCCCACAGGTCGCTCAGGCGGTTTTCGACCGGGGTCCCGGTGAGGGCGACCCGGGCCAGGGCGAGCAGCCGGGACAGGGCCCGGGCGGTCTTGCTGGAGGCGTTCTTCACGTGCTGGGCCTCGTCGGCGACGACCAGGGAGTAGGTCTGGGCGGCGAGTTCGTCCTGGCTGGCCAGGAGCGTGCCGTAGCTGGTGACCACCACGGTGTCGAGCTGAAGGCCTTCCAGGGTCCGCCCCGCGCCGTGGTACATCCGCACCGGCACGCCGGGGGCGAACCGTTCGAGCTGCCGTACCCAGGTCAGCATCATCGACGTCGGAACGACGAGCAGGACCGGCAGGCCCTGGGACAGGCCCTGCTCGAGGCGGTGCAGGACCAGCGCGATCGCCTGGACGCTCTTGCCCAGCCCCATGTCGTCGCACAGCAGCGCCCCGAACCTTGAGGAGACGTTCGCCAGCCACACCAGCCCGTCCCGCTGGTAGGGCCACAGCTCACCCACCAGGGACCGGGGCGGTTCGACCGCGGTGAACAAGTCCCCCGACAGCAGCGCGGCGAGCCGGCCGAGTTCACCTTCGGCCACCAGATCCGCGTGCTCGTCCTGCCCGACGCTGACCGATCCCAGGAGCACCGCGGTCAGGGCCTCGCCGGCGGGAACGGCCTGCCGCAGCCGGCCGCCGCGGGCCCGCTCGGCGGTGACGGCGTCGACGAGGACCCACCGGTCGCGCAGCCACACCAGCGTGCCGGCGGCTTCCGCGACGCGGACGCACTCCTCGGCGCTCAGCACCGTGCCGTCCAGCCGGATCTGCCACCGGTAGTCGACCAGCTCCTGCAGCGACAGCGTCGCCTCGGACGGCCCGGCGGCCACGACGACCGGACGCAGGCGGCGGGCCCACTGCTGCGGCCACTCCACCTCGATACCGGCCCGCCGCAGCGCCCGGCCCAGCTGCCCCAGCAGCAGCGCCGCCTCACCGGGCGAGACGCGGACCTGATCTGCCCGCTCCCGCACGGCCGGCGCCAGGACCGGCCAGCACCCGGCGGCCTTGCGCAGCGCCCGCAGTGCCCGCAGCACGGCCGGGTGCTCGGCCCCCAGCCGTTTCTGCAGGTCCGGCAGCGTCACCAGCTTCCCGGCCTTCTCGGCGGAACGCAGCCGGATGTGGACCTTCAGCGAGGACGCTGCCACCCTCGGCTTGGGCGGCGGCTGCACCGACAGCACCACCCCCGGCGGCGGGAGGGCGTCGGCGATCTCCTCGACTGTGTCCAGCCACTGGGCCACCGCGCCCTCCGCCGGCCCGCCCCGCGGGCTCGTCAGCGCCGAAGAGCCCCACACCGCCGCCACCCCGGGGCCGCGGACCAGCTCGTCCGCGAGCGCCACCAGCACCAGACTCACCGCCGCGCCGGCTGACAGCATCGCCCCCTTGCCGGCGTCGACCGCCGCGCTGTGCGCCCACGGCGGCAGCGCGGCCGCCAGCCGCTTCACCTCCTCGGCCTGCTCATCGCTCCACGGGCCCGGCCGCCACACCACGCTGTCGTCCCCCCGTACCCCGGGCCACACCTGGCCCGCGGCCACCGCTTCACAGCCGAAGCGCAGAACCTCCCTCCACGCCGCCACCGACGCATCCCACCCCGGCTCGCACTCCCGGCCCACCACCGCGCGCGCCACCAGCTCCACCGCAATCAGCGTCCCGGGAACCCGGACCTGGCCCCGCTCGGTCCACACCCGCCACCCTTGCCCGCCACCCGCCGGCGCCGCGCTCCGGCCGCCGGACGGCGGCACCAGCACGAACCCCGGCCGGCCGCCTTCCACCCCGGCCACGCACAACCGCGTGCCCTCGCCGAGCAGCAGCCGCAACTCCTCGGGGTCCTCGATGCGTTCGCCGTCCCAGGAACGCCGGCGCACCCAGCCGGGCCGCACCGCGCCCACCTTCGATGCCTGCGCCACCCCGGGCGCCATCGTCCAGCACCGCACCGCCGCCAGCACTCCGTCAAGAGCCTGCTCGCGCTCTTCACCGGCCGCCCACAGCCGCCGCCCGCCGAACTCCACCGACGCGACCACCGCCTCCACGCCGCCGGGCCCGTCCGCCAACTCCACCGCCCCGACGACGCCCCGCTCCCGCAGCGCTTCCACAGTCACTGCAGCGGACGGCGGCCGCGCGTCCAGCACCAGACCCTTCCCGCCCCGCCCCAGACGCTGGGCCAGCAGCCACGCCGCCGTCGACACGGCCACAGCCTCCTGCTCGGCCACGGCCTCGGCGCGGACGACCGCCCCGTCGACGAGACAGGAGAACTCCACATGCCGGCCGCCGCCGCGAGCCGCCCACGTCCGGTGCCGCACCTCCTCGAGCCACGGCTCCCGCGCGAACTCCTCCAGGCGCTCCCCGGCCTCACCCGGGGACCACGGCACGCTTCCGAAGCCCGTCTCGGCGGCCAGCACGCCCAGCAGCCGCCGCGCGCACCACTCCCGCGCCTCCTCGGAGACGCCGTCCGCCGACACCTCAAGACGCACACCACCGGACCAGCAAGTCATCTCCACCCGGCAGGCATCACCAACCTGCTCCTCCCGGATGTCGAACCCCTGCAGCGCACCGCCCTCGGCCAGGGCCGCAAGGACCGGCGCCGACCGCTGCGGGATGACGAAGCCGGGCCACGCTCCCGGGACATACGGATCGGGGACGCACTGGTCCTGCAGCTCACCCCACACAAGCCGGGCCGCGGCATCCAGAGCAGCACCCGGCGACTCCCGCAGCGGACCACGCCACGTGTACCAGCCGTCCGCATCCCGCTCGGCGACCGTCCCCTCGCAGGGACCCCGCCCATCGGCGTGCCGCCCGCGGATCTCACCGACCCACAGCGAACACCCCTCCACATCACCAGTCGGCCGTGCCTCGCTGTGGCACTCCCAGTGCTCCTGTCCCGGCAGAGCCCCGGAGACGAAGAGATCGGCAGCCCCGGCTTGCGCCATCCTCACCCGGAAGTACTCAAGCCGCTCCCGGACAAGCTCCTCCTCCCGCTTCGCCAGCGCCTCGTCTGCGGCCGTACGCTCTGCCTCCGGAAGGGTGCTCGTTTCCAAGGCATGACGTTCGCTCGCGAGCCGCTCGAATTCCTCCGCGAGGCGTAGGAGATCGCCATGAGACTCCGCAGCCCTCGCATGATCGGCCTTGACCCGGGCGAGCTCCTTCTCCGCTGCAAGCCTCTGGGCTACGGCTGCAGTCTTCTGGGCGGCCGCCCGATCTCTCGCGTCCCCCAAGGAATCCACAAGGAGCCGAGTGCTGTCGTTCTTGCCCATGTGCCCTGACGGGACAGGGACGGCAGGTAGTTCAGAGGGAACTTCCCGTTCGAGCAGTTCTGCGGCTGGGGACCAGGGGGGTGCCTGCGGTGTCGGCTCGCGGAAATCGGCCCTCGGCCGGATGACGGCCTCCAGAAGGGCCAGTACTGCCTGGTGCAATGCGTGACGCTGTTCAACTCCCACGCCCACCGGGCCGGACAAAACCTTGTCGTGTTTTTGGAGCCCCAGCTGGACGCTTTCCCAACAGCCCTCAAGGGGCCCGCTGCGGCGGACCACTTCCGCCCCCACGGAATCCGCCAGAAGGCCCAGAGCTGTCCACGCGAGCGCCGGATCCTCGGCAAACCGGGACCACGCCTTCCGAGACGCGCGCGGCAGATCCCGCACAGAATGCGCGATCTGCACCAATTCCAGAGGCGTAAGGGAGCCTTCACGAACCGCTCGGGCCATGTCCTTGTCGAACTCGGCCCTCTCCGTCCCGACAGGCCCAACAAGGTGGGGAAACAACCCGTGCGGCGTGTGGCCCGGACGGGCTCGTTCGCTGGTCACGATGATCTCTCTCGATCCGTTCAACTCGCGGAACACGATAGAGGCACAGGAGCAGCGGCAGGAGTCAGAACCGGATCTTCACACCATCGGGTGAACCGTCCTTCGGCCCAGGCGATGGCGACCCGGTGGCCTCACCCACCTGGGTCGGCAGGACCTAGCTCGCGTCGGCTGGAGCGTTGGCACCACAGTGAGCTTCCGCCAACTTGAAGCCGCAGTTCAAAGGGCTGGTGTGACTGGTTCTCGGGGTGCTCGTGCTGGTCGTGAGCGGAGGTCCACGGAAAAGATCATCCGTCAGCGGTTGACTTCGAGGTTCGTCAGGACGAGCAGAGCGCGCAGGAGGCGGGTGGCTCGGTCGGGATCGGTACGGAGCTTGGTGAGGATCCGCCAGTTCTTGAGGTGGGCGAAGCCGTGCTCGACCGGTGCACGTACGACGGCGAGAACTCGGTTAGCAGTCTTCTGGCCCGGGGTGAGCTTGTGGGTGCGGCTGGCGGTGTAGCCGGTGACGAGCACGGGGTCGAGAGTGTCGTTGTCCAGGCCGCGGAAGCCGAGGTCGGCCATCGCTCCGAGGCCTGCGGCGCGCAGGTGGGCCAGGATGTGGTCGTGGCGGGCGGCGGTGTTGTCGTGGGTGCGGCCGGGCCGGGCGGCGGATATTCAGATCAGGCAGCCCCTCTCGTCGGTCAGGGCGAGGAAGTGCAGGCTGTGACGACGGTGCTTGCCGGAATAGTTGCGCCGGTCGGCCTTTCCAGTGCGGCGCTGGGTGGGGAGGAGGGTGCCGTCGATTAGGACCACCTCCCCGCCCTGCTTAGCGACCTTCTTCAGGGCGCGGTCCAGGCGCGGGGCCTGGGCGGCGAGGAGTGTCGGCGTACTTCTGTGAGTGCTCCACCAAGTACAGAGGTATGTGCACCACCGAAGGCCCTGCGATCAGTCGACGTCATTCCGTGGGCATAGCGGTGGCAGGGCGGTGAACCTCCAGTATGACTGCGGTGCCGGCCACGGTTTGGTCCTCGTGCATGGTGATCTGCTGGCCGGGCTGGAGGTGCGTCCAGCGGGAGGGAGTGAGGGGCACGAGGCGAACCGTGGCTCGGCCGCCGGGCTCCAGGGTTGGCATGTTCTCAACCCAGAGCGAGGCAATGCTGACCGCACGTCCACCGGTGGGCGAGAGATGTCCGATGTCCCACATGGGCCGCAGAACACCGTGGCCAGCGACTGGCGTCGTGCGTCGCGCCTCGGCGGCAGGACGGAGCGTCAGGTCTGCCTGGATCACGCCGTTGCGAATCTCGGAGCACCGCCAGTGGCACCAGGCCGAGCTCCGCTCAAGGCGGAGTTGGTCAGCCGCGTCGGCGAGCTGTTCCCAGAAGGCGAGCGGAAGCGGATGACCATCCCCGAGCTCCTCCAGCAGGCCCAGGGCGATCTCCCACTCGTCGTGAGCGAGGTAGTCCCAGATGTCTCGCACCGTGATGTCGTTCTCGGTGGCGGTCTCTTCCGGAACCAGCAGGGAAGCCGATTCGAGCAGCTCAGGGACGTCCATGCGCTCATTGTCGGCCACGTTGTTGTCAGGCTGCGTTGTCCTGGTCTCGCTCGATGGTAGCGAGCCGGTTCTTGAGCCGGTAGCTGAGGCCGTTGATGGAGATGACGTCGCAGTGGTGGAGGAGGCGGTCGAGGATGGCGGTGGTGAGGACTTCGTCGCCGAACACCCGCCCCCATTCGCTGAAGCTCTTGTTCGAGGTCAGGATGATGGAGCCCTTTTCGTAGCACCTTGATATCACCTGGAAGACCAGGTTGGCCTCGGCGCGTTCGAGGGGCTGGTAGCTGACCTCGTCGACCACAAGAACGGCCGGCCGCAGGTAGCTGCCGAGCTTGCTGGTCAGGCGTCCGGCGGCCTCGGCGGCTTTGAGGTTGCGGACTATGTCGTCAAGGCTGGTGAAGTAGATCGAGTACCCGGCTCGGCAGGCCGTGACCGCGAGAGCGACGGCGATATGCGTCTTGCCCACTCTCGGCGGCCCGAGCAGGGCAGCGTTGGCCTTGGCCTCGACGAACGACAACGTGGCAAGGTCCTTTACCCTGCGAGGATCGAGCTCAGGATGGAACGAGAAGTCGTAGTCGTCCAGTGTTTTGTGGTGCGGCAGCTTCGAGATCCGCAGACCGGTGCGGAAGCGGCGGTCGTCACGGACGGCGAGTTCTTCGGAGAGGACCAGATCGATGAGGTCGAGGTAGCCCATCTTGGCCTCGTCGGCCCGCTGGGCGTACTGAGTCAGGGCCTCGGCCAGGTGGGGCAGGCCCAGCTTGCCGGCCGTGTTGCGGATGCGGGTGGAGACCAGCTCGCTCAAGACATTTCCTTCGGCGTTCGGTGGGTGGTGAAGGGGCGGGTGCCGGTCAGCTAGTCATAGACCGACAACGGCCGGCGGTCGACCTCGACCTGGGTGATCGCGGCCCGGTTGAGCAGGGCCGTCAGCGGGCCAGCCTGCGAGCCCGGATCGTCGTGGCGGCGTGGCCGCGGCAAGCCACCATCCCCAGCGGTGACGCGACGGCCGACCCCTGTGGGCAGGCCGTCCCAGTGCTTCTCATCCACGATCCGGGCGCCTCTGCCAACCGCCCGGGGATGGACGGCCAGTAGCGTTTCGCCCATGTGATCGGGGCCGATGCCATGCAGCATGAACTGGGACTTCGTCGCCCTGACCTCGACCAGCTGGCGGGGGCGGACCTTGCGGGCCTGCACCGAGTAGAGGTTCGCGTCGAAGGCGACGAGGCAGTCCTTGCCGACATGGCGGAGATGCCGCTGGGTGACCACATAGGGCGTCTTCGGCAGCGGGCGGAGAGCGACGTGGTCGCGGATCGCCCTCAGGCCGATGACCTCACCATGGGTGCCGTGGACCTTCGCCCGCCGCAGCGGCACCCAGGCGGTGAACGCGGCGTTCAGTTCTTCGACCGGCGAGAAGGCCCGGCCAGGACGTGGTCGCGGACGATCAGCACCTGCCGCTCGACCCGGCCTTTGCCCGTGGGCCGGTAGGCAGCCAGCACGTCGGGATCGAAGTCGTAGTGCCCGGCGAACGCGACGGCCTCCGGATGGAGAGGGACGGCCTCACCTGGTGCTACATGCCGGCGGACCACCGTTTTCGTGTGGTCGTAGACGATCGACATTGGGACACCGCCGAAGTGCGCGAACGCCTGGCGGTGGCAGTCAAAGAAGGTGGCCAGGTCCTGGCTGGTGGTGAAGCAGCAGAACGGATCACGCGAGTACGACAAGGTCATGTGGAACGAGTAGACCTTCGGGATACCGACATGGGCGAGGATCTTCCTCTCGTCACCCCAGTCGACCTGAGCCTGGGCCCCGGGCACCACCTCGAACCTGCGGTGCAGCCCGGCAAGCTCACCCGGGCTGATGCCCAGCTCCTTCGCGACCCGCAGGCGGGCTTCCTGCAAGTACATATTGATCCGCTGATAGCTGCCCGTGAAGCCGTACTCGGTCACCAGGCGCTCGTGAATCACGGCGCCCTTGAGCAAGATCTCGGCCCACAGCATCGCGTCGATCAGCGGCGCGACCTCATCCACCACCCGCCGGTACGGCTGCCCGTTGGGAGCCCTCCGCGGCGGCGCGACCGGAGTCTCACCCGACAGGTACTTAGCGACCGTACGCCGGTTCAGCCCGGTCTCCTTCGCGATCTCCCGCAGGCTCATCGCACCGGACTCATACAGCCCGCGAAACCGCCTCAACTCCAACCAGCGATGTGGATCCAAGACCACCCTCGCCGCCCTCCACCGACCCCGAACAGGACGACAGAAGACTCGCGCGAGACCGACCTCACCGCATTAACAACGGTGCACTTTCATCGGATCTGTCGCTGATCTTGTGACGTTCAGGTCTGTTCTGCCGATCGTGATCCGGCCTGCCGGCTTTTCGGTTGCTGAGCGATACTCGTCCGGTGCGCACAGGTGGATTTCCTCAGCTCGCGCTCCGGTGCGTTGTCTGGAGCGGTGCGGTGCTCGTTGCTCCGCTACTCCTGGTTGGCGGCGGCCCGGCATACGACTGGCTCATGCGGCATCAGAACCGTGAGGACGGACCGGGTCTTCTCGCCAAGGAGAGAGGCTGGGTGCACCCGGCGTATTGGGTGGTCACGAACCCTCTCGTGCTCGCACTGACGTGGCCGACACGTCGCGGCGGTCTTTTGAGGCGTTGACGGCTGAAGAGGAGAGCAGCCGATCAGCTTCTCAGCAAGATGCGAGTGCGGAGGAGATCGAGCTTAGCCCGGCCGTAGCCGGCGTCTTTGAGTAGTTTGACCCGGTTGACCTGGCCGGAGCTCCAGGTACTCGACAGTCCGGCGACGACTGCGTCCCGGTCACGCAGGAGCCCGCCGGCGAACTGCTGCAGGGCGGGCAGATCGTGGGTTCTAACCTGGTCGATCCATCCTTCGAGGTCTTCGCCGCGGCGTTCGTGCATGAGCGAACCGAAGCCCCGGACGTGTTCAATGGTCGCGTTGAGTTCGGGGCAGGCTTCTCGGACCTCCTTCAAGCCCACGGCCTTCTCGGGCCGCAGGTGCTCAGGTCGGGTCATGATCCAGCGCAGGGCCCGCCTTGGCTTCGGCAGCGGCGGGGACGGCGGCGTCGTGATTGTGCCCTGCTTGAGGAGGCGGACGTAGGAATTAACGACGCTCCTGTCGCCCGGGAAGCCCTGCTCGCGTACCTCTCGGTGGAGCTGGCTGGCGTTGCGGCAGCCTTGGAGGAACCGCTGGTAGATGTAGGGCTTGTAGTCGTCCAGCAGGGTCCAGCGCTGGGTCACCTTCACCAGCAGTTCGTCGACGTTCACCGTCCGCGCGTATTGGCGAACGGAGTAGTAGTCCAGGTCCAGGTCGCGGCTGATGCCGCGCAGGGAACGGCCTTGGGCGAGGAGTTCGTGGACTGCTCGATGGCGTTCGCGGATGGTGGCGACGATGCGACGGGGGCGTCCTCGGACGTCGAGCATCCCGTCCGGCTCCGTCGGCAGTTGGGCCTTCGCGGGCTGGTGCACGGCGGCGCGGGCGGCGCGGATGCAGCCGTAGTGCGCGGTGACGGTCTTCTCCACGGCCTTGGCCAGGTTGTTCCACAGGTGCCAGGCGTCCGCGACCTGGACGGCTTGAAGCGCGGCTTGCTTGGCAGCCTCGGCATAGGCGGAAGCATGGTCGCGGCAGACAATCTGCACTTCGGGGTGGTCCGCCAACTAGCGGGCCACCGGAGCGGCCTCTCTGCCGGGCAGGACGTCAATCGGCTGGCGGGCTTCGAGGTCGACCAGCAGCGTGGCGTAGGTGTGGCCCTTGAGTAGAGCGAACTCGTCGATACCCAGGACCCGCACGGTTCCCGCTTCTTCCAGCGGGCTGGCTGGCAGCAGCCGCAGCATGGTGTCCTTCGCCACCGACATTCCCAGTCTCCGAGCGAGCCGTGCGCCAGGCCGTCCAGCCAGTCCCTGCGCGACGCGGGCCAGCAGGTCTCGCAGCACAGGTGTGTGTCGGGCGTGTGGACGAGTCAACCCTGGTATCTGCTCGGCGAACGCGACCGCTGGGCAGTCCGCCGTCAGACACTTGAAGCGCCGGATCAGTAGCACGATCACCATCGGCAGCCCGCCCAGCGGTGCGCCCCCGACCCGCCGCTCATATCGGCCGTGTGCCTACGAGAACGCGCACGCAGCACGTGGACATCCACACCCTGATGCACCCGCTCAACCACGACGTCCGCAAGATGTGGCAAGACCTGATGCAAACCCCCGGATACGCACACCTACGCGAAATGATCCAATCATCACGGCGTCACAAGATCAGCGACAGAGCCCGTTCGTCTGTACATAGATGGGGAGGCAAACCCGCACGCCGACACCAGGGCTGAATTCGATCCGATCACGCCAGGTTATGGTGCTGATCCACAAAAGGAGGGGAGTCGGCATGCCCGACAGGGCGCAGTCCAAGGACGTTCTCGACTGTCTGCGTGCCGAGCTGGTGGCCGAGCAGTCGACGACGGCTGAGGGGACGACTCGGGGTGTATGGCTCGCCTTCATGCGCTTCGGGCGGATGCGCTTTCACACAGTGCCCCAGGCCGACTCCGACGGCCTGCTCTTCCAGTACGGCACGTACGTCACCAGCGGACGGCCGATGTTCACTGTGGACCTCACGAGACAGCTCAACGTCAGTGACGACATCGAGCACGACCAGTACGTGCAAGTTCGCTGCGAACTCCGCTACACGCCGGCACTGGACCTGGACGCTCTGGGAAGTTTCGACTCCTGGTTCTTTCACGACACCGATACGGACCTCGACGGGTGGTTCGCTGCCATGGAGGAGCGTCTCGGACCGCTTCTTGACCGCAGGCCCGCCGGGATCGACTTGTTCGAGGAGCCGGTGTAGCCGTTTCGGCCGTGGAAGGCCGCATGGCTTCGTCACGCGAGCAAGACCCGTCTGCGCAGGAGGCCGAAGCCTGCGCGGTCGAACATCTGCTGGTGTGATCGGTTCTCGGCGCATCCGTGCTGATCACGGACGACAGCCCAAGCAGCAGATCGTCCCTCGGCGCAGTCGGCGCCTGAGTGAACCTGTGGGGCTCACTGTTCGCCGTGGAAGTCTCTGTACTCGTCGTTCATCAAGTCCCAGAAAGACGGGTAGCGGACCACGCCGGGCAGCCAGTGAGCGAGGTACCAGGCTTCCCATTCCCCGTCCGGGGTGAGCACGCAGGGGTTGAGGAGGTAGACGTCAGTGGCGTTCGGGGTATGACTGATTTTCAGGGTGTGCGGAAGGTATTCAGGGCGCAGGCTGGTGGGGGAATGGGCCTCGCCGTAGAGGAAGTACTCCTCATCACCCACTCGCTCGACGCCCTGGTACCCCGCTGTCCAGTCGGTGACGAGTCCCGGGTCCAGGTCCCGGGTCCATCCGACCTCGTGGGACGGCAGGACACGGTGAATGTCCGGCGTGGTGTTGAGCCAGCCGTTGCTGATCAGCAGGAACTGCCGGTAGCTCGGCGGCAGAGGCGCACCCAGGCGCTTTTCGAGAGTGCCGAGTTCCTCGCCGCTGGCTCCAGTGCTCCCCAGCCATCGGGCCCTGTGCACGGCGGCCGGAAACGGCTCGGCCCGTTCCTGCTCATGCAGCACAGGGTCAAGCCACTCATCACTCCACCGCTGCAGCAGATCCCGCCATGCGTAGCGGCGCCCATCATCCTGACCCGGTGCGTTTCCCACGACGGAAGATTAACGACAAGCACTGACAAGCTCTCCGGACTGGAACCGTTCAGGATCCGCCCAACGATCTACACCGCAGGCTGCCATCCACGCCCGGTACAAGGCCCCCGGAAGGCTGTCACGCCAGCCTCTCGACCTGTTCATTCAGGTGGGCGCAGGCTCTGTGCCCATCGACCTTGCGGGCATGGCCCTGCTTGTAGTGCCGGTCACCACCGATCGCCGTCCGGACTGGCACGCGCCCACCGGACATGGCGAACACCCTCCTGCCCCTGCCCGACAACTACGAGCGTCCTGGGGCGTAACGGCTCAGAACCCGGCCATGGACTTGTCGAACACCCCGCCCAGCGCACCGTAGGCGCTGCAGCGAACCGAGTGCCTCGCCCTGCGGCGCAGCCCGAATCCCACGACGAATGACAAGACGAATAGCCCGCCGAGGACCATCGTCACGACCGGGTTGTAGACGAAGTACGTAAAGCACGCCACCCCAGTCCACACAACGACCGGCAACAGCGAACCGCGCAGGACCGCACCCAGCCCTACTCGTTCAGGTCCTGACGGCAGCGCACGCTCGTGCCACACTTCGAGGTGGTTCCTGGTTACACAATGCTCAGGCCGCATAGGCCCATCACACCACCGGCACCCCGGCACTTGTCCAGCGATCCGTAATGGCCTGGGAGCGGTTGACGGTGCTCAGGTCGAGTGGACCTCGACCGTGCGGCCGTCGGGATCGGTGAGGATGTGGCGTCCTGGCGTGAGTGGCGGAGTAGCCGTACTGCCGTCGACGGCCAGGCCGAGGCACAGTATGTCCGTCTGACGTTCAGGACGGGCTGGGTAGAGCTCGAACACCATGCCGTTCGGAAGGACCGCGGCGTAG
Source organism: Streptomyces sp. NPDC012825 (assembly GCF_042900925.1). Lineage (NCBI taxonomy): Bacteria > Bacillati > Actinomycetota > Actinomycetes > Kitasatosporales > Streptomycetaceae > Streptomyces > Streptomyces sp. NPDC012825. The sequence continues at coordinate 86,132 of NZ_JBIBBZ010000013.1, read as the reverse complement.
TGCTCGGGACCCTGGCCGTGCCATTCCGCGGCGAAATCCAAGCCAAGGCCCTGGTAGAAGCGGCGGCATTCCTCAAGCCGGGACGAGTACAACACCAGCAAGACCACGCTGGCCGGCTTCGGGTCACTCATCGGTTCCTGGCCTTTGCTGACGTTGACAGGGATTGAACCGTAACGCAGCAAGAGGCCGACGAGCTGGGCCAGTTGTGAGGCTCACCCAGACCCGTGCGGCCTGTTCTCATCCTGCCCCGTTCGCGGTCTTTCGTGCCCACTCCAGCGATTTGCCCGAAGAACTCACACCCAAGTGACATGCCGCCCGGAAGCCGTCACCCAACGAGGTCACCGGCCTTCTGCCACGCCCGTCCTCGCGCCTGCGATCCCGGGACCGCCGGACACCACCCCCGCCCAGGAAACCGTGGCTTTCCCGCCGTGGGGAACGGCATCCCAGCTCGCCGTCGCAGCCCCCGGGAGGCCACCGGCCGGGCCGCTCACCGGCCGCGTTTCGGTGCGCAGTATCGATCCTGCCCGGCCAACCCCACGCCACCTTTCCCGGAGATGCGGGGGATCGCATCCCGGCGCGTGTGGCTTCAGCCGATGACCAACCGTTCGAGCCCCGTCTCCGACAGCGAATCTTCGGAGTCCAGACGGGCCGCCTCGGCAACCAGCCGGTCGTACTCCTCCCGCAACACCGGAATGCGGTGGTACTTCACACTCCGCGCGAGGTGGTCCAGGGCGAGCTCTGCCTCGTCGTTGTCGATGAGTTCAAGCACCGACTGCAGAGCCCCGGCCAGTCCCGGATTCTCCGCCGTCCGGCGGGCGATCGCCACGACGGTGGCGCGCAGAAGAGCATCGGGGAACTCGATGGGCGGGCTCATACCCCGAGTGTGCCCCGAACTCATTCTGAAACGATCGGCAAGACCCTCGGCATGCAGCGTCCCGATGGCACGGGGGGACCACCGGGACGGCAACCCTCAGCCTAGACAGCGCCGTTCACCTGCGTGCAGGGATCATGAGAAGTGACCGGATGCGGCCGCCTGAGCCGACCATCACCGTCTCCGTCCCGGCGCCGCCGCCGGGCATCGCCCCTGCCCCCAGCGGCCGCCTTCCGCCCGCCTGTCCCGGACCTTGCCCCTTGTCCCGCCAGGCGGACCGCCACGAAAGATGCTCCGCGCCCGACAGTCCGCCTGGCGGGATGCAGCCCCCGCACGGCGTTCCACCAGCACTTGCGTCCCGAAAACTGCCAGCACCGAGCAGACCGGCAACGACGGGGGCAGCGCATGGCAGCGGACGATCTGCTGGTGATCGGGCTCGACCTGACAACCGGCCGCCACGTCCACATCGAGGACCGGCCCATCGGCCAGTGGCGCACGCTGGGCTACGACCACCGCGAAAGCCTGGTGTGCGCGGCCTGCTTCCTGGGCCTGGACGTAGTACCGGCGGGCACGCGCGTCCCGCTGATCGCGCGGGGCAGGATCGGCGGCGCCCGGCGCCACCACTTTGCGCACCCGCCGCACATGGCCCCGCCCGGCGGCCACCACCCCGAAACGCTCTGGCACCTGGAAGCCAAGAACCGGCTCGAACGGTGGGCGTACTCACTGCCCGGCACCACCGAGGTCCGCCAGGAGCAGTGGATTGCCGGCCGCGAGCGCCGCGCCGATGTCCACGTCCGCCTCGCCGACGGCTCCCGCCTCGCCCTGGAGGCCCAAAGCGGTCTGATTACCGACTCGTTGTGGCAGCAGCGCCACCGGGACTACACAGCAGCCGGCCTCCGCGACATCTGGTTCATGCGCCCGGGAACAGCCCTGCCCCACGTCCTGCTCGCCGAGCAGAGCACGGTGTGCGTCCTGGACCTCGCCGACCGCCGGGTTCGCCTCCTGTGGGGCCGCCCCCCACCCGCGCACCGGCCGCTGGTGGCAGAACGAGGACCTGTCCCGCTACGCCCTGCACCACCCGCCCTGCCCAGGCGACGACCTCCACGAGGAGACCGTCCCCTGGACCGGCTCGGGCAACAGCACTGGCCTGGTACTGCCCGAAGACCTGCAGCGCAAGCTCGCCACCGAGCACCAGGACATCCGCCGCAAGGCGGCCGAAGCCCGCCGCAGGGCCGAGCAGGACAACCGGCGCGCTCACCAACTGGCCGCCCGAACCGGACACCACTGCACGCGCCCCTCCCCGACACCCTCAGTACCCCTCGCCCGGCAACCCGCCCGGCCCGCCCGCCGCGCGGTGCCGCCGCGACCTTGCTGCGCGGTGTGCGGGGGACGCCTGGCCGACGTCCTCGCCCGCTACGGCGCGCACATCTCCATCCACACCGCCGGGGGCTGGGTCGACTGCCTCGACCAGCCCTGCGCAGCTCCTCGGCCGGCCCTGGCCGAGCCCGCACACGCCCACTCCGCGCCCTGCCTGCACGCTGCCTGACCCTGGGAGCCTTCATGACCATCACGCCGACCCGAAGAAGCACATCCGCCGCGGCCGCTGCGTATGCCTGCGGGCCGCGAGAGTTCGAGGAGTTCGGCGCCGTCCGCCCCGAGCGCCGACAAACTCCTGCCCTCGTGCGGCACCGGCGCACCGCGCTGCTTGGCCGGGTGGAGGGGTGAGGCGCTCGGTGGGCTGGATACGAGATCGCTTCTGGAGTCACGGCGTCGTTGTCTGGATGCTGACGGTCGCACTCGTCACGCAGTGGGGGAGCGGCCCCCACCTGGGGCTTCACGCCCTGCCCATGGCCGTGATCGCCGGCTGGGCCTGGGCGGCCCACTGCGCCGACGGCCGCCGTACCCAGGTGGCCAAGGGGCTCAGGGCCCAGCACCACATCTGGAACAGCCTCCTGCGTCCCAGCCCACTGAACGCCCCGAGCCTTCTGTGCGACACGACCGTTCAGCGGATGCAGAACATCGAGCGGCACCTGCTGGGCGTGGCCCGCGCCCACCGCCTGCAGCGGCTGTCTGGAAGATCGAAGGCCACTCCACCGGCCCGCGTGATGTCCCCTGGATGCGCGCCCAGTGGGCTGATGGCACCCTATCGGGCATCTCCTTCACCGACATCGTCGCCATGCGCCGGGCTACCGACCAGGACCTGTCGCCATGGGCCCCGGTCACCAGCGAACTCCTGCGGATGCCGACCCTCGACGATTACCCCTCGCCCTTCGACGACGCACCCGAGGAGGAATGAGACCTCCATGTCAGTGGCTCGTCACCCAGCCTTGGCCGGGTAATCAGCAGCGTCATTGATCGGGGCTATGGTTCCCGGTCATGGGGTTCTCGGGGTCTTTCATCGTGGCGCGAGCCGGTCGGCCGCTGACGGAGTTGGCGGCGATACGGGCGTCGGACTGTGTGCCGTTGTGGTCGGCGCGCGATGGCGAGTGGCAGATCCTGCAAGCGTGTCCCATCACGGATCCGGAGCCTTCGATCATCGGCGAGACGCGCGCTTCTGTCCTGGTCTGCCATGTGGTCGACAGTGACTTCGCGACCGTTCAGGCAGCGAGCCCCGATGACCTGTCATGGCAGTGTGCTTTGTCGCCGGAGATGGCGGGGGATTACGGCCTGCCTGGTGAGTGGATCGGTGATTCGGTCAAAGTAAGCGAGCGAGCTGCAGCCTGGGCTCGAGGGGCCGGCCTTCAGCCGGACCTGGTGGCGCTTAGGGCTGCCCTGGTGGCTGAGTGTGATCCGCTGGCGGAGGACTTGGTCTTCGCGCTGGTTCACGCCTTGGGGTTCCGGTTCCGCGACGCGGTCGACCTGGAACCGCCGGCGGTGTGATTCGGCGCCCGTTCGCGAGCTCCGCCCTGCCGACTCACCAGCCGAAGTGCCCAGAGCGGTCGCACGACCTGCTGCTTACCTGCCGGCAGACTGTCCCCAAGACCTGATCTTGGAGGTGCTCGTGGGGCATCGACCGAGTGCGTTCGTTCGGCCGGTGAGCACAACGGCACAACCCCCTACTGATCTTTTCTTTAGTTCCGTGGGTGCGGTGACGTCATTGGTGGGAGTCTGATGGCGTGTCTTTCAAGTCTTCGCCTGTGGTTCCTCCTTTGACGCGGCCGCAGTTGGCCGAGGCGCGTCGTGTGCGGGCGGCCGAGTTGTTCGATCAGGAACGTTCTGGTGCTGAGATCGCGCGGATGCTGGGCGTCAGCGAGGAGAGTGTGCGGCGGTGGAGACGCGTCTGGGAGGAAGGCGGCGCTGACGGGTTGCGTCGGCGTCCGGCCAGTGGTCGTCCGCCCAAGCTGGACGATGCCCAGGTCGAGCGGGTACGGACTGCGCTGGAGCAGGGCGCCCAGGCCCATGGCTTCGAGGCGGATCTGTGGACGCTGGAGCGGGTCGGCCTGGTGGTTGAGCGGGTGACCGGCGTGGCCTTGTCGCGGGCGTCGGTGTGGCGGTTGCTGACCGGCCGGCTCGGGTGGAGTCTGCAGCGGCCCGAGCGGCGTGCGGTGGAGCGCGACGAGTCCGAGATCGCCCGCTGGATCGCGCACGAGTGGCCGCGGATCAAAAAGGGGCCGTGAACACACGTGCCTGGATCGTGTTCCTCGATGAATCAGGAGTGTCGCTGCTGCCGCAGGTCCGCCGCACCTACGCGCCCCGCGGCCGCACCCCGCTGCTGCGACACCGGCTGAACTGGAAGCGGGCCTCGATGGCCGGCGCCCTCGGTTACCGCGCCGCCGACCCGGACCGAGGCCCTCGGTTGTGCTTCCACCTCAAACCCGGCAGCTACGACACCGCCGCGCTCATCGAGGTTCTGGAGCAGCTGAAGACGTTCTACAACGGCGAACGGGTGGTGCTGGTCTGGGACGGGCTATCGGCTCACTGGAGCCGGGACATGCGGGCCTGGGCCGCCGAGCAGGACTGGCTCACCCTGGAGCGATTACCGGCTTACGCACCCGAGCTGAACCCGGTGGAACTGCTGTGGTCCTCGCTGAAGAAACGCGAGCTCGCCAACCTTGCCGGCGACCACCTCGCCGACGTCGCCGACGCCACCGAACAAGGCATCCGCCGGATCAACGACAACCCGCAACTGCCCTGGTCCTTTCTCACTCACACCGGCCTCACCCTCCACCCACTAGCCCCACCCAACTAACGAAAAGATCAGTAAGCATGACATCACCCTCTCCGACTTCGGGCGGAGGGGGCGCCATTCGCCGTTGGGGGCCAGGTGGCATCGGGCTCCTGGGCTGCGGACAGAGCCTCGATCGCGGTAACGATGAGTGCTGCTCCCCGCCCCTGCGGGGATGGACCCCTGTTCGGCGCGTCCGGCGTACGCTGAGTCCGCTGCTCCCCGCGTTCGCGGGGATGGACCCATCGCCTGCGCCGCCCAGAAGCCGGCCGGCGATTGCTCCCCGCGCCCGCGGGGATGGACCCGTGCACGGCGGGATCATCGACGATCTGCACGTCTGCTCCCCGCGCTCGTGGGGATGGATCTCAGGACATGTCCGCGATGGTGGCGAACGCCAACTACTGCTGTGAATGGGTGCGGTAGTGGCGCTGGAGGGGCGTCAGTAAGGACGGGCGGGTCCAGACCTGCTTCAGCTGTGCGGCGTTGGTGATCACGGTTGTTATGAGGTGACCGGGCCGCTGCTGTCGGCTGTCCATCGCGAGGGTGGCCGGCTGTCGTGGGCGTGCCTGTTCACATGGCGCGGTGGGGCCGGGTTCTCAGGCGCTGCCGGGTGACGGCGGAGAGAAGACGTACTGGGCTGTCTGCGCGTTGGACAGGGCGGCTGCGATTCGCTTGCGCATGTCGTCTGGCATCGGAGGCAGGTCGTTCAGCGGGAACCAGTCGGCGGCCGTGTTCTCGCCGTCGGCGGGATGCGGAACGCCGGACTGCCAGCCGAAGCGGAACACCAGGTCGAGATACTGGGCCTTTTCCATCCTTACTCTGAGCTGGTCAGATGCAGAGTGAGGACGGCCTGGACGAGCTTGGTGATCCGGGTGGTCGAGCATCGCAGTTTGCGGAGGAGTCGCCAGGACTTGAGGGTGGCGACGGCCTTCTCGACGAGGGCCCGGATCTTCGCGTGGGATCGGTTGACCGCTTGCTGGCCGGTGGAGAGGTTCTCCCACCGTCCCCAGCACGGGATGCGGACGGTGCCGCCGGCACCTCGGTATCCCTTGTCGGCCCAGCACGGGATGCCGGCCTCGGCGAGGGCGTCGACGATGCCGTGCTCGCGGGCCGCGCGGACGTCGTGCACGGCGCCGGTGAGGCCCACAGCAGCCGGCCGAAGGGGGCGGCGATGACCTGCACGTTCATCCCGTGTCTCTTGTGTTTGCCGGAGTAGAACGGCCGGTCCGCAGCGATGCGGTCAATGGGCAGGAGGGTGCCGTCCAGGATCAGGTACGCCTTCGCCGACGCGGTCCGCACCGCGGCGGCCAGGCCAGGGGCGAGAGCGGCCAGGAGCTCGACCGCCTCGGTGACGTACCGGTGGGCCGTCGTGGTGCCGATGCCGAATCCGGCCGCGAGTTGGGCATAGGTATGTCCCATCCGCAGGTGGGCGAGGGTGAGCAGGGCCTGGCGGCCCGCGCTCAGGCGCCACCACCGGGAGCCGATCACACGGCGATGGCGCCGCAGCTGCTGCGTGAGGAAGCGCAGGGCGGAGCTGGACACGTCGACGCCCGACAGATAGACAAGCACGTGAAGCCTCTGGTGGAGATGGTTCTCTTGGTCGAAAACCCATCTACCAGGGGCTTCACCGCGTTGTCAGCCCAACAGCCGTACGCCCGAGCCAGGTTGGAAAAGGCTCATTATCTGTATGGGGTCCTCGACTGCGTATGCATGATCCAGATGCAGCCGATCATGCTGGACCTGACCCGCGTGACCTTCGGCGACTGCGCCCTTGTCGATGCCCGACACCGCTGCACCCGACTCATTCTCCTGGGACCGCTGACCGGGCCCGTTCGCAAACCGCTGGAGCTGACCGACAGCAGAAAGCCATTCCAGATCGAGCCCGGTTACTCTCCGGATCCGACCACCAGCACATTCAAAACCCTGCAGTGATCCAATCTGACCTGGCCCGGGTGAGGAAGAGAGACGGGCTGGGAAGAACGTCAAACCTGGTATCCCGGGTAAGCGCAGTGGGAGGAGGCCCACCCGCAGTGGGTGGAACCCCGGACACGGTGTCCCGCCTGTCCGGCGCGCTCCTTCGTTCTACAATTACGGAAAGCGATCCCGGCCATGATCTCTTCACAGACGGTTCGTCCCCCTCCCGTACGTAAGGACGCGGGCAGCGACTTCGCCCGTCTTTCCCGCAAGATCCAGGAGGCCGGGCTCATGGCCCGGCGCCCCGGTTATTACGCACTGCGCATCACGGTTGTGAGCGTCCTGTACGCCGCCGGGTGGACGGCCTTCGTCCTGGTCGGGGACAGTTGGTGGACGCTCCTGACGGCTGGCTTCCTCGCCTTCGTGTTCGGGCAGGTGGCGCTCCTTGCACACGACCTCGCCCACCGGCAGGTCTTCCGGTTGCGCAAGGCCAGCGAGATATCCGGGCGCATCGCCGGGAACCTCGGCATCGGCATGGGTTACGGCTGGTGGCAGGACAAACACACCCGGCACCACGCCAACCCCAACCATGAGGACCTCGACCCCGATCTCGATCCGGACATCCTCGTCTGGACGCAGAACCAGGCCCGTGCGGCTAGAGGACTGCCCCGACTGCTCGGCCGCTCGCAGGCGTGGCTGTTCTTCCCCCTGCTCACCCTGGAAGGGTTCAACCTGCACGTGTCTGCAGCGAGGTCGTTGCTCGACCGCTCGCTCAAGCACCGCATATGGGAAGGCGCCCTGATCACCGCGCACTTCGCCGTTTACCTTGGCGCGCTGTTCCTGGTACTTCCGCCCGGCAAAGCGATTGTGTTCCTGCTCGTGCACCAGTGCCTTTTTGGCGTCTACCTCGGTTCGATCTTCGCCCCGAACCATAAGGGCATGCCGATCCTGAGCGGCGCCGACCGGCCCGACTTCCTGAGGCGCCAGGTCCTGACCTCCCGCAACGTGCGTGGAGGCCGTTTCACTGATGTCGTTCTGGGTGGCCTTAACTACCAGATCGAACACCATCTCTTCCCGAGCATGCCCAGCCCGTACCTGCCCAGAGCCCAGATCATCGTCCGACAGCACTGTCAGGAACTCGGGATCAGCTACCTGGAAACCAGCCTGATCAAGTCCTACCAGCAGACCCTCGCCAGCCTCCACGCGGCGGGAGCCCCCCTCAGAAAACCGCGCACCACCTGACGTGACGACCGGCGGTCGGCATAAGAAAGCCGGGGACACGCAGGACATCGGCCGGCCTCCCAAGCCACAGGCAGCGGACGGACGGTATCTTTCCCGCTGCGTCGTCCTCATCGAGGGCGGAACATCACGTGCTGTTTGCTGGTGTCAGGTGCAGTCTTTCTTGCCGTGGGGGCGTTGCCGCGTCCGCAGGTGATGTGGAAGGTCACGGAGTCGTTTTCATCCTGTCTCTGTGGGGTGAAACGGCAGGTCAGCGGGGGTGGGTGACGAGGCGAGGCTCCTGGTCGTTGCGGTGGTGTTCTCTACGCACCACGCATCGTCCGAGGAGCCTCGCTTGGTCCCGTATCGTGCCACGCTCGATGTCCCGCATGAGCTGGTTGAGCATGTTTCCTGGCTGATCTACGAACGAAGGTGTGAACGCCGCTCGCGGTGGCGGAAGTTGGGATGCTTTCGCCAGGCCCTGCTCGTACTGGCGCACTTGCGGAAGAACGAGCCGCTGCCCGCCCTGGCAGCCGGCTTCGGCGTCTCGACAGCCACAGCCTGGCGCTACGTCGACGAGACTCTCGACGTCCTCGCGGCGTGGGCGCCGGGCTTGCACGAGGCCCTGACCGGCCTGGGCGAGAATGACCATGTGATCGTCGACGGCACGCTGATCCCCATCGACCGCATTGCCGTCGATGAGCCGTACTACTCACAAAAACATCGCAAGCACGGCATGAACGTGCAGGTCATCGCCCGCCCCGACGGCACACCCCTGTGGTTCTCCCGTGCGACACCCGGGCGGACTCATGATCTGACCGCGGCCCGGGCCCACGGGATCGTGCAGGCCTGTCTGACCCGGCAGATCCTCGTCCTCGCGGACCGCGCCTACCGGGGCGCCGGCCCCACCGTCCGCACCCCCTACTACCACCACCGCGAACAACCCGAGCACTATCAGCGGTTCAACCGCGACCACGCGCGCCTGAGAGCTCCCGGCGAACGCGCCTTCGCCCAGCTGAAGTCCTGGCGCATCCTCCGCCGAGCCCAATGCTCTACCCGCCGCATCGGCACCATCGTCCAAGCCGTCCACACCCTGCTGACCTGCAACTATTCAGGATGAAAACGGGTCTCTCACTTGGTGATGAGTGTCCACGGTGTGTCCGTCATGAAGCGCTTTCGGAAAACTGTTCCGGGATTGGTAAGGGCTGCTTCGACTGCCTCTGCCGGGATTTTCGTGCTCATGGCCCGCCTGGGGACCTTGAGGTAGCCGCAGGCTCGAAGGAGATCCGTGGCCGAAGCCCAACTGTCGGCGGCCACCACCACCTCGTCTGACTGATCGTTTCAGAATGAGTTGAGCCGTGTGTCTTGCGCTCGGCAATCTTGGTCGGCAGGGTGTCCGGCGTGCGTGTTGATCTTGTTCCGGATGACCTGTGGGAGCGGGCGGCCCCGCTGCTGCCGCCCGCCCCCGAACGGCGCCATCGCCACCCGGGGCGGCTGCGTGTTCCCGATCGGGTGGCGCTCGTCGGCGTCATGTATGTGCTGCGGACCGGTGTCGCGTGGCGTGATGTCCCCGCTGAGACGGTGGGCTGTTCCGGGGTGACGGCCTGGCGCCGGCTGCGGGACTGGACCGAGGCTGGTGTCTGGCCGCGCCTGCACGCGGCCCTGTTGACCGAGCTGCGCCGCGCCGGCCTGCTGGACCTGGACGACTGCTCCGTGGACGGATCGCACGTCCGGGCGCTGAAAGGGGGGACCACGTCGGACCCTCGCCCGTCGATCGGGCCCGCTCTGGCTCGAAGCACCACCTGATCGTCGACCGGCACGGAACCCCACTCGCCGTCACGCTCACCGGCGACAACCGGCACGACGTCACCCAGCTCTTGCCCCTGCTCGACGCCGTTCCGTCGATCCGGGGTCTGCGGGGGCGTCCCCGCCGCAGGCCCCGGCGTCTGTATGCCGACCGGGGCTACGACTACGACAAGTACCGCCGCCTGCTGTGGAAACGCGGCATCAAGCCGATGATCGCCCGACGCGGCGTCGCGCACAGCTCCGGACTGGGCAAGGTGCGCTGGGTCGTCGAGCGCACCTTCGCCTGGCTGCACCAGTTCAAACGACTCCGCACCCGCTACGAACGACGCGCCGATCTCCACCAGGGCCTGCTCGAACTGGCCTGCAGCCTCATATGCCTGCGCCGCCTGCGAACCTCATCCTGAAGCGATCAGCTGGCGACACTGAACCACCCCGGTCGCACCTCGGTCAGAAACGGTTGAAGGGACCGCACGGCGGTCCGCAGGTCCTGATCCGTGACGTCAAGAGGCTCAGGCAGGCTCAGCCCGTACCAGCGCAGCCGCCAGAGGTCGAAGATCTCGCTCCCGTCGGACGCGAAGTCGACATCGACCTCGATGCCGTCGCCGCTGACGAAGCGGCACCCGGCCCCATGAACCGAGTAGGAGTAGGTGCCGACCCGCCCACTCCGGTTGATGACCCGGTGCGAACGGACCAGGCCGAGGACATCTGCGAGTCGCTCAAGCGAAGGGATCGCCGCCCTCATGGCCGCGTGAACTGCGTTCAGAGCGTCGACGTAACCAAGCACGAGCCCTCGTGCATCCCCAACCCGTTCCATACGGCGTCATCCCCCCTGAGCCCGTGGTTGAAGGGGATTGTTCCATGGGCTGCCAGCGTCTCCGCAGGGCGGCATTCTGAAACGATCAGTAAGTGGGCCGTCAACCCGACCCCGGCGGTCTCCGTCGCCACCTGCGGGGCCACCCCGGCGACCGCAGGCTGCCGCGTCCTGGAGTACGTGTACGCCGACGCCACCACCGCCACCACCGCCACCGCGGGCACCTTCGGTGACCACACCGGCCGGGTGAAGGAGATCCGAATCTGGGTTACCGGACCCGGCGAGAACGCCTCCACCCCCTCCGCCGTGGCGCGCTACGCCTACGACGAGCAGGGCCGTCTCCGCGAGGGATGGGACCCGCGCATCACCCCCGCTCTCAAGACCGGCTACACCTACGACTCCGCAGGCCGCGTCGCGACGCTCACCCCCGCCGGGGAACTGCCCTGGACCTTCCACTACGGCAAGGCCGGCAACGCCGCCACCGCTGGTGAGGGCATGCTCCTGAAGGTCTCCCGCCCCGCCCTCAAGCAGGGCGACGCCTCCGAGACCGAGGGGCAGACGGCCAGCAGCATCGTGTACGACGTCCCCCTGACCGGCGACAAGGCGCCGCACGCCCTCGGCGCGCAGAACGCCGCCGCCTGGGGCCAGACCGGCCTGCCCTCCGACGCCACCGCGGTCTTCCCCACCGGCACGGAACCCGCCGGCCACGACGGTGCCGCCCTCACCGGCGACGCCTACACCCGCGCAACCCTCAGCTACATCGACCCCTCCGGCCGCGAGGTCAACAAGGGTCTGCCGGGCAGTGGCCTGAGTACCGTCGAGTACGACCGGCACGGCAACCCGTCCGCGAGCTGTCGCCCAACAACCGCGAACTCGCCCTCGGCGGCACTCCCGCCCATCAGGCGGAACTCGACGCCCTCGGCATCGCCGACCGCTCCACCGCCAACCGCGCCCAGCTCCTCTCCACCACCACCTACAGCGCCGACGGCCTCCGCGAGACCGACCTGCACCACCCGCTGCACCGGGTCACGCTCATAGAGCCCGTCGCCGCGGCCGGGCCCCGGCCCGCCCTGCCCGCAGGATCCATTGTCGCCGCCCGCGAGCACACCCGCACCGTCTACGACGAAGGCCGTCCCACCGACAGCCCCGTCTCCGACCGCCCCACCACCGTCACCACCGGCGCCTGGATCGAGGGCTACCCGCAGGACGCCGACCGGCGCACCACCACCAGCGGCTACGACTGGAAGAGCGGACTGCGCACCAAGGCCGTCCAGGACGCCGACGGACGCAAGATCACCCGCCTGACCGAGTACGACGCCCAGGGACGCCTCACCAAGAGCACCGCCCCCAAGTCCGGCGGATCCGACGCAGGCACGGAGATCACCACCTACTGGAGCGCCGGAGGCACCGGCGCCTGCCAGGGCCACCCCGAATGGGCGGGCCTGCCCTGCAGCACCGGCCCCGCGGGAGCCATCACGGGCGGCGGTGACAACCCCACGGCCCTCCCCGTCAAGACCACGGAATACGACCGCTGGGGCGGCGTCGCCCGCCTCACCGAGACCGCCAATGGACAGACCCGCACCACCACCGTGACCGCCGACCCGGCGGGCCGCACCCTGAAGGCCACCGTCACCGGAGGAGGCGCCGGCGCCGGCGCCGACACCACGGTCACCTACAGCCCCGAGACCGGGAACCCGCTGACCACCACCACCGGCGACGCCACCATCACCCGCGCCTACGACAAGCTCGGCCGCCTCACCTCCTACGGCGACGGCGCGGGCAGCACCACCGTCACCGAGTACGACGCCGCCGACCGGCCCGTCAAGGTGACCGACTCCGCCCCGTCCGCCCGCACCTACCGATACGACACCGCCCTGCCCGGCGGCCTGCCCACCGCTACCACCGACTCCGACGCGGGCACCTTCACCCCCACCTACGACCTGGAAGGCAACCTCACCCAGGAGCAGCTCCCCGGTGACATCACGCTCACCATCATCCGCGACCAGACCGGCGACCCGATCACCCGCACCTACCGCCGGAACTCCGACGGCGCCGTAATCCTCTCCGACACCGCGGAATTCAGCATCCACGGCCAGCTGCTGCGCAGCGACCGCACCAGCGGCGGCACCCAGGAACGCCGCTACACCTACGACGGAGCCGGAGCCCTCGTCCGGACCGACGACACCTCGTCGGGCGAGATCTGCGCCCGCCGCTCCTACGGCTTCGACGCCAACGCCAACCGCACCTCCCTCAACGTCACCACCGGCACCGGGGGCGCCCCGTGCGCCGACGGAGCAGGCGACACCACCTCGTACTCCTACGACAGCGCCGACCGGCTGATCACCGCCGGCACCGAATACGACGCCTTCGGCCGCACCACCAAGGCCGCGGGCACCGACTACTCCTACTTCGCCAACGACATGGTCCGCTCCCAGACCACCGGCGACCGCCGGCAGAACTGGAGTCTGGACGCTGCGGGCCGCCTCGGCTCCTGGACCGCCGAGTCCAAGTCCCCCGAGGGCACCTGGGAGACCACCGCGACCCGGACCAACCACTACGGCTCCGAGGCCGACAGCCCCGACTGGATCCTGGAGAGCGCCGCGCCCCGCCAGACCAGCCGCTTCGTCAAGAGCAGCGAGGGCGTCCTCGCCGCGATCGCCGGCGGCGGCACCGCCCTGCAACTGACGGACCTCCACGGCGACGTGGCCGTGCAGTACCCGCTGGACACGGCGTTCGCCCCACTGGTCCTGTCCACCGACGAGTACGGCAACGCCACCGGCGAGACGGCCCGCTAAGGCTGGCTCGGCTCCCGTCAGCGCTCCACCGAGACCGCCGACGGCACCGTCCTGATGGGCGCCCGCCTGTACTCGCCCGCCACCGGCCGCTTCCTGAGCCAGGACTCCGTCCCCGGCGGCAGCTGCAACGACTACTCCTGCGGTGACCCGGTCAACAAGAGCGACACCACCGGTACCGCCTGCCGCACCTACACCCGCAGCTACAAGGTCTTCGAGGGCGGCGCACCGGTCCAGATCGGCACTGTCGGCATGCGAGTCGAGGTCTGCACCAAGAACGCCGGCATCACCTGGTCCAGCGGTTCCAGCTGGGGCGACGAGGGCGGCGTCGCCTCGAAGATCGGCTGGGACCTGTCCCTCCACAGCGCCTACCGCAGCGTCAACCGCTACGCCTGGCACCAGTGGAAGGCCAACGGCAAGGGCCAGGTGTGCATGTTGAAGATCCTCCCAGTCTGTGGCTTCCAGGAGCGCTTCGAGATGAAGATGGACTACTACACCTCCGCGTGGTTCGGCTCCGCTCCCGCCCGCAACACTGCGGTCTGGAACGTACGTTGCACCAACAAGCACTGCGGATTCCGCTTCAAGCGGTGACCGACGCACCCTGACGGGGCCGGACGACACCCGTCGTCCGGCCCCCTCGGCACCTCTGACCCCGAAAGGAGCACCATGAACCACAGGCAGCTGGCCCTCGTGTACGGCTTTGCCCTGTTCCTGCTCTGCTGTGCCATTGGCTACAACCTGAACGACGGACACCCCAGCATTCCCTGGGCCCTCGCCGGAGCCGCCGCGGGCACCGTCCTCGCCGTGGCCCTCCGCAAGCGGACGGGCCGGTCCGGCGGCTCCCACGGCTCCAGCCACTGACATCGCGAGGGCCCGGACAGCGGCCCCGTGCCGCCGTCCCGCCCGGGGCACCATGCTGCCGTTCGGGGGAGAGGTAGTGGGTGGCGGCGCGGCCGCGTTGGGCGTCACCCTGTCCGGCCAGGCGCAACACGTCGGTGGCGGCCGCGCGTACACCCGCGTCCCAGCCGTCCTCGAACCGCTCCTCGACCCAGTCGGGAGCGCTGCTCTCCACGATCCAGGTGTAGGCCCCGGCGACCGCTCCGGCCTCCAGCTGCGCGACGAGCTCGTCCGCGCGCTTGGCCGGGATCCCGGCGGCGGCCAGGGCCCGGAACATATCCAGGCACGCGTTCACCGCCTCGTCCTGGTGCCGACGGAACCGCGCCAGTTCCAGTCAGTAGGCGTACGCGTGGTACGACCCCATCCTCACGCCGTTCCTCCTTCGTCGTCCCGGGCCCGCTGGGCAGCCCGCTCCGGGGCGCGTACGGGCACGGCCACCGGCGCCTGTGGAGGTGTCTTCGCGGCCGGGGCCCGCGCGGTCTGCCGGCTCTTGCGCGGCTCAGTGAGGAGGTGGGCGAGGATCATGATGACCTGACGGCCCCGGTCGCCGAGTATCTATAGTCTGGTGAGCCGGGGCTTGTTGGCCGTTTACGAGGTGCGTTCCGGATGAGCCGCGGAACGGTGGATACGGAGCCGGCGGATGCCCTTCGCTACGTAGGTGGCCGCCATGAGGACGAAGCCGATGAGGGTAAGCCAGACCCAGGACTCCGCTATCGCAAGGCTCAGCAGCACGCCGCCGAAGAGCAGGAGACAGCCGATGGTCTCCAGCAGGTCGAGGCGACCCTTGGAACGCACCGCGGGATCGGGATCACGCATACGGCGGGTGACAGGCACGAGGCCCAGGAGCTGCAGGACGATCATGCCCAGCGCGACCCAGACGGACCAATCAGGTATGTCCACGACGCGGACTGTACCGCCCATCCGCAAGCCCCGGAACGAAGATCCAGAATTCGAAGCCTCGATGTGATCAAGAAGCTCCCGGGTAGGCGGACAGCATGTTCTTCTCCGGCAACCGGATCGGCTGCCTGGATTCTCTGCGCATCAGTGTGGTGGCCACGGTCATCCTGTTCACGATCTTCAGCCGCTGATACAGCCGCCCATGCCCATCACGCCCACCACATGCCGATCTTGGAGAGCTGCTCGATCCGCTCGGGAGAGAGCGACGTGACCCGGGTGCGCTGGTTGCTGACCCATGCGCCGAGCTTGAGTGACACCTCCCGCCGCTCCTGGCCCCCGCTCTCATCGTCGCCGCCGAGCATGACGGTCTCGACGTGCTTCCTCGGAACCGTCAGATGTCCCTCGCGCTCGTAGAACTGGCGGGCGGCGGTGTAGTGCATCGCCCACTTGGCCGCCTGGCTCGTACGCGGCTTCGGCTTCTCCTCCTCGGTGGCGGGGGTGATGCCGAGGACGTGCTCGCACATCCACTGCTGCACGCTCGTGAGTTTGTCGAACCCGAGCCTCTGCGCCCGCACCCACCGCCCCAGGTCCTCGCCCTGTCGTACGGTCTCCCTGGCCGCCAGCGGCAGCGTCCCGCCCTCGTCCAGGTGCTGGCGGACGAGGTGGAAGGTGCGCTGCCACTCCACTGGCCAGCTCGGGCACCAGGACGGGTCGATCTCCTCCAATTGCTCGCGCCGTGCCTGCGACAGTGCCCCGGCCCACGACTCCACGGGCAGCTTTTTGGCCTGGCGCTGTTCCAGGTCGGCCGCCCTGCGGGCGGCGGCCCGCGCGTTCTTCAACCAGATCCCCACCGCCGCCCCCTGGAACACCGCGTCCAGCGGCGCCAGGAGGTGCCCGTTCTCCTTGTCCCACCCGCGCGCGGCGGTGACTCCTTCTTTCCCGGCGACGTCGTGGTGAGACCAGGCCATGCCGAGCTTCTCCAGTTCCCGGGCGTGCTTGGCGTCCATGCACCGCCGACGAAGCCGAGGCTCTTCCCGTCATCCTCCGCAAAGCTCTCACTGGCCAATACGCGCGGCAACGACTCGCGCGATTCCTGGCAGTCCAGTCCTATCCCACCCTCACCGAAGCAGCCCAAGATCTCGGCCTCCACCAGTCGGCCCTGGTGATCCAGATCAACCGCCTCTAACGGGACCTCGGAAAGGCACTGCTTGAACGCGCGGAACGCGGCCGGGCCATGAAACTGACTCCCTTCGGCGAGAAGGTCACCGCGGCCATCAGCACCATGCAGGGTCAGATCGCGAGTCAGCCCTGACGCTGATCGTTTGCAGTGCCTGCGACAGCATGCCCGCAGTTCGCCGAAAGCGCCCCCACCACCATGGAGATGGCTGCCGCAGCGGTGTCGCCTTCACCGATGACCGTTCCACGAGAAGGACCGCAGACGCGATATCGACCGTCGCTCAGCGGATCGATGAACGGTACGTCCCATGAGTACGGGAGCCCGGTGCAGGTCGTGAAGTGCAGCGACCAGTGGCTGGTGAACGGATACAACTGCCGCAGCTTCGGTTCGGCGGACGCAGCTTCGGCGAGCGCCAGTGTCTGGCGGGCGAGGTTGAGTTGATCGGCGTCCTGGTGCAAGTCTTCCAAGAGAAGTCGCCACTGCACGGTGACTGCCTCGGCCGGACCGCGTTCATGCGCTTCGGCCAACTCGCTCACCTCGATGAAGGCAGCATCACCCTGGATCTTACGGATCCTGGCCCCGTCACGCCAACCTGCCGCAGCTCGGGCCAGCTCGCCCAGATCGGAAGTCGATCCCGAGAGCAGCTGAACCCCCTTGCACGGGCCATTGATGTTGAACCAACGGCTCTCCGACCCGATGAAGGTCCAGCAGGGCTCCCGGCCAGGGGCTGTGCTGGTGACGCCGGCTGTCCGCAGCGGGTCCGAATCGTTGCTTAGTACCACATCCAGGTCGAGTCCCTGCTCGGCGGCAGCCAGTGCCAGTGCCGCGGCCAGACTGCCAGCAGCCGCGAGATCCGGATAGAGATCAGGGTCGGCAGGAGTCGGTTCGTGTCGAGCGGGGCACGGGGAGGTGAAGGTCACCGCTGGAGTCTGCCGTCTGCGCTGAGCAAATGGCCACCCAGGAGACGGACCTGTCGTACGGCGCTACAGTCCGACAGCGGAGGAGGGAAGGTGGCGTTGAACAAGAAGGGTTCCCGGCGCATAACCGTTGACGGGATCGAGTACCGCTGGCGGATCCGCAGGAAGCCCTCCTACATGCAAGGACTCTGCTGGACACCGATGACCTATGCGGTTGAAGCGGCCGGCGACAGCCAGCCGGGCACGACCTTGATCGTCACCAGCGGCCAGGCCCATCCCAACAACTGGGTGGGCGTCGAGACGGAGCCTATTCGTCCGTCTCACGTTGCTGCCGGCATTCGAGAGGCACGGGATCAAGGCTGGGATCCAACCCGGGTCGGTTCTCCTTTCCAGCTCGACCGATCCGCAGGATTCATCGCCCAGCCATGAGACAGAGCGGAGCAGGGCGGCGCATCTGGCCCGGCATCATGGCCTGGTGACCACATGGATGCGCTGCTACTGGGACGAGGAAGACACCTGGTTCTACTTCGAGGTCGACGCCGAAGGCTGGGTGATCCGGCAGGTCGAACTCGAAGGGCCTGAGCTGACCCCGATCGCAGCTGCCTCCCTCGCCGAGTGGCAGCGGGCCCGCGACGCAGGCCGCCTCGACGAGTACGACAGCAGGTTCGGGATGACAGCCGAGCTGCCCGTCTCGGAATGGGAAGGCCACGACCCCGAACAACTCACCTTCGAGGAGTTCGAGGAAGTCTGGGGGTCTGCCCGTCGCCAGATTGCAGCCCGGCCCGGCTGACCGCTCGGCCCCGCGGAGGCTTCTTGGCATCATCGCGACATGACCCCGCCCCTTCCCCGCACCGTCCGAGCCGTCGACACCGCTCAGCTCCTGGACCTAACCCAGGAAGCCGCCATGCACGGCTTCAGCCAGCGGCTCCCGGTCGACTGGCTCCGAGAACACCTTGCCGCAGAGGCGACGCACTACCTGTTCCCGACACTCGTGCAGCGACTCACGCACCGTCCCGAGACGCCGCTGCAGTGGAGGTGCCAGCAACTGCTGACCGTCAACACCGGCGAACAGATCTGGGGTCTGCTCGACGTCCTTCCCGACACCTTCGACAAGATCCCGGAGACCCTGGACACGGCCTCCAAGAAGGACATCGTCAGCCGCATCGAGCAAGCAGTGACCGTGCGTGAGTGGGTGGAACGGATGGCTACCGATGCAGGTTCGTGACACCCCCGGCCAGCCCTGTCGACGTGCCCTGAAAGTGCACCGCGGAATCCAGAGCGCCGGGTGAGACGGGGCCGGGCTGTCAGGCTGCACTCGTGGCCCTCGACGATGCCTGGACGCTGGTTGGGCCGAAACCACCCCCGAGCAGACCAGGGAGGCTGCCGTTTTCCGGTGCTGGCGGCCTCGGGACCGGCCCCATCCTGTCGCACTCTAGACGCAGGGTCTGACGATCCAGGCCGGGCGGCACGTTCATGTGGTCGACAATGAGCCTTTTTCATCCTGAATAGTTGCAGGTCAGCAGGATGTGGACGGCTTGAATGATGGTGCCGATGCGGCGGGTGGAGCATCGGGCTCGGCGGAGGATCCGCCAGGATTTGAGCTGCGCAAAGGCGCGTTCGCCGGGAGCTCTCAGGCGGGCGTGGTCGCGGTTGAACTGCTGGTAGTGCTCGAGCTGTTCGCGGTGGTTCTTGTACGGGGTGCGAACAGTGGCACCGGCGCCCTGGTAGGCACGGTCCGCCAGGACAAGGATCTGCCGTGTCAGACAGGCTTGCACGATCCCGTGGGCCCGGGCCGCGGTCAGGTCATGAGTGCGGCCGGGTGTCGCACGGGAGAACCACAGCGGTGCGCCGTCAGAACGGGCGATGACCTGCACGTTCATGCCATGCCGACGGTGCTTCATGGAGTAATACGGCTCGTCGGCGGTGATGCGGTCGATGGGGATCAACGTGCCGTCGACGATCACGTGGTCGCCCTCGCCCAGGCCGGTCAGGGCCTCGCGCAAGCCTGGCGCCCACGTTGCGAGGATGTCGAGAGTCTCGTCGACGTAGCGCCAGGCGGTTGCTGTTGAGACGCCGAAGCCGGCTGCGAGTTGGGCGAACGTCTCGTTCTTCCGTAGGTGGGCCAGCGTGAGGAGTGCCTGCTTGAAGCAGCCGAGCCGTCTCCAAGGCGAGTTCAGTTCACGCCTTCGGGCGTAGATCAGCCAGGAAACATGCTCGACCAGCTCGTGCGGAACGTCGAGCATGGCAGGATACGGAAACCTTCAGAGCCCCCGGGCTGTCGGCAGTGTCGAGTGGAATCAACACCGCCAACGACCGGGGGCTCTGTCACGTCACCACCCCGGCTGAACAGGTCTTATAGCCCTTCAGGGGCAGGATGAAAAAGGTTCAGTGACGGCGACAGGGCTCGGCACCTGGCTTCCGGGATGGGACAGGGTGAAGAGAAAGCACTGCTCGATCGTTTGGGCGGTATCGGTCAGGAGAGCGGAGACGGTGGTGGCGCGTTTGTCGTGTGTCACCTTCCTGACGGTGAGCCGGCCCATGGGCCTTGTCCGGTCGAGGACATCCTGGGCCTGCGTAACAGTCGTGGGGTTGTCGTCTGAGTGCTCCAGGATCCGCCCTGCTTCGCGGGCCAGGGCCTCGCTCACCCCCGGCGACCCGGACGCCGCCCGGCTGGCCGGCGTAGGAGTCGGCCGGGCACCCCGGGCCGTGGGGCCGGACGGTAGAGGTCCTTGGCGGTGGTCTCCTTCGGTAAGGTCGGGCGTGCGGCGGTCCGCGACCGCCAGACTCCGAGAGGGGATCACCGGCCCACGCCCGGTCCCCGGCCGACCGGACCAGACGTCTTTCGACTCCTCGCGCAGCATCGACCGCTCTCAACGACCGCGGCGTGCGCGTGGGGCATGCCGTCGTACGAGGAGTGTCCGATGCCGAAGGACTTCCGCTCCCGCGTGAACGCCGTCCGGGCCGTCATGGACGAGACCGGCCTGCGCTACACCCAGGCCGCCCACGAGCTCGACCGCCGCACCGCCACCGCCGGGCAGGCCGGTGACGAGCGGCGACTGGACTTCGTCCACTTCGTTCTCACCCTCACCGTGCCCGCCGATGCCGACCGGCGCGAGCTCGCCCAGGTCCTGGCCGACCAGATGTACACCTTGCGCCGGGAGAAGACCGGCGAGCAGTACCCGGGCCGGGCGGACGTGCTTGTGCCCTTCGGGTTCTGGCCGCCGGAGCCGAACCTGCCGGGATACTTCGCCGGCCTGCTGCTTGTCCGCGCCTGGGCGGCACGCCTGTGGGGCCGCGACGGTGAACTGGGAGCGGTCATCACCGACTTCCACGCCGTGGCGCGCGCGTGGTTCCAGGAGCACTGCCCCGTGCCCGTCGAAGAGACCTCGGCCGCACTCTGGCTCGGGATGACCCGTGCGCGTGCGCTGACCGCGT
This sequence comes from Streptomyces sp. NPDC012825, assembly GCF_042900925.1. Classification (NCBI taxonomy): domain Bacteria; kingdom Bacillati; phylum Actinomycetota; class Actinomycetes; order Kitasatosporales; family Streptomycetaceae; genus Streptomyces; species Streptomyces sp. NPDC012825. Next base: position 65,232 of record NZ_JBIBBZ010000013.1, on the reverse strand, counting down.
GCTGTGAGTTCGCCGCCCACACCCGGTACGAGGACGCGGCGCTCCCCGGGGGCTGGGCCGAGCTGATGGCCGCCCGGCTGTCCGCCGAAGCCCTGCCGGCCGGTACCGCTCCGGCACCCGCGGCCGGGGAGCCCGGGCCGGTCACCCTGATGGATGTGGCCTTCGGCATCCCCAACGCGCCCGGCGGGCTGGAGAAGACCACCGTCCTCGTCGACTGGGACACCCAGGGCGACCTGACGAAGTGGGTGCCGCAGGCGCCGATCGGTGACCCGGATCCCGTCGAGCGCCCCTACCGGGTCGTCGACCGTGACTTCCAGGGCTGGCACGAGCGCGGGGACGGCCTGTACGCCGCCGACGCCGGATGGCGCCGGAACCTGGAGGAACGCTCGTACCAGGCCCTGGTGGAAACCCGCGGGCCGGTACGGCCGGTGGATGTGGCGGCGGCGGAGGAATGCGCCGCGATCGAGGCGGCACTCGCCGGGGCCGGGCGGAAGGCGGCGGCGTCCGTGCTGGTGGCGCTGTACCGGCTGGTGCTTGCCGAGGCACAGCAGGGGAGCGGCGAGCGGCGGCAGGGCGGAGCCCGGTACCGGATCATGGCCGGCCGGGAGGGTTCCTGGGAGTCCGAGGTCATGGTGCGCCTGGCTTGGGGCATCGGCGCCGAGCTGGCCGAGAAGTCGAAGCGGTACGACGAGACGGCGGTGGAGGAGATCGTCCGGGTCGTCACCGGCTGGGTGACGGGCCCGGACCGGTACGTCGAGGTCGCGGCCACCCTCGTGGGCGGGTTCAGTACGGTCGCGGGCCGGACGGGCGGCTGGGAGACGGTGGCCGACCGGTACCTGCAACGGCACCAGCGGGTCGGGCACCCGGACCACGTCGTGGAGCGCGTCCAGAACTACCTGATGTCGCAGAGCCGGACGTACTTCCTGCTGTCACAGAGCCGGACGGGCAGCGCCGGATAACCGCTGGGGCGGGGCAGGCGACACCCGGCCTGCCCATGTCTGGTTTTGTCGACGTCACCCGACAGCGGTTGTCGACGCCCTCGGGGGGTACTCACCCGCGCCCGGGGCTCGATGTCGACGAGAAGGGGAGGTACCTGCCGGCACTCGGCAAGGGCGGGACGAGGGCCGCCACCTACGCCCGTAGCCAGCGTTTTTGTCCCGGGCCCCGGACGAGCGGCACACGGCGCCTTGCCGGTCGGCGCCGAGCTGCCGTCCGGAGCTATCGGTATCCGACGCGGGCAGCGCCTCCCGAACCGCTTGATAAGCGTTGCTCTTCGTCATCGACAGGGCCAGGGGGCAGTGGAACAGCCGATATCGGCTGCTCCACTGCCCCCTGAGACCGGCTTCAAGGGTCTATGCCGGCTCCGTCACGCGGGCGTGGCGTTGGACCAGGTCGAGGGTTTCGCCGCCGAGACGCAGGCGGGGCACGGTGGCCGGGGGGAACCAGGCGCACATCACGCCCTCTGTCAGAGGCAGGCGGGTGGGGTCGCCTTCCCAGAGCGCGGAGAAGATCCGCACGGGCATGGTCAGGCCGTCGGCGTCGCGGAGCTCCTCGTCGAGGAACGTCTCCAGATGCTCGGGGACGATGCCCGCTTCTTCCCGGAGTTCGCGGCGGATCGTGTCCTCGGGGGTGCGGTCGCCGGGATCGTGGCCGCCGCCCAGCAGGGCCCAGCAGCCCGGGGCCCAGATGCCGTCGCGCATGTCCCGCAGGTGCAGCAGGTACTCGCCGCGCGAGTTGTGGATCAGCGCGGAGGCGTTCAGCGGAGCGGCCTGTCCGTCCAGAGCCGCCGCTTTCTTCCCGAGACCGGGGTCCGCGGCCGGGCGCCAGGACCCTTCGGTGCGGGAGGCATGGGCGAGGTAGAAGGCGAAGCGGAAGTCGGCGATCGGCGCACCGGCCGTCCCGGTGCCTGGGGCGATGTCGATCGGGGCGCGGAGGTACTGCGGGGTGAGGCAGAGGTCGGCGGGCGGGATGCCGGTCTGCTCCCGGACGGCGCGCAGGGCGGTGGCCAGCGGGCTGCGGTCGCCGGTTTCGGGGCGAGTGCCCGGCAGGCCCGCTCCGGTGGGGGAGTCCGGCACGTGCAGGATGTGGCCGGTTCGGTCGACGACGACCGCGCTGCACGTCACCAGAGCCGGACCCGGTGCCGTGTGTGCAGCGAGGGCGGTTTCCACGGGGGCCAGGCGGGCGCTCTCGGCGGGGTGGCGGGCCAGGTAGGAAGCGAGGACGGAGCGGAGTTCTGTTCGACTGGGCACGGGATTCCTCGGTGTGGCGCGGGTGATGGCGGCAGGCCGGCGGACCTGGGGATCGTCCCACGGCCCCGGTCACGCGGGGGCGGGAACGCGCTCGCGGGGGTCGGGGTCGGTGGCCAGCCGGGCATGGAGGTGGGAGTCGTAGCGGGCGCCGGTGTGGTCGGTGGTGGCCTGCCGCATGGTGCCTTCCAGCAGGAGTCCGGCCCTGGCCGCGACGGCGCACGAGGCTGGGTTGCCGGTGGAGTGGTGCAGGGCGATCCGGTGGAGCCCCATGCCCCCGTCGGCGGCGGGAGCCAGCGCCCATCCGGCGGCGGTCAGCAGGGCGCCCGCCGCCAGGCCCCGGCCCCGGGCCCACGGCGCGATCCAGCTTCCGACCTCGGCGTTACCGCCGTGGATGCGGCGCAGGCCGATGTACCCGGTGAGCTCGTCGGTGCGGGGATCGGCGATGGCGAAGTGGGGGACGCCGCCGGACCACGCCTCCAGGCGGCGCCCCAGCCACCGCGCGGCGCGCTCGCCGACGGGAAGGGAATGGAGGTGGGCTCCGGTGGCCCAGCGGATGATCTCGGCATCGTCGAGGGCCTGGGCGACGAGCGGCTCGTCCCCGGGGGAGAGGGGACGCAGCGTCAGTCCGGGGCCGGTCAGGCGAGCGGGCAGCGGGGGCGTCACAGGTGGCTCCTTACGGGCTCGGGTCTGGTCTGGGTGGAGAGCTCGGCGACGTACTTAGTGAGGTGGACCCCAGGCCGGTAGGCCAGGCGCCGGTGGTCCACGGGGAGGCCGAAAAGACCGTTGAGGATCTGGTCGACGAGGTCGGCGCCGGCGGCTTCGGCGAGCCGGAACCCGGCGGCGAGACGGTGGTTGACCTCGGTGATCACGACCGGGTGGGGGTGTGCAATGGTGATGAACCCCTGGACGTCGCACGGGCCGGTGGCTCCGATCGCCGCGAGGGTGGCCTTGACCAGGCGTGTCGCCTGCTCGTGGTGGAAGGTGGCGGCGACCATCGACATGCCGCCGCTGACCAGGAGCCGGTGGCGCAGGACCACCGAGGCGACCCCGTCGCGGTCGACCAGACAGTCCGCGCTGAACTCCTGCCCGCCAATGCGCTCCTGCACGATCGGGTCCTCGACCAGCTCGCACAGCACCGCCGCCTGCCGGCGGGTGGCACAGAAGTGGACGTCCTTGGAGCCCTGCCCGCGGCGGGGCTTGACCACGAGGCCGCCGTCCTCGGGCAGGGTGTGCAGGTCCCCGGGCCCACCGGTGCGCGGGGTGGGGATGCCCGCGGCGGTGACGGCCTCGTGGAAGAGGGCCTTGTCCAGGGTGACGGCCGCCGTGCGGGCCGGGGGCAGCCACGTCCGGATACCCGCCGCGTCAAGCTCGTCGCGCATCTCGATGAGGAGGGGCAGCTCGCGCTCGACGCCCGAGATGATCGCCTCGGGCCGGAACTCGCCGAGCAGCGTGCGCAGCTCGTCCTTGTAGGCCGGGCTGTCGGCGCGGGCGACGGTCCGGGAGGAGATGCCCGGGATGATCAGTCCGGGGGCGAGGGGGTTGGAGTCGGTGCCGAGCACGGTGTGGCCGGTGCAGGCCAGGCGGGCGGCGAGGTCGAGGCCGGGGGCCCCGCCGACGCCGGTCAGCAGCAGGCGCCGGCGGGGGGCCGCGGGGCAGGGGGGCGCGGTCATGGTGGTCTGTTCCTCCCAGGAGTCGGCAGAGGCCGGGGGTCAGGCGGTCGTGTCGGCCAGGGCGTCGAGGAGGGCGGTGGCCGTCCATTGCGTGTCGTCGGGGGTCATGGCCGGGTGGAACGGCAGGGAGAGGATTTCCCCGGCCGCCTGTTCGGTGACGGGCAGGTGCCGGGTCCAGCGGGCGAAGGCGGGTTGCAGGTGGTTGGGCGGGTAGTGGACGCCCACGCCGATGCCCCGCTCCCGCATGATCCGGTGGACGCGGTCGCGGCCGGGGACGCGGACCACGCAGTTGAACGGCACGGCGTCGTCCCCGACATCGACCAGGGAGACGTCCAAGGCGCCGCGCAGGGCGCGTTCGTACGCCTTCCACAGGGCGATTCGCCGGGCCGCGACCTTGTCGAACCGCGCCAGTTGGATGCGGCCGACCGCGGCGTTCATGTCCGGCAGGACGCCGCGCAGGCCGGGCCCTTCGACGGTGTAGGTGGTGGCCCGGATGCGGTCGGTCTGGGAGCTGGTGATGCCCAGGGCGCGCATCCGGCGCAGGGCCTGGGCCTCGTCGGCGGTGCGCGGCACGATCGCCCCGCCGACCAGGGCGGTGAGCTGCTTGATCGGCCCGAAGGAGTACACCGTCGTCGCCGCTGCGGTCGTCCGCCGGGACCCGAAGGCCTGCGCGGCGTCCTCGACGATGTGGATGCCGCGCCGCTCCAGCTCGGGGACGATGGCACCGAGGTCGACCGGACGCCCGCCGTAGAGGACCGGCAGGACCGCGCGGGTCGCCGGGCCTATCGCCTCGCGTACGGCCTCCACCTCGACGCACAGGGTGGCGGGGTGGTGGTCGACGAAGCGGGGGACGGCGCCCAGGGCCACGATCGGCTGGATCGTCGCGGCGAAGGTCTGGGAGGGCACGATCACCTCGTCGCCGGGGCCGACCCCGCAGGCCAGGAGCGCGAGGTGGATGCCGGTGGTGGCGGAGGAGACGGCCACGACATCGGGCACGTCCAGGTGGGCGGCGAGCTCGCGCTCGAACCGCTCCGCCTGGGGGCCGTGGCCGTACTGTCCGGCCTGAACGGCGCGGGCCATCGCGGCGATCTCCGGGCCGTGCAGGTAGGGGCGCGCGTTGTGCCGCACCGAGGCGGGAGGGACGGCGGCGTTCGACGGGAGCACGGGCTCTCCTTCGCGGACGGTGGTCGCAGCGGGCGGAAGACGGTGCCGTCCCCGCCCGGCCCGCGCGGGCCGGGCGGGGGTTCGGGCCGGGAGGGCGGGTGGTCAGGTGTGGAGCACGGGGGAGCCGGCTTCGTGGGAGGCGGGCTCCCACCGGCCGGGGTTGGCCCGGTACCAGGCGACGGTCTGGGCCAGGCCCTCTTCGAAGGCGCGGCGCGGGTGGTAGCCCAGCCGTGCGGCCTTGTCCCAGGTCATCGCGTAGCGCAGGTCGTTGGACGGGCGGTCGGGGATGTAGTCGACGCGGTCCCGGCCGGCGCCGCAGGCCTTCAGGACGTGCTCGGCGAGCTGACGGCCGGTGAGGTCGGTGCCGCCGCCCAGGTTGTAGACCTCGCCGGGCGTACCGTGCCGCAGCACGAGGTCGATGCCGGCCGCGTTGTCCTCGACGTGGACCCAGTTGCGCACGTGCTCGCCGCGGCCGTGCAGCCCGATCCGCTCACCCTTGAGCAGCCGGGTCACGAACCGCGGGATCACCTTCTCCGGGTGCTGGTGGGGACCGTAGTTGTTCGAGGAGCGGGTGACGCACACCGGCACGCGGTGGGTGGCGTACGCGGACAGGGCCACCAGGTCGCTCGCCGCCTTCGACGCCGCGTAGGGCACGGTGGGCCGCAGGGGCACGTCCTCCGTCGCGGCGCCCTTCAGCAGCGGGCCGTAGACCTCGTCGGTGGACACGTGCACGAACTTGCCGGTCCGGTGGCGGCGCGCGGCGTCCAGGAGGATCTGGGTGCCCATGACGTTCACGGTCAGGAAGTGGCCGCCGTCCAGGAGCGAGCGGTCGACGTGCGACTCGGCCGCCAGGTGCACCACCGCGTCGTGCTCTCTCACGAGCTCGTCGACCAGGGCGGCGTCCAGGATGTCGCCCTCGACGAACGTCAGCCGGTCCGAGGCCAGCGCCGGGCCCAGGTTCTCCCGGGAGCCGGCGTAGGTCAGGGCGTCCAGGACCGTCACCCGGTCGCTGGTGGTGGACAGGACACGGCGGACGAAGTGCGATCCGATGAAGCCGGCACCGCCGGTGACGAGCAGACGCATGGCGATCTCCTGGATGGATGAGACGAATCCCGGGGGGTGCTGCGCCGGCCTGCCGTCCACGCGGCAGGGCCACCGCTCCCTTCGCCCACAGGCTCCCGGGCGCCGGCGACTCCAGGGAGGCTCATGAGGGGGCACATCTTCCGCGTCCCGCCTCCCCCGGCGGCCCGGATGTACGAGCCTGGTGGGCACTGAGCCCGCGCCGGAGCGTACGAGCGGGCCCTGGGGGCGTCACGGGAGGTGCAGATGGCTGTGGGAGCGGGTAACCCATTGCTGGCAGAGCTGATCACGAAGGCGGAGCTGAGCAACAAGGAGCTAGCCCGGCGCGTCAACGTGCGGGCGCTCGCCGTCGGTGAGGCGGCAAGTTACACCCATACGAGCGTTAAGAACTGGACCGTCCTCGGGGTCCGTCCCCGGGATGCGATAGTCCCCCTCATCACCAACATCCTGGGCGAGGCGCTGGGGCGGCCCGTGACCGAGGCGGAGATCGGCTACGCCCCCAAGAACCCATGCTCTCGGCCGGGAACGTCGTTTCCCCGCGACCCCGCCGAGGCGCTGCGGGGAGTCGCCGACTTCTGGAGCACCATGGACCGCAGAGAATTCCTCACTGCCGGCTCGGCCTTCGCCGCCTCGGCGTTCACCGCCCCCGTCACCCGGTGGCTGTCCGTCCCCGCCGACCCTCCCGTCCCCGGCCTCGCCGGCCGCCGGGTCGGCCGCGACGACGTCGATGCCCTGTGGCATGCCGCCTCGCTCGCCAGGCGGCAGGACGCCCGGTTCGGCGGAGGGGACTGGCGCACCAGCGCCATTGCCCGGACCCTGCGGATGCAGGCGGCCCCGATGCTGCGGGGCACCTACTCGGAGACGATCGGGCGCGGACTGTTCACGGCGGCCGCGGAACTCTCCCGCTCGGTGGGCTGGGCAGCGGTCGACATGGGCCACCACCAGGCCGCCCAGCAGCACCTGACGCACGCTCTGCGCCTGGCCCGGCTGGCCGGAGACGTGCAGAGCGGCTGCTACGTGCTGTCCACGATGGCCCTCCAGGCGTTCCTCGCCGGACACCCCGCCGAAGCCGCCGACATGGCGGAAGGCGCCTACGAGCGGGCCCGGCACGCTGCCGCGCCGCGCGTGCTCGCCTTCGCGAAACTCGCCGAGGCCCGCGCGCACGCCCGCCAGGGACCGGCCCACACCAAGGACGCCGGCGCCGCGCTCCACCAGGCCGAAACGCTGCTGGGCCAGATCCGCGCCGACGACGACCCGCCGTGGCTCGCGTACTTCACCCACGCCCGGCTCGCCTCCGACGCCGTCGAGATCCACCGCGACCTCGCCCAGCCCGAGGCCGCGCTGCGCTGGAGCCGCGAGGCCGGTGCCATGAGCAAGGACGACTTCACCCGGGCCGTGGGACTGAGAACCGCCGTGATCGGCGCCACCTACATGCAGGCCGGAGCCCTGGAGGAGGGCGTCGCCAGCGGGCACCAGGCCGTCGACATCCTCGCCGGCGTCCAGTCCGCCCGCGCCCGCGACTACATGGGTCAACTGCTGGGCGCGGCCGGCCGGTGGAAGCGCCACACGGGCATCCGCGAGCTGGCCCTGCGCGCGAACCGGGAGATGCGCGTGCCCCTCCCGGCCTGACCGTGCGGGAGCCCGGCGCCCTTCGTGAGGGGCGCCGGGCTCCCGGCGGACGAGTGGATGATCCGTTCAGACAGAGGCCGCCCGGCGCAGGACCCGGTCGCAGGCCGCCAGGTGCCCGCCCAGGGCCCCCTCGAACTCCGCAGTGCTGCCCCGCAGCAGATCCCGCCGGATCGCCAGGTCCGCGCCCCACCCGCCGGACAGATGCCCCACCAGCCGTGCCACGCCCGTCACCGGCTCTTCCGACAGCTCGTCCACCAGGCCGGCCGCGAGGGCGTCGTGCGCGCTGACCGGCATACCGAACAGCGCCGCCCGCCGCACCGGGGCCCGCTGGGACAGGCGGCTCATCCGGTACAGGGCCATCCCCGGCCAGACCTCGCCGGACGCGGTCGAGAGCACCAGTTCCGTCTCCGGATGGGCGACGCGGTAGTCCGCCGCCATCGCCGCGTCCAGCGCGACCCCGCCGCACGGCCTGCTCATCGCCGCCACCGAGACGGCCGGAAGCCGTTCCAGCCGCCGCAGTACGCCCTCCCACTTCGTCAGCACGGCCGTGTCCAGCGCCGGCACGTGACCGGCGGCGCCCAAGGTCCGCAGCACGACGACGGCTCCCTGGCCGTCCTCCGCCCGGTCGCAGACCTCGCCGACGGCCACGATCAGCTCCCTGGTGAGTCCCGCCGCGGCGTCGATGCCGACCTCCAGCACCTCCACGGCCCGCACCGTCTCTTCCCTCATCACGCTTCCTCCCACCGCACCAGCGCCGTCTCGATCGCCGAGCCCGGCCCCATCGCCATGATCACTCCGTAGTCCCCGGCCCGGACGGCCCCCTCCTCGACCAGACGCTCGTAGGAGAACAGCACCGAGCCGCTGGACAGATTCCCGTAGTCGCGCAGCACCCCCATCGTGTGCCGCACCTCCTCCCGGCTCAGCCGCAGGTTCACCCGCACCGCGTCGACGACCTTCTTGCCCCCGCCGTGCACCAGCCAGTGGCGTACGGCGCTGCGGCGCAGCCCGGCACCGGCGAGGAGGCCATCGACGACCTCCTCCGCGTGCGCCCCGATGACGTAGGGGATCTGCGGGTCGAGGAAGAATGAAAGACGCCCCTGCTGGTCGTCCCAGTCGTAGCGCATCGCGTCCACCGCCGACGGGATCACCCGGCTGGCCGACGACAGCAGATACGGCACCGGCCCGCTCCCGCCCTGCCGCCCCGGGGCGGCGCCCGGGGGCTGACAGACGAGAGTGACGGCGGCCGCGCCGTCACCGAAGAGCGAGTTGACCACCGCGGTGCGCATCGTGGAGTCGAAAACGTACGCGGCCGAGCAGACCTCGGCACACAGCACCACCGCGACGGCCCCCGGGTTGGCCACGCACCAGGACCTGGCGGCATCCAGGCCGTTCATGGCCGCATGGCAACCCATCCCCACGATGTCGAGCCGCTGGACAGCCGCCGGCAGCTCCATCTCCCGCACCAGCAGCGCACTCAGCGCCGGGGTGAGCAGACCCGTCGTTGTCACACAGCACACAAAACCCACCTCCCCGACGCCGATCCCGGCCCGCTCCAGGCACGTACGCACCGCCCGGCCGCCCATGTCGAGCGCGACCCGCCGGTGCTTGTCCCGCAGACCACCCGGCCCCTCTTCGGCGGGACGTCCATCGGCGCCCGAGGCGGGAAGCGTCAGGAAACGGCGCTGGATTCCGCTCGCCCGGAACAAACCGGCGACCCTCGGATCGGAAACACCGAAGTAGTCGAGAAGGGCGTCCTGCGAGTAGCCCTGGCCGGCGACGGCCGTGCCGACCGACCTGATCGAGGGGACCGACAGACAGCCCCGGGTGCCCGGCGGTCTTGAACCGATCATCAAATCCTCCAGCACTGGCCGACGAACGAGGAGAGGAACGACGCGGCCCGCGACAAGGCGCCGCCCAGGACCGACAGTGCCCTGTGGCCTTCGTCGGGATAAGGCTCATGAGGGGGCACATCTTGCGGTCCGTCAGCGAGCGGGCATCGTCACCCCCTGGACAGCAGCCCGGCACCTGAACCCCCAGGCGGCGTGATCCAATCGAGTGCATGGCATCCTTCCTGAAACCCCTCCGCGGACCGAGAGGACGGAGACCGAGCGCCGTCGCCCGACAGCACGGCGTGTGGACGCGCGCTCTGGCCGCCGCCCTGATGGCGGCGACCGGACTGGTCGGTCAGGCCGCCCCGGCGCATGCGGACGAGGTCAGGGACCGGCAGTGGTACCTCGACCTCATGCACGCCGACAAGATCTGGAAGAAGACGACGGGCGAGGGGATCAAGATCGCCGTCATCGACTCGGGCGTGAACCCCTCGACATCCTCCCTCAAGGGCCAGGTCCTGCCCGGCCGGGACGCGTCCATCCCCGACGGCGGCGGCCCCGACACCAGCGACCGCAACGGCCAGGGGACAACGACCGCCGAACTGATCGCGGGAACAGGCAAGGGCGGCGGACTCCAGGGCCTCGCCCCCGGCGCCAAGATCATCCCGATCCGCGTACCGCTGCTTAGTACTCCAGCAGCGGATCGTGTCCTGAACTGGTTCTTCTGAGGTAGTGGCAACGGCGGGCGGTGGCTTGCCGATGTCGTCGCCAGCGGGACCAGTTCAGTGCGTGATCTCGAGGATGAGGCCGGTGTCTTCGCTGGTGGGGCAGGAGATGTTCCAGGAGCCGGCGGATCTCTGCCACGGTGAGGGCGACAATCCTGCTGGTGGGGTCGTTTCTGCTGCCCCCTTTACCGTCTCGTCGGCGGCCAGGCCGGCGAGGAAGGCGTGGGCGAGCATGGCCAGGGTGATGTGCCGGTACCAGCCGACATACCGACGGACCTCGTACTCGTCCAGGCCGCATTCGTTCTTGGCGGCCTGGAAGCACTCCTCGATCGCCCACCGCATCCCGGCCACCCTCGCGAGGTCGGCGACGGTGCAGGCCAGCGGCGCGTAGGCGAAGTAGTAGGCGATCTCGTCCGGCCGGGCCAGGCTCCGGCGGGCCAGCACCCAGCGATTGTGCGTCGGGGTGTCACCGTCGAAGAAGCCGATCGCCGGCAGCTTCGCGCTGGCCCAGTCGTAGATGCGCGGGCCTTTGGCACCGTCGCCGCAGGAGAGCCGCTGCCAGGCGTCCTCGGGCGCCTGGGCGATCAGCTCGTCGATCCGCCAGAACCCAGCCAGGCTCTTGACCTGCTGTGATTTCGGCACCGCGACCACGTAACCGACCCCGAGTTCCTCGAGCAGGCGCCGGAACTTCCACTCCTGACCATAGGCCTCGTCCGCCGTCACCCACTCCGCGGGCAGCCCAGCGGCCAGACAGCGGGTGACCATCGCCTTGGCGAGCTCGCCCTTCGTGGCGAACTGGCGCTTATCGGGGATCTTCGCCGCCCGGCAACGTTCCCGGTCCGACGTCCAGGCCTTCGGCAGATACAACTCCCGGTCCACCAAAGCCCGTCCACGACTCGTGGCATAGGCGGCGAACACCCCGATCTGACAGTTGTCGATCTTCCCGGAGGTTCCGGTGTACTGCCGTCCCACCCCCGCCGAGGTGGATCCCTTCTTGATGAACCCGGTGTCGTCAATAATCAGCACACCACCCGGACCAAGCCGCTCGGCGACGTAATCACGCACGTCGTCACGGACCGCGTCCGCGTCCCAGACACTCGAGTTCAGCAGCCTCTGAAACCCGTCCGGAGTCCTGTGACCTGCGTATTCGGCCAGCTGCCAACCATTCTTCCTGGCCACCGGCGCCAGCAGCCCCCGCAGATAGTCCCGCATCCGCCACCGCAGATCCGCCCGGGGGAACCGGCCCGCCACCCGCGCGAACACCGACTCCAACTCCGCAGCCCAGGCCACACCATCCAACATCCCCACCATGCCCGGACAACGAACCACACCAGCTCAGGACACGATCCGCTGCTGGAGTACTAACTTCAGTCTCAGCGGAGAAGAATGGAGAGCAGACAGCCGATCGCGACGAGGACGAGCAACGGCACCACCAGGGCGGGGTACACCCGTCTGCGAGACACCGCAGGGGTTGGTGGGTAGCTTGGGAAGACCATGGTCTCGGGGAAGCGCGGCTCGTCCCACTGATAGGTGCCATCGCCTTCGAGGGTGCCCAGGCAAAGGCCACCGGTGAGGTGGCGTTGCCAACGGCGGCCCGCTGCGTCAGTAAACACCGTAGTGACTTCAGCCAAGCGGGGCTGTTCCCCTGTACCGGGGAGTTCAACTTCATGCGTGCTTTCGCCTTGCAGGTCGAAGGAATCCGAGTGGTACGGCATCGCGGGCCCCACAGTGTGGACCACCTGCGTGTTTGTGATCGGTAGCGGTCCCCGATTAGCGACCGTTACCAGCCAGACCTTTGGCGCATTACCTAAGTCTTCAGCGGGCGATCTGCTAGTAAGTCGGAGCTGCACGGACTTGGCCTGTGACATTTCCTCCTGTGCCACGAGCCTGGCGGATTGAGCCAGTTCGGCGGCTTCTTCGGCAGCGGCGCGTCGGCCCGCTTCGGCCTCTTCTCGTCGCTCCTTCGCGATGGCCCGTCGACGGTCCGCGAGAGTGATCCATAGCGCAGACATGCTAGCGAGCAAGCCGACGATGGCAGTCATAAGTGTGATCACCGAACCAGGCTGATGGAAATTCTTTGCTCTGTCCATGGGCCTGTTCGTGCTGGCGCTGGAGCGTCTGCGGTCGCAAGCTCACTTTGCAGGTACAACTGAAACGATCAGCCACGGAGGTACAGGGCTATTGCCCGGGGCGGTCAGGTAGTCCAGGTAGCCGAGGAAGCGGTAAATCGGTGACATCAAGAATGCTTTCCACATCAATGGTGACATATAGCGTGCCAGCTTTGTGGCAATTATGGTGTTTTACAACCTCGAACTCGCTGCTCAGTGGCTGCCAATGGTGGCGACCATCGTGCTTCGGCTCACCCGTATCCGGACCCGAAGAACCATGTCGAACGTGCGGCGAACCGCCAGGCCGCTGACGACTACCAGCGCCAGGAGGAGGAAGAGGAAGGTGCCGACTTCCTCGACTGGGAGGAAGAGCTGGGATGGCGCTGACGGAGTTCAAGGTCCTCGTGGCCCGCATCCGGCCCCACGCCCAGGAGGAGGGGATCTGCCCATGACGGCGTCCACGGCCATTCGGCGCGCGTACGGTGAAGTGACGACCCGCCGGGAGGACCAGATGAGCGCGCAACCTGACCACGCACCCGTCACTACCTACGCCCCCGAGCCCGGAGCGCCGGCCGAACTCCTCGCCCAAATCCGCGCCGACAAACGCGCGGACCGGTGGGTGCCGGCCTTCGAGCGCGACTACGCGGCCGCCCTTGAGGAGTCCTGGCGCACGTTCTCCCTGGCCGGGCTCTACGAGGTCGTCCAGGACTGGCAGGGCCGCATCGCGCACGCCCCGGCCGTCGACGCGTTCGTCGCCTCCGGCTACGACGACAGCGACGCCGTCGACCTGGCGGAGCTTCGCCGCCGTCGAAGGTGAGCCCGTCGCCGTACGCGGTCCGCGTCTCCGCCGCGGCCGCCAAGGTTCTCGACGCCCTGCCCGAGCACGCGGCGGACATCGTGTGGGACATGTTTGCCGCGGCCGCCGCCGATCCGTTCGGCTTCCGGCAGTTCGACACCGACGACGACGAGGGCGAGGACGTCCGCTACGCGGCCGTCGGCCAGCTCTCCCTCACCTACTGGATCAACCGGCCCTTGCGCAGCTTGACGGTCCTGAACATCGTCTGGCTCAGGTAGCCGCCCGCATGGCAACGGCTCGGCCCCGGCATCGCACCTGCCGTGGCCGGGCCGTTGCCGATCGTAGCCACCGCTGTATTCACCGGTGGTCGCCCGGACAGGGTCAGATCGCGCGGACCTGCTGGGCCTGTGGTCCCCTTGAGCCCTGGCCGATCTCGAACTCGACCTTCTGCGCCTGCTCCAGGGACTTGAAGCCCTGGCCCATGATCTCCGAGTAGTGCACGAAGAGGTCCGGGTCGCCGCTGTCTTGCTGGATGAACCCGCAGCCCTTCTCCGCGTTGAACCACTTCACGCTGCCCTGAGCCATCGCCAGCTGGAAGGGCAGACGGCCTGCAGGACGCGCGTGCCCGAACAGGACGTCTAGGAGGACTTCGTCGTGTGCGCCGAAATCGGCTAGCAGCGCCGCGGCTCGTTCGGCGATCTCCGGGATTACGGCAGAGCGCTCCAAATGGATCACCATCACGATAGGCACAGCGCCCATGATCTTGAGGATGTCGGCCAGTTCGTTCCTGGGGAAGTCCAGACGCCCGGCGTGGAAGAAGGACTCGAACAGTCCCGGCCGAGGCTCATAGGGGGTACCCAGGCGCAGTACCGCGATATCGGTGTCCTGCGGATCGTTGACCATCTCCGCGTAGGCGTGCGCCATGCCCCCGACGTACATCCAGCGGTGCACCGAGGCGTCGACGCGGTCCTCCGCCAGATGGCTGGACCGTCTGCCGGCATCTGCTGGAGACCCTGTGCGGCCGCGCCTTCGTCCTCGGCCTGGACACCTACATCGCCGACAAGGTCCTCGCCCGCCACGCCCGCCGCCTCACCCCGGTGAAGCAAGGCCGCCCTGATCCGGCGCCGGAGTTGCTCACCTACACCGCCGGCTTCATTTAGCCGAAGCGGTGGTGGATCGCCGGTACTGACGGCAGGCCGCCGAGGGAGTCGTCCCGCTACGAGCGCGCCCAGGTCGCCGGCCTCGCCGTGCAGGACGTGATCCGCGCCGCCCGCACCACCGTGCCCGCCGCGCCGGACGGAGCTCCTGCCGAAGCCGGCACCACCACGGTCACCGAGCACCGCGACCAGGGCGAGCACGACCCCGCGCCGCCGCACGCGGTCGACCACCCCGGCCGGGACGCCGCCCTCACCCCAAAGCAGCGCGCCGAGGCGACTCGGTCCCATCTCCAGGCGGCGATGCCCGAGGAGTACGTCGGAGGCCGTACGACCGACCCGGCGACGTGGCTGCGGACCCCGGAGAACCTCACCCGGCTCGCGAAGTTCACCCAGGAGGCCGATGCCCGCCGCCGGCTCTTCGAGCGGGCACAGGCCGATCCGGACGCTGGCACGGAGTTCCCGCCCCCGCTCCCGCCGACCAGCGCCAGCGCCCAGACGCCGGGCCCGGCCAGAACAGGGGACCGATGCCCGGACGCTGAACAAGAGGATGCCAACCGGCCAGTGCGTGGCCGATCTCGGACCTCGTCCCGCCTTGGCGCCGGGGCAGATCGAGAATCGGGAGGTTCGCATCCGGCACGGGAGGAACCTTTGCCCGACCTGCACGAACCGCTTGAGAACTACCCCGACGAGCTGCCCCCGCCCCGGTGACACGGTGACGTCAACCTGCCTGGTTCGTATGTCGTTGTCCTGATCGAAGACGCCCACCCATCAGAAGGCTGGTATGGGACGGAACGCCAAGCGCGCGAAGCAGACGCCCGTAGGGGCAGGCGCGGCGTACATGCCCGAAAGCCGAAGTCAGCAACAAAACCGCCTGGTGGGGCATGCCAGAAATCCCCGACTAAGTCAGATGTGCCCCACTCCTCTTGCTCCGTCAAGTGGCCCCTTTTTGGCGAGCCCGGTGCGCGGCGGCGCTTGCACGGTTTCCACAGATTTGTGGGCTGCAGTACCGGCGCGACTGGTTGCGGGAGATGTCTACGAACACCTCTTCGCAGCGGTTGCCGTCGCAGGTGTGGAGGCGGCTCATCCCTGCGGTGGTGATGACGCCGAGAAGGCCCATGGCGGCAGTGACAGCGTATTGATCGATGGGGTCATCCTGCAGGTCAGTGGCATGGAGTTGCCAGCTTCCGTCGTGCTTGTGGAAGTAGGGGAGTGCGTGGTGCTCGGCAAGTATGCGGTTGAGGAGGGCGGCAGCAGTTTCGTCGTCGGGGGCGCTGAAGACCTCGCGCAGAGCCGCTCGCAGGGTGTAGGCCCTCTCAAGGTCGTTGCCGGTGGGGGCAGCCTTGAGACGGATTCCGTGGGCGATGAGCATTTCCGCCAGTGCGGCCGGATCTGGCATCTTCTCTTTTCCCCGGACGATGTTATAGGTGTTCACCAGGTCCTCGGCCCATGTAACCGGGTTCTCAAAGTAACTAGCAAATCTCATCATGGCTCCGTATCATCTACCAGTATGGATCATCTCGGGACTGGAGGGTCGATGGACCCTCAAGGCGCCTTACCTAGTACTGCCAGCACAGCTGAAGGGTATTCTTCCCCGCCCACCTTCAAGGAAGAGTGGCTCCTCGGGCTGCGCATGGCGGTCCCACTGGCGATCGCCGTCTTCGGCTTCGCTGTGTCGTTCGGCGTGGTTGCGCGGGCAGCTGACATGGGGATCGCGGCGCCCATCGCCATGTCTCTGACCACATTCGCCGGATCGGCCCAGTTCGCGGCCGCATCCGTGGTGGGCACGGGCGGAGGCATCGCTGCGGCCATCGTGGCCGCCATTTTGCTCAACTCCCGCTACCTGCCCATCGGGATCAGCGTCGCCCCGGTGATGACCGGCAACGCGCTCAAGCGCTTCTTCGGCGCGCAGCTGGTAGTCGATGAGTCCTGGGCCGTGGGCCATCTGGGTGAAGGGCGCTACTCGCGCGGACGGCTTCTGGGCGCGGGCGTAGTGGTCTACTGCGCCTGGGTGGGTGGTACAGCCGTGGGCGTGCTGGGGGCACAGTACGTCGGGGATCCGCTGCGTTTCGGGCTGGATGTAGTCTCGCCGGTCCTCTTCCTGGCCCTGCTCAGGAGCCAGATCAGTGACCGGCGTGCGCTCGTGTGCGCGATCCTCGGGGTCGCGATCGCACTGTCACTGACTCCGGTCGCCTCACCGGGCGTGCCGTTGATCGCATCAACCGTGGCTTGTCTTCTGGGATTGAGGAAATGATGAGCGGAGTATGGCTTGCGGTACTCCTCGTGGGTGCTGTGTCGATGGCGATGAAGGCCGCCGGGCCAGTGTTGCTAGGTGGGCAGGAGCTGCCGAGCAGCATGCAGCGGGTAGTAGCCCTCATGGCGCCGACACTGCTGGCGGCACTGATCTCCACTCAGATCTTCAGTGCCGGTCAGGCGCTGACGATCGATGCCCGTGTGGTGGGTCTGGCCGTGGGCGCATTCGGAGTCTGGCGGAAGTGGCCCACCCTGCTCGTGGTGTTCCTGGGGGCCGCCGCGGCAGCCATTACACGGCTGATCGCGGGATGAGCGCGGCCTTGGACATGAGCGTCGATCCGGCCGACGGGCAGACATGGCCTACAGCCGCTATCTGGGATGCGGCCATGCGGCTGGGACAGCCGCTTACACTGCCACCGCTGCCACTGCGGCCGGCGGTGACAGGGATGAGGCTCGCCGGCCCCCTACGCCGCATCTGTCACACCGAAGGAGTCGCCTCAATCTTTCAAGGCCTGGACGAGGCCCGCCCGGGAGACGTGCTGCTCATCGACAACAGAGGACGGACAGACGAGGCGTGTGTGGGCGACCTTGTCGCGATCGAAGCACGGCTCGCAGGAGTAACCGGCCTGGTGGTGTGGGGGTGCCACCGGGATACCGATGACCTGGCGGTTATCCAGCTACCGGTGTTCAGCCTGGGGCCGTGCCCCTCATCGCCCCTGCCGCATCCGGAAACCGATGACGCCGCAGGGCAGCCCTTCCCATTCCAGCCGGGCGATGTGGCCGTGGGCGACTGCGACGGCCTGGTCATCATCCCTGCAGAGGGGCGATCGGACATCGTGGACACCGCTCGGACCATCGTGGCGGCCGAGCAGCAGCAAGCCGAACAGGCACTTCGCGGAGTGACTCTGCGCGAGCAGCTCCGCTGGACGGAATTCAAGGAACGACGGCGCGAAGACCCCTCGTACACCTTCCGGCTCCACATGGCCCGCGTGGGCGGGGCCTTGGAGTAGCCCAGGTTCGTTCAGGCGGGAGTGTGCCAACGGAGCAAGAGGTCGCGGCGGCGCCGCACACCGTGGACGACGATCTCGTCGCGGCCTCCCGGCGCGTACCGGCGGATCATGAGAGTCCCCTTCGGTCATCAATGTGCTTGCGGGAGAACTCGAGCTGTCGGCGGAAGACCGCGACGCGCTCCTCCACTGCCGTCATGCTGTGGCCCCCGTCGATGGTGTGAAACTCGACGGTCAGGCCGCGGTCTCTGAGACGGTCGGCGTAGACGCGGGCCTGGTCGATGGGGCAGCGGGCATCGTTGATGCCAGCGCAGATGAAGACCGGGGCTCGAACGGCGTCGACGTAGGTGATGGGTGAGGAGTCGCGGTAGAGGTCGGGTACTTCGTCCGGTGTCCCGCCGAAAAGACTGCGGTCGAGAGCCTTGATGTCGTCCATGGCCTGCCGGTGGGCGGCGGCACAGTCGGCCACCGGAGCACCCGCGAGGCCGAGCGTCCAGTCGTCTGGCCTGGTTCCCAGGCCCAACAGGGTGAGATAGCCGCCCCAGGACCAGCCGGCGAGTATCAGGCGGGCAGGGTCGACGATCCCTTGGCCGATGGCCCACTGCCGCACCGCGGTGATGTCCTCGAGTTCTGTATGACCGACACGGTGCCGTAGGGCTTCTGTCCACGCTCTTCCGTAGCCGGTCGATCCGCGGTAGTTGATGCGTACGACGGCGAATCCCTCATCCGTCCAGGCCGCGACCTCAGGGTCGAAAGCGTCCTGGTCGTGCTCGTCGGGTCCGCCGTGCAGAAGGAATACCGCGGGGTGCGGTTGCACACCTGTCCGGGGCAGACTCAGCAGGGCGTGCACGCTGCCGCCCGGGCCGTCGACCCAGATGTCAGTGGCGAGCGCGGTCTGCGGCGGACGGCTGGTGAGAGGGAACTGCGGATCGCTGTCGAGGGCCTGGAACACGGACGGGTTCGCGGAGTTGGACCACTGGAACCACACGTCGCCGCCGGGCCGGGTACGGGCGTTCTCGATAGTGCCTTGAGGGATCTGCAGTGGCGACAGCTCACGGGCCGCCAGGTCATAGCGGAATGCCTCGGAGCGGGCATGGTGATCGTGAACGACGAGTAAGGAGGCGGCGTCCTGTGACCACTCGATGGAAATCTCACCGGGCAGCTCAAGATCAAGACTCGTGCGCTCACCGGTGTGCGGCTCGTAAATGACAGGCTCCCAGCGGTCTTCGCACGGCTGCAGAAGCAGCAGCCGGTTGTCACCCAGCATGGGAGAGAAACCGATGGCCTCGCCTTCCAGCTCGGCGACAGCAAGTCCGTCCGTCGTCAGGACACGTACGCCGGGCTGCCACAGGTCGCCGCGTTCGCTGTGCGCGATGACGGCGAGAGCGAGGTCGCGGGACAGGTCGACGGCGTGTGCGGGCTCCTCGTGCCGGTAAAGGCGTCGAAGCGTGCCATCGGGCAGCACAAGGGAGACGTCGGTGCCCTGCTCGGAGCTGTGACCGAGCAGATTGTGACCACCCAGGCCGAGAGCGAGTCCTGCGGGCCAGTAAGAGGTCAGACCCCGTACGGCCGGCTCGTCAGAGCCTCCTGCGAACGGCTGCCGCATCCACTGGCCGAGTTCGTCACCGTTGGTGTCCGCGAACCACCAAACGGTCTCGCCAGAGGCTTCGATGGCGCAGCGCTGAACGCCGGCGGGACGATCTGTGACCTGCCGCAGCGTGCCGACCGTGCGGTCCCAGCAGTAGACCTGGGCGTTCCCGGAGCGGTCGCTGACGAACACACAGCGGTCCGGGGAACTCTTGGCCCAGGCGGGGAGCGTGTGGCGTGTTACTCGGAAACGCTGCTCCCATATTGGTGTCTCCGGAGCGGTCATGTCAGTGGCAACCGCAGTTGGCCGCGATGACGCGATTCATCCGACGGCGGGGAGTCTGATCGGCAAGAGCTGTACCCGCTCCGGCAAGGGACGTGGTGCCGCCGAGGGCGGTGAGGGAGCTGGTGACGCAGTCGAGGACGATCTCGAATTGGGTGAGCGGCAGGGTTCCCAGCACTAGATGGATGGATGCCGATGCCTTGCCCGTGCCGACCGCATTGGACTCGGAGTTGAAGGGGAGATGGGGGACGGCCGGATTGAGCCCGAACTCGAGAGCAGTGACCTCGGCGTGACCCGGATGTGCGGCGAAGATCTCCGTCAAGGCGGTGGCCGCGATGGCGGAACCCGCCTCCGTCGCCTTCGTTTCGGTCACCTTCCCGTCCTCGACGGTAAGGACGAGCGGGTAGTGAAAGAGCCCGGAAAGCTTTTCGAACAGTTCCTGGCCGGCGGCCCTGTCAGACTCGTGCGCACGGACGACGGACCAGCCCTTCACCGCGATCTGACCGCTGATGGTGCTACCAGAGGCCGCAAGGTCAAGACGTCGCAGGCCGGTGGGCGCGTACTGCACCATCCCGGGCTGGAAGCTGCCGTCGATCCGCGACCAGACCGGTGCCGAGAAGGTCACCTTGGCTATGGACTCGGTCAGGGGATCCTCAAGGACCAGGCCGCCAGCCGCAGCCGCAGCCTCGCCGAGCGCAGCGCCGGCCGCGCCAAAAGCCTCCGGGTCGCTCTTCTCCAGTGCCACGAAGATCTTGCCCAGTTGATCGAGGGCGAAAGAACCCGTAGCCACGTGCAGGGCAGCGACGGTACGGTGCGGGCTCACCTCAGAAGCGGGAGCTGCCAGCAGACGGCCGTCCTGGGCCACGACGAGAACGTCGCTGTCCTGCGGGATGTCGGAACGCAGAACGTCGGTCAGGGAGCGCCCCGGTTCGACCGTGAGTGTGTCCCACACTCCGTAGCGGCTCGGGGGTTCGACCTGCACGTGTTCCGACAGCCACCGTTCCAGGACGAGCATGAATCGGTTATGGCCTACCGGGTACTGGCGGTAAGCATCGGGACGGACGACAATCACTATGACACTCCCCAATTATTTGTTGGCGTGTCGGCGGGGCGGGCCGAGCTATCACCTCGGCCCGCCCCGCTTACGGCACGCTCGCGCAGCGTTTGTGAGTTGTCCCGTGCGCGGCTGTTGCCCACTGCCTGCCTCAGCCCAGGAGGGTGCCGAGGTAGTTGCTGTTCTTGCGGACCTTGATGGTCTTCTTCATGACATTCACCCCCCACCTGCTATTCGGTGCCGGCGTGGGCAGTCCTGCCTCAGCCCAGGAGGGTGCCGAGGTAGTTGCTGTTCTTGCGGACCTTGATGGTCTTCTTCATGACGTTCACCTCCTACCTGCTATTCGGTGCCGGCGTGGGCAGTTCTGCCTCAGCCCAGGAGGGTGCCGAGGTAGTTGCTGTTCTTGCGGACCTTGATGGTCTTCTTCATGACGTTCACCTCCTACCTGCTATTCGGTGCC
>NZ_JBIBBZ010000013.1:0-44086 GCF_042900925.1 Streptomyces sp. NPDC012825 | reverse complement strand
CCGGCGTGGGCAGTTCTGCCTCAGCCCAGGAGGGTGCCGAGGTAGTTGCTGTTCTTGCGGACCTTGATGGTCTTCTTCATGACATTCACCTACCCTTCGTATTGGATTTCGCGCTCGTCCGATCCACTCGTGGCCGGTCAGCGGACAGCGGCCATGCGGACGCTCGGAGCGCCGCCTTTTTCGCCCAGAACCACGTCACCGCTTTCGGTGTAGACGGTGGTATCCGGCGAGATGATGTCGAGGTGGTACTGAGTGAAGGGTGTCAGGCCCAGCCCCCAGTGGAGGCAGCCCCTTTCACCCCCGTACACCTCGTTCATGGCGTGATTGCCCGGAAGAATGTCCAGGCTCGTGTTGAGGGCATGTCCGATCTCCCAGACCAGCGTGTAGCGGGAGTCTATTTCGAACATGGCATCGAAGACCTTGGCGACCTCGGCTCCTTCCTTACGGAAGGGCCGCAGCGAGGTGATTGTTCCCTTGGTGATGTCGCAGACCACTGCTTCGTGCTCGAGTCCAGCGAGCTTCCCGGCGAGACGGCTCTGGTCTTTGCGGGTGAACGAGGGCGTACCGCTGTGCAGGATGGGGAATCCGCGGAGCGCGATGCTGCCTTCGAGCGGAAGGTGCAGCTTCTCGTCGAACTCAACGATTTGCATCGGCAGGACACTGATTTCCCCGGAGGGAACGATCTGCTGCTCACCCCATTCGAGGGGGCCCGCCTGCTGATTCCAGATCAGGCCGTCCGCGAGGTGATCGAGTACGGCTCGCGTGCCGTGGCGCTCATCTATGTAGAGCAGGTTATCCGTGGACTCGGCAAGCTCGAAGAACCGGTCGCTGAACTCACCCTGCTCCTTGGCAGAGGTGTTCTCGATGACACCGATGAAGTGCCGGATGATGTCGAGATCGGCCGGCGTCGAGTTGCAGGCCATCCCCATCAGCTTGCGGTTCTGGCCGAGAACTTCTTCGGAGGGAGACTCGAAGAACCGGTAGGGCGAAATGACCAAGGAGTGAGACCGCTGAGGAATCGTTCCGTCGGCGAGCATGGCCTCGAAGTCATCACCCGCACCGATGAATACCGTTCGATACTCGGCGTATGGGGCTTCTTTGACGATTTCCAGCTCGTTCTCGAGCTCGCGGTTCGTCACCAGACAGAAGATGCTCCCCTCCGCCGAACCGAACTGGCTGTACCGAGCAGGGTTTATTTTGATCTTCGCCATGCCCAGGAACTCCTCTCGTAGATCACCAGTCGTCCGTCTTGAGGCATAGCCAACAGCAACCAGGACGGTACGCACAACGGTCCCTGTAAATGAGGCTTGATTATTTGGCTGCAGTAACCAGCCATGCGCCAAGTGACTCGTGAGTACAGCGCGCCTACCACGTGGTCTTTCGTAAATTTGTTCTGTCAAGTACGCCTTTTTGCATACTCAAGAGGCACGGGACATCGGAAGTATCCGGCCATGATCCCAAGTCCCTACCCAGCGGTCACCGGCTGTCGTACTAGCAGGGACTGCAAATCGTTCGGTGTACTCGCGATCATGGAGGATGCACCGATGACCAGTGAGAACGTGGCCGAGACCGAGATCAGCAAGGCGGTAAAGCCTCAGCCGGCGAGGGTGGTGGACGACCGGCTGATCGACGAGCTGGTGTCCCTGGCTCATGCCAAGGGACTGCAGCTGACTGGCGAAGGCGGGCTGCTGCAGTAGCTGACGAGCGGCTGCTGGAGTCCGCCCTAGAGGGCGAGATCACCGACCACCTCGGCTATGACAAGCATGGCCTGGCAGGGAAGAACGGCGGTAACTCCCGCAACGGCACCCACGTCAAGACCGTGCTGACCGATGTCGGGCCGGTGGAGATATCCGTGCCCCGCAACCGCGACGGCTCGTTCGAGCCGAAGATCGTCAAGAAGCGGCAGAAGCGCCTGACCGGGGTGGATGAGAGGGTCATCTCGCTGTCCGCCAAGGGCCTGACCATCGGCGAGGTCCAGGCCCACCTCGCCGAGGTCTATGGGCCGATGTCTCGCGCCAGGCGATCTCCACGATCACCGACAGGGTCCTCGATGGCATGGCCGAGTGGCAGAACCGGCCCCCGACCCGGGGCGGTTTATCCGGTCGTGTTCATCGACGCGATCCATGTGAAAATCCGCGACGGCGCCGTCGCCAACCGGCCGATCTACCTGGCCCTGGCCGTCACCGTCGAAGGCCGGCGCGAGATTCCGGGGCTGTGGGCCGGATACGGTGGCGAGGGCGCCAAGCGCTGGATGCACATCCTCACCGAGATCAAAACTGCGGTGCGGGCGACGTCCTCATGCCCGTCTGCGACGGCCTGAAGGGCCTGCTCGACGCGGTCGAGGCCGCCTGGCCAAGGACGATCGTGCAGACCTGCGTGGTCCAGCTGCTGCGGAACTCCTTCCGCTATGCCGCCCGCCAGGACTGGGACAAGATCGCCAAGCTCCCCAAACCGGTCTACACGGCGCCGACCGAGGAGGCCGCACTCGAACGGTTCACCGGGTTCGCCGACACGTAGGGCCGGAAGTATCCCGCGATTGTCAGGCTCTGGGAAGAACGCCTGGGAAGAGTTCACCCCGTTCCTGCGGTTCGACACCGAGGCTTGCCGCATCGTCTGCACCACCAACGCGATCGAGTCCGTGAACGCCAGGATCCGGCGGGCGGTCAAGGCCCGCGGACACTTCCCCAACGAGCAGGCCGCGTTGAAGTGCGTCTACATGGCCATCATGTCGCTCGACCCGACCGGCAAGGGACAGACCCGCTGGACCCTGCACTGGAAGATCGCCCTGAACACCTTCGACATCACCTTCGACGGCCGGCTCTCCGCAGCCCGTCAGTAACCCCAACCACCCTCATTACACCGTTTGATTGACAGACCCGCTCGTAGACGCCCGGGGCGGAGCAGACGCCCTTGATACGGAGGCCGGGGTGGAAGACGCGTCCGGTGCGCAGGTCGGGGACGAAGGTCTCGAGGACGGCGCGGCGGAAGCGATGGCGCTGTACGGGGATAAGGCGGTCGAAGTCGGTGGTGACGCGGGTGGTGGTCTCGAACGTAGGCACGGCAGTCCTCCGGGCAGCACGACGAGGCCCCCGGTAGATACCGGGGGCCGGATGAAGGTCCAGAGTGAAGTAGGAAGAGTTCGCTACGTGGTGCTGATAGGCGTCAGACGACACGTTAGGGGGGCGCCTGCTCCCCGCGCACACGGGGATGGACCCAGGCCGGGCATGATCGCGTGTCCGAAGGAGGACTGTTCCCCGCGCTCGCGGGGATAGACCCTGGTAGTCGTAGAGCTGCCTCCCGGAAATACGCTGCTCCCCGCGCCCGCGGGGATGGACCCTGCACGTTCTCCCCGCGCCCGAGGTAGGTGAGCTGCTCCCCGCGCCTGCGGGGATGGCCCCTCGGGCTCCGAGGCCGAGGCCTGGGTCGAGGCCTGCTCCCCGTGCCCGCGGGGATGGATCCCCGGCCCTGATCAACAACCTGTTCATGTTCCACTGCTCCCCGCGCACGCGGGGATGGGCCCAGTGCCACCGCATGGACCGGGTTGCCCCGCCCGTTCCACGTCCGCTCCGGCCTCTGCGCCGGCCCCGCCCACGCCCTGCCTGCCCGGCCGATGTCTCCGTGGAGGAGGTCAGGGGCCCCTGACCGGAAGCGGGATTCGACTGGAACCTTGCCCTTACCGGCATGGGGTGGTCTGCCATTTGCTGGGTGATGGAATGCGTATTGGGTGATTTGTGCGTTTCGGTGAAAGTAGTTCTGAGGGGACTGTTGGTGGGGTAGAACTGCAGGTCAGGAAGACTGCTCCCCGCGCCCGCGGGGATGGACCCGCGCCCACCATCATGCCGACGGTGGTCAGGCTCTGCTCCCCGCGCCCGCGGGGATGGACCCTCCTCGCCGAATGCCTCAACCGTGACACCTTCCTGCTCCCCGCGCCCGCGGGGATGGACCCGTCGAGGCCGTAAGCGGCGGCGAGCTTCAGGACTGCTCCCCGCGCCCGCGGGGATGGACCCCACAAGGTCTATCCGGACCTGATCGCCCCGACCTGCTCCCCGCGCCCGCGGGGATGGACCCGAAATCGTCGCGGGCACCGTGCTCGTGAGGGACTGCTCCCCGCGCCCGCGGGGATGGACCCGCGCAGATCAGCGCGCTTGCGCAGGGGCGGTCCTGCTCCCCGCGCCCGCGGGGATGGACCCTTGGCGAGCTGGCGACCGCGCTCGGTGTCGATCTGCTCCCCGCGCCCGCGGGGATGGACCCCCTCGGTACTTGAAATGGCTACTTATATGCAGCTGCTCCCCGCGCCCGCGGGGATGGACCCTCTCCTGACCGTCGCCTCCAGGATCGCGAGGTCTGCTCCCCGCGCCCGCGGGGATGGACCCCCCGTCGAGTTGGGCGGCGTGGAGGCGGGCCTGCTGCTCCCCGCGCCCGCGGGGATGGACCCGCCATGGCCGACTACATCACCCAGCACGACCTCTGCTCCCCGCGCCCGCGGGGATGGACCCGTGTGTTTCGAGTGGAAGGACCCGAGGCGTTCCTGCTCCCCGCGCCCGCGGGGATGGACCCGGAGGGGGAAACGTGATGCTCGAACAAGCCGCCTGCTCCCCGCGCCCGCGGGGATGGACCCGTGTCGTCAGGCACGCCCGGTGTCGTCGGGTGCTGCTCCCCGCGCCCGCGGGGATGGACCCCTGTCCCGGTCGGTGACTGCCGTGCAGGGCGGCTGCTCCCCGCGCCCGCGGGGATGGACCCGACGGCGGTTTGTGGACCGGGCCCGTGACGGTCTGCTCCCCGCGCCCGCGGGGATGGACCCAACGCACCCAACGGGCCCGGCGCCGGGGCGGGCTGCTCCCCGCGCCCGCGGGGATGGACCCCAGACCCCGGCCGTAGTCCTGGACTACAGCCACTGCTCCCCGCGCCCGCGGGGATGGACCCTGGCTGATCTACGGGGCGAACAAGATCCCCGGCCTGCTCCCCGCGCCCGCGGGGATGGACCCGTGTGAGGGATTGGCTCGCCAGCGGCTCCCCGCTGCTCCCCGCGCCCGCGGGGATGGACCCCTCCGTCACCGCCACCACCAGCCGATCGAGGCCTGCTCCCCGCACCCGCGGGGATGGACCCCGTCCGGAGGCATCCCGCAAGGGCGTGTTGACCTGCTCCCCGCGCCCGCGGGGATGGACCCACCGCCTTGATTACCCACGCCGCCTACACCCACTGCTCCCCGCGCCAGCGGGGATGGACCCGCCACCGTCTGCCTGGTCGCCGCCCCGTCAGGCTGCTCCCCGCGCTCGCGGGGATGGACCCGGATCTGTCGGGTGGGGGTCGCGGATCCAGCGCTGCTCCCCGCGCCCGCGGGGATGGACCCGCACCCACGTACCCTGCGAAGGCACGCACCAGCTGCTCCCCGCACACGCGGGGATGGACCCGGCACCGCCGGCCCGGCCGCTGGCGTCGGGATCTGCTCCCCGCACACGCGGGGATGGACCCGACCCGGCCGGCTGGCAGGTGCTGGCCAAGGCCTGCTCCCCGCGCCTGCGGGGATAGACCCGACCCAGCGTTCCAGGTCGAGGACCCCACGATCTACTCCCCGCGCCCGCGGGGATCGACTCACCATGGAGTGGATGATCCTCTTGGACGAAGCCCTGCTCCCTGCGCCTGCGGGGATGAACCCGACTACACGGCGTTGTTCGTCGAGGAGTCCAACTCTCCCCGCGCCCGCGGGGATGGACCCGGGGTGGTCGGGGCGGCCTGACGCGGCTTGGGCTGCTCCCCGCGCCCGCGGGGATGGACCCCCGGCTCGGGCCGCCACGCCGACCGTAGTCGGCTGCTCCCGCGCCTGCGGGGATGGACCCGCTTGGGCCCCCTGCACCGCAGAGAGCTGCCCTCTGCTCCCCGCGCCCGCGGGGATGGACCCTCCAGGCCGCACGCGTCCGGGGTGCCCTGAGGCTATTCCCCGCGCCTGCGGGGATGGGCCCGACGACGTTGAGCCCGGCACGCGCCGACTGCTCTGCTCCCCGCGCCTGCGGGGATGAACCCGCGAAGAACGGCACGCCGTCGGTCGGCCTCATCTGCTCCCCGCGCCCGCGGGGATGGACCTGGGTACGGGACGTTTTCCGGGGTGTAGTCGTGCTGCTTCCCGCGCTCGCAGGGATGGCCCCGACGACGGAGTGCAGGGCGTACGCAACCCGGACTGCTCCCCGCGCTCGCAGGGATGGACCCCAGCATGGAGAGGCACGCGCCGATCCGCTCGCCTGTTCCCCGCGTTCGCGGGAATGGACCCTTGATCTTGCGCATGCGTGGAGTGAGGGCCGACTGCTCCCCGCGCCCGCGGGGATGGCCCCGCCCGGTGGACAGCACCATCGGCTCTGAGTCTCTGCTCCCCGCGCTCGCGGGGATGGACCCCATCTGTGGGATGTCGCAGCGAGTGTGGCTATCTGTTCCCCGCGCCCGCGGGGATAGACCCCACCTGGGCATCGGCAAGGAACACGCGAAGTACTGCTCCCCGTGCTTGCGGGGATGGACCCCCGATCCGCTGGGGCACGTGCACGGGCTCCTTCTGCTCCCCGCGCCCGCGGGGATGGACCCGTTCTGGGAACCGACCGCAAGGTCGGGACTCACTGCTCCCCGCGCCCGCGGGGATGGACCTGCGGAAGACCTCCTGGAGACCTTCCAGGAGTACTGCTCCCCGCGCCCGCGGGGATGGACCCCCCCGGCCTGCGGACTGCCCGCAGTGCCAGGCCTGCTCCCCGCGCCCGCGGGGATGGACCCGGCCCCTGACCGGGCCGATCCTGTACCAGGCGCTGCTCCCCGCGCCCGCGGGGATGGACCCGCGAGCCCGGTCAGGGCGACGATGACGGCGGCCTGCTCCCCGCGCCTGCGGGGATGACCCGACGTGGTGAGCGTGGGCATGATCGCGACGTGCTGCTCTCCGCGCCTGCGGGGATGGACCCGCCCTGCCCGACCTCAAGGGCAACCTCGGCGCCTGCCCCCCGCACCCGCGGGGATGGACCCATCGTGGACTACGCGGCCCGCCGGGGGCTGACCTGCTCCCCGCGCCTACGGGAATAGACCCACGTATGGCCCCGTCTCCCCCCACGCCCTCGCCTGCTCCCCGCGCCCGCGGGGATGGACCTCAGGTCGGCGTGCCGGTCAATCAAGGTGCGGGCTGCTCCCTGCGCCCGCGGGGATGGACCCGGTCCTCGGCGGACATGTCGGCCTCGGTGGCGCTGCTCCCCGCGCTCGCGGGGATGGACCCAGTACCTCCAGAACGAACAGCCCGACGCTCACCCTGCTCCCCGCGCTCGCGGGGATGGACCCGGTCCTCGGCGGACATGTCGGCCTCGGTGGCGCTGCTCCCCGCGCTCGCGGGGATGGACCCCCGGCGACGAGAACGACGAGGGCGAAGAGCTGCTGCTCCCCGCGCTCGCGGGGATGGACCCGGTCCTCGGCGGACATGTCGGCCTCGGTGGCGCTGCTCCCCGCGCTCGCGGGGATGGACCCGTTCCGAGCTGGACGGCGAAGTACTACGGGCGCTGCTCCCCGCGCTCACGGGGATGGACCCACGGCGGCATACCCGCGCAGGGTCCGGCCGTACTGCTCCCCGCGCTCGCGGGGATGGACCCGACCACTGGGACCCGGGCGCGATCGACACCACCTGCTCCCCGCGCTCGCGGGGATGGACCCAACGACTGGAAGCTCGTCGGGGTGTCCTCGCTCTGCTCCCCGCGCTCGCGGGGATGGACCCTCATCGCCCATGACCTCCGGGGCGAACAGCAGCTGCTCCCCGCGCTCGCGGGGATGGACCCGGGAAGCTGTACGGGGCTGCCCGGTGGCTCGGCTGCTCCCCACGCCCACGGGGATGGACCTGGCGGATCGTCGGAGTCCCCCCCCACCACCTCCCTGCTCCCCGCGCTCGCGGGGATGGACCCGAGGACGGCGTGGTCGTCGCGGAGAGGGTGGACTGCTCCCCGCGTTCGCGGGGATGGACCCTCGATGTCCTCGTCCTCGGAGGTCGCGCCACCCTGCTCCCCGCGCTTGCGGGGATGGACCCGGCAATGCCGTGTCGGTCGCGGCGGCGTCGGCCTGCTCCCCGCACCCGCAGGGATGGACCCGCGTGGTACGCCGACAGGTCCGGACGGGTCACGCTGCTCCCCGCGCCCGCGGGGATGGACCCAGGCCCCACAGGTCGGACCCGAACGACTTGGCCGCTGCTCCCCGCGTCCGCGGGGATGGCCCCTCCACGGCACCCGAACAGCACCAACCAAGGACTGCTCCCCGCGCCTGCGGGGATGGACCCTGGGCCAAGTCCGTTGGTGGCGGGTGGGTTCTGTGGGGTCGGTAACTGGCTGACGTTACGTCATGGTTGTTGTTGTAGCTGCTTGTTGTGGGTTCTGGTCGGGGTTTCTGGCTTGTTTCTGGATCTTGTCTTGTGGGTGTGGGGGTGGGGTGTATTTCTTTTGCATGGCAGGTGGGGGAGAGGGCTGTTTCGGTTTGCGGGGTCGTCTTGAGGGTCTGGTGCTTGAGCTGTGGGGCAAGCATGACCGGGACTCGCAGGGGTGGCTGCCGTTGTGGCAGCACATGGAGGACAGTGCCGCGGTGGCGGGGCTGTTGTGGGATGGGTGGCTGCCGTGGAGTGTGCGCCGTCTGATCGGGCGGGTGTTGCCGGGTGGTGAGGCGGACGGGCGGCTGCTGGCGGTGTGGCTGGCCGCGGTGCATGACATCGGTAAGGCGACTCCGGCGTTCGCTTGTCAGGTCGAGGGCCTGGCGGATCGGATGCGGGCGGGGGGTTTGGAGATGCGGTCGCGGGAGGCGATGGGCCCGGACCGGGCGCTGGCGCCGCACGGGCTGGCCGGCCAGCTGCTGCTGGGGCAGTGGCTGGAGGAGGCGTGCGGGTGGGATGCGCAGGAGTGCTGGCAGTTCACGGTGGTGGTGGGCGGGCATCACGGGATTCCGCCGGAGGACGCGCAGATCAACGCGTTGGAGGACCGCGGGTATCTGTTGCGGACGCCGGGCAGGAGCCGGGCGGTGTGGCAGCGGGTGCAGGGGGAGCTGCTGGAGGCCTGCGCTGATGAGTACGGGGTGCGGGAGCGGCTTGGTGCGTGGCGGGCGGTGAAGCTGCCGCAGCCGGTACAGGTCGTGCTGACGGCGCTGGTGATCGTCGCGGATTGGATCGCCAGTAATCCGGAGCTGTTTCCCTATCACCCGATGGAAGAGCCGCTTTTCGGTGCGGAGCGTGCTGCTGCCGCGTGGCGCAAGCTCGATCTGCCGGGCCCGTGGCGGCCCGCGGAGCCGCAGGGCAGTGTTCAGGAGCTGTTCGAGTCCAGGTTCGCGCTTCCTTCCGGGGCGTCGGTGCGTCCTGTCCAGGCGGAGGCGGTGGAGCTGGCCCGGGCCATGCAGGTGCCGGGGCTGATGGTGATCGAGGCGCCGATGGGGGAGGGGAAGACCGAGGCCGCGCTGGCGGTGGCGGAGATCTTCGCGGCCCGCTCGGGCGCGGGAGGGGTGTTCTTCGCCTTGCCGACGATGGCCACCGGCAACGCCATGTTCCCCCGGTTGCTGAAGTGGCTCGATCGTCTTCCTTCGTTGGAGGGCCGGTCTCATTCGGTGCTCCTGGCGCACTCGAAGGCCGCGTTGAACGACGACTTCACCGACCTGATGCGAGGCGCCGGGCCCGTGGCCGGCGTCGACATGGACGCCGCTGGCCGCGGCGAGCGGCCCTTTGGGCGGGGTGAGGCCGGCGCCGAGCTGGTGGCTCACACCTGGCTGCGGGGGCGGAAGAAGGCGATGCTGTCGTCGTTCGTGGCCGGGACGGTGGACCAGCTGCTGTTCGCCGGGCTGAAGAGCAAGCACCTGGCACTGAGGCATCTGGCGGTGGCGGGAAAGGTCGTCGTCATCGACGAGGCGCACGCCTACGACACCTACATGAGCGTGTACCTCGACCGTGTTCTTGCATGGCTGGGCGCGTACGGGGTGCCGGTGGTGATCTTGTCGGCGACGCTTCCGGCTGCCCGCAGGCGCGAGCTCGTCGAGGCCTACGCCGGTGCCGGCGAGGATGCGGCTTTCGATGCGGTCGCCGAGGCGGGGGACTACCCGCTGCTGACCGCCGTGACGGCCGGCGGGAGACCGTTGGTGCGCAGCCCGGCCGCCTCGGGGCGGGAAACGGCGGTGCGGCTGGAGTGCCTGGAGGACGATCTCGTCGTTCTGGCGGACCGTTTGGACAGGGAACTCGCCGGCGGCGGGTGCGCGCTGGTGGTGCGCAACACGGTCAGGCGGGTGGTGGAGACGGCGCGTGTGCTGCGGCAGAGGTTCGGCGACGACGTCACCGTCGCGCACGCCCGTTTCCTCGACATGGACCGGGCGGCGAACGACAAGGAGCTGCTGCGCCGGTTCGGGCCGCCGTCACCGGCAGTCGACCGCCCGGTGGGCCGGCACATCGTGGTGGCCAGCCAGGTGGCCGAGCAGTCCCTGGACGTGGACTTCGACCTGCTGGTCACCGATCTGTGCCCGGTCGACCTGCTGCTGCAGCGGATGGGCCGCCTGCACCGGCACCTGCGCGGCAAGGACCAGCAGGACCGGCCCGCAGGACTGCGCCGGCCGCGCTGCCTGGTGACCGGCGCCGACTGGTCCACCCCCGTACCGGTGCCGGTACGGGGGTCGGCCGCCGTCTACCAGAGGTATCCGCTGCTCAGGTCGGCCGCGGCACTGCTGCCGCATCTGGAGGCAGGGGAGGTGAGACCGGTGAGACTGCCGCAGGACATCAGTGCGCTGGTCCAGGGCGCCTACGCCGACACCGTGCAGGTGCCTGCGGGGTGGCAGGAGGCTTTGGACGGCGCTCGGGCGCAGCACGAGGCGCAGCGGGCCCGGCAGCGGGAGAAAGCGGCCGTGTTCCGGCTCGGCGGCATCGGCAGGCCGGGTGAGCCGCTCTTCGGCTGGGTCGCCGCAGGGACCGGGGACACGGACGACACCCCGGCGGGGCGGGCCCAGGTCCGTGACAGCCGGGAGAGCCTGGAGGTCATCGTGGTCCGCAGACGGGCCGACGGAGGGCTGACGACCGTTCCGTGGCTCGGTGAGGACCGCAAGGGCCGCCGGCTCGGCGGGCTGGACCTGCCGCAGGATCAGGTCCCGGTGACCCTGGCCGCACGCGCGGCCGCGGCCAGCGCACTTCGGCTGCCGCAGGAGTTCTCCGGTGAGGTGATGGACCGGGCCATCGCCGAACTCGAACAACTCGTCGTCGACGCCTGGCAGACCAAGGAGAGTTCCTGGCTGGCCGGCGAGCTGATCCTTGCGCTGGACGAGGACTGTCAGACCCGCCTGGCAGGCTTCGCCCTGCGGTATTCCACGACCGACGGACTTGAGGTGACCCGTGCCTGAAACGCACGAGGCGGACCAGAAGCCATTGACGTTCGACCTGACACGGCAGCCGTGGATCGGCGTGCTGCGCTGCGACGGCACCCAGGAGGAGTTGTCGCTGCGCGATGTGTTCACGCAGGCCGCAGACCTCAGACGGCTCACCGGCGACCTGCCCACCCAGGAGTTCGCCCTGCTGCGGCTTCTGCTGGCCATGGCCCACGACGCCTTCGACGGACCGAGGGACATCGAGCACTGGGCCCGGCTGTGGGCCGACCCGCACTGCTTCGACGCCCTTACTGGATACCTCGACGAGCACCGTGGCAGGTTCGATCTCCTCGATGACCAGGCGCCCTTCTTCCAGACGGCCGGTCTGCGCACGGAGAAGAACGAGGTGGCCTCACTCAACCGCATCGTCGCGGACGTGCCCAACGGCGAGCCGTTCTTCTCCGCCCGGCTGCCCGAGGTCGGCCGGCTCGGCTTCGCCGAGGCCGCACGGTGGGTGGTCCACGCCCACGCCTACGACACCTCCGGCATCAAAAGCGGCATGGTGGGCGACCGGCGTGCCAAGGGCGGGAAGGTCTACCCCCTGGGAGTGGGCTGGGCCGGCAGCCTGGGAGGGGTGTTCGCCGAAGGGCGGAACCTGCGCGAGACGCTGCTGCTCAACCTGGTGGCAGCCGACGCGGTGGACTTCGACACCAAGGGCCTGCCAGACCTGCCGGCCTGGAGGCGCGAGCTCGGCCCCCAGGGGGCCGAGCGCCCTCCGGCGGGCCTGCGCGACCTGTACACCTGGCAGAGCCGCCGCCTGCGCCTGCACGCCGACGCCGACGGAGTCACCGCAGTGGTCCTCGGCTACGGCGATCCCCTGACCGCCCGCAACATGCACACCCGCGAGCCGATGACCGCCTGGCGCCGCAGCCCGGCGCAGGAGAAGAAGCACGGCGAACCTCTCGTCTACCTGCCGCGCGAACACGCCCCGGAGCGCTCGGCCTGGCGCGGGCTGGCCTCCCTGGTCGCCGACCGCGAACAGAACCGGCCCGACGGCTCCGGCCCGCCCTCCCACCTGCGCCCCGGAATCCTCGACTGGACCGCCCGCCTGGTCACACGCCGCAAACTCAAGCGCGGATTCCTCATCAAGGCCCGCATCATCGCCACCGTCTACGGAACCCAGCAGTCGGTCGTCGACGAGGTCGTCGACGACCACCTGACCATGGACGTGGC
The DNA here is from genome assembly GCF_042900925.1 of Streptomyces sp. NPDC012825. Lineage (NCBI taxonomy): Bacteria > Bacillati > Actinomycetota > Actinomycetes > Kitasatosporales > Streptomycetaceae > Streptomyces > Streptomyces sp. NPDC012825. The sequence goes on along the minus strand of NZ_JBIBBZ010000013.1, from coordinate 31,536 downwards.
CCTGCTGCACGAGCAGGACCGCGACTACGCCATCCAGGCCATCGACGCCGTCAAGGACGCCGAACTCGCGGTCAACACCCTCGGCGACCTCGCCACCGACCTCGAGCGCGCCGCCGGCTCGGAGAACGAAAGCCCCCGCCTCACCGCCCGCGACCGCGCCTTCGCCGAACTCGAAGGCCCCTACCGGGCCTGGCTGGCGCACCTCGGCCAGGCCGAGGACCCCTTCGAGCAGCGCGAGGCATGGAAGGCGCAGGTCCACACGATCCTGACCCGGCACGGGCGGCAGCTGGTCGCCGAGGCCGGCGACGCGGCCTGGCAAGGCCGCCTCGTGTCCTCCAAGCAGGGCAGCCTCTGGCTCAACTCCGCCCTCGCCGACAAGTGGTTCCGGGCACGGCTCCGCAAGAACCTCGGCCTGCCCGCCTTTCCCGAACAGCCCTCCGCCCCGGACACCGAGACCGGACCCTCCCCGAAGGTGCACACATGACCACCACCACCACGAGCACGGACTCGGTAGTCGACCTGGTCACCCGCCTCGCGCAGGAGCACCTCGGCCGCTGGCAGCACGGCTACCTCAGCGACGACGCCAAAGCCGTCGGCGCCTTGGCCCGTCTGCGCCGCGAAGCGGGCAAGCCCGCCGGTCAGCTCCCCGACCTGTGGGACCTCATCGACGCCCAGTCCCTGCACACCGCACGCCGCAACGGCCGCCCCCTCAGCGAGAACGAACTCGCCCGCGCCGAAGACGCCCTGCACACCGCCCTGACCCTGTGGGCCTTGCACCAGCAGTCCCGCGGCACCGGCATGCACCAGACCCACCGACGCGAACGCCCCCGGGGCCTGGGAGCCGCCGTCCACCGCCTGATGCCGGCCAACGACATCGACGACTCCCTGCGCAAGCGCCTGGTCCGCGCCGGAAACGCACCCGACCTGACCACCCTCGCCCAGCGCCTGCGCGACATCGTCACCCTCCTTCGCCGACAAGACGTCCCCCTCGACTACGCCCTGCTCGCCGGACAGCTCTACCAGTGGCAGTGGCCCGGCGGAGCCGACCGCGTACGCATCGCCTGGGGCCGCTCCTTCCACGCCTGGCAGGACCACCGCGACCGCAGGCCCGAGCAGGACAACCCCGCCGACGACCCTTCTGCCGCCCTCCCCGCCGCCACCGACAAGGACACCCTGTGAACCGCTTCTACCTCGACGTGCACGCCCTGCAGACCGTCCCGCCGAGCAACCTCAACCGCGACGACACCGGAGCCCCCAAGACCGCCGTCTACGGCGGCGTGCCCCGGGCCCGGGTCTCCAGCCAGGCATGGAAGCGCGCCACCCGCGCCTACTTCAAGGACGAGCAGCTCCTGGACCCCCACGAGCTCGGCGTGCGCACCAAGAAGATCGTCGAGGTCATCGCCGCCCGGATCACCGCCGCCGACCCCTCGCTCGAAGCAGCCCGGGCCGAGCAGCTCGCCGCCGAAGTCGTCCAGGCCGCCGGCCTGAAGATCGAGGTCCCCAAGCGCAAGGCCGACGCCGCGAAGAAGAACGGCGAGCCCGAGCCGCTCCCGGAGGCCAAATACCTGATGTTCCTCAGCTCCCGCCAGCTCGACAACCTGGCCGAGCTCGCCCTCGAAGCCGCCGCGGACAGCAAGACGTTCTTCAAGGACAAGAAGAACAAGGACCGCGCCAAGGCCCACGCCGATACCCGCCACTCCGTCGACATCGCCCTGTTCGGCCGCATGGTCGCCGACGTCACCGACATCAACGTCGACGCTGCCGTCCAGGTCGCCCACGCCCTCAGCGTCCACCGCGTCGACAACGAGTCGGACTACTACACGGCCGTCGACGACGAGAACAAGGACGACGAACCCGGCGCCGGCATGATCGGCACCGTCGACTTCAACTCCGCCACCCTCTACCGCTACGCCGCCCTCGGCATCCACCAGCTGGCCGACAACCTCGGCCAGGGCCTGCGCGAAGACGAATCGAAGACCACCCCCGTGCGCCGCGCCGTCGAAGCCTTCGTCCACAGCTTCGTCGAGTCCCTGCCCCAGGGAAAGATCAACACCTTCGGCAACCACACCCTGCCCGAAGCCGTCATCGTCAAGCTCCGCACCACCCGCCCCATCAGCTTCGTCGCCGCCTTCGAAGAAGCCGTACGCGGCGACCAGAGCGGACACGTCCGCGCAGCCGCCGAGCGCCTGGCCGAGTACATCCCCGACATCGAGCGCGCCTACGGCGACGACACCTCCACCCTTACCTGGGTCCTGCGCGTGGGCCCCAACACCCACAAGCTCAGCGGCATCGGCACCGACACGGACAGCCTCTCCGCGCTCGTCGCCGCCGTCGGACAGGCCGTCACCGAACGCCTGGACACGCCCGCATGAGCACCCTCACCCTCCTGCTCGCCGGCCCCCTGCAGTCCTGGGGGGCCGCGGCCCGTTTCTCCCGCCGCACCACCGAGCCGGCCCCCACCAAAAGCGCAGTCATCGGCCTCCTCGCCTCCGCACAAGGCATCCAGCGCGGCGACGACGACCGCCTGCGCCCCTTGAGCGCACTGCGCTTCGGCGTACGGATCGACCAGCCCGGCACCCGGCTGCGCGACTTCCAGACAGCCATCCACTGGGAAACCGAAAAGTCCATGCCGCTGTCCGAACGCTTCTACCTCGCCGACGCCGTCTTCGTCGCCGCCGTCGAAGGACCCCCCGCCCTCCTCACCGACCTGCACCAGGCCCTGCGCACCCCGGCCTACCCGCCCTTCCTCGGCCGGCGCTCCTGCCCGCCCGCCCGCCCCCTCGAACTCAGCCTCCACCCCGACAAAGACCTCCTCCAAGCCCTGCGGCACGAACCCTGGCAGGCCTCCCCCCACCACACCAAAAAGCACACCGGCCACAGCGCCGTGAAACTCCCCGTCCTCTACGAGGCAACCGACCCCACCACGGACACCGACACCCTGCGCGACCAGCCGGTCAGCTTCGCCGCCGAACACCGACGCCACGCCCTGCGCACGATCGTCCGCACCGACGTCGAGCTCCCGACCACCACGCCGCCCCAGCACGACCCGTTCGACGCGCTGCCAGAAGAGAGCCGCTGATGTACCTGACCCGCTTCAGGGTGAACACCGCCCGCACCGGCGCCCGCCGCCTGCTGGCCTCCCGCCAGGTCCTGCACGCAGCCGTCATGTCCTCCTTCCCCACCCTGCTGCCCACCGACCAGCCCACCCCAGGCACCCCCAGAGTCCTGTGGCGCCTGGATCACAACGCCCCCGGCGAAGTCCTCCTCTACCTCGTCAGCCCCGACGCCCCCGACCTCACCCACCTGGTCGAACAAGCCGGATGGCCAACCGCCCTGGTCGACGGCCCCGGATGGCAGACCCGCTCCTACACCCCCTTCCTCGACAACCTGACCGCAGGCACCCACTGGGACTTCCGCCTGACGGCCAACCCCGTCCACCACATCCGCCGCACCGACGACGAGCCACGCAAACGCACCGCCCACCTGACCCCGCACCACCAGATGGGATGGCTCCTCGACCCCGCCCGCCAGGAACGCGGCGGCTTCCGCGTACTCGAAAAACCCAAGGACAAGCGGCTGCTGCCCCAAGGCACCACCCACCAGGGCCACGAACACCACGGAGACCGCTACCAGCTCACCGTCCGCGACCACCACACCTCCACCTTCGGCAAAACACCGCCCCCAGGCACCCGACGCGGCAAACCCGTCACCCTCGTCACCGTCACCTACGACGGCCGCCTGGAAATCACCGACCCCGACCTGATGCGCCGCACCCTCACCCAAGGCCTCGGCAAGGCCAAGGCCTACGGATGCGGACTGATGACGCTCGCCCCGCTCCCACAAGAAGCCACCCCATGACGACCGTCTCCCGGCGAAGCGCCCACACCCCGCGCGAACTCACCCGCACAAGCGAACGCCTCTCCTTCATCTACCTCGAACGCTGCACGATCCACCGCGACGCCAACGCCATCACCGCCACCGACGCCAACGGCACCAGCCACATCCCCGCAGCCACCATCGGCACCCTCCTCCTGGGCCCCGGCACCCGCATCACCCACCAGGCCATGAGCGTCCTGGGCGAGACCGGCGCCGCCGTCACCTGGGTCGGAGAACACAGCGTGCGCTACTACGCCAGCGGCCGCGCCCTGACCCGCTCCTCCAAACTCGCCGAAGCCCAAGCCGCCCAATGGGCCAACAACCGCTCCCGCCTCGCCGTCGCCCGAGCCATGTACCAGCTCCGCTTCCCCGACGAGGACCCCACAAGCCTCACCCGCCGAGAACTCCTCGGCCACGAAGGCGACCGCGTCAAGAAGTGCTACCGAACCCATGCCGAACGCACCGGAATCCCCTGGCACGGCCGCAAGTACGTCCCCGGCGACTTCACCGCCGGCGACGCCGTCAACCAGGCCATCACCGCAGCCGCCCAGTGCATGTACGGCGTCGCCCACGCCGTCGTCACCTCACTGGGATGCAGCCCAGCCCTCGGCTTCGTCCACTCCGGTCACGAACTCTCCTTCGTCCTGGACATCGCCGACCTCTACAAAACCGACATCGGCATCCCCCTGGCCTTCGACGTCGCCGCACAAAGCGAAGAGGACATCGGCTCGCGCACCCGCAGAGCCCTACGCGACCGCATCCACGAGACAGCCCTGCTCGACCGCTGCGTCAACGACATCAAACAGCTCCTCCTGGGCACCGGCACCACCACCTCGGGCGATGACATCGCCTGGGACGTCGTCACCCTGCAGAGCGACCGCAACGAACACGTCCCGGCGGGCCGCAACTACGGCGACACCGAACACACCAGCCACGACGAAATGGTGCTTACCTGGTGACCGTCATCGTCCTCACCAACTGCCCGGCCGGCCTGCGAGGATTTCTGACCCGCTGGCTCCTCGAGATCTCAGCCGGCGTCTTCGTCGGCAACCCCTCGGCACGTATCCGCGACATCCTCTGGCACGAAGTCCAGCAGTACGCCGGACAAGGCCGAGCCCTCCTTGCCTACACCACCAACAACGAGCAGGGCTACACCTTCCGCACCTTCGACCACGCCTGGCACCCCATCGACCACGAGGGCATCACCCTCATCCACCGCCCCTCACCCAACACACCCGCAGCACCGAGCAGCTCTGCCAGTAAGCCGGGGTGGAGCAAGGCCTCAAAGCGACGCCGTTTCGGGGGCCGGTAGGCCTGGGACGGGCAGGAAAAGACCAGGAAGCCCGCGGGGAGCAAAGAGGCTATACCAAGCACGCTTGCCCCCGTCCCCGCGGTGTGCGGGGAGCATCTTCTGCCCGTTCTTCGTATTGGGGCCATCCCTGCAGGCAACCTGGTCTGATCAGGTTAGCGACTACACCAGAATGGCTGACTAACCCCACGTACCCGGTTGTGCGTGTCGTTCCCGGGGGACTCAAACAACAGATCAAGCCTTCCCGTTCTTCGTATTGTTCCTTCATGTCTTACTGGAAAGGTGAGCTACGTATTAACGGCCCACTCTCGAATAGGAGTTCTCTGTCATGGAATGGTGGACGCAGCCGGAATGGTGGCAAGTCGGCACAGGCGTTCTCGGTGTCCTCGTTCCTCTTGTTCTCCATCTCCTTAGACGATGAACGCTCCGTGCCGTAGTTCTGATGACCTTCCTGTGGGGAGCGCTGACTATTCCCGAGCTGTAGGGGCAGATCCGAGATCTACCTTCTCCGTGTCCACGTGCTCCCTGTGCCTGCAGGAGTGGCCCCTCGGCTCGGGGTAGACCGTCGCGCTCGTCGCATGTCCCCGAGCTCATAGAGATGGGGCCTGCCCCAGGTGCTGGGCGCCAGAACGCCGGTTTGCTTCCTTGCAGGGATAGGCCCGGATGAATATAGCGACAGTCACCCCGACCAACTGCTTTCCGTGCTTGTGGAAGTGACCTATCGTCTGGTGGGCGGCGGAACATGTTTGGGTATTTTGTCCGTTTCGGTGAAAGTGGTTCCAGGGGAGTAGTTGTTGGGATAGAACTGCAGGTCAGGAAGGCTGCTCCCCGCGCCTGCGGGGATGGACCCCCCGGGTGCACCTTCTGCCGGAGGACGTAGACCTGCTCCCCGCGCCTGCGGGGATGGACCCGGCGGTGCCGGCGGTTCAGGCTCGGGCTGCGGCTGCTCCCCGCGCCTGCGGGGATGGACCTACTGGCGACACCGTCGGCATCGGCCACCGAGACTGCTCCCCGCGCCTGCGGGGATGGACCCTTGTCGCCCAGCTTCTCGAACAGGACCCGGCCCTGCTCCCCGCGCCTGCGGGGATGGACCCCCTCGTGAGCACACGGCCCGTTCCAGGTGACGCTGCTCCCCGCGCCTGCGGGGATGGACCCGAGGCGCGGAACGCGGGCCGCAGGCTGCCGGTCTGCTCCCCGCGCCTGCGGGGATGGACCCATGCCGGTTTCTCCTTTCGTGTGGGGGGGGCGCTGCTCCCCGCGCCTGCGGGGATGGACCCGCGGCCGAGCGCCTCGCCGACGCCCTCGACACCTGCTCCCCGCGCCTGCGGGGATGGACCCCGAACGACCCCATGAAATCGCTTAGCCTCCATCTGCTCCCCGCGCCTGCGGGGATGGACCCACCCCGGGGACGCCCCGGAAAGCGTTCTGCGACTGCTCCCCGCGCCTGCGGGGATGGACCCAGCGCATCGCCCGCACCACCCAGACCACCGTCCTGCTCCCCGCGCCTGCGGGGATGGACCCGCCCGCCGCTGGCACACCGACCAGTCCGCCCGCTGCTCCCCGCGCCTGCGGGGATGGACCCCCTGCCCCCTGCCTCTTCCCGCTCACCTCCATCTGCTCCCCGCGCCTGCGGGGATGGACCCTCCATCGGGTGTGTCGGTCTGTGGCAGATCAACTGCTCCCCGCGCCTGCGGGGATGGACCTCAGGCCCCCCGCCCGAATTCGGCCCGTCCACGCTGCTCCCCGCGCCTGCGGGGATGGACCCGTCACGGGCTCCGTGTGGCTCTCCACCCCGCACTGCTCCCCGCGCCTGCGGGGATGGACCCCGGCGGGCTTGAACTCCCCGAGCCCGCGGCCCCTGCTCCCCGCGCCTGCGGGGATGGACCCCATGCGAGGGCATGGGGAGAGACGGCGCCATACTGCTCCCCGCGCCCGCGGGGATGGACCCGCCTCTTCCAGCGTACGAACCAGCGACGGGCGCTGCTCCCCGCGCCCGCGGGGATGGACCCTCCGCGCTGGTGACCTTGCAGCCGACGAACGTCTGCTCCTCGCGCTCGCGGGGATGGACCCATCAGCGCCACGGACACCGGAGTCGATGCCCACTGCTCCCCGCGCCCGCAGGGATGGACCCGCCAAGCACGCCGACCACATCAACGGCGGCGTCTGCTCCCCGCGCCCGCGGGGATGGCCCCACCCCAGACCGTAGAGCCCTCATGACGATGCGCTGCTCCCCGCGTCCGCGGGGATGGTCCCCCCCGGCTGGCATGTCAACCATGGTTGGCCTACTTTACTTGGCCAATCTCGGGTGGCATTATGAGGGCATGAGCACCCTCGACGACATCGCCTCTGCCATGAACGAACTGCGGGAGGCTGAAGCCGTGGTGGACGCCAAGCGCGCCGCCCTGTACGCCAAGATTTCCGCCGCACGCCAGGACGAGGCCATCAAGCAGGCCGACATCGGCCGCGTGACCGGCTACTCCCGCGAGACACTCCGCAAGATCGCCCGCGCCGCTGAAGCGGAAGGGTAAGCCCCGGTTTAGGCATGACATCGCCCTCTCCGACTTCGGGCGGAGGGGCCCTATTCGCCGTTGGGGGTCAGGTGGCGTCGGGCTCCTGGGCTGCGGACAGAGCCTCGATCGCGGTAACGATGAGTGCTGCTCCCCGCCCCCGCGGGGATGGACCCAACCACGGTCACGCGGTGACCTGCGCATTGGCCTGCTCCCCGCGCCCGCAGGGATGGCCCCGAAACGCCGGACGAGTACCAGGACGGCCAGGACTGCTCCCCGCACCCGCGGGGATGGACCCCGCGCTGGCGCGAACGCCAACCTGACGTACAGCTGCTCCCCGCGCCTGCGGGGATGGACCTGGCGGCACGCCGAACATGCGGCTGACCTCGGTCTGTTCCCCCGCCCGCGGGGATGAACCCTTCAAGTGGGTGTTCTCCCTCGGCGGGAAGGACTGCTCCCCGCGCCCGCGGGGATGGACCCGCGAACGCGATCTACCTCGACGGCCTGCACATCTGCTCCCCGCGCCCGCGGGGATGGACCCGTCTCCGCCGGGGCCACGACCATCAGCGTGGCCTGCTCCCCGCGCCTGCGGGGATGGACCCCGGACGCTGATGAACGGAGGCCACCTGTGATGCTGCTCCCCGCGCCCGCGGGGATGGTCCCCGCTCGCCCGGGCGCTCCGGCGGCGTGCCGTACTGCTCCCCGCGCCTGCGGGGGTGGACCCAAGCTGCGCCGAGGGTCGCACGCACGGATTAGCTGCTCCCCGCGCCCGCAGGGATGGACCCGGCTCCGAGGGCATCACCCAGGGCGACGACCTCTGCTCTCCGCGCCCGCGGGGATGGACCCTCCCCCCTCGGCACCGCCCCGCACGTCACCCTCTGCTCCCCGCGCCTGCGGGGATGGACCCGAGCCGTGCAAGCAACTGGAGTGGCACGTCCTCTGCTCCCTGCGCCTGCGGGGATCGACCCGCCCCCGTCCGCACCGAGATCAGCGGCCCCGACTGCTCCTCGTGCCCGTGGGGATGGACCCAGCACCGTCAGCGCCCCGTGCATGAACGCACCCTGCTCTCTGCGCTCGCGGCGATGGTCCTCTGCTCGATCGGGCTACCGGCACTGTTCAGAACTGTTTCCCGCGCCTGCGGGGGTGGAACCGCTAGCAGCTCTGGCCGTGGGGCGCCGTCTGCCGTGGGTATGCCTGTTCACAGTCGGGTCTGGCCTTCGTCGCCGGGGTGTTGGGTGGCCGCGGCGGTGGTGAGGAGGCGTTCCCAGGTGCGGGGGGTGTGGCCGTGGACTTCCGCGAGTTCGGCGGCGATACGGCCTTTGGGGGTGCCGGGGGCCGCGGTGGCGAGGGCCTGGGCGGCGACGGCCAGGCGGGGGTCGTTCTCGTAGGCGTGGGCTTTGCGAGGACCCTGGGGCTCACCGGCACGCCGCCCGCCGCCTTTGCCTTGTCCGGGGGCGTTGTCGCGACGCTCAAGGACTTCGCGGCGGGTCCACAGGCGGGCGCCGTAGCGGGTGGTGCCGGGGGAGAGGTGGCCTTGGGTGGCGTAGGCGCGGACGGTGCCGGTGTTGATGCCGAGGATCTGCGCGACGTCGTCGGCGGTCAGCAGATCGTCGGGGTGCTCGCCCTCGGGCAGCTCGGGGATGGACCGGCCCTTCAGGTAGGCGTCGGTCTGGGCGAGGCCGTAGAGGAGGCAGCGGCTGCCGGGGAGCAGGTCGGGGACATGTTCGCGGAAGACGGCGGCGTGCTTGCGGCGCCAGGTGGCCAGCGATACGCCGGCGCGGCGGGCGATGTCGGTTTCGTTCAGAACGGGGCGGCCGCGGGGGATCACGTTCGTCTCCTTGGGTCTTCGGGGATGGAGCGTGGCCGGGTATGGTGGGCGTGCCGGCCCGGTTTTCCGTGGCTTCTCACATGCACGGCCCCACCGACTGACATTTTTAACCTTGCAGCGCCTTGCGCTCTTCGGGCTATCTCCCGGCCGGAAAGCGATCCGGGCCACCGGGCGGACGTGCGGGGTGGGGATTACAGCAGGCCGAGCTTCTCCTCGATGGCCATGACGATGCCCAGGGCGGCGCCGAAGCTGACGCCGGCGCAGCATGCGCCCACGAGCGGGGTGCCGCCGAGGTGACGGGTGATCATGTAGGCGACGAGGGCGGCGATGATGCCCGACAGGACGGCGATGATGATCGCCATGATCTTCTCGGTCCTTGTCGGTTCCTGGGCGTGCGGGTTGGTGGTGGCCATCGGCGGCGTTTCCTCTCTGGTCTCCTGCCCCCGTGTCCGGACGGGTGGATGCGGGCGGCTGTGCGGAGCGGCTTGATTCGAGGGAACAGCGCTGGCCGGGGCCTCTTCCAGTGAAGATCGTTCCGGTATTTTTCTGCGCTCTGGTGAATGCCGTTCACCGAGGTCAGCGGCTCACGCATACGGCAGATGTACAAGATCGACATGACCGTGTATAGGCCACTGAACGCTACATCCGGGTCACCTGGGCTGCCGGGGGTGCTTAACTCTCGGCACGAGTCGTGGAAGGGGCGGCGTACATGGCCACATGGCGGGAGCAGTTAGACCAGGCGCAGGGCTGGAAGGAGTACCGGCAGGCGCTGCGTACCCTGCGGGAGACCGCAGGAGTCCCCTTCGACAAACTCCCCGAGCGGAGCCGGGACATAGCCAGGCGCCACCCGCAGCACCTTCGCTCCTACGACAGCACCAACACCTTCAGCCAGCTCCTCGACAGGCGGCTGCCCGACACCCGGCCGGAGTGGCACAAGGTCGAGCTCCTCGTCCGTATCTGCGCCGAGCACCAGGGCATCGAGGACACCACCTCCTTCGCGCGGAAGTGGGCCGACGCCTACCGCCGGTGCGGGGGAGACCCGGGCGAACGCTTCCCGCCCCAACCTCGCGAGACCTCCGCCCCCGTCGCACCGCCCGTGACCGGTGCGGAGCGGACGGACGTCCACTCCGGGGAGAAGGAACCCCTGCCCGTCCCCGGACCGGTGCCGCCCGAAGGGGACTTCGTCCCCGGGCGGCCATGGTGGAAGTCGAAGCCGGCCCTGGCCACCGCCACGGTCCTCGTACTGGCCGCCGTGGTCCTCGGCTCGATGAAGCTGGGCACGCTCCTCACCGACGACGACACCGCGATGCCGCCCTCCGGCAAGGCCGGCACCCCCACACCCACGGCCGGCGTGACGGGCGGGTCCTCTGCGCCGCCCGCCTCGCCCGGCACGGGCGACGCCACGGAGCAGAGCACGCCGGCGAATACTTCCCCGCCCGGCGTCTCAGGGGTTGATGCGGCCTTCGCCTGGTCCAACGACGGCGGGGGCGGCGGGTCGCAGTCCGACATCGTCAAGGTCTCCTCCTCCTACCGCAAGGGCGAAGACCCCGGCAAAACATGGGACTTCAACCGCGGGGACACTCTCGTCGTGCAGTGCCAGGTCACCGGCGGCCGCCCCGTCAAGGCCGGCACCGCCTACCCCGGGCCCGACACAGCCAGGGAACGAGGCCTCCAGGGCATCTGGTACCGGATGACCAGCCCCGTCCAGGCCTGGGCCCCGGCCGTGTACGTCGACACCGGCCGCGACTCGCTGCCCGCCTGCTGAACCAGCCGCCGCCCGTACCGCCGCGTCCTCAAGACAGGAGCGTTCCGTGGCACCCGACCCCTACACCCGTCCCGCCGGGCCCCGCCCGCGCAGGACCGCGCTCAAGACGGCGGCGATCACCGCGCTCGTGGCCGCCGCCGCCTCCGTCGACTATCTCGCCGCCCGCCCCGGCCCCACCATGAACGACAAAACCACTGTCGAGATGGCCACCAAGCCCTCCCAGCAGCCCCACCCGGAGATCACCCGCACCGCGGGCCTGAGCAAGGTGAAGACCGACACCCCGGGCACACCGGTCAAGATCCGGCCCTGCCCCGGGCTCAGCCCCTACGGCACCAACGACTGTCCCGAGTCCGCCGTGGCCTACCTCCCCGACGCCGCGTCCGTGCAGATGTGGTGCTGGATTGACTCCCTGCGCGCACCCGAGGGCTACCCGTCCACACGCAAGCGCTGGTTCTACGTTATCCAGGCCTAGGGCAGCCCTGAACCTGGTGCGGAGGGTTACATCTACTCCGCCTTCATCCCTGTCACCGAGCAGATCCGCACCCCTGTCTGCACCACCCAGCGGCTGCTCGAACTCCACCCCCTGCCCCCCGCCCCACCCGACCCCACACCCGAACCGCCCCCCTCCACCACACCCGGTCCGGTTCCCACCCCCACCCCCACCCCCACCCCCACCGCCGCCCCGCTGCCGGCTATTTCCACCCCCGCCCCGTCGCCGACCACCCCTGCCCCGCCGCTCCCGACTCGAGCCCAAACGAGCGAACCCCCACCGCCACCTCCGCCGGCCAAGCACACGGTGCGCGAGCAGACCGGCAGCCACGGCTCACCGACCTTCGAAAACCCCTACGGCGCCATAGGCCCCGGCACCCGGATCCCCCCAAGAACACCTGGGTCGACGTCGAATGCCGCGTTCATGCACCCGAGATCAAAAGCGCCAACCCCGACGGCTGGTGGTACCGCATCGCCACTAGCCCCTGGAAGGGCTACTACGCCGTCGCCAACACCTTCATGAACGGAGATACCCCCGGTCAGCAGCCGCCCACCAACACCGACTGGGATGTCCCCGTCTGCTGACACCACTACGAACAGGCTCTGCAGGTGGCACCGGCATTACGTTTGCCAGGAGCCACCTGCAGCGCTGGCCGATGTCTTAACGGTCAGGCGACCCCGCACTCAGAGCCGCTGTCTATTTGCTTCAAAGCCACGACACCGTCGATCCTCCAGCGGCCCGCGCGGCGACGTCTCGGGCCCGGCCTGACCGGACTTGCTGCCGGCGAGCTGTCCGTGCCGGAGGGCGGCAGGAACAAGTAATCAGCGTGCCGCCTGACCGGAAACCACGACTGCACACCAGGTCAGACCGCCAATCCGGGCTCCACCGCGGGAAAGGCAGCACGACCCAGGACGCAACCCAGGGTGTGACCCGGGGCAGCACCCAGGAGGCGACTCAGGGCGGGACCCATGGCGCGACCGTGGCGGGCTAGCCGCTAGGGTCCGCTCAGCCCGTGCCGATATGGCGTGCACGGGCCAGGCCCGGCGCCCAGGGGGCTCGCTCTCCGGGGGCAGTACCGTCGGGCCGCCCCAACTTCTCCCGCCGTGCGCGCACCGGGCAGGGGAGGCGTTCGCCTAATGAGGCGAGAACGATCCTCCCCGCTGTGCGCGAGCACCAGGCCGTCACCGCCGCCGGTACGTGCGCCCCCGGCGAGGCCGACGGTTTCCCTCGGGGTCGGGCCTCTGTAGGTCCTGGAGGGCTCCCACAGAGAAGTAGTCAGCGGCGCCGACCTCCCCCTCAGACCCTTTGACATGCAGGTCACAGCCTCACACGGGCCTCTGCGTCCGGCACCTGGGGGCAACTTGTAGAACAACCTGCCCACACCCTGGTCTCGTCCTCGCAGGGTGACGTAGGCCACTCCGCGTAACAAATGGCTGCCACCCCCAAATAACCAAGTCGTAGGACAGGAGCGTTCAGCCCGCCTCGTAGCAGTACCTCAGGCCGCATTCAATACGCCGACCGCCCGGGAAAGTCCCAGGTCAGCTATTGAATGCGGCCTTCGCCGTGTCCATCGTGACCAGGAGTTGCGTGCCTTGGTGTGCCGCGTCGCAAGGTGCTCTCGCCAACCCGGCGAACCGTGCTCACGGTGCCCGTCAAGCGTTCGCGAATCCTTCCGCTCCTGTGCCCGCAGGGGTGCTGAACGGATTTTCGCGAGAACTCGATCCACCGCCCGTCACGCCGGACTGTTGCCCCGGCGCTCACCCGGAGCGCCTCCAAGCACCCGAAGGAGAACCACCGTGTCCACGCTCGCCCTGCTCGTCGTCCTGCTCCTGGCCCTCGTCCTCCCGCTCTACATCGGCGTCCTTGGCTACGTCGTCCTGCGCCACCCGCGCTTCGCCCAGCCGCTGACCGTCTGCGGCACCTGGGCCCCCACCCTCGTCGCTCTCCTCGCCCTGGTCGTGGTGCTGCGGTGACCCGCCGACCCGACCCCGCCACCAGTAACACGCGGAGTAACACGACCTGTCAGTCACACGGACTGATCTCGACCGATGCCCTCAAACTCCCACTTGGCGCCTTGTGTGACAACGCCTCATGTGACAGTCCTCCCTGGCGGCCGGCCCGCCCGGATCGAAGGCGCGCACCTCCTTGACCGCCTTGCACTCCAAGGCCGCACCCCCTTGACCACCCGCTGGTCAAGGGAACGGACCCCAGCCGCTGTTCACCCCGCCCCGACGCCCGTACACCCGCCTGCTGCCGCACCCCGCACCTTCTTGTCCGGGCGCGGCGTGCAAGGCGCCCGGATCGCCGTACAGCGCTTCCGGTTCTTGACGACCCGGAGGCATTGGCTCAGCCGTCCGGTCCTCACCGTGCTGCCACCAGCCCTCGGCCTGTCCGGGACGGGAGGACTTTTTCTCGACCACCAGGAGGACACCCATGCCCATCGACCCCTACACCGCCGCCATGCTCACCGTGCTGTGTGTGGCCCTCGTGTGCGCCACGGCCGTCTGCATGACGGCGATCCTGCGAGCCCACCGCTCCGACGTCGTCGCCGTGGTGCGGGCGCTGCCCGAGCTGGCCGCGACGCTGCTGCGCTGGCGACGAAGGCGGTGATCGGCCTCGGCTATGAGGATCTCACCCCCACGCGACCGCATCCCAAAACTGGTCATTACGTATGTAATTGCCATCCGGGGAATGAGGGAAGTGCCCCATGACCTGCGTTGTCTTGGCAGGTGAGACGGAAATCGGCAGGGAATGCGAGCTCCCGGAATTCCGTGTATACGGGTCTTGGGCCCGCTTCCCTTCTTCAAAGGAGAGTTGGGCCTTCGTGCTGTCGGGGTCCGTGCTTCTCCCGCGAAGAGGTGGAAGCCGGGCCCGGGGTGGGTCCGGTGAAGCAGGGGCCCGCCTCGAAGATGTCCAGTCCCGGCGGCGGGCCCCCGGACCCAAGGGGCCACCTTGAACGTATCCGTGATCGCCTGCGGCCTCACCCTGGCGGCCGTTCCCGGGCGGGGGCGGCGTCGCTGGACGTCAGGTTCGACCTGATCAGCGGCTTCTTCCTGTTGGCCGCGCTGATGGTGGGCTGGCTGGTCTACCGGTGGACCGCGCCGGCGCCCAACGCCGGGCTTCAGACCTCCAGGGGTGAGCGGCTGATGTACGCGGTCGTGTCGGCGGCCGCGATCATCGCGATCGGCTCCTACTTCGGCGACGGGTTCGGCGGCATCGAGCGCGTCGAGGAGACCAGCACCGACAAGCCCCGCGCGGCCGCGGCCGCGCTGCTGGTCGTCGGGGACCAGGACCACGAGGTGATCGAGGCCGTCCGGACGCCCGCTGGCGGGTGGAAGCGTGACCAGCTCGCCGCCTGGGGCGTTTCCTGGCCTCCGCCCAGGGGCTGGAAGGACGAGCTCGTCGAGCGCTGGAGGGCCGCCGACCAGGACGGTGCCCCGCCGTCCCTGCCCCGATCGATTCCGGCGCTGGACGGTTTCGCGCAGGAGACGCTCGATTTCGGCTGACCACCGTCTACGGGGCCGGGCAGGAACGCCCTGCCCGGCCCCGTCGGCTACTCCCGCAGTCCCCTGACGAAAGGTCCTCCGGGGTTCTGATCCGGTCGGACGGATCGGCCAGGAACTGTTCCGGCCGCCCAGGTGTCCCGTAGCGGGAGGCTGTGGTTACGCGGGGGGTGTGGGCGGGGTGTTCTGCTGGTGCTTCTGGTGCTGCTGGCGGTGGGTGCGGCGGTTGGTCCACCAGGTGCGGCGGTCGGGGGAGTCCTGGGGGAAGAGGGTCTGTACGGAGGTGGCGGTGAGGGTGAGGACGAGGCAGATGACGACGCCCCACCAGGGTGCGCCGGCCATGACGGTCGCAAGTCCGCTGACGGCGGTGACGGAGGCGGGGATCAGGTTCGGGGTGCCGGCCATGGGGTGACCTCTTTCGCTTGTGCTGTGTTCGCGTCCGCCGTGTGCGGTCGCCGGACATCAGCTTCGAGCGGCGGTGAGGGTTGCGGGAGTGGGAACGGCCTGTTCCCGGCAACTGGCAACACCCCTGCCTGGTATGGCTGTTCATGTGATGGCGGGCTGGCGGGGGATGGAGGAGAATCGAATGTCCTTAAAGCCAGGGGACGGGGGAGCGGATGGAGCGTTCGACGGGCGGGGGCGCAACCGCCCCGTCGCAGGCTTACGCGGCGGCGTTGCGGGAGGCCATGGCCGGCTATCTGGCCGCGGGCGGCACCCAGAAGGCGATCACCGAAGGTCTTCCTTTCGGTCCCTCGGCTCTGTCCCGGTATCTCAGCGCCGACCGTCTCCTGCACCCCGGGGACCTGCCGAGGTTGCGGGCGGCCCTCGCCGAGCGGGGCCATCCCCTGGACGAACAGGCGTATGCGCGCCTGGAGGGGTTGTGCAAGGCGGCCTACGCCGCCAGCGGCTCACCGTCCGCACAGCTCACCTGGCTCCAGTACGAGTACGGCCGCCTCACCGAAGAACACAAACGGTCGCAGCAGCTCGCCGAGACCCGTCTGACCGAGCTGGAAGACCGCACCGGCCGTCTCACCGACCAGCTGCGGCAGGCTCTCGGCCGGATCGAGAAGCAGGACAAGAATCTGCGGCACGCCCAGGACTACACCCGCCAGATGGAGACCGAGCTCGCCGAACAGCACAAACAGGCCGACAGGCTGCGCGGGGAGGTCGAGGTCCTGCGAAAGCAGAACCGACGGCTCATCGAGGAGCAGGCGGGCACGGTTCCCGGGGTGTCAACGCCGGTCAGGACTGCCGGGCCCGGCAGGATCGTCCGGCACACGGAGGGATACCGCTGGGCCGGGTCCTTTCAGGGTCTTGACCAGGAGTCCGGCTTCTTCACGGACACGGGCGTCGAATTCGGAACGCCGAACACCCCTTTCACGACCTCGACCTCGACCTCGGGCCCGGTCACCTGCGGCCCCCCGCCCCACCCGCCCACCATTCATCGGCCCAACGATGGCATCGAGGACTTCCCTCCGCCTCCGCCCCCGGAGGAGCAGGCGGAGGCGCGGCCACCCTGGCTCGGTTACTGCTGCGTCGCGCTGACGACCTACCTCGGCTGGGTGCTCTGGCTGACGTTCATGGCCGCACTGGTGGCCGACCCGGGCCCCGGCATCGCCGTGATGATCGTGACCGCCCTGGTCGCCCTGGCCTGCCGTGTTTTCGTTCTGGGACTGCTCACGAAACTTCTGGGGCTGGACGACGAGCTGGATGACAGACTGCGAAACACGCTGTTTGTGACGCTGGCCGTCACGTTCGCAGGATGGCTGGCCTCGGTCATGGGCCTCGTCTTCACCGTCCTGGGAGTCGACGCGCTCGCCACATGGATCGCCACCGAGGTCCTGCTGTAGGCCGCGGCGACTTCGTCGAGCAACGACGGCCCGCCCTGACCCGCCGGCCTCTTCCCGGAAAGTCGGGGGGATGGGCGCGGGGTTCGGGGGCATACGGGTGTGGAGTCCACAGGCCCCCCCTGTGAAGGAAGAGTCGGCCGGTTCCCCCCTTCCGGCCGGCTCTCGGGTTGGCGAACGGCTCGCACCATCGGGCGGATGGTGCGAGCCGTTCGCCATGTCCCGGCCCTTCCGGAATCTATTGAATGGGCCTGCGGGGTGGGTGAGTCTGCCGGGGTTGCGCGGCTAACTTCCCGCCGGGTCAGGGTGCGGACCGCCGCGTTATCCGACCGGCCATCGCACACCCACACCTCAAGGGGACCCTCCATGTCCACGACCACCACTTTGGTCCTGCTGCTCCTGTTCATCACCGGCTTCGCGGTGCTGTCGGTGCCGGTCTACCTGGTCTGGCGTCACCCCCGCCTTGCCGCCCCGCTGGGTGTCTCCGTGGCCTTCGGCGCCCTGTTCGCCGCCGCGGTGGCCGCCGCGCTGAAGCTCTGACCGCCGGCCCGCCCCCGGCCCGGGGCGGGCCGTTTTCCCTCTCTCCCGGGTTTTCGGTGCTCTCCCTGGTCAGGTCCGTCATGCCGGTCCGTCGCAAGTCCGTCGTAGATCCGTTCCACGACGGACCGCATGACGGGCCCTTGAGGCCCGCCGCTCGTTGCTTGAGTCCTGGGGTCACGCGTCACCAAGAGCCCCAGGGACAAGTAGTCGGTGCGCCGGGGCGGCGGGATTGGCCACTGCACAGCAGGTCACCGCGCCTTCCGGCGTCATGCCGCCTTGGAGGCGATGCGACCCGGGGCGGCACTTGGGTCGCGACCCGGGGCGGCACCCAGGAGGGGACCGAGGGCGTGACCCAGGACGCGACCTTGTCGGCAGGCGCTCCCGCCCCGGCCCGGCGGCCAGTCCCCGGCTCCCACTCGTGCCCGGCGGCCGGTACCCGAAGGCTCGGCGGCACTCACTACGGCCCTGGCCGCATATCGCCAGGCTTACCAAGCCCCGGCCGGCACCGCGCCGGGTGGCGCCTGACCTGCGAGGGGCACCGTTTGGGTCACTGCCCCGGGGCGGACCCGTGGACTTTGGATGAGGGGCCTGGCTGCGCTCGTCGTGTACGTCTGCGGCTGGCGCGGTATGTCACCTCGATGACGTACGCCCGGACCACCGTCGGCACCGGTGGCCCCACCGGGCGGTGAGTACCGCACGACGCCGGGCGTGGGGACGGTGGCACGGGAGGTGTTCGGGGCGGGCCGGTTACCGGTTACAGCTCCGAAGCATCGCCCCGGACCGGCCTCTGAGCGGCGTGGAAAGGCGTTCCGCGGGCCTGTAACCGGTAATCGGGGTGGTGCAGGGGCGGGAGACTGGGGCGGTGAGTACCGCACGACGCCGTCCCCTCGGCCCCGGCCCCGTTCTTCCCGAGCCCGCCGTCCGTGACCTGCGCGCCCGCATCGCCGCTGAACGCGCGGCCGCTGGCGAGTGGGCCGCTGAACCCGCCCCCGGCGCAGCCGGACTCCCCAAGCCGCGGCCCGAGCGGCGGTGCCTTGGCGATGGTCCGGCTGATTCCGGGACCGCGTCCATGCCGCTGCCGTAGGGTTGGCGGTAGCCCGTGCCGATATGGCGTGCGTGGGTGAGGCCCGGCGCCCGGACGCGCTCTGGGAGCAGTACCGCCGGGCCGCCCTCGTCCTTCTCCTCCTGGCCGTGCGTGAGCACCGGGGCGAAGGAGGCACTCGCCTAATTGGGCGAGAATGATCTTCATCGCCGTACGGACACGGCCTTATCGTCTTCGTCGCAGGGAGTGGGCATGGGAGGGATGGACGCCAGGGCGCGGGTGGCGGGTCTTGTCGTCGCGTACGCGGTTCTGGTCGACGCGACCAACGCGTGCGACGCCGTGGACGAGGTTGTGGTGGCCGCCGACAGTTGGGTTTCAGCGAAGGAACTCCTGCGGGCCCGGGGCTACCGCAAGGTCCCCAAGCGGGCCATGGGCAACAGGATCCCGCAAGAGGCGGTCGCGGCAGCCCTCACCGATCCCGGAACGGTCTTCCGCAAGCGCTTCATGGCAGATACGCCGTGGACACCCGCCGCCAAGTGAGAAAAGGCTTTCCGAGAGCATCGGGCCCGCGCTCTCGCACAAAGGCCGCGTACCGTCCCGCCTCGGCCAAGCCGGCCGATCTTCGGGTCGGACTTCGTACGCGCTCTCTTCAAAGGGTCTCGTAGGGGCAAGTAGTCGGTGCGGCGTGCCGCTCGGATCGCCGGTTGCACAGCAGGTCACCGCGCCTTCCGGCATCACGCCGTCCCGGAGGCGATGGGACCCGGGGTGGCACTCAGGATGCGACCGAAGGCGCGACTCAGGACGCGACCTCGTCGGCCGGTGCCCTGGCGGCCCGTTCTCCTCCCCGACCGTGCCCGGCGGTGGGCCCCGAAGGACCGCCGCCCGGCGCCTCGGCGGCCGGGCGCGCCGGTTGTCACACAGCGGTTCACACGACCTGTAGTCACACGGCTGACGTGCGCCGATCCCCCGTAACCCCCGCCGTGTGTTACTGCGCTTGTGTGACTGTCCGGCCCGGCCCTTGGGATCGAAGGCGAACACCCCCTTGTCCGGCTGTGCCGCACCCCCTTGTCCCGCTCGGCTACCGAGGGATTTCTCCGCAGGACGGCGCGCGGTGTCCTGTGGAGTGGAAGGGCAGGCGCGCATCTGTGTGACTGTGAGGGACTTACCACGGCCCCAGCACCGTAACGTGGGTGCCCTCTGCCACATGATCTTGACCATTTGCCGAGCGACTTTGACTGACGGTCGGCGCGGCGGTTCTGGCACCCTGGGCGGGTGTCGAAGAAGCAGAAGCGCACCGCGACCCTTGCCGAGGTGGTGGCGGCTCTGCCGCCACGAGTGGCGGAGGAGTCGGGTAGTTCGTACGACTCGCCTGTGGCGGCACGTGGCTTCACTGACGCAGATGGCTGCTACTGGCAACTCGCCCGTGGGCTGCTAGACCCGCGCCGGGCCAAGCGGCTGGCAGTCGACGCCGACATGATGTCGATGGGCGTCTACTACGACGACCAGGTCGAGCGGTGGCTTCCCCGTTTCCTTCCGGAAGCCGAGCGCCCAGCCGCCTGGCGTGAAGCGCAAGCCCGGTTCGGTGCCGTCGACCTGCCGGCCCATGAGGCATACGAATTCACCGCGGACGACGGCCGTGTTCTCCTCTTCATCGAGACGCATTGCTGAGCTCGCCTCCCGCAGCGGCTTCCTCCCGATCCGCCCCTGTTCCGAAGGCGGGCGCTCTGGGCCTGCTAGTCAAGATCACTTGGCAAACAGTCAAGATCATGTGGCAGAGAACAGTGGGCCGGGGCGGATAGGGTCCGTACCAGCCCGTGCCGATATGGCGCGCACGGGTGAGGCCCGGCGCCCAGACGCGCTCTGGGACGCAGTACCGCCGGCGCCGCCCCAACTTCTCCCGCCGCGCGCACCAGGCCGGGGAGACACTCGCCTAATGAGGCGAGAACAATTTTTCTCGACGTGCGCGAGCACCAGGCCGTCACCGCCGTTACAGTGGCCGGCGGGGTGGTGGCACGGCCCGCAGTAGTTCCCACAGGGGTTTGGAGCCGCTGGCCCAGGTGCCGAGCAGGGTGCGGTCGACCAGGTGCAGCCGTTGGGAGCGGGCGAATTCGAGGGCGGGTTTGGAGAATCTGCCGTTGGTGACCAGGACGACGATGTCGCCTCCGTGTACGGGGCGGCCGGTGCCGTTGAGGACCTGCAGGTCCGGGCTGCCGACCGCCGCCCCGGCCAGGCCGTTCTTCCTGTGTTTGCACTGGATCACCCAGCGCCGCCCGTAGGGGTCGGTGGCCTTCACGTCCGCGCCGTTGTCCCCGGCACCGCCGACCTGCACCGCGTCCGCGCATCCGTCGCGCTGCATCAGGTCCCGTACCGCGTGCTCGAACTGCCGGTGATGCAGCGCGTCTAGCTGCGCCAGCGCATAGCGCAGGCCCTGCAGGCGCACCCGCTCCCACCGCGCGGCCCGTTGCCTGGCGACCACCCACAGGGCCAGCGCGGCGCCGGCGACGAGCACCAGGACGACCGGAACCCAGGGGTGCGCGCGTACGAAGTCCACCACCGCCGCGATCACACACCCCGCGATGACCAGAGCACCAAGGGCCAGCAGGAGCTGCTCGCTGCCGTCGGCCTTCCGAGAACGCCGCCGGCTCACCGTCCGCCTCCACTGCGGTCCCACTTGATCGGGTAGGACACCGCCGGCACCGGACGCGGCGCGGCCTGCTTCCACCCGGGCCACCGGATCGGATACGACACGGTCGGAGCCGGCGCCGGCGCCTTACCGGACGCGGACTTCTCCCAGCCCGGCCACGTGATCGGATACGTCACGCCCGACGAGGACCGCGGCACCGGTAACCGCTCCCCGCCGCCCGGCGCGCCGCCTGCCGGGGTGCCGGAGCCGCCGAAGATGAACACGGCCGCCACGATCCCGATGGCCAGCACGGTCTGCTTGTGCGTCCCGGCCGGCGCCCTCCAGTGCGCCCGCACCGCTGTCCCGTCCCGCTTGGCGTATCCCCTGATGAACGGCAAGGCCGAAGCCCCCTCCCCTGGTCGATCGCGCGCTTCCCGCGCAATCGACCAATGTAGGCCCCGGCACTGACAGTGGGTCACACACAAGCCACTCCTCGTGATCTTGGAGTGCCCCGGCCAGCTCCCCGAGCAGGAGGAGCTGCGCTTCTGCCCCCGTCGTAGCGGGACGGCGCGGAACACGGGGACCGGCCCCGCCGAGCCCAGCGACCTGGTGGAGCCGTGGTTCATCAAGGCTGTGGCGGCCGCCGGCACCGTCATCACCTTCGCCGGCGTGCATCTGAAGCAAGAGCAACCGCTCATAGGGCGAGGGACCCGGCCATTGGCCGGGCCCCTCGTTCTCGTGCCGCCGACTACTGGGGTAACCCGGGCGCCACGCTCGCCGGAGCCGACGGAGCGGGCACCTGCGTCGCGCCGCCGCCTCCGCCGCCGAGCGCCGCCAGGATCAGCAGGACCACGACCGCCAGCAACCCGCTCCCGCCGGCCGCCACCACGGCCGGGGCCCCGATCTGTCGGTGATGTGCCCGCACATAGGAGCCGTTGGCCCGGTAGTGCCCCCGCACCCTGGTGGTGCGGACGGTCTCCGGCACGGCCTGCGCTTCGGGGGCTCTGCGCGGGGAGGGGATACGGCCCGACGCCGGACGGGACCGTCGCGTATGGGGCCGTACGTAGGAGCCGTCCTTGCGGTAGTGACCTCGAACGTGATGAGCCATGGGGACCGTCCCTCAATCAGTCAGAGAGGTACGCGATGACGGCCCTCGGCCGCACCTCTCACGGTAAGACCCACCACTGACAGCGGTGCCCCACGAACCCTGCTCCACAGATCCGTTTATCGCCCTGTTCCGGAGCGCTGAACAGGCCGACGAGAGGGCCACCGGGACGAAGACGTTCTTCTCGCCGATGACCGCCTTCGCCGGCCTGCGGATGCCAGCGTGCTGCACGAGAACGCGGCGGAGCTCCCCGCGGGCACCCCCTGCGAGACCGGCGGGTTCCTCAGTGCGCACACGGTCCCACCTCTGCACACCTTCGTCCTCAGGCGCGGCGTGCCGGGAGAAGTCCCGGTCCCTGTGATGACGGTGACTTGTGTTTGTGCTGATCAGAGAGGTGTACTCGCGGCAACTGGGGTGGGCGGGAAAAAAGTTGGTCAGCGGCATCCGGATCCGAGCCCGTCGGCGCGTGTAAGAGGTGAGGGCGTCAACGCCCTCGTCAACGAGTCGATGATGGGAGGCCGGTCTGGTGACCTGGCTCGAGTGGATGGGAGCGGGTGGGATCTCGCTCCCGCTGATGTTCCTGGCGTACTACGCGCTGCGCCGTTCGAAGAGCGTGGTGGAGATGTGCCTGAAGGAGTACCTGCAGGCGCGCACGGAGCGCGAGCAGCGCGCGACGATGATCGCGATGGCGGCGGCGCTGCCGGAGGGCGGGGCCGCGGCCCGCTTCGAGGAAGGGCAGCCGGCGTGGCTGTTCTACAAGCACTCGCAGCAGGACCATCTGGCGATCGTCACGCGGGAGGCTGCGTGACCGAGCCCGACCGGGGCATGGACTTCGAGGCGTTCGTCCTCGAGACCAGCGCGGCGTTCTTCCGCGTAGCCCGGGCCGAAGCGGGCGGCGACCTGTACAGCGCCGAAGACGCTGTACAGGTCGCTTACATGCGCATGTTCACGTCGTGGGAAAAGATCATCGCGCGGCCGGGCAGCCCGGCCGCCTACGGCCGCACCGCGGTCAAGAACGCGGTGATCGACCAATTCCGGCGTAACCAGCGCATCGCCCTTGCGCCGATACAGGAACTGCCCGAACAGGAATCCAGGATCGGCATCCCCGATGCCGCCTACGAGATGATTAAAGAGGGTATCGATGAACTAGTTGCCAAACTTCCCGACCGGCAGCGGCAGGTCATCACCCTGTGCGTCCTCCAGGAGCTCAGTCCTGAAGACGCCGGGAAGCGCCCGCGCCTTAAGGAGGAGTCGGTGAAGAGTTACATCCGCATGGCCATCAAGAACCTGAAGAAGCACATCAACGAGACCGGCGAGGAGGTAACCGTATGAGCACCTGGGACAAGGAACACGAGCAGAACGTCATCCGGCTCCTCGCCGTATGGGCCCTGCTCGAACGCTCCGAGCAGGCCCTTTCGACAAGTCCTCGGACACCCGAGGACTCTGTACAGGCGGAGGAGGGCCAGCCTTCGGGCTGGCCCCCGCCCCCCGCCCCCTGCCCGGACGACCGGGAGCAAACCGAGGCCAAGAGCGAACTAGTACTTCTGCTGGCACGAGAGTGCTCCCACACAGCCACCGCACAGGAAACACGCCGAATCGCAGAACTCCTGGAATACCTGAACCGGGACGATGAAGCGTTTCCCTGGTGGCAATTGGCGGCAGAGCGAGGCGACGAAGACGCGCAGGATTATCTTGAACTCATCCATGCCGAAAGGCAGGAGCAAGATAACCAGCCAGTCGAATCGCCCTCGTCCCCAGTACTAGAAGGTAGTTCAGCGCTGTATGTGTGGAAAGCCAGTGACACAAGTGCCGGATCGTGCACATTCGCCGCTGTTCAACTTGCGCTGAGCGCTGCGTCCGGCACAGAGATGAGCGAAGACGCAAAACGCCTGGTGAGAGAAATCGAGGAGTACTTGCAGCATCCCGATCGAATGACAGATGGAAGGCGACGCTAATGCCTAGCATCCTTCTGTCATGCCTACACCTAGGAGCAGCTCTATAGGCAGTCCCATCATGCGTGCCTCACGCTGAGGCACAACGACTCGTTGAGACAGCGGCTCGCCCACACTGGGCGGGCCGCTGTCGGCTTCTCCACCGCAGATGACGACAGGACAGGCCAGCGGTACGGCCCCCTGAGGCGGATGGGCGCGGCAGCGGCACTGAACAGGTACCAGCGAAGACGGCAAGGACTAGCCCTGCCCACGCTGTGCAGCGACGGTGGTCACAGCTGACACGAGGCGACCAAGCGCTGACGGCTCCTGCCACGGCCTAGCTCTGCTTTCACGTCCCGCCACCGCGATGGCGACTAGCGCTAATCGATTTGCGCTTCTCCCGAACCAGCGCTGGGCCTGTCGCACCCTGCAGATTCCCGACTAGCAGAAGGCCGTCCTGCCACCGGGTGCCGAGCTCCGTAAGTCGACTGGCGCAGCTCCCGGACAGGCGCTGTTCCTGTGTCACCGGGCCGGCAGAACGCCACGGGCGCCACTAAGGCCTTTCGTGGCCGCCGCCCGCCGCTTCGCCTGACTGCTCGGTGCGATGTGCCGACTGCGTTCAGGTGACGCTGTAGGCGAGTTCGGCCAGCTGAAGGGCGTCGGTCAGGCTTGTCTCGTCGGTGAGGTCGACGCTGACGCGGTACTCCCGGTGCCCGGTGGTTAGGGTCCGGGCGGCTTTGATGCCGAGCTCGTCGAGCTGCTGCTGGCTGTAGCTGAGCCGGAGATTGATGGTGCTGTACTCCGCGTAGACGTAGGCGAAGCCGCCGAACTGGGATCCCTGCCGGCGCAGGCGCAGGTAGCGGCTGTAGTCCAGGGGAGCGTCGGGCAGTGCGTTCTTACGCTTGATGCCGTAGACGCCGACGTTGTCCCACTGGGTCGTTTTCTGGAGAAACCGGATGAACAGGTCGGGAGCCGGGCTGCGGCCCAGTAGCTGACGTACTGTTTCCTGCCCCTCGTCGGCCACTCCCGGAATTCGGGCCGGCAGCATCACATCGTCCGGGCCGTCTTTGGTGGTCACCGAAACGGGGCCACGGTGTTGGTCTGCCAACTCCTTCAGTACCTGCGAGGCATCCAGTTCCTCAGGAGTTCCCTCGAACTGGAACACGGTCACCCTCATCGGATCCCCCTCATGTCGACGCCCCTAAACTACCATCATCTATGTATAGCAGAGGCCTTCTCTGTGTAGCTCCTTCGAGCGTTCCCCTGGCGAGTGTGAGATCCAAGGGGTGGGGGCTCCCGTTCCACCATTTGCGCACGCCCGTTCTTGGGCCTGCACCCAGTCCAGAGGCCGGCTCGTCGGAATCCAGCGTCCCAACTCAGGGGCGTGCGCTTGATCGCCTCTGCGGCTTGTCAGCTGGTGGCTGTGGAGGGATGAGCCGGGTGAGGAACTGGTGGGTGGTGGGGTCGGTGGCGTGGATGCGGGTGGTGTGTGTGCCGCGGGTGAGTAGGACGCGGTAGGTGTTGAGCGCGTAGCGCAAGTACTGCTCCGGGGGCAGATCGCGGAGGGCTTCGTCGTGGCTGTGGTGGGGGCGGGCTTCCCAGTGGTCGTGGTTGTAGGTGAGGTCGGGGCCGACGATGACGCCGGCGTGGTGGTACTCGAGGCCTTGGGCGGTGTAGATGCAGCCGATCTGCTGGTGCCCGCCGGTGTGGGTGGCCCAGAGCTGGCTGCGGGGGGCGAGGGGAGCACCGCTGGGGTCGGTGAGGGTGTCGCGGGCGTTCCAGGCTGCTCTCCAGACACGTGTCTCGCCGGTGGGGCAGGGGACATCGATGGCGATGTCGAGAGGGAGGGCAGTGGCTCCGCGCGTGCGGGTGCGGGGCCAGGGCCAGCAGAACCCGCCGGCGGTGCGGGCGCTGTGCCCATCGGCGGTGGCCTGCTCGATCCATTCCTGCAGCTCGAAGGGATCCCCGGCAAGACCCAGTTCGTACTCGGCGTGCCCGCTCCAAGGGACCGGTGTCCCGTACAGGAGCGCATCGACCCAGGCGGTGTAGGCGGCCGAGCCGGCGCAGCGGAAGGACCCGGTGAGTTCCAGATGGTGGTGTTCGCGCCCCAGGCCCTGGGCGGCCGCGCGTATTTCTCCGACGCTCGCGCCTTCGTCGGGCCGGATGACCTGCCGCTCGTCGAGGAAGATGACAGCCAGTGCAACCTCCTTCACCACCGCGACCAGGTCCGGCGCCAGCCCCGGGGAAGCGCCGCGCTTGATGCGCTGCGCCTCGTCGATGATCAGCGCGCCCGCCCGGTGCGCGGTGCTGCGCAGGAATCCGGCCGCGGGGAAGAGTTCGCGGGCGGCGCTGTGTCCGCTCACGGCGTCCAGGAGGTGGGCGCGCAAGGTGCCGGACGGGGTGATGAAGCAGGGACGCGTCGCGGGGTAGGCACGCATGAGGTGGCCGAGCAGCCGTACCGCGAGCGCGGTCTTGCCGCTGCCGGGTCCGCCGCTCACGGTGATGACCGCACCCTTGACCGGCCCCTCCCGCACCATGGTTTCGCCGAGAGGGGGCAGGTGACGGGCCGCAGCGGCGCGGATCCGCAGGAACGCGTCCTGCTGGGCGCCTACGAGAGCGAACGTGCTGCTGCCCTCCAGCTCGGCCCCTACGTGCTCCAGCAGACGACTGGAGGGCTCCCACCGAATACCTTCGAACGCCTGCACCTGACCGGCATCCGGTGCCTTCAGGTCCCCGGCGAGCAGCCGCCCCGCCAGCGCCCCGGCCGGCCCGGACAGGTCGTCGGCGGTCAGGACCGGAATACCGGCCCTCGCACCGCCGCCGGACCCGGCCAGTAGAGCCGCCCCTTCCTGTGCACTGGCGTTGTGCAACACCACCACCGCGCGCACGTCAAGCCCAGGCGCCGCCTTGGGCCGCCAGTGCTGAAAGAAACTCCGGTACGCGTGGACCTGATGCACCGGATGTGCCGTCACCACCCCGTCGCCGCGCTGGACCCGGGTCGCGTCCAGGACGCGGCAGGTCTGCCACTGCTTCAGTTCGACCACCACCAACCCCAGCACCCCGTCCGCTCCGGCGCCGACGAGCAACGCGTCCAGCCGCCGCCCACCCCCCGGAGTCCCGTACTCCAGATACACCTGCAGATCCGACAACCCACCCCGCACCAGCGCCTCGAGCAATGGTGGCCAGCTGTTGCGCCAGCTACGCACCTCGGCCGCGCCCGGCGTCCCGAACCCGGCCGCCGTGTACCGGGCCACGCACTGGGCGATGAACGAAGGATCGTTGACCAGGGCGGCGATCTCACCCACCTGCCCGCCCGCCGCACACGCAACGCTGCCCACCGGTGACCCCGGCACCGCTGCGCCCGGCCGGGTGCGTGGGGCGGGAAGCGTGACGCTGTCGGGCACGGATGCTCTCGCGGACTGGTCGGACATACGCTTCCCCCGGTTCTTCACCACCCCCAGCAGCCCAGACCACCATCTCAAGCCGCCCGTCCGCAACGTCTGGAAACCCTGTCGCTGCGGACACCGAAGCTGAGCCAATGTCAGCGGCCGTCACTACGCTGGGAGTTGTCGTCATCTGTCGAACCCGACCGCAGCAGGCTATCAAACTTGAATCTCTATCGACGGCTCGATAACAGCATGCTTATCATGCCCTGTATGAAGAGTTCGACGTTCGTCATGGTCCACGTGGGACAGAGCATCGAGTCCCAGCGCAACCTCGAGCATGGCATCGAGACCCTGTCCTGGGGCTTCCCTGAAGAAAAGCCCGAGTACAAGGGCGCAGAGCCGCAGTTCGCCGTCCTGGCCACGGGCGCTTCCCCGCGCGTCCAGCTCGAGAACTGGCTCAGCGACACCGCGACCCTCTACCTCTTCCAGGTCCGCGGAGGCTTCTACAAGGGCACGTCCTGGCACTGGCCCGACGAGGAGGCCGAGAGACGCCTGAAGTACCCCCAGCGCTTCGGCATCGAGCCCCTGGCCAAGCTCGACAACGTCCCCCTGGGCCCCGATGGCCCGCTTACCGAAGCCGGAAGCGACGCCATCCGCCGCTCCGGCACCGACCGCGGCATGGGCAAACTCGTCCAGATGCCCGCCCAGCGCCTCCTGGAACTCGCCGGCATCCCCGTCGACCCCGACCAGCCCGCAGACGTCCCCCTGGACAAATCACCCGGATTCACCGCCGAGCAGGTCGAGGGCAAGAAGAAACCCCAGCGCCGCCGCCGCGGCGCCGGCTACATCTCCGACCCCAAGAAGCGCAAAGCCATAGAACTGCATGCCGAGGACCA
Source organism: Streptomyces sp. NPDC012825 (assembly GCF_042900925.1). NCBI lineage: Bacteria > Bacillati > Actinomycetota > Actinomycetes > Kitasatosporales > Streptomycetaceae > Streptomyces > Streptomyces sp. NPDC012825. Next base: position 2,888 of record NZ_JBIBBZ010000013.1, on the reverse strand, counting down.
CGCGGTCGCCCACTACGAAAAGGACGGCTGGACGGTCGAGAAACTGGGCAAGCCCTACGACCTGCGCTGCACGCGCGGCACTGAGGAACGCCATGTCGAGGTCAAGGGGACCACGGGGGCCCCGACGAGCGTGGAGCTGACGATCAACGAGGTCCTGCACGCACGGGACAAGGACAACACCGTTGACCTCTACGTGGTCAGTGACATCAAGATCGATACGAGCACCGACCCGTACACCGCCAGCGGTGACAAGGTCACGCTCTACACCGATTGGGAGCCGGCCGAGGAAGACCTCAGGCCCCGCAAGTACGAGTACCGGCTTCCCTCGGAAACGGGCTGACCGGCGCGGTTCGGCCGCGGGAAGTGAGTTGACGGACTGATGCCCGGTGTGAACGGGCGTGGCAGTGGCACTGGATGGGCGTCATCAACGAGGACTGGGTTCAGACCGGCTCCCGCTGTACAGCGATGATGATCGTGGCTGCCATGAGGTGACCAAGCCGCTGCCATCGTGGGCTCGTCGCGTGTATGGCCAGCTGCTAGGGCGTGCCCATTCACAAGGGTCGAATGGAAAAGTTTTCTGTCCTAGGGGTGTCCGAGTCTGCTTCTGGTCTCGTGTAGTGGGGTGCAGCGCGTCCGCGTTGTACTGGCCCCCCGGCCCACCTGCCGGGCCGGCGAGTTGATTGGGGAGAAGCCGTGGGTTCCACGACGTCTCTGTGTGCGGTCCACTGTCCGCTCGGGTCCTCCTCCGAGTCCGACGGTGTGCGGCACTGCATCACCACCGAGGTATCCGTGGGCCGGCTGCCCGTGTCCTTCGACACGAGCAGCATGACCTGCGAACTGGACGCGGACTTCACGCAGTTCGTGGAGACCACCAGGCCCCGTCTGGTCGGATGGGCCTTCTGGCGGTACGGCGACGCCGCGCCGGCGGAAGACCTGGTCCAGATGGCGTACCTCAACCTCTGGGAGAAGTGGGAGGACTACCACTCCCACGACCCGGAGCACAAGAAGGCTCTCGCGTACAAGACCGTTAACCGCGCATTCATCGACTACAAGAGGAAGAAGTCGAACGGATACGTGCCCACCGACCTCACCAGCTATGACGTGGTCGGTGAAAGCGATATTGAAGCAGAGCTCATCGCTACCGAAAGCGTACGTGAAGTACTGCAGGCCCTCGAGCAGCTCCCGGAAATTTTCCGGAGGCTGATCGAGTCCGTCTACTTCGACGGGAACACCGTGGCAGCGTTCGCCGAATCCGAGGGCCTCGCCCCGAAGACCGCGAGCCGCTACCGCATCAAGGCCATGCAGATGTTGCGTGAGCTCCTCGGAGAGCGTTAGGGAAAGAGGCAGACAATGGACGCACTAGAAGCGCGTCTGAGTCTGGCCGCTGATTACCTCAAGAGGGAATCCAGCGCAGCTATCGAGGAACTGATGGTCACGGCATTCGATGTCGTCCACACTCCTACGGCCGGCGCCGGGCAACTCGACCGGCGGGGGGAGGGATTTTCCCTCCCCTCCTCGGGGGGAGATCCCCGGCCAGCGCACCGAAGCACCTCCCAAGAAGCGTCGGATCCACGCTTCTTGGCAGAGCTTCAGACCCTGTTGGAACGAGAAAATAAGGAGCCACTTGAAAGCCACGCTCTGCGCAGGGTCGCAGAGCTGACCGAACTGTTCGAAGGCGAAGAAGAAGCTCAGATCTGGTGGCACCGGGCAGCACTGCAAGGTGACTCGGTAGCCATCATGATGCTCGCCGACGACTGAAGAACCCTGACGGCCGCGACAGGCAGGATCGCAACCGTCCACACCAGAAAAGAGGTCTGAGAACAGCTAAGGGCCGCGCAAGGAGGAAGCACGGGCTAGGCCAAACCCCAAGGAAACCGAACGCCGAACGTCGGGCAAGGGTGAGAATTGCTCGACAGTGCAAAGAGAATGAGGAAGGGAGTGATTCGCATGTTAAGATGATCAGTAAAGTCTCGTAGAGAGACTGTACAGTAGTAGTGGTAGGAGCCCAGCACCGGGGGTGCTGGGCTCCTCTCCGCCCCCCTTTACTTAAGAAGCCGGAATCTGTGCCACAGTGCATCTCGGAATGGGTGGAGTAACCTCCACGACAATCTTATTACCAGGCTCATCGAGCACCCATTCATTGAGCGCGACATCGGCACCCAGAAGGAGCGCTCCGGTCAGAAGACCGATAGCAACCGACCCTCGAATATTGGCCGGGTTGAACCACTTCACCAAAGACCTATCGCTTTTCAACCAGTTCCCCAAGTGTTCGGAAGAGATCCTCTTACCCAACAACACGAGGGCAGCGATCAGATCAGACACCCCCTTAGGGGCCAGTCCATGACTGTGATGATCTGCGGGTTTTTGTCGGTGGTGGTTCGGCATTGTGATGTCAGTGGGTGAGTATCGAGCTCTCTGCTGTTCAGTGGGTTGTCGTGGGTGGCTCGGCTGTTGTCAGGGATGCCGGTTTGGTGCTGACGTTTGTGGTGATGATGCGGGTCGTTTGGTTGCCGGTCGGTACGGAGCTGCACGCCACCCGGACCGTGATCGAGACCCCGCGGGTCTTGGTCGCGATCCTCGTCCCTGCTCTGGCGTCGGCCGCGGACGCGCCGCGCAGGCCTCCTACGCCCTGCGCGGCGCTCCGGAAGCCGACACGCCGTGCCTCCGGCAGGACGCCGCAGGCGCCACCGAGGCCTTCGTGGCCGCCGCCCGCCACTTCGCCCGTCCCTGACTCTGAGTCCGGGTTCAACGCTCGCTCGCCGGCCCGCTCGCTTGCCCGCTCGTGGGCGGCGTGGGAGTTCTCGCGTTCTTGTCCGGTGTGGTTCTCGTTTCGCTGTCCAGATGGGTGGGTGCGGTTTGTGGGCTGATTGGCGTTGTCTTGCGGGTTG
>NZ_JBIBBZ010000012.1:0-173765 GCF_042900925.1 Streptomyces sp. NPDC012825 | reverse complement strand
GTACTGCAGGGGGGACCCTGTGGGAGAGTAGGACACCGCCGAACAATCATTGTGGGAAAGCCCCGCACCATCTGGTGCGGGGCTTTTCTGCGTTCCGGGGGAGCCGGTGCGACCCCGTGCGCGGAGGCTCGCCGGCTGGCGGTAGGGTCAGGGGGCAACGTCGGCATCATCCCCAGCAGGAGGCCCCCGGGTGGAGGTCCAGGAGACTCGCGTTCAGACCGACCGGGTCCTCACCATCCCCAACATTCTCAGCATGGCGCGTCTCGTCGGCGTGCCGCTGTTTCTGTGGCTGATTCTCCGCCCTGAGTTCGGTGGCCCCAAGAGCGACGGCTGGGCGCTTCTGGTCCTGGCACTCAGTGGCGTCAGCGACTATCTCGACGGGAAACTCGCCCGACGCTGGAACCAGATCAGCAGCCTCGGCCGACTCCTCGATCCGGCCGCCGACCGCCTGTACATCCTGTCCACCCTCGTCGGCCTGACCTGGCGGGAGATCCTTCCGCTGTGGCTGACCGCCGCCCTTCTGGCGCGCGAGGCCATGCTCCTGGTCATGGTGGGAATCCTCCGTCGGCACGGCTACCCGCCGCCGCAGGTCAACTTCCTCGGCAAAGCTGCGACTTTCAACCTCATGTACGCCTTCCCGTTGCTGCTTCTCAGTGACGGAACGGGCTGGCTTTCGTCACTCGCTGAAGTTTTCGGGTGGGCCTTCGCCGGATGGGGTACAACTCTGTATTGGTGGGCAGGGATCCTCTACGTGGTCCAGGTCCGTCGACTCGTGAAGACGGATACCGAGGCCGATTGAGCCCGTTCCTTCTGTGTCGAGCAGCGTCGCCGGCAACAACGAGGAAGTCCGTGGGCTACTGAGCGGACAGGCGAAGTCGGCAGGACCGTCATCTCTTGAAGGAGGACGCTTCCGACATGAAGGCCGTCGTGATGGCCGGTGGCGAGGGAACCCGTCTTCGCCCCATGACCTCGAGCATGCCCAAGCCTCTTCTGCCGGTGGTGAACCGGCCGATCATGGAGCACGTCCTACGACTGCTCAAGAGGCACGGTCTCAACGAGACCGTCGTCACCGTGCAGTTTCTCGCCTCTCTCGTCCGAAACTACTTCGGCGACGGCGAAGAGCTCGGGATGGAGCTCACCTATGCCAATGAGGAGAAACCGCTCGGCACAGCGGGAAGTGTGAAGAACGCCGAGGAAGCGCTGAAGGACGACGCCTTCCTCGTCATCTCGGGGGACGCGCTCACCGATTTCGATCTCACCGATCTCATTGCCTTCCACAAGGAGAAGGGCGCACTCGTCACGGTCTGCCTCACCCGGGTGCCGAACCCCCTGGAGTTCGGCATCACGATCGTCGACGAGGAGGGCAAGGTCGAACGCTTCCTGGAGAAGCCGACCTGGGGCCAGGTCTTCTCGGACACCGTCAACACGGGCATCTACGTGATGGAGCCCGAGGTGTTCGACTACGTCGAGGCCGACACGTCGGTCGACTGGTCGGGGGACGTCTTCCCGCAGCTCATGAAGGAGGGCAAGCCGATCTACGGCTATGTCGCCGAGGGCTACTGGGAGGACGTCGGTACGCACGAGAGCTATGTGAAGGCCCAGGCGGACGTCCTCGAGGGCAAGGTCCAGGTCGACATCGACGGCTTCGAGATCTCGCCCGGGGTGTGGGTCTCGGAAGGCGCCGAGGTGCACCCCGACGCCGTGCTGCGGGGCCCGCTCTACATCGGCGACTACGCCAAGGTCGAGGCCGGCGCCGAGATCCGCGAGCACACCGTCGTCGGCTCGAACGTGGTCGTCAAGAGCGGCGCCTTCCTGCACAAGGCCGTCGTCCACGACAACGTCTACATCGGCCAGCAGAGCAATCTGCGCGGCTGTGTCATCGGCAAGAACACCGACGTCATGCGAGCCGCCCGGATCGAGGACGGAGCCGTCATCGGGGACGAGTGCCTGGTCGGTGAGGAATCGATCGTGCAGGGCAACGTCCGGGTCTATCCCTTCAAGACGATCGAGGCCGGTGCGTTCGTCAACACCTCGGTCATCTGGGAGTCCCGGGGACAGGCCCACCTCTTCGGAGCGCGCGGGGTCTCCGGCATCCTCAACGTGGAGATCACCCCCGAGCTGGCGGTCCGCCTCGCGGGCGCGTACGCCACGACCCTGAAGAAGGGCTCGACCGTCACCACGGCCCGTGACCACTCACGGGGCGCCCGCGCGCTGAAACGGGCGGTGATCTCGGCGTTGCAGGCCAGTGCCATCGACGTCCGGGACCTGGAGAACGTGCCGCTGCCGGTGGCGCGACAGCAGACCGCGCGCGGAAGCGCCGGCGGCATCATGATCCGGACCTCGCCCGGCGTGCCCGACTCCGTCGACATCATGTTCTTCGACGAGCGCGGTGCCGACCTCTCCCAGGGCGGGCAGCGCAAGCTCGACCGGGTCTTCGCGCGCCAGGAGTACCGGAGAGCCTTCCCCGGCGAGATCGGAGACCTCTCCTTCCCGGCGAGCGTCTTCGACTCGTACACCGGGTCGCTGCTGCGGAACGTCGACACCTCCGGGATCGCGGAGGCCGGGCTGAAGGTCGTCGTGGACGCCTCCAACGGCAGCGCCGGGCTCGTCCTGCCCAGCCTGCTCGGACGGCTCGGGGTCGACGCGCTGACGATCAACCCCGGCCTCGACGAGTCCAGGCCCACGGAATCGGCCGAGAGCCGGCGGGCCGGGCTCGTACGGCTCGGGGAGATCGTGGCCTCGGCGCGGGCCGCCTTCGGCGTGCGGTTCGACCCCGTCGGCGAGCGGCTGTCCCTCGTGGACGAGCGGGGCCGGATCATCGAGGACGACCGGGCGCTCCTGGTTATGCTGGACCTGGTGGCGGCCGAGCGTCGCTCCGGGCGGGTCGCGCTGCCGGTGACCACCACGCGGATCGCCGAGCAGGTCGCCGCGTACCACGGCACCCAGGTCGAGTGGACGACCACCTCGCCCGACGACCTCACCAGGGTCGGCCGGGAGGAGTCGACGATCTTCGGCGGTGACGGGCGCGGCGGGTTCATCGTGCCCGAGTTCAGCAGCGTCTTCGACGGGACCGCCGCCTTCGTGCGGCTGCTCGGTCTCGTGGCGCGGACGCAGCTCACGCTGAGCCAGATCGACGCCCGGATCCCGCGGGCCCACGTCCTCAAGCGGGACATCGCGACCCCGTGGGCCGTGAAGGGGCTCGTGATGCGCAAGGTGGTCGAGGCGGCGGGCAGCCGTTCCGTCGACACCACCGACGGCGTCCGGGTGGTCGAGGCCGACGGGCGCTGGGTGATGGTGCTGCCCGACCCCGCCGAGGCCGTCACCCATCTGTGGGCCGAGGGCCCCGACGACGCCTCGGCTCAGGCCCTGCTCGATGAGTGGGCCGCGGTGGTCGACAGCGCAGGTCGCTGACGCGGTGGCCCCATCCGGTGGGGAGGTGCCCAAGGGGTGCCTCCCCACCGGACGGTGGGGCCATTCGGCGGTACGCCCTACGACGTGCGACGATGTGCGGCATGTCGCAGCAGCCCCCCGTTCGGAGCACCGGATCGCCGCCGCCGCGGCCGGACGCGTCCATGTCGCTGCTGAACAACGTGATCGACCACGCCCTCGACGACGGATACGCCGAGGCGACCGCCCGGCGCACCGCCGAGGGCGGTGGGCTGCCCCGCAGTCTGCGGGCGAAGCTCGGCGTCGCCGCAGGTCTCCTGCTCGCGGCCGCCGTGGTGACCGTCGGCGCGGCCGAGGCGCGGGTCTCCGCGCCGGTCGTCGCCAAGGAGCGGCAGGAACTGATCGACCGGATCGACGCGGAGACCTCGGAGGCCGACGGCCTGGAGCAGGACGTCGAGCGGATCCGTACCGAGGTCGGGGAACGCCAGCGGAAGGCGCTCCAGGAGTACGGCGGCGACCAGGCCGAGCTGGTGGCGCTGCTCTCGGGCGCGACGCCGGTGCACGGCCCCGGGGTGCGGCTCGTCGTCGACGACGCCAAAAACACCGATGCCGGTGGCGGCGGTCCCCGGGAGAGCAGCGGCTTCTCCGACACGGGCCGGGTCCGCGACCGGGACATGCAGCGCGTGGTCAACGGACTGTGGGAATCGGGCGCCGAGGCGGTCGCGATCAACGGGCAGCGGCTGACGTCGCTGTCCGCGATCCGAGCCGCCGGCGACGCCATACTCGTCGACAACAAGCCGTTGGTGCCGCCGTACACCGTCCTCGCGATCGGGGACGGGCAGAAGCTGAGCACCGCGTTCCAGGACAGTGCCGACGGGCAGTACCTGCACGCGCTGGTGGAGAACTTCGGGATCAGGAGCAGCATCTCCGCCGAGGGCGACGTGCGCCTTCCGGCCGCGCCGAGCCTGACCGTACGTACCGCAGAGCCGAGGGGGGCCGGGGCGACGCCCTCCGGTCGGGCCACGGCCGACACAGGGAAGGGCACATCGTGATCGCCGTACTGGGCCTGATCGTCGGAGTGGTGGTCGGACTGTTGGTCCGCCCCGAAGTTCCGGCGGTGGTCGAGCCCTATCTTCCGATCGCCGTGGTCGCCGCCCTCGACGCGGTCTTCGGCGGACTGCGGGCCATGCTCGACGGGATCTTCGTCGACAAGGTCTTCGTGGTCTCCTTCCTGTCCAACGTGGTCGTGGCCGCGCTGATCGTCTTCCTCGGCGACAAGCTGGGTGTGGGCGCGCAGCTGTCGACCGGTGTGGTCGTCGTCCTCGGCATCCGGATCTTCTCCAACGCGGCCGCCATCCGGCGCCACGTGTTCCGGGCGTGAGGCCGATGAGCGAGAACCCGCAGAACCCCCAGAACCCTCAGAACCCGGAGGCTCCCCGGGGCCCTGAGGAGGCTCAGGCGCCTCAGTCACCTCAGGTCCCTCAAGCTCCCCAGGACCCGCGGATTCCCCGGGACTCCGAGATCCCTCGGGACCGGCAGAGTTCCGGGAAGCCCGAGGTTCCCGAAGGAACCGGGGCCCCCGAGAGGGCCGGGGTGTCCGACGTGCCCGAGGACGAGAACACCCGGGTCCTCCGGAAGGTGGAGGAGCGCCCGTCCGCCGCCCACCCGCACCAGCACCGGAAGCCGCCGGGCGCGCCCGTGCCCGGCGCGGTCCCCGGTGGTCCGTCGGCGCGGGAGGGCACGGACCGGGGCGTACGGCAGCCCGAAGTGCCGCCGGCCGCCGCCGAAACGCCGGTCGCCGACGCGTCCGTACGGGACGAACAGGGCGGACGGCGCAGGCTGATCTCCGCGCTGTGGCCGCCGAGGGTGACCAGGGCCCAACTCGTCGTCGCCCTGCTGCTGTTCGGCCTCGGGCTCGGCCTGGCCATCCAGGTCTCCTCGACCAGCGACAACAGCGCCCTCCGGGGCGCCCGCCAGGAGGACCTGGTGCGGATCCTCGACGAGCTCGACGACCGCACCCAGCGCCTGGAGGACGAGAAGACCCGCCTGGAGAAGCAGCGTTCCGAGCTGGAGTCCAGTTCGGACCAGGCCGAGGAGGCGCGCAAGCAGACCCAGGAGAAGGAGCGGCAGCTCGGCATCCTGGCCGGCACGGTCGCCGCCGAGGGCCCCGGCATCACCCTGTCCGTCGGGGACCCCACCGGATCCGTCGAGTCGGACATGCTGCTCGACGCCATCCAGGAGCTGCGCGCGGCGGGCGCCGAGGCGATCCAGGTCAACGGTGTGCGCGTGGTGGCGGACAGTTATTTCACCGGTAGCGGTGACGACATGCGGATCGATGGAACGAAGGTGGCCGCTCCGTACGTCTTCAAGGTCATCGGCAAGCCGGAGGATCTCGAGCCCGCGCTCAACATCCCCGGCGGTGTCGTGCAGACCCTCGAGAAGGAGCAGGCCACGGCCACGGTGGAGCGGGCGGCGAAGATCGTCGTCGACGCCTTGCGACCTGCGAAGCGGCCTGACTACGCTCAGTCGTCCTCGCAGTGAGGAGGCGTGAGAAGGGGGTCCCGCGACAAGGGCAGGGCCTTGCGGGGGGTCGGCGCATCACAACGGTGGTGCGTGGTGGAAACTGTCCGGAGGATACGGACGTTGTGAAGGTGTCCGGGTCGGCAGGTGTGATGGATCACGGTTCGTCCTGCCCCACGGGCGGGTCTGTTTCGGTCAAGGGGAATCGCCCGTGAAGTTGTTTGCGAAGTTGTTCGGCAAGAGCGCACGCGAGGACGGCGGCAACGCCCGGCACCGCGCGCCGCGCCACGCCCAGAGCGAGGAGCAGGGCGGCGAGCGCCCGCTCTTCCGTGACGAGGTCGGAGGCCGGGGCGGTGACATTCCCGGCGCACCGGGCGCGTCTTCTGTTGACCCCGCCGGGGCCGCCCGCATAGGTTTCGGAGAACCATCAAGTACGGGTGGAGGGTTTTCCTCCGACCCGTACGCGACACAGACCTCGGCGGGGCAGCCGCGGCAGGAGGATGCGTCCATGCCGGTGTGTACGAGGTGCGGCCACCGCAACGCGGCCGACAGCCGCTTCTGCTCCCACTGCGGCACGCCGCTGCGGGGCGGGATCGCCCCCGAGCGCGCGTCGGAGACGACGTCGACGATCTCCATCTCGGGTCTCGAGGCCTATGACGCGGAGGTCACCGGCCAGACCGTGCTGCCCTCGCTCTCCCCGGAGGCGCTGGCGGCCGTGGAGGCGCTGCCGCTGGGGTCCGCGCTCCTCGTGGTGCGCCGGGGGCCGAACTCCGGCAGCCGGTTCCTCCTCGACGGGGAGCTGACGACGGCCGGCCGTCACCCGCAGAGCGACATCTTCCTGGACGACGTCACGGTCTCCCGTCGCCACGTCGAGTTCCGGCGGGCGCAGGACGGCAGCTTCACCGTCTCCGACGTCGGCAGCCTCAACGGCACGTACGTCAACCGCGAGCCGATCGACTCCGTCGTTCTGTCCAACGGTGACGAGGTGCAGATCGGCAAGTACCGGCTGGTCTTCCATTCGAGCCAGCGGGGCGTGTGACGCCCCGGGGAATCCCCTTCAGGGAAGGTCCATGCTGCGAACACCGACGGGCGGTGCCGGATCCGGCACCGCCACCGCGGGCGACAGGCTGGTCAGCATCGGCACGGTGCTGAACCAGCTGCGCGACGAGTTTCCCGAAGTGACCATCTCCAAGATCCGGTTCCTGGAGGCCGAGGGGCTCGTCGAGCCCCGGCGGACGGCCTCCGGATACCGGAAGTTCAGCCCGCAGGACGTGGAGCGGCTCGCCCGGATCCTGCGGATGCAGCGGGACCACTACCTTCCGCTGAAGGTCATCCGCGAGCACCTCGACGCCCTCGCCCGGGGGGAGCGGGTCGAGCTCCCGGCCCCCGGGCGCCGGAAGGACCTCCTGGAAGGGCCCTGGGAGCAGGACCCGGAGCCGCCGGCCGCCGCGCGGCTCGGACGGGCCGAGCTGCTCGCCGCCGCCGAGGTCACCGAGACCGAGCTCGTCGAGTGGGAGGCGTACGGTCTGATCGCCGAGGCGGAGGGCGGGGGCTACGACGCCGAGACCGTCACCGCCGCCCGGCTCGTGGCGGATCTGGGGAGATTCGGTCTGGAGCCCCGTCATCTGCGGTCCGTGAAGGCGGCCGCCGACCGGGAGGCCGCGCTGATCGAACAGGTGGTCGCGCCACTGCGCCGGCACCGCAATCCGCAGACCAGAGCCCATGCGGAGGCCACCGCCCAGGAGCTGGCCGCGCAGTCGGTGCGGCTGCACGCGGCCCTGGTACAGATCGCCCTGGGCACCCGCTCGCAGTGACCGGGGAGGGGCCCGACTATCCAAACCGGTCGGGCACGTCCTAGGGTTGCTGTGTGAACGAGCTCGACGTTGTGGGTGTCCGAGTGGAAATGCCCTCCAATCAGCCGATCGTGCTCCTCCGTGAAGTGGGGGGCGATCGTTACCTCCCCATCTGGATCGGACCGGGGGAGGCGACCGCCATCGCCTTCGCGCAGCAGGGAATGGCCCCTCCGCGACCGCTGACGCACGACCTTTTCAAGGACGTGCTGGAGGCCGTGGGGCAGGAACTCACCGAAGTCCGCATCACGGATCTGCGTGACGGGGTCTTCTACGCCGAACTGGTCTTCGCCAGCGGCGTCGAGGTGAGCGCCCGGCCGTCCGACGCGATAGCGCTGGCCCTCCGGACCGGGACGCCGATCTTCGGCAGTGACGGCGTCCTGGACGACGCCGGCATCGCGATCCCGGACGAGCAGGAGGACGAGGTGGAGAAGTTCCGCGAATTCCTCGACCAGATCTCACCGGAGGATTTCGGGACCAACAGTCAGTGAGACCGGGCGGTGCGGCCACGGGCCGTTCGCGGGGTGCTGTCAGAGCATTCGAGTAGCCTTTCCCCGAAGAGAGACACGGGAAACCACTCTCAGGGTGATTATCACTCGGCGTGCCGAGTGTGGCGATCGTTGACGCACCCCGAGCGACTGCCTACCTTCGTGTGGGCAGGTCAAGGACGGAGGGTCGGCGTGATGAGCAGCGCGGACGGTACGGCGGGCAGCTCCCTCGGACGCGTGTCCGGGGAGAACGGTCCGTATCCGCTTCACGGCAGTGTGGGCGACTTCGCTACGGGCGCCGGTACGGGCGCGGCGGACGAGGTGATCGGCTACCGCGGCCCCACGGCGTGCGCGGCCGCCGGCATCACCTATCGCCAGTTGGACTACTGGGCACGCACCGGTCTCGTGGAACCGAGTGTGCGGCCCGCGTACGGGTCGGGGACGCAGCGGCTCTACAGCTTCCGCGACGTCGTCGTCCTGAAGATCGTCAAACGTTTCCTCGACACCGGGGTGGCCCTCCAGAACATCCGGGCCGCGGTGCAGCACCTGAGGGCCCGGGGCTTCCGGGACCTGGAGCGGATGACGCTCATGAGCGACGGGGCCACGGTCTACGAGTGCTCCTCGCCCGACGAGGTCGTCGACCTGCTCCAGGGCGGGCAAGGCGTCTTCGGCATCGCCGTCGGCGTGGTCTGGCGGGACGTGGAGGCCGCGCTCTCGCAGCTGCACGGGGAGCGGGTGGACACCGGCGAGACGCTCGTGGGGCACAACCCCGGCGACGAGCTGGCCCGCAGACGGCGGGACCGGGCGGTCTGAGCCGGCTTCCGGGACGGCTCCCGAGGCGTTTCCAGGGGCTGCTCCGTGGTGGGGCGGGCCGTGGGGCGATCGGGCGTTGTCAGTGGCGTGGGGGAGCATCGGGGTCGTGAGAGCCGCGCCGACGATCCTGCATCTCGACATGGACGCCTTCTTCGCCGCCGCCGAGCAGGCGTCGAAGCCCAGCCTGCGCGGAAAACCCGTGATCGTGGGCGGGCTCGGGCCACGGGGAGTGGTCGCCACCGCCTCGTACGAGGCGCGCCGCTTCGGGGTCCACTCGGCGATGCCGATGGGCCAGGCGCGGCGGCTCGCGCCGAACGCGGCCTACCTCGTGCCGCGCTTCGCCTTCTACCGGTCGATCAGCGAGCAGGTCATGCGGCTGCTCGGGAGCCTGTCCCCGCTGGTGGAGCCCCTCAGCCTCGACGAGGCCTTCGTGGACCTGGAGGCCGGGGGAGTCGCCGACGACACGGCGAGCGCGCGGGCCGCGGGGGAGCGGCTGCGGGCCGACATCCTCGCCATGACGGGCCTCAGCGGGTCGGTGGGGCTCGCGGGCTCCAAGATGCTCGCGAAGATCGCCTCCGAGCAGGCGAAGCCGGACGGGCTCGCACTCATACCGCCGGGCACCGAACGGGAGCTCCTGGGGCCGAAGTCCGTGCGGATCCTGCCCGGGGTCGGTCCGGCGACCGGGGAGCACCTGCGGCGGGCCGGGATGACGACCGTGTCCGACCTCGCGGAAGCGGGCGAGGACGAGCTCGTACGGCTCCTGGGGCGGGCGCACGGGGCCTCGCTGTACCGGATGGCCCTGGGGCACGACGACCGGCCCGTGGTGGCCGAGCGGGACGCCAAGTCCGTCTCGGTCGAGGACACCTTCGCGGTGGACCTGCACGACCGGGTGCGGATCCGGGCCGAGGTCGAGCGGCTCGCGGAGCGGTGCGTGGGGCGGCTGCGGGCGTCGGGGCACTCGGGGCGGACGATCGTCCTGAAGGTGCGGAGGTTCGACTTCTCGACGCTGACCCGGTCCGAGACGCTGCGGGGGCCCACGGACGCGCTGGGAGTGGTCCGGGAGGCCGCGGGGCGGCTGCTCGACTCGGTGGACACCACGGGGGGTGTGCGGCTGCTCGGGGTGGGGGTGAGCGGGCTCGCGGACTACACGCAGGAGGACTTGTTCGCCCAGTCCGCCCAGGCGGAGCCTGCGGGTGGGCGGAGCGGGGGCGGTACGGGTGCCGGTGCCGCTCCGGTGGTGGCCGAGGCCGTCGTGGCCGAGCCGGCCGGGCCCGCCGAGCGGTACTGGGCGCCCGGGCACGACGTGCGGCACGCGGTGCACGGGGCCGGGTGGGTGCAGGGGAGCGGGCTCGGGCGGGTCACGGTGCGGTTCGAGGAACCGGGGTCGGCACCGGGGCGGGTGCGGACGTTCGCCGTGGACGATCCGGAGCTGGAGGCGGGGGAGGCGTTGCCGCTGGTGCGGGATTCCGTGCCGGGGCGGGATCGGGGGCCGAGGTCGGTGCCGGCGCCTGTGCCGCCGACGGCTGCGGGTCGTGGGGGTGCGCCCGGCCTGCCGGCCGGGCCGGATTCCCACCCGCACCACCCGTGACGGTGGGTGGGCGGAGGTGCGGGTCTTCCCGTGGGGCGTACCGCGTCGTCGGCGGCTGCGGGTCGCGGGGTACCTTCGGCCGGGCCGAGGGCTCGTCCGGCCGTCGCCCGTGGGCCGGGGACCGCTTGCCCGTCGTCCCCGGCGACGGGCGGGTTTCTCGGTGGGCGGGGGCGGCTCCGGGTTCAGGCGCCCTCTTGGCCCGCCAGGCGGCCGAAGTCCTTGTCCGGGGTGTCCGTGGGGGGTGGGGGGAGGGTGAGGCTGTAGTGGCGGTAGAGCTGGAGTTCCTGTTCCGGGGAGAGGTGGCGGCCCACCCCGAAGTCCGGGGCGTCCTTGATGAGGGCGCGTTCGAACGGGACGTGGAGGCCGTCGTCGAGCAGGTCGCTCGGCTCCAGCGGGACGAACGCGTCTCTGCTGAACAGGCCGGTGCGGACCGCGGCCCATTCCGGGACGCCCGTCGCGTCGTCGAGGTACACCTCGTCGACGGTTCCGATCTTGTGTCCGTTCCGGTCGTACGCCTTGCGGCCGATCAGGCTGCGCGGATCGATGTCGGTCTGCACGGTCCCTCCAACTGGTCGCAACTCCTCTACCCCCTACCAAAGGGCACATCCGGGATGTCGGCCACTTGAGCGAAAGGAGCCGCAACCGCGCTGGTAGGCTGGGTGTGGCTGTCGACCCCGTGCGGGAGAGTCCCCCGGAGAAACCTTCCGGAGGACGCCGAAGGAGCAAATCCTCCCCGGAATCTCTCAGGCCCCCGTACCGCACGGACGAGGTCACTCTGGAAAGCAGAGCGGATGTCCGACGGCATGCGCTCTCACCGACGGTGAAAGCCGGCGTGCCGCGAGGCGTGCCGGTGAAGCTCTCAGGTTGAGATGACAGAGGGGGAGGCCGTCCGGGCACCCGCGCCGTGGTGCCCCTCGCAGGTCGTGACGACCAGGAGGCCTCCGTACATGACCGCCAACCGCATTCCGCTCTCCGAGCTCGAGCAGGGCATCCCGTTCGAGCAGCGGCACATCGGGCCCGACGCCGAGGCCCGGGCCAAGATGCTCGCCCAGGTCGGTTACGGCTCGCTCGACGAGCTCACGGCCGCCGCGGTGCCGGACGTGATCAAGAACGCCGAGGCGCTGGGCCTGCCGGCCGCGCGCACCGAGGCCGAGGTGCTCGCCGAGCTGCGCTCGCTCGCCGACCGCAACCAGGTCCTCGCCCCGATGATCGGCCTCGGCTACTACGGCACCTTCACCCCGCCGGTGATCCTCCGGAACGTGATGGAGAACCCCGCCTGGTACACGGCCTACACGCCGTACCAGCCGGAGATCTCCCAGGGCCGCCTGGAGGCCCTGCTGAACTTCCAGACGATGGTCGCCGACCTGACCGGCCTGCCCACCTCCGGCGCCTCCCTGCTCGACGAGGGCACCGCCGCCGCCGAGGCCATGGCGCTGTCCCGCCGCGTCGGCAAGGTCAAGAAGGGCGTCTTCCTCATCGACGCCGACGCCCTGCCGCAGACGATCGCCGTCATCGAGACCCGCGCCGAGCCGACCGGCGTCGAGGTCGTCGTCGCCGACCTGGCCGAGGGCATCCCCGCCGAGGTCGCCGAGCGCGGCGTCTTCGGCGTGCTGATCCAGTACCCCGGTGCCTCCGGTGCCGTACGCGACATCAAGCCGCTGATCGACGCGGCCCACGAGCTCGGTGCGATCGTCACCGTCGCGGCCGACCTGCTCGCCCTCACCCTGCTCACCTCGCCCGGCGAGCTCGGCGCCGACATCGCCGTCGGCACCACGCAGCGGTTCGGCGTCCCGATGGGCTTCGGCGGCCCGCACGCCGGTTACATGGCCGTCCAGGACAAGCACGCCCGCTCCCTGCCCGGCCGGCTCGTGGGCGTGTCCGTCGACGCCGACGGCAACCGCGCGTACCGCCTGGCCCTCCAGACCCGCGAGCAGCACATCCGTCGCGAGAAGGCCACCAGCAACATCTGTACGGCCCAGGTGCTGCTCGCGGTCATGGCCGGCATGTACGCCGTCTACCACGGCCCCGACGGCCTCAAGGGCATCGCGCTCCGCACCCACCGGTACGCCGCGATCCTCGCCGCGGGGCTGCGCGCCGGAGGCGTCGAGCTGACCGGGGACGTCTTCTTCGACACCCTCACCGCCCGCGTCCCCGGCAAGGCCGACAGGATCGCCGCCGCCGCCCGCGAGGCCGGTGTGAACCTGTACCGCGTCGACGCCGACCGCGTGTCGGTCTCCTGCGACGAGACCACCACGCGCGAGCAGCTCGCCGCCGTCTGGGACGCCTTCGGCGTCACCGCCGACGTCGAGGCCCTGGACGCCGCCACCGAGGACGCGCTGCCCGCCGGTCTGCTGCGCTCCGACGCGTACCTGACCCACCCGGTCTTCCACGCGCACCGCTCCGAGACCTCGATGCTGCGCTACCTGCGCCGCCTCGCGGACCGCGACTACGCGCTCGACCGCGGCATGATCCCGCTCGGTTCCTGCACGATGAAGCTGAACGCGACCACCGAGATGGAGCCGGTGACCTGGCCCGAGTTCGGCCAGATGCACCCCTTCGCCCCGGTCGGGCAGGCCGAGGGCTACGTCACGCTCATCACCGAGCTGGAGGAGCGCCTCGCCGAGGTCACCGGCTACGACAAGGTGTCGATCCAGCCCAACGCCGGTTCGCAGGGCGAGCTGGCCGGTCTCCTCGCCGTCCGCGCGTACCACCGGGCCAACGGCGACGAGCAGCGCACCGTCTGCCTCATCCCGTCCTCCGCGCACGGCACCAACGCCGCCTCCGCGGTGATGGCCGGCATGAAGGTCGTCGTCGTCAAGACCGCCGACGACGGCGAGGTCGACGTCGCGGACCTGCGGGCCAAGATCGCCCAGTACCGCGACGAGCTGTCCGTCCTCATGATCACCTACCCGTCCACGCACGGCGTGTTCGAGGAGCACGTCGCGGACATCTGCGCCGAGGTCCACGAGGCCGGTGGCCAGGTGTACGTCGACGGCGCCAACCTCAACGCCCTGGTCGGCCTGGCCAAGCCGGGTCACTTCGGCGGCGACGTCTCGCACCTGAACCTGCACAAGACCTTCTGCATCCCGCACGGCGGCGGCGGCCCCGGCGTCGGCCCGGTCGGCGTCCGCGCCCACCTCGCCCCGTACCTGCCGAACCACCCGCTCCAGCCCACCGCGGGCCCGGAGACCGGCGTCGGCCCCATCTCGGCCGCCCCGTGGGGCTCCGCCGGCATCCTGCCGATCTCCTGGTCGTACGTGCGCCTGATGGGCGGCGAGGGCCTCAAGCGCGCCACCCAGGTCGCGGTGCTCGCGGCGAACTACATCGCCAAGCGCCTGGAGCCGCACTTCCCGGTGCTCTACACCGGCCCGGCCGGTCTGGTCGCCCACGAGTGCATCGTGGACCTGCGCCCGCTGTCCAAGGCGACCGGCGTCACCGTCGACGACATCGCCAAGCGCCTGATCGACTACGGCTTCCACGCGCCGACCATGTCCTTCCCGGTGGCCGGCACGCTGATGATCGAGCCGACCGAGTCCGAGGACCTGACCGAGCTCGACCGCTTCTGCGACACGATGATCGCGATCCGGGCCGAGATCGAGAAGGTCGCCGCGGGCGAGTGGCCGGCGGAGGACAACCCGCTGCGCAACGCCCCGCACACCGCGGCCGCGCTCGGCGGCGAGTGGAACCACCCGTACACGCGGGACGAGGCGGTCTTCCCGGCCGGGGTCTCGGCCGCCGACAAGTACTGGCCGCCGGTGCGCCGCATCGACGGCGCCTTCGGCGACCGGAACCTGGTCTGCTCCTGCCCGCCGCTGGACGAGTACGACCACTGAGGGCGCGGGCCCCGACGACCCGAGGGCCGGTCCGGAGAGTTCTTCTCCGGACCGGCCCTCGGGCTTCGTGCGCCCCGTCAGGCGGCGGTCGTCACCCGGCCCGCCGTGAGCGGCCGGTGCGGGGCGATGATCTGCCCGTCCGGCAGGAGTTCACCGGTGTCCTCGAAGAGCAGGACGCCGTTGCACAGCAGGCTCCAGCCCTGCTCCGGGTGGTGTGCCGTCAGTCGGGCCGCCTCGCGGTCGGCGGAGTCGGCGGTGGGACAGGCGGGCTGGTGCTGGCACATGGGTGGATTCTTTCGCTGGGTCGTGGTGGATGTCCTGCGGCTCTGCGCGCTCATGGCCGCCCCCGTCGGTCGGTTCGGTTCCGGTCCAAGTCTTGCCCCCGGGACGGACTTCCGCAGGGATTTCGCGGCAGCTCGTCCTCTCCTGGGAGGACGCGTCACCCGCAGGGGCGGTTCGGCTCAACCACCCCGTCCCTTCGGATGGTTCGGGGTGGTCCGAGCGGGCTAGTCCGTAAGGGAGGGGTGTTCGAGAGGCGCGTTCGGGCGCGCGTTTCGGACAGCAGTGCGCCCCGTGACCCGGCCGGGTCACGGGGCGTGGACACGCGTGGGACGGATCAGGCGGGCGCCGCCGAGCCCAGGAGGGGCGGCGGCGCGAGGCGCGTACTGAGGACGGGCAGGAGGTCCGCGATCGGGAACGGGCGGTGGGACGCGATCCCCGGAGGCGCGGGGGCCAGCGGCACCAGCAGGTCGGTGGCGCCCGGGGTGACGGTGGTGCCGTCCGTCTCCGGGTCGGTGTGCAGCCAGAGGGTCATCATGTAGAGCTCCGGTACGGAGAGCAGCCGGGGCTGGTACACGTCCGGCAGGCCTTCGGCCTGGTGCAGGGCCCGTTCCGTGGCGGAGACGTACGGTCCCTCGAAGAAGTGCGAGAAGGACCAGCCGTCCGGGGTGAGCATGCTGTCCGCGGCGGCGATCGTCCGGTCCCCGTTCCGGATCAGGAAGCGCCATCCGGCGAGCCGGATGCGGGGCGGGTGCCCCGGTGCTCCGGTGACACCCAACACATGGACGGGCAGGTGGAGTTCGGGACTCAGTGGTCCCTGCGCCGCCCGCAGGGCGGGGGTGCGCGCCTCACGGACGGCGGTCGGTGAGCCGAGCGCCGCGAGGACGCTGCGGAGGGCCGGCGCAGGGGCCGGAGAGGGTCGGAGCATGATGGGTCGCCTCTCGCTCAGGAGACACGGTGACGCGTGGGCAGGTACGACGGCGCTGTCGGCGGCGGGGCCAGAGAGGGGCCATGGGGCCATGGCCGGGCGCCAACACTCTGCCTCGTCCGCGGAGTTTATACGACATGTGTTCACACAGTGTTTCCGCTAGACGTCGCCGATATTCCTGACAAGGCGTCATCAAGTCGTCATCGAGGGGCGTTGAAGCGGAATCAGGAGGACGATACCGCTCTCACCTGCGCACACCGCGAGGAGCCGGTCGGCTGAATTCCGACCCCGAATCCCGGGACAATATGACATTGGTATATGTCGTCCGTTGCGTGCCCGTGGAATGTGCCGTTGGAGTGCTGCATCCAGCCTATCCTCCGACAGGCCCGTCCCGCAGGCGTTGTGGATCAGAGAGGTGGGCATCATGGTCCGTGACGCGCGGCCGCCCTGACGGCCGCCCACCCGGGGAAGGACGCTTCGATGGGCGAGAAGGTCGTGGCCGACGGGTTCGGCCCGTCCGACCGGCAGCAGTACCGGAGGAAACTCCAGCAATGTCTGGCGGGGCTCGCGAGGCTCCTGGCGGAGAAGAGGTTCGACCGGCCGCGCAATCTCATGGGCGTGGAGATCGAGCTCAATCTGACCGGCGCCGACGGCCTGCCCCGCATGCTGAACGGGCCGGTTCTCGAAAAGATCGCGAGCCCCGATTTCCAGACGGAACTCGGAATGTTCAATCTCGAAGTGAACATCGCCCCCCACCAGTTGGAGGGGCGCGTATTCGACCGGCTGGCGGAGGAGATCGGAGCCGGAATCGGGTACGCCGACCGCAAGGCCGCGGAGCTCGACGCGGGCGTCGTCATGATCGGCGTGCTGCCCACCCTCGAACAGCACGACCTGGTCCCCGAGAACCTGTCGGACAACGACCGCTACGCCCTCCTCAACGACCAGATACTGGCCGCGCGGGGCGAGGACTTCATCCTCGACATCCACGGCGTCGAACACCTCCGGTGCACCTCGGAGTCGATCGTCCCCGAGGCCGCCTGCACCTCGGTCCAGCTCCACCTCCAGGTGACCCCGGCCCGGTTCGCCGCCGTCTGGAACGCGGCGCAGGCCGTCTCCGGGGTGCAGATCGCGCTCGGCGCCAACGCCCCCTTCGTCTTCGGCCGCGAACTGTGGCGGGAGTCCCGCCCGCCGCTCTTCCAGCAGGCCACCGACACCCGGCCGCCCGAGCTGCAGTCCCAGGGGGTGCGGCCGCGCACCTGGTTCGGGGAGCGCTGGATCGACTCGGCGTACGACCTCTTCGAGGAGAACCTGCGCTACTTCCCCGCCCTCCTCCCCCTCCAGGACGAGGAGGACCCGCTGCTCGTCCTCGACCGGGGCGGGGTGCCGCGTCTCCAGGAGCTAGTCCTGCACAACGGCACGGTCTACCGCTGGAACCGGCCGGTGTACGGCCTGGTCGACGGCGTCCCGCACCTGCGCGTCGAGAACCGGGTCCTGCCGGCGGGACCGACCGTGACGGACGTGATCGCGAACGCCGCCTTCTACTACGGCCTCGTGCGCGCGCTCGCCGACGAGACCCGGCCCGTGTGGAAGCGGATGACCTTCGAGGACGCCGAGGCCAACTTCGACGCGGCCTGCCGCCACGGCATCGAGGCGGAGCTGCGCTGGCCCCGGCCGGGGCGCGCGGGCGGCGTCGCCACCCTGCCGGCCGTACGGCTCGTCCTCGACGAACTGCTGCCGCTCGCCGCGGCCGGGCTCGACGCCTGGCACATCGAACCCGCCGACCGGGACTTCTACCTCGGGGTGATCGAGCAGCGCTGCCTGCGCCGGGTGAACGGCGCCTCCTGGCAGGTCGACACCTTCCACCGGGCCGTGGAGTCGGGCCTCGACCGGAAGACGGCGCTCGCGGCCACGACGCGCCGCTACCGGACGCTCATGCGGGAGGGGGAGCCGGTCCACACCTGGCCGGTGGGGATCCACTGACACGCCTCCCGGCCCCCGTCCCCTCCCCGGGCGGTTCATGGGCGATCATGTCCGGACGGTTCGGATCGTCGGGGAAGCGGGGTCGGGTGTGGTGTCGGAGCAGCGAGTGAGAGACGCCTCCCCGCCTTCCGGGGGCCTGCCGCGCGCGGTCCTGCGCTCCGAGACGCTCATCGTGCTCGCCCTCTCGCTCGGGGCGAGCGGGGTGTCGGCCCTCATCAGCTTCGTCGGCTCGCTGACCCGGTCCGGGGCGCTGAAGGAGCAGGCGGCGACGCTCAACGGCTCGTACGCCCCCGGGCGGCCCTGGCTCGACCTGACCTGGCAGCTCTTCGGCATCGCCACGGCGCTCGTGCCGGTCGTCCTCGTCGCCCACCTCCTGCTGCGCGAGGGCTCCGGACTGCGCGCCCTCGGCTTCGACCGCACCCGCCCGTGGCCCGACCTCGGGCGCGGGGCGCTGGTCGCGGCGGGCATCGGGAGCACCGGGCTCGCCTTCTACCTGGCGGCGCGGGCGTCCGGGTTCAACCTGACGGTGGTGCCCGAGTCGCTGCCGGACGTGTGGTGGAAGTACCCGGTCCTCATCCTGTCGGCGATCCAGAACTCCGTCCTGGAGGAGGTGATCGTCGTCGGCTACCTGCTGCGCAGACTGGGGCAGCTGGGGTGGTCGCCGACGGCCGCCCTGGTGGCGAGCTCGGTGCTGCGCGGCTCGTACCACCTCTACCAGGGCATCGGCGGCTTCATCGGCAACGTGGTCATGGGCGTGGTCTTCGTCCTGCTGTACCGCCGCTGGGGCCGGGTCGGGCCGCTGGTCGTGGCGCACGCGCTGCTCGACATCGTGGCCTTCGTCGGGTACGGGCTGCTCGCGGGGAAGGTGGGGTGGCTGCCGACCGCGTGACGGCCGGTCGCGGTGAGGGGGGCGGGTCGCGGTGAGAGGGGCGTACGGGATCCTTCGTACGCCCCTTCTCGCCGTCCTTCCGGCCGGTCCTTCGCCGTCTTTCCGACCGGTCAGGCGTGCAGGTCGCCCTCGATGACCGTGACCGCACGGCCGCCGAGGAGGGTCCGGTCGCCGCGCAGGCGGGTGCGGACGAGGCCGGTGCGGGCGCCGCCCTGGAGGCCGGTGAGGTCGTCGCGGCCGAACCGGGCCGACCAGTGGGGGGCGAGCGCGGTGTGGGCGCTGCCGGTCACCGGGTCCTCGTCGATGCCGACCGCCGGGAAGAAGCCGCGCGAGACGAAGTCGTAGCCCCTGTCCGGGTGTTCGGCGGCGGCGGTCACGATGGTCCCGCGCGAGGACATGGTCCTCAGGGTGGCGAGGTCGGGCGTGAGGGAGCGGACGGCGGCCTCGTCGCGCAGCTCGACGACGAGGTCTCCGATGTGGACCCCGGTGTCGTGGACGGCGACGATCTCGGCGCCGAGCGCCTTCTCCAGGCCGTCCGGGGCGGGGACGGGGGTGAGGGGGGAGGTCGGGAAGTCCATGGTGATCGTGCCGTCGGCCTCGGCGGTGGCGCCGAGGACGCCGCAGCGGGCCGCGAAGCGCACGGTGCCGGTCGCGGCGCCGGTGGTGTGCAGTACGTGGGCGGTGGCCAGGGTGGCGTGGCCGCACATGTCGACCTCGGTGGTCGGCGTGAACCAGCGCAGGGCCCAGTCCGCCTCGCCGCCGGCGGGCAGCGGGTGGGCGAAGGCCGTCTCGGAGAGGTTGACCTCCGCGGCGACCTTCCGGAGCCAGTCGTCCTCGGGGAAGGAGTCGAGGAGGAGGACCCCCGCCGGGTTGCCGGAGAAGGGCCGGTCGGTGAAGGCGTCGACGATTCGGATGCGCATGGCGCCGACGGTACCGGGGGCGGATTTCCGGCGGCCAAGGCCAATCGCGGAGAACTGGACCGGTCGTCCCGCGCGCCGTCGGAGACGGATGCGGCGGCGTCACGGTGCTGCCCCGGCTCCTCGGGTACGGAGTCACCCGCCCGGTCCGGGCCGTGCGGGCACGCCGGGGCGGGGGTGCTTCGGCGGGGTGGGCGCGGAACGGCGCTCCGGGCTCGGCGGCAGAGCTTCGCGACGATGTCGTCGAAGTCGGGGAACTCCCGGGCGGCCTGCTCGATCACGGTGGCCGCCGGGGCCCGGAGGCCGGGTGCGTACCGTTCCGCGACGGCGGTCGGTTCGGGGCGGGGACGCGGGGGCGGGACGGGGCCGTAGGGGTCGGTCGCCTCCCGGGGGCCGATGCCGTCGGCCGGGAGCCCACAGGAAGGAGCCCCGGTCGCGGGCGACGACGCCGGTCCCGCCCTCGGAGCCGAGGAAGACGACGGGCCGGCCTTCCAGTGCCGGGTCCGGGCGGACCCGCCGGAACGCGGCGTGTCCGCCGGTGCCGTCCTGCCGACCACGCGGAAGTCCTCTCGGGACTCCAGGACCGCGTGGGTCCAGTCCTCCGCCGCGGTCGGGCGGGACGCGAAGTCCGCCGGGTCGTTGAGCGGTGCGTACGGGTATTCGGCGATCACGGCCCCGGTGTCCGGGGCCGGCGCGCGTCAACGCCCGTCGCGCAGCCCGAGGACGTACGCCGCGGTGAGGGCGACGGCACGGTCCTCGTCGTGGGAGAGGCACGTGAGGGCGCGTGCGGCCGTGGGGCCCGGGACGTCCGCGAGGGCCTGGGTCAGCCGGCGGCGTGCGGGCGGGCCGGTGGCGGCGCGGGCGAGGCGGTCGGCGAGGCCGGTGGCGATCCGGTCCGCCAGGGCGGGGTCGTCCGCCAGGGCGCTCAGCGCGTCGGCCGCGTCGACGTCGTTCGTCCCCTTCATGTCCTTCCTCCCCCTGGTCTCCTTCGTCTCCTCTGATCTTCCCGTTCCCTCCGTCTCCCCGGCGACCATGTCGACGAGTACCGGGATCGCGTCGGCCACGCCCCGTGCCCCGAGCGCCACGGCCGCGTGTCCGCGGACCCCGGTGTCGGGGTGGGCGAGGGCGTCCCGCAGGAGCGCGGTCGCCTCCTGGCCCGGGAGCTCGGCGAGGGACCGGACGGCGCGTTCCCGTACCTCGGCGGCCGGGGAGCCGAGGCCCTCCGCCAGGAGCGCCGGACCGTTCCCGCCCGCTCGCGCCAGGGCCCAGCGCAGGGCTCCGGCGACGTTCGGGTCCGGCTCGTTCAGTACGGCCTCGACCAGGGCCTCCACCGGCAGGGGGGCCTCCTCGGACGCGGACAGGGCCGCGCGCTGGCGCGTGTCCGCGCTCTTCGCCCCCAGTGCCTGGAGGAGCGCGACGGTCCGGAGGACGTCCTCCCAGCCGGCGGGCTCCGCCGCGCCGATCCGGCGGAGCCGCGTGAGCAGCTCCGTCTCCGCCGCGATGCGTTCCCGCGTCCGGCGTACGAGGTCGTCGACGAGCTCCGCGGGCGCGAAACCGGGATCGCCGAGGGCGCGCCCGACCTCGCGCAGCGAGAGTCCCAGCGACCGCAGGCTCTCGATGTGGAGGATCCGCCGGACGTCCTCGTCGGAGTACTCCCGGTAGCCGGAGCCGGTGCGGCCCGTCGGGCGCACCAGGCCGAGCGTCTCGTAGTGCCTGAACATGCGGGCGCTGACCCCGGACCGCCGGGCCACGTCACCGATCAACACGCCCGTCACCCCTCCCGACCCGCCCCGCCGAGGGCCACGACGCGCTTCGCCTCCTCGACCGCGGACTCGAAACCGGCCTCCGGGTCGAGCCACAGCCGCTCCGTGGCGATGGCGTGCGCGCGCACCTCGGGGTCGGGGTCCGCCGCAGCGGCGGCGAGCACCGGCGGCGTCGCCTCCCCGAGCGCGATCAGCGCCCGGCTGAGGCTCAGCCGCGTCTCGCGGCCGCCGCGCCCGAGCTGCGTCGCCAACCCTACGGCCAGCCCGCGCTCCTCACCCCCGGGCACCAGGACGACCGCCGCCCGCCAGGCGCTCCGGGCCACCTCGTCGTCGGCGTCCGCCAGCAGCGCCGGGGTGATCACCGGCCACGCCCGCCGGTCCCCGATCTTCGACAGGGTGTGCAGCGCCTGGCTCCGGGCCCGCGCGCGCCCCGAGCGGACCTCGCGCAGGAGCTTCGGGACAGTCGCCGACGGCGGATGACGAGTGAGTGCCCAGGTGAGCATCTCGCGTACGGAGAAGTCGGGTTCGACCGCGCACCGTTCGACGAGCGCGTCCACGGACTCCCGGTCCGGGGCCGTGCCGACCGCCAGCGCCGCCCGCAGCCGTACCGACGGGTCGTCGCTCCCCAGCGCGCGGAGAGCCCGTACCGCCCCGTCCTCTTCCTTCGGCATGGTCATCGGGACCACCTCCTCGGCGCCAGTGAAGGCCTTGTCACGGTGTCAAGGTCAAATATGGGTTTCTCGTCGGTGGTGCGCGCCCCTAGGGTGTGCCGATGTCAAAGATCAGGAAGCTCCAGCTCACCTTCGACTGCGCGGATCCCGAGCGCCTCGCCCGGTTCTGGTGCGAGGTGCTGGGTTACGTCGTGCCGCCGGTGCCCGAGGGGTTCGACACCTGGGACGACTACCACCGCTCGCTGCCGCCCGGGCACGAAGTGGACTGGTTCGCCTGCGTGGATCCCTCGGGCGAGGGCCCGCGGCTGTTCTTCCAGCGCGTTCCGGAGGGCAAGGTCGCCAAGAACCGGGTGCACCTCGACGTACGGGCCGGCACCGGGCTCGTGGGCGAGGAGCGTCTGACCACGCTCCAGGCGGAGTGCGCACGGCTGGTCGAACTCGGCGCGGTGCACCTGTACACGCTGTTCGCCGACGAGGAGAACGAGTCCTGCATCACGATGCAGGACATCGAGGGCAACGAGTTCTGTCTGGACTGAGGTCCACGAGGCGCCCTCCCCGGCCGGGGAGGGCGCCTTTTTGTCTCCTCCTCACTTCGAACTGGCGTTCGCTCTCGGTGGGGCGCCTCTCGGGGCTGTTGCTTGTCGAACGCTTCCGATATATCGTTGAAGCATCGCGATGGTTCGTAGAAGAAATCCCGATGGAAGGAGCGTTGCGATGCGTTCACATGGACACGAGTACGGAAACGGACACGGAGCCGGGCGTGGAGGCCGTGGCCCCGGAGGCCGGGGAGACTTCGAGGAGCGGCGTGCCGCCTTCGGTCCCTTCGGGCCCGGGTTCGGCGGCGGACCGTTCGGCGGAGGCCCCTTCGGGGGGCGGGGCCGCGGCGGCGGCCGGGGACGGGCGCGGCGCGGTGACGTGCGGGCCTCGATACTGGCGCTCCTGAAGGACCGCCCGATGCACGGCTACGAGATGATCCGCGAGATCGGCGAGCGCAGCGACGGGGCCTGGAAGCCCAGTCCCGGCTCCGTCTACCCCACCCTCCAGCTCCTGGAGGACGAGGGGCTGATCATCAGCGCGAGCGAGGGCGGCAAGAAGCTGTTCACGCTCACCGACTCCGGGCGCGCCGAGGCCGAGAACGGGCCCGAGGCTCCCTGGGAGGAGGCCGGGCGCGGGGTCGACTGGGACGCCGTGAACGAGATCCGGCAGGCCGGCTTCGGTCTGATGGAGGCGTTCGGGCAGGTCTGGAAGACCGGCAGCCCCGAGCAGCGGGAGAAGGCGGTCGCCGTGATCAACGAGGCGCGCAAGAAGCTGTACCTGATCCTGGCCGATGAGCACTGAGGCGGGAGGGAAGGGGCCCGCGGCGATCGCCGCGGGCCCCTTCCCCTGTTTTCCCGTTTCCCCGGCCCTCAGGACCGGTGGACCGTCAGCTCCGCCGTGGCCGGGCCCGTCCCGTCGCCGATCCACCGGATCTCCGCCGCGTCGAAGCTGTCGGAGGCGCGCGGCGCCCCGTCCTCCTCGTGGCAGTGGAACGCGGCCCAGAACAGATCGGCCGGCAGCGCCTCCCGGGGCGCGTACACCCGGTACACGTACTGCCGCCCGTCGAGCGCGAGCAGACCCACCGTCCAGAACACGTCCGGAAGGACGAGCGGAGGAGGTCCGTGGTTGCAGAAGGGGCGCGAGGCAAGGCGGCGCGCGCCTTTTCGGGAGTGTCGTCCCCGATCTCCTCCGCAAGGAGGAGGAGCCGCGCACCCGTACCCGTCTCCGGTGGGACGCGGACATGCTTCTCCCCGGTGATGTTCCGGCCACCTCGGCCTGATGAGGTGGGAGCGTGCACAGTCCCGTCCCGCGTTCCCCGTCGTTCCGGCAGCCCGCCGCCGCCCCGCGCGCGGAACTCCTGCCCTTCCTGACACCGTCGCTCGCGGCGGCCGTCTCGGGCGCGCGCCGCAGGGCCCTGCGGGACGGGGACCGCCAGATCGACACCGCGCACCTGCTGCACTCCCTCGTCGAGTCCGACCCCGAGGCCGCCGCCGTGTTCGAGGGCCGCGAGCGGCTCGCCCGCGTCCTCGGCTACCTCGTCCAGCGGTCCATCGGCTACGGCCTGCGCTGGCAGCGCTCCGTCGAGGACGCGGGGGCCCGGCGCCTGCTGCCCGCGACGCGCGGGACCGAGCCCCGGGACGTCCGGGCCTCCGGCTGGTCGCCGGCCGCGGCCGGCGCCCTGGAGGGCGCCCTGCGGCGGGCCGCCGAGCGCGGCGAGCCGCAGGCCCGGGGCGTCGACCTGCTCGCCGCCCTCGCCGCCGACCCCGAGAGCCGGGCCGTCGAGGTGCTGCGCCGCGCCGGGGTCGACCCGGTCGCCCTGGCCGCCCGCGCCGACCTCGCCGGCGCCCCCTGCGAAGCCCTCGACCGCGCCGCTGATCCCGCCTGCGACAGCGCCTCCGGCGGCACCCGCCACGGCGGGCCGTCTCAACAGGTGTAACGGGGGTTACACCCCTGACGGCGTCCTGTCATGATGACCCCATGCACGCGTCTCAGGGGAGAAGCGCCGGCCTGGGACTCGCCCTGGCCTCGGCCTTCGCATTCGGTGGTTCGGGAGTGGCGGCCAAGCCGCTCATCGAGGCGGGGCTCGACCCGCTCCACGTCGTCTGGCTCCGGGTCGCCGGCGCCGCGCTCGTCATGCTCCCGGTGGCCTGGCGCCACCGGGACCTCCTGCGCCGCAAGCCCGCCCTCCTCCTGGGTTTCGGACTGCTCGCCGTCGCCGGCGTCCAGGCCTTCTACTTCGCCTCGATCTCCCGCATCCCCGTCGGCGTCGCCCTCCTCGTCGAGTACCTCGCCCCGGCCCTCGTCCTCGGCTGGGTCCGCTTCGTCCAGCGGCGGCCCGTCACCCGCGCCGCCGCCTTCGGCGTCGTCCTCGCCGTCGGCGGCCTCGCGTGCGTCGTCCAGATCTGGTCCGGACTGAGCTTCGACCTCCTCGGCCTCCTCCTCGCGCTCGCCGCCGCCTGCTGCCAGGTCGGCTACTTCGTCCTCTCCGGACAGGGCGCCGACGAGACCGAGCCGGCCGACCCGGTCGGTGTCATCGCGTACGGACTGCTCGTCGGCGCGCTCGTCCTCACCGTCGTGGCCCGGCCCTGGGGCATGGACTGGGCGGTCCTCGGCGGCCGCGCCACCATGGACGGGACCATCGTGCCCGCCTGGCTGCTGCTCGGCTGGATCGTGCTGATCGCCACCGTCCTCGCCTACGTCACCGGCGTCGTCTCGGTGCGCCGGCTCTCCCCGCAGGTGGCGGGCGTCGTGGCCTGCCTGGAGGCGGTCGTCGCGACCGTCCTGGCCTGGGTCCTGCTCGGCGAGCACCTGGGGGCGCCGCAGATCATCGGCGGCGCGGTGGTCCTCGTCGGCGCCTTCATCGCCCAGTCCTCGACGCCGAAGGCGCCGCCGTCCGGGCCCGTGGCCGGCGGGGCGGGCGACGTGAACGCGGCCGGAGCCGTCGCCGACGGCGGGACCGGTCCCGAGGCGGCCGACCGGGACGCCCGGGACGCCGGGTTGTCCGCCGGACGGACCGCCCCGTAGGGTGCCGATCATGCATGCGACCGTGCTTCCGCCTCCCGCCGCCTGACGCGCGCGGAGGACTCTCCCGACGAAGACCGGGCCCGGGTGGCGACTCCTCGCCGCCGGGTGGTTCGTCGCCGCCCGCGCGCGGAGCCGAGCGACCACCTTTCCCTCTTGTCCTCCACGGAGAAGTCACGTGTCGAACTCCTCGGGATCCGCCCTGTCCGTCGGGCGGAGCCTCTTCTATCTGATCGTCGCCGGGATCGCCTGGGGCACGGCCGGTGCCGCCGCCTCGCTGATCTTCCGCGTCAGCGACATGGGCCCCCTCGCCCTCTCCTTCTGGCGCTGCGCCGGCGGCCTGGCCCTGCTGCTCGGCGCCCTCGCCCTGCGGTCCCGCCGGGCGGTCGTCCCCGCCGCGAAGGAACCGCGCCGCCGGAAGGCGGTCCGCGTCCTCGGCACGGGCGTCGGCCTCACGGTCTTCCAGAGCGCGTACTTCGCCGCCGTCGAGGCCACCGGCCTGGCCGTCGGCACCGTCGTCACCCTGGGCGCCGGCCCCGTCCTCATCGCGCTCGGCGCCCGCCTCACCATGGGCGAGCGCCTGGGCCGCGGCGGGACCGCCGCCGTGATCGGCGCGCTCGCCGGGCTCGCCGTCCTCGTCCTGGGCGGTGGCGACGCCGAGGTGCGGCCCCTCGGTGTCGCCCTCGCGGTCGTCTCGGCGGCCGGGTACGCGGCGATCACCCTGCTCACGCGCCGGCTCGGCCGCGACGGCGGCGGCGCGGACGCCCTGGCGACGACCGCCTGGGCCTTCGCGATCGGGGCGGTCGGACTGCTGCCCGTGGCGCTCGCGGAGGGACTCGTCCCGCACACCGGCGCTCCGCTGGGCGTGTTGCTCCTCCTCGTGTACGTGGCGGCGGTGCCGACCGCGCTCGCCTACGCGCTGTACTTCGCCGGAGCGGCGGTCGTCCGGGCCGCCACCGTCTCCGTGATCATGCTCCTGGAGCCGGTGAGCGCCGCCCTGATCGCGGTCTCGCTCCTCGGCGAGCGGCTCACCGCCGCGATCGTGCTCGGCACGCTGCTGCTCCTCGCCGCCGTCACGGGCTTCGCCCTCGCGGAGAGGCGGACGGCGGTGGAGGGCGGGCGCGAGGCCGCGGTGGTGTAGGGCCGGCCGCCTCCCGGGGCGCGCGTCAGCCGGTCGCGAGGCGGCGCAGCCGGTGGGTCCGGGCCGCCCGGTCGCCGGGGCCGTCCCGTTCGGAGAGGTGGCGGGCGACGCGCTCGCGGACCTCTCGCGGCTTGTTGCCGGCGTACTTGAACTCGGCCCGTGCGCCGGTCACTTCCAGGTCGGGGACGCGGATGCCCGACAGGAGGCGGCCGAACGGGACCTCACCGGGGGCGACGGGCACGGTGCCGCCCTCCGGCTGGAAGTGGGCGACCTGGCGGTCGAGGAGTTCGGCCTTCTCCGCCGGGTCGTCCACCACGCGCGCGGTGCAGCGCAGCTGGACGGCGGCGTGGTACGAGGTCGGCGTGCCGTGCTCGGACGGCGCGCCCTCGGGGGCCGTCCAGTGGCCCGGTACGAGGACGTGGTCGTCCACGACGCTCAGGAGCACCGCCGGGCTCGCCTCCAGGGCCCGCCAGAGCGGGTTGGGCCGGGTCAGGTGGAGCAGGACGCGGCCGTGGGGGCCGGGCTCCGGTTCGTACAGGAAGTGCGTCGGCTGCACCCACGGCGGTCCGCCCGGGGGCCGTTGACGGCGAGCCGGCCGAAGTCGTGCCGGGAGAGCCACGTCCGCCACTCGTCCTCGTCGTGGGCCGCGTCCCAGGGGTGGATCAGCATGGTCCGTGCGTCCCTTCGCCCGCCGTCAGAGCGCGGCGAGGTAGCCGGGCAGGGCGACGGACGGGTCGAGGTCGTCCGCCGGGACCGGGACGCCGTAGCCGCCGCGCACGGGGACCACGCCGGTCCAGTGGGGGAGGGCCAGGTCCTCGGGGTCGTCGTTGGGACCACCGGTGCGGACCTTCGCGGACACCTCGTCGAGGTCGAGGCGGATCACGGCGGTGGCGGCGAGTTCCCTGGCGTTCGCGGGGCGCGAGTCGGCGGAGCGGCCGGGGACGACGTGGTCCACGAGGGCGTCGAGGGCGATCCGCAGCTCCTCGGGGTCGGTGACCCGGTGGGCGGTGCCGTGGACGACGACCGAGCGGTAGTTGAGGGAGTGGTGGAAGGCGGAGCGGGCGAGCACCAGGCCGTCGACGTGGGTCACGGTCAGACAGACCGGAAACCCGGGGTCCTTCGCGCCGTCGCCGGTCGCGCGCAGCGGCCGCGAGCCGGTGGAGCCGTGGACGTAGAGGCGCTCGCCGACCCGGCCGAAGAGGGTGGGGAGCACGACGGGCGCGCCGTCGCGGACGAAGCCGAGGTGGCAGACGTAGGCCTCGTCGAGGATCGAGTGGACCAGTTCCATGTCGTACGAGGCGCGGTTCCGGGAGCGGGTGGGCACGGTTCGTGCGGTCGGGGTGTAGGCGGGGTTCGGTATCGGGGTGGGGGTGTGCGCCCGCGCCGGTTCCGGGACGGGGGCGTCGGTCGGTTCCGGAGTGGCGGGCGGGAGGTCTTCGGCGGTGGCGCTCATTGCGTACTCCATTGCACTAGTGCATACTCTGGTTTGTGCTAGGAGAGTATCGGATCGAAGGCCGTCGCGCATCGGACATCGCCGCCAGCGTCGAGCGGGGGGTCGGCACCGGCGCGCTGGTGCCCGGCCGGCTCCTTCCGCCCATGCGGGAGCTGGCGGCCGCCCTGGGCGTGAACCCCAACACCGTCGCCGCCGCCTACCGCACCCTGCGCGAGCGCGGGGTCATCGAGACGGACGGGCGGCGCGGCAGCCGGGTGCGGCCCCGGCCCGCCACGACCGCGCGCGGCTCGATCCGGGTCGAGGCGCCCGCCGGGGTGCGGGACGTCGGTGAGGGCAGCCCCGACCCCGCCCTCCTCCCGCCCCTCGGCGACGCCTTCGCGGAGGTCGCGCGCCGGTACGCCGAGCAGCCCGGCATGTACGGGGAGGCCCCGGTCGACGAGGAGTTCGGGCGGCTCGCCCGCGCCGCCCTCGACGCGGACGGCGTGCCGGCCGGTCCCGTCGGCGTGGCCTCGGGCTCCCTCGACGCCGTCGAGCGGGTCCTCGCGGTCCACCTCAGGCCGGGCGACGCCGTCGCCGTCGAGGACCCGGGCTGGGGCAGCCTCCTCGACCTGGTGCCCGCGCTCGGACTGCGGCCGGTGCCGGTCGCCGTCGACGACGAGGGGCCGCTCCCGGGAGAGGTCGAGCGCGCGATCCTGCGGGACGGGGCGCGGGCGGTGATCGTCACCGACCGGGCGCAGAACCCGACCGGCGCCTGCGTCACCGGCGACCGGGCCCGGGAGCTGCGGCGGGTCCTCGCCGCGCACCCCGGCGTCCTGCTGGTCGAGGACGACCACGGGCACGGCATCGTCGCACAGCCGCTCCACCCCCTGGCCGGGGTCACCGACCGCTGGGTCTTCGTCCGCTCGGTCGCCAAGGCGTACGGCCCCGACCTGCGGATCGCCGCCTTCACCGGGGACGCCGAGACCGTCGACCGGGTCCTCGGAAGGCAGCGGCTCGGCCCCGGCTGGGTCAGCCGGCTGCTCCAGCGGACCGTCGCGCACCTCTGGACCTCGGAGGCGGTGGACCCGGCCGTCGTCGCGCGCTCGTACGGCGAGCGGCGCGACGGGCTCGTCCGCGCCCTCGCCCGGCGGGGCGTCGAGGCGCACGGGTGCTCGGGCATGAACGTGTGGGTGCCGGTCGCCGACGAGACGGGCGCGGTCGCGCGGCTCCTCGCGGCGGGCTGGGCGGTGGCCCCGGGCGCGCGGTTCCGGATGGAGACCGGTCCCGCCGTCCGGCTCACCGTCTCCGGCCTGACCGTCGCGGACGTCGAGTCCCTGGCCGACGCCGTCGCGGGGGCGGCGGGGCCCGCGCCGGCGCGGAGTTACGGATAGGGGTCCTCCGGAAGCGCCGCCCGGCCCGTACCCCCGGGTCGTCACCCCGGGGGTACGGGAACTCAGGCGCGGGCGGCGGGCTTCGGGACGACGGGCTTCGGGGCGGCGTGCGGCGTGTCGGCGGACCGCGTGTCGGTGCGCTCCTGGGGGGCGAGGCCCGGCTCCGGCGCTCCGGCAGGGGGAGTCGCCCGGCGCCGGGAGGCGCGGGTCTGGGTGAGGGCCGCGCCCGCCAGGACCACGACGGCGCCGACCGGGGTGTTCCAGGCGAGTTGCTCGCCCAGGAGCGTGACGCCCGCCGCCGTGGCGACGACCGGGATGAAGTACGTGACCATGGAGGCCGTCGTCGGGCCGACCTCCGCGACGATGCCGTACTGGAGCAGCATCGCGTACCCCGTGCCGAGCGCGCCGAGCGCGACCACGGCCAGCAGCGGCAGGAGTTCCACCGACTCCAGGACCGTGGTGAACAGCGGGGTTACCACGGCCAGTTGCAGCGTCGCCAGGCCCACCTGGGAACCGGCGAGCGAGAGGTTCGAGGCGCCGGTGCCGGCCAGCGTCCGGCGGACGTAGATCCAGCCCACCGCGTAGCTGAAGGAGGCGAGGAGGGCGAGCGCGGTGCCGGTCACGTCGAGGCCCGAGAAGCCCTGCCAGGCGCCGAGCACGGTGAGCACGCCGACGAAGCCGACGCCCAGGCCGGCCGCGCGGACCCGGGTCGGGCGGTCCTCGGAGAGCGCGACGAGGGAGAGCAGCATGCCCCACAGCGGGGTCGTCGCGTTGCAGATGCCGGCCAGGGTCGACGGGATCGTCAGCTCCGCGTACGCGAAGAGGGAGAACGGCAGCGCGTTGAGCAGGAAGGCCGCCACCGTCAGGTGGCCCCAGACGCGGGCGCCGCGCGGCAGCCGGTCCCGCTTCACGACCAGGGCGACGGCGAGTACCGCCGTACCGAACAGGAGCCGCCCGAAGGTGACCTGGAAGGGGGCGAAGCCCTCCGTGCCGACCTTAATGAAGAGGAAGCTGCAGCCCCAGACGAGGGCCAGCGCGCCCAACCGGACGCGCCAGTCCGACAGCGGACGGGAGCCGGGACGGGACGGTCCGGCGGCGGGGGCGGAGAAAGGGCCGGTAGAGGCGGAGGAAGGGCCGGCGGGGACGGAGGGAGGGGCTGCGGGGCTCATGACACTCAGGGTGAGGGGAGGCGAACGCTTAGGACAAGTGAGACTTCCTCAACCCCTTCCCTTAGCATCACTTACATGTTGAACCTGGAGCGCCTCCGCACCCTCGACGCCGTCGCCCGGCACGGCTCCGTCAGCGGCGCGGCCGACGGGCTGCACGTCACGACCTCTGCCGTCTCCCAGCAGTTGTCCAAGCTGGAGCGCGAGGTCGGGCAGCGGCTGCTCGCGAAGAACGGACGGGGCGTGCGCCTCACCGACGCCGGGATGCTGCTCGCCGAGCACGCCGCCCGGATCCTCTCCCAGGTCCAGATGGCCCAGGCCGACATCGAGGCCCAGCGGGGCCGGGTCGTGGGCGAGGTGCGGCTCGCCGGCTTCCCCACGGCGGCCCGGGGCCTCTTCCCGGGCGCGCTCGCCGCCCTGCGCGCCGGCCATCCCGAACTCCGGGTCCGTACGACGGAGCTGGAGCCGGAGCCGGGGGTGCGCGCGGTGCTGCGCGGCGACGCCGACCTCGCGATCGTCCTGGACTGGAGCAACAAGCGGGCGCCCGTGCCCGGTGGTCTGGAGCGCGCCCACCTCTTCGACGACACCGCCGACGTGGCCCTGCCCGCCGGGCATCCGCTGGCCGGACGCGAGGCGGTGGACCTGGTCGACTTCGCCGACGAGGAGTGGGTGTCCTGGCCGGAGGGCGAGTTCTGCCACGACTGGCTGATGTTCACCCTGCGGTCCCAGGGCATCGAGCCGCGCATCGGCCACTTCGCGGGCGAGCACCACACCCAGCTCGCGCTGGTCGCGGCCGGACTCGGCGTCTGCGTGACCCCCCGCCTCGGCCGTCCGGTGCCGGAGGGCGTCGCCTTCGTGCCCGTACGCCAGAAGATGCGGCGGCACATCTACGCCACCTGGCGCGCCGACGCGGGCCGCCGCCCCTCCGTGCGGGCGGTCGTCGGGGCGCTGCGGGCGGTGGCCGAACCGCTGGGGTGCTGAGGCGCGGCCCTTCCCGCGGGCGGAGCGTGTCCCGTTCCGTCGTTCCCCCATGTTCGGGGAGAACCCCAAGAGCCTTACAGTTCTCAGTAGAATGTCCAAGCCTGGACATCTCGCGGGGAAAGTGTCCAGCTCCGGGGAGTCCGGGGCCGGCGCGGCCGGAACGGAGGCGACGCACATGCCGACACGGTCGGTCAGCTCCCACCACGTGCGGGCCGCGCTGCTCGGCGCCGAGCGGCGCGGGGTGGCCGCCGGGCCGCTCCTCGCCAGGGCCGGACTGCCCCCGGCGGTCCTGGAGGAGCCCCAGGTCCGGGTCCCCGCCGAGCAGTTCGGCCGGCTCGTCAGGACGCTGTGGGACACCCTGGACGACGAGCTGATCGGCTTCGGCGGCGCGCCCAGCAAGGTCGGCACCTTCGGGATGATGGCCCATGTGGTGGTCCACGGCAGCCGGGACCTGCGCGAGGCCCTCCGGCGTGCCCAGACCTTCTACTCCCTCTTCCCGGCCGGGCCGCGCTTCCGCCTCGTGGAACCCGGGCCGGGCCGGGAGGCCTCCGGCGGGGAGGGGATCTCCGGCGGAGTCTCCGGCGGTGAGGAGGTCTCCGGAGGCGAGGAGGCCGACGAGGCCCGGATGGAGTTCGACGTCTCCGGGTACGACGACCCCCTCCACTTCGGCGCCGAGTCCACCGTCCTGGTCGCCCACCGCTTCGCCGGCTGGCTGATCCGGCGCAGGATCGGCCTGCGCCGGGTCGAGTTCGTCCACCCCGAGCCCCCGCACGCCCGGGAGTACGGCCTCCTGTTCGGCGCGCCCTGCGTCTTCGGCGCCGGACGGACCGCCGTCGTCTTCGACCGGGCGGACCTGGACGAACCCGTCCTCCGCGACGGCGCCGCGCTCAAGGTCTTCCTGCGCCGCGCCCCCGTCGACGTGCTCGTCTCCGCCGACTACGGCAGTACGGTCACCGGCCGGGTGCGGCACCTGATCGGGCGCGCCCTGCCCGCCGGGCCGGTGCCGACGCCCGAGGAGCTCGCCGTCCGCCTCTCCGTCAGTCCGCAGACTCTGCGCCGCCGGCTGGCCGCCGAGGGGACGACGTACCAGCGCCTGCGCGACCAGGTGCGGCGCGACCACGCCATCGCCGAACTGGCCGGCGGCCGCGTCTCCATCGAGCGGCTCTCCCGGCAGCTCGGGTTCTCCGAACCCAGCGCGTTCCACCGGGCGTTCCGGCGCTGGACGGGCGAGACGCCCCGCGCGTACCAGGGGAGGGGGCGGGCATGACCCCCGCGTGGGGTCCGCGCGGTCCGTGCGGTCCACGCGGTCAACAACCCTGAGCGGTACGGTCACGGCCCTCGTCCGCCGTCCGGCCTACCGTCCCGCCATGACCGAAATCGACCGGTCCGGTGGCGTACGGCTCCCGGACCCCACCCGGCGCCGGTGAACGCGCGCCGGGCGGCCGGCGCCGTCCTCGGGACCGGAGTCCTGCTCTGCCTCCTCGCCTGGGTGGCCGTCACCGCCCTCGGCATCCGGATCGACGGCACCAGTATGGCCCCCACCCTCCACCAGGGCGACCGCGTCCTCGCCGCCCCGGGCTCCGCCGGGGAGGCGCGCCGGTTCGACGTGGTGCTGCTGCGGGCCACGAACAAGGACACCCTCCTGGTCAAGCGGGTGATCGGACTCCCCGGCGACCGGGTCGCGATCGTCTCCACGCCGGACGAGCCCTTCCGCGTACTGCTCCAGAAGGGCGGCGAGGGGCCCCTCTACCGGGTGGCGGCGCCCCAGTGGGCCGCGCAGGCCCACCGTACGGGCGCCTGCTGCACCCCGGAGGGCAGCCGCTCGGCGCGGGCGGCGCTGCGGACCGTGCCCGAGGGCGCGTTCTTCTACCTGGGCGACAACCCCGACCTGTCGGACGACTCGCGGGTGTACGGCTGGGGCGAGATCGACCGGATCGAGGGGAGGGTCGGCGTGCGCGCCTTCCCCGTCTCCTCGTCCCCGGACCTCGGCAACCGGCCCGTCCTGGAGGAGTACCGGGGGACGGGCCCCTGAGACGGCTACTCCACCGGGCCCGGCGGGAGCCTCTCGCGGCCCGTGCTCAGGGCGACCCTGGCCACCGTGTCCGCGACGCGGCGGGCCGACTCCTCGGGGGAGGCGGTGGCCTGCACGATGTGACTCGCGGTCAGCCGCACCGCCGCGTCCACGGCCAGCTCGCGCGCCACCGGGTCCACGGTGGGCCAGGCCTCCGCGACGTACGCGTCGGCCATCGCGGTGGCCGTGGCGAACGCCGCCGCGGACCGGGTCGTCAGATAGGGGAGCAGCCCGTCCTCGCCGGTGCTCGTCAGCATGGCCCTGATCAGCGGGTTCCGGCCGGCCAGCGTGAGCGTGAAGCCGACGGCGGCCTCGACGGCCGCGCTCAGGTCGTCCCGGTGCGCGTCCAGACCCGCCTGGATGCCGACGAGGCAGCGCTCCAGCTCGCGCTGGAAGAGGGCCTCGCCGACCGCCTCCTTGGAGGGGAACTCCGAGTACAGCGTCTGCCGGCTGACGCCCACCGCGCCGGCCAGGTGCGCCATGCGCAGCTTGTCGAAGCCGCGGTCCGCGACCGCCTCGTACGCCGCGTCGAGCAGACGCTCGCGCAGCAGTGTCCGGACCGTCTCCCTGAACCGTGGCATCGGCCAAGCCTAGTCCAGAGGAATTCTTCCCAGGATTGTCCGAAGTGTTGACACTCCATAAGAGAGTGTCCAATTCTCGAACATGCAGCCGCAAAGTGTCATCCGTCTCCGACCATCCGGCCGAGGACGCACGGCTGTGTTCACATCCCACCCGCGCGGCACGCGCGGGACGACGGTTGGAGAGCACATGCAGGAAGAGACCCGAGGGGTCACCCGCTGGCGCAGATCGGTGTTCCTGGCCCTGCCGGCCACCGTGGCGGTCGGCGCCATGGCCACGGCGATGGTGCAGGGCGCCCTCGCCGCGAACCTCTCGCTGACGAGCGTCCCCTTCACCCTCAGCTCCAAGACGGTGGCCGCGCCGCAGGGCATCGGTGCGGTCATGCACACCGTCGACGCGGGCGGGCCGAAGGGCTCCGCCGAGGTCGGCCTCGCCAAGGCGGGCCTCGACGGCATCTGCGTCCACGCCGTCCAGTCCGTGAACCTCCCGGTGATCGGCAGCCTCGGCACCTGGTCGCTCAACATCTCCTCACCGGCCGCCGCGACCCCGCTCACCAGCGAGCAGCTCGTCGCCGGCGCCGGGCTCCAGGCGAACAAGCTGGTCCTCGACGCCCAGGCGCTCAAGGCGTCGACGGCCACCCTGCACGCCGCCGACGGCAGCCCGAACGTCATCGGCGCGGCCGCCGACAGCGCCGGGATCAAGAGCACCGGCATCACCGACGGCACCGCTGGCCAGTTCGGTCTGGACGCCACCGGCGGCCGGACGGACATCAAGAACCTCGACGCCGACGCCAACGCCGCCACGATCTCCGGCGCGATCACCCTGCCCGACCTGGCGATCGGCATCGCCCACGGCGACAAGGGCTGCTGAGCCGCACGGCCCCGGCACACCGCCGCCCCACCGGCGGGGCCCCGCGCCTTCCGGGCCTCCGGGCCCCGGAGGCGCGGGCCCCCGACCCCGTACACGCCCGACCCCGACCCCGCTCCCGTACCTCCCCGACCCACCGCTGCGAGGCCTCCATGAGCACCGATCCGCCGACCGACCCGTCCGAGCCGACCCGGCCGACCGAGGGGCCCGCGCCCGCCGAAGGAGCCGCGTTCACCGAAGGGCCCGCGTCCGCCGAGGGGTTCGCGCCGGCCGGGCGTCCGCGCGGTGCCCGCGCGGCGTTCCGCCACTGGCGCCGCACCCGGCCCTTCTGGGCGGCCGTCTGGACCGGGATCGGCGGCTTCGTCATCTTCTTCCTGCCGATGGCCCCCCTCGGCAAGATCCTCCAGGTCGGCGTCGGCGGGATCGCGGGCATGGCGGGCGGGGTCGTCCTCATGGCGATGGCCCTGCTCATCCTGCTGCTGCCGAGCCAGCGCCACACCGCCGGCGTCCTCGCGGTGATCGCGGGCGTCGCCTCCTTCCCGCTGTCGAACCTCGGCGGCCTCTTCGTCGGCATGGTCCTCTCGGTCCTCGGCGGCTCCATGGCCTTCGCCTGGCTCCCCGAGAGGCCCGCCGGACGGACCCGCGGCCTCCTCCGCCGCGACCGGACCACCGCCGAAACCCCCGTACCCCCCGTGCCCGTTGGGAGCGGAACCGCATGAACCACCTCTTCTCCGGCGCCCGTGAGCTGGGCAAGTCGCTCACCCGGATGCGCACGGCCGGCGCCCGCGCCGCCGCCGACTGGAACACCCGGATGCTGGCCGAGGCCGCCGACGACACCCGCCGCGGCACCCGCTGGGGGCGCGGCGCCCTCGCCTTCGTCCCCTCGGCCCTGGCCATCGGCGCCCTCGGCACGGCGCTCGCCCAGGGGGCGCTGGCCGCCAACTTCAGCGTCACCGGGGAGCCCTTCACCCTGACCTCCAACGGCGTCCAGGGCAGCGGCTTCGGCGCCATCGTCAACACCCCCGCCGTCGGACGCCCGGACGGCACCACGACCACCAACACGGCCATGGCACGCGTCGGTTTCGCCAGCGCCGGGCTCGCCGGACTGTGCGGCATCGTCCACCAGAAGATCGCCGGCGTCCCGTACTCGCTGCTCCTGACCGGCGGTCAGAAGGTGACGGCCACCCCGCCCGGCACCTTCACCACCGACATCGACGCCTCCAACCTCTACATCCAGGCCACCGAACTCCAGGCGTACGGCCCCACCACCCTCCAGAACGCGGTGCTCGGCCAGTCCGCCGACCAGGTCGCCGTCGCCGGCAAGCCCCTCACGGGCGCGCTGCCCGGCGGGTTCGGACTCGGCTCGGCCGGCGGCGAGGGCGGCAGCTCCATCAAGCTGCACGGCCTCAACGCCACCGCCTACGACGCGGAGATGGCGGGCGCGCTCGTCCTGCCCGACCTGAAGATCAAGGTCGTTCCCGGATCGGCCACGACGTGCTGAGCCGTGCGCGGGCCGCGTGGACGTGGTTCCGGGCCTTCCGCCGCACCCGCCCCTTCTGGGGCGGGGTGTGGCTGGTCGCCGGGGGCTGGACCGTCCTCAAGTTCTCCCTCAGCTCGCTCCAGTTGATCGTCAGCACGGGCTTCGGGGGGATCGCCGGCTACCTGGTCGGCGGCGGGATGATCCTGTGCGGCCTCATCCCGATGGCGCTGCCCGCCCAGCGGTACACCTTCGGGCTCATCGGCGCGGTCCTCGCCGTCGTCTCGCTCGTCGTCTCCAACCTGGGCGGCTTCCTGCTCGGCATGGCGCTCGGCGTCCTCGGCGGCTCCATGACGGTCGGCTGGGGAGCCAAGCGCCCGCGCCGCGGGACGGTGGCGGGGTGACGGCCCGGCCGGGCGGGACCCGGCAGCGGGCCCTCGCCGTGAGCACCGCCCTGGTGCTCGCCGTCGCCACCGCCGTCTGGTCGGGGCAGCCGGGCAGCGCCGCGGGGGCGCCCGCCGCGGTCCAGCCGCTCGGCGTCCCCTTCCTGCCCTCCCCGGACCCGCTGCGCGTCACCATCGACAGCATGGTCGCCGTCTCGCTGAGCGTCGACAAGGACGTCACCATCCGGCTCTCGGACGGCACGACCCGGACCACCAACAAGTACACCTTCACCAAGCTCAAGATCCGCTCGCACATGAACGTGGTCCAGCGGGCGAACGGCCACACCGTCACCATCGACGTCCCGGACGAGGGCTCGCTCGGCGGCTACGACAGCGCGGGGAAGCCCGAGACGACGACGATGTGGGGGAACATCACCAACGTCTGCGTCCGCGTCCTCCTCAAGATCTGCGGGGTGCAGGGCCTCCTCGACTTCTTCGGCTCCCTCATCCCGCTGACCGCCGGGGCCGAGGACTTCGCCGGGGACATCTACGCCATCCGGACCGTCGACGACCACGCGGCCCTCAACTCCACCGACAACCCCGTCCACCTCCCCGGAACCATCACGGTGACCTCCCCATGAGCCCCGAGAGCCGCAGCGTCCCCGAGGAGGGGCGCACCCACTGGCGCCGGTCCCTCGCCGTCGCCGTGCCCGCGCTGCTCGCCGCCGGCGGCCTCGGGGCCGCCATGGCGAGCGGCGCCCTCGCCGTCGGCCTCCGGATCCAGGACCGGCCCGTCGACTTCACCACCAGCAGCCTGTACGGGACGCAGTACGGCGCCGCCGTCGTCGACCAGGCCGTCGTGCGGCCCGACGGCTCGGCCGGGACCGTGCGGGTGCTCCGCATGGGCTTCGCGGACGGCATGATCAACGGCCTGTGCCTGAGCCAGAAGCAGCAGATCGGCGGAGCCACGTACACCCTGATGCTGACCCTCGGCGACGACAACCCCGGCTCCTGGGAGATCCGGACCAAGAACACCGTCCTCGACCTGAAGAACGCCACCGGCGTCCTCGACATGGACGGCGTCGTCGACCTCAACACCAACGGCGCCGACGTGAAGACCGTCAAGGACTCCTCCGGGGCCTACGTCGACAACCCGCTGAACAGTCCGCAGCACCGCTTCGGCATCCAGGCGCGCTACGCCAAGTTCGACCGGATCGTCGGCACCGCCCAGGACTTCCAGCTCCCCGGCCTCCTCACCACCCCGAAGCTGAAGCTGTCCGTGAAGCCGGGCTCGGTGGCCTGCCCCGCCCCGCCGGCGCCCACCGGGACGCCAGGGACGCCGTGAACGGGGCGGGGCTGCCGGGACGCCGTGAACGGGGCGGGGCTGCCGGGACGCCGTGAGCGGGGTGGGGCGGCCGCCCCCGGGCCGCGGCCGCCCCACCCCGCTCCGTCGCCCCGGACCCCTCAGACCGTCGGCATCGCCATCGTCGCCACCGGGTCCGAGGTCGGGCTGGACGAACCGCCCGCCGGCTCCACGGTGATGCCGATGCCGGCCGAGCGGTTCGCCGGGCCCTCCAGGAGGACCGCCGAGGTCGCCGCGCCCGGCGTCATCAGACCGGCGGGCCGCATCGTCCCGGAGTCGTCGTACCAGAGCTGGTAGACCTTCCCGGGCGGCGGCGCCGGCATCCCCGCCGCGGCGAACACCGCCCGGTCCAGGGACGGGGAGTGGACGAGGGTGCCCACCGCGCCGTCCGCGAGCCGGGCCGTGGAGACCCGGGCGTCGGGCGCGGCGAGGACGGCCGCGACGGCCTCCGCGCGCTCCTCCGCGACGGCCGCGCGCCGGTCGGCCTCCTCGGCCCGCTCGTACTGCCATCCGGCGACCCCGCCGAGCGCGACCAGACCGGCGACCGAGGCGGCGAGCGCCCAGCGGGGCAGTCGCCGCAGACCCCGGAGGCCGCCCGGTGAACGGCCCACGGGCCGGGTGGGCGGCGGGAGTTGGCGGACGTCCGTGATCCGGCGCAGGACCTCGGCGCGCAGGGCCGGGTCGATCGGCTCGGCGACCGCCAGACCGAGGCGCGCGGTGGTCTCGGAGAGCTCGCGCACCTCGTGCGCGCACGGGGCGCACTGGGCGAGGTGCCGTTCGAACGCCTCCCGCTCCTCGTCCGTCTCCAGGGCGTCGAGGACGTAGGCACCGGTCAGCGTGTGCAGCTCGTCGATGGTCGTCACGCCGTCACCCCCAGGCAGTCACGGAGACGGATGAGCCCGTCGCGCATCCGGGTCTTCACGGTCCCCAGCGGGAGCGAGAGCAGCTCCGCGACCTCACGGTAGGTCAGACCGCGGTAGTAGGCCAGGGTCACGGACTGACGCTGGCGCTCGGTGAGACCGCGCAGACAGCGCCGTACCCGCTCGCGGTCCAGCCGGCTCTCCACCTCCTCGGTCACCTCGTCGTACGCGGGACTGTGGTCGAGCAGCGCGACCCGCCGGGCGCGGTCCGACGCGGCCTGTTCGGAGCGCACCCGGTCCACGGCCCGGCGGTGGGCGAGGGTCAGCGCCCAGTTCAGGACGGAACCCCTGTCCGGCCGGTAGCGGGCGGCGGAGCGCCAGAGGTCGACCATCACCTCCTGCGCCACCTCCTCGGACTGCGCGGGATCGCGCAGCACCGAGCGGACCACGCCCAGGACGGGGCCGGACACCCGGTCGAAGACGCCGGCGAAGGCGTCCTGGTCCCCGCGGGCCACCCGGACCATCAGCTCGGGCAGCCCCTCGCTCCGGTCCGGGACCGGATCGCCTCCGACGCGTGCGTGCTCTCTCATCCGCCTGTGCCCTCCTGCGTGGCCTCGGGTCCACCGCTCCTACGGGGGTCTTCGGAGCGGCGGTCCCAGGGGATTGGTCCGGTCTACGAATGGTCCGGCGCGGTCGCCCCCTTCCCGTCCGCCCCGGTCGTCCCCTCCTTCGGGAGGCGGCTCAGCGCACCCGGCCACCACGCCCTCGGGCCGAGGTCGCGGACCAGGGCCGGGACGAGGAGCGACCGGACGACCAGGGTGTCGAGCAGGACGCCGAAGGCCACGATGAACGCGATCTGCACCAGGAACGCCAGCGGGATCACGCCGAGCGCGGCGAAGGTCGCCGCGAGCACCACGCCCGCCGAGGTGATCACGCCGCCGGTCGCGGTCAGGCCGATGCGGACGCCCTCGCGCACCCCGTGGCGCAGGGACTCCTCGCGCACCCGGGACATCAGGAAGATGTTGTAGTCGACCCCGAGCGCCACCAGGAACACGAAACCGTACAACGGCACGGAGGAGTCCGTGCCGGTGAAGCCGAGGACGTGCTCGAAGACGAGCGCCGAGACGCCCAGGGTGGCGGCGAAGTTGAGCGCCACCGTGGCGACCAGGAGCAGCGGCAGCACGAGGGAGCGCAGCAGCGCCACCAGGATCACCAGGATGATCGC
This sequence comes from Streptomyces sp. NPDC012825, assembly GCF_042900925.1. Taxonomy (NCBI): domain Bacteria; kingdom Bacillati; phylum Actinomycetota; class Actinomycetes; order Kitasatosporales; family Streptomycetaceae; genus Streptomyces; species Streptomyces sp. NPDC012825. Next base: position 133,365 of record NZ_JBIBBZ010000012.1, on the reverse strand, counting down.
CAGGACCACTGGAACGATGAGCGTGCGGTCCCGGGCGGCGGTGCGCTGGGTGTCGTACTGCTGCGCCGTCGAGCCGCCCACCAGGGCGTCGGCCCCGGGGACCGCGTGTACGGCGGTACGGAGCCGGGCGAGGGTCTCCCGCGCCGCGTCGCTGTCGGCGGCGTCGGAGAGGGTGGCGTCGATCCGGACCCGGCCGTCGACCACGAGCGGCCTCCCGGGGGCCGGACGGCCCGTCGCGTCCACCGGGAACGCCGAGTCGACGCCCTCGACGTCCCGCGCGGCGGCGGCCACGCGGGAGGCGGCCCCGGCGTCGGCGACGATCACGGCGGGGTTGCCCGCGCCGCCGGGGAAGTGACGGCCGAGGGTCTCCTGCGCGGCGACGGACGGCGCGTCGTTCACGAAGATCTCGTCGAAGGGGACGCCCCGGGAGTTCAGCGCGGGCGCGAAGGCGGCGCAGGCCAGGAGACCGGCGAGGGTGATCGCCCACACCTTGCGGGGCGAGCGGTCGACCACGGCGGCGATGCGGGTCCAGACGGCGTGGCCGCCCCGGGCGGCCCCGGCGTCCGCGCCCTCCGGGAGCGTCTTCGGGCGGGCCGGCCAGTACGCGGCGCGGCCCGTGAGGACCAGGGCCGCCGGCAGGAAGGTGAGCGCGCTGACCACCGCGCAGACGATGCCGATCGCGCCGACCGGGCCGAGCGCCCGGTTGTTGGACAGGTCGCTCGCGAGCAGGGCGATCAGCGCGAGGGCGACGGTGGCGGCGCTGGCGACGATCGGCTCGAAGGAGCGGCGCAGGGCCTTGCGCATGGCGGCGAACCGGTCCGCGTCGGGAGCGGTGAGCTCCTCCCGGTATCGGGCGGCGAGGAGCAGCGCGTAGTCGGTCGCGGCGCCGATCACCAGGATGGACAGGATGCCCTGCACCTGGCCGTCCACCCGGACCAGGTCGGCGTCGGCGAGCACGTACACGATCGCGCAGGCCAGACCGAGGGCGAACACCGCGCCCAGGATGATCATCAGGGGGAGCAGGACGCTGCGGTAGACGACGAGCAGGATCAGCAGCACCGCGACCAGGGCGACGCCGAGCAGCAGTCCGTCGATGCCGGAGAAGGCGCCGGAGAGGTCGGCCTGGGTGGCGGCGGGGCCCGCGAGCCACACGGTCGTCCCGGGCACCGGGGCCGCCGCCTTCCGCACCTCGTCGAGCGTGTCCGGCAGGGCGTCGCCGAGGTCGGGCCGGAGCGGGACCACGGCCCGCAGCGCCTTCCCGTCCTCGGAGGCCAGGGCGGGGGAGGGCGGCCCGGCGATCCCCGGACGGCCGGAGAGCGCGGCGAGGGCCCGGGTGGCGCCGGCGGCCGAGCCGGGCTCCAGGGTGCCGCCGTCCTTCGCCGTCCACACCACGATCGCGGGCACCGACTCCGAGGTGCGGAAGGCCTTCTGCGCCTCGATGACCTTGGTGGACTCGGCACTGCGGGGCAGGAAGGCCGCCTGGTCGTTGGTGGAGACCTCGCCGAGCCGGCCCGCGAAGGGGCCGAGGCCGCCGCCGACGGCGAGCCAGACGAGGAGGAGGACCAGGGGGACGAGGAAGCGGGTCCTGCGGGAGGCGCGGGGCATCGGGTCTCCGAACTGTGACTTGACCATTAACAATCTCAATGATTGAGAGAAGTGTGTACCACTCCGGGGAGGGCCGGACGCCCGGGTACCCGGAACGGACGATCGGATGCCACGGAACACCGCGTACGCGTGCTCTCGTCGCCCTTCCGCGGTGACGGGCCGTGCGGATGCACCCGTTCGGCGTAAGGGTCGGTGTTTCGCGACGCGTTCGTTCCGCGGGCGCCCGCTCCGCGCCGCGCCCGCCTCAGCGGCGCGGCACGCGCAGGGCGCCCAGCTCGTCGTTCAGGACGTTCAGGAAGCGCAGGGCCACCGCGAGCTCGTCGTCGTCGAACCGGTCCCGCGCGCGTGCCGTCGCCTCCGCGAGCGGCAGGAAGTACCGCCGGGCCGCCGCCCTCGCCCCGTCCTCGTAGCGCACGTACACCACGCGCCGGTCGGCGCTCTCCCGGGACCTGCGGATGTGCCCGGCCCGCTCCAGCCGGTCCAGACAGGCCGTCACCGCGCCGGAGGTGAGCCCGAGGTGCTCCCGGAGCCGCCCCGGCGTCAGCGGCTCGGGGCTGTCCAGGACGACGGCGAGCGCCTGCACGTCCGTGGGGTGCAGCCCCTGCGCCTGGGCGAAGCCGTGCACGAGGCGGTTGATCTCGCCCTGCGTCCGCCGCAGCGCGACGGCGAAACTGTGCAGGTCACCGACGGCGCCCGGCGGGGCGGCGGAAACGTCTCGGTCTTCTTCGCGGGCCACGCGTTCAGCCTATAGACCCTGCCCTCCCGCATCCGTCCGGGCCGCGGAGGAGGAAGACAAAGAGAAGAATCGACGCGGGACCCGCCTCGCGCGGGCCCCGCGCAAGCACGCCCCCGGGACGGAACGGAGCACCCCCGCCATGGCGACGCACCCCAGGGCCACGCCCGACCCGACGGGAGAGGACCCGACGGGAGAACACCCGGCGGCAGAAGACCCGACGCCGGACGGCCCGTCCGGGGCCGGCTCCGGATCCGGGGCCGGTTTCGAGCCCGAGGCCGGTTCCGGTCCCGAGGGCGGTTCCGGGCCCGGCTCCGGCCTCTGTCTGGTGACCGGCGCCGGCGGCTACATCGGCGGCCGGCTCGTCCCCGAGCTGCTCGACGCCGGCCGCCGCGTGCGCTGCCTGGCCCGTACCCCCGCCAACCTCCGCGACTACCCCTGGGCCGACCGGGTCGAGGTCGTCAAGGGCGACGTCACCGACGCGGCGACCCTGAAGCCCGCGTTCGAGGGCGTGGAGGTGGCCTACTACCTGGTGCACTCCCTCGGCTCCGGACACGACTTCGAGGAGACGGACCGGCGCGCGGCCCGGACCTTCGCCGAGGAGGCCCGCGCCGCCGGCGTCCGCCGCATCGTCTACCTGGGCGGCCTCACCCCGCAGGGCGTGCCCGAGCGCGAACTCTCCCCGCACCTGCGGTCCCGCGCCGAGGTCGGGCGCATCCTGCTCGACTCCGGCGTCCCCACGACCGTGCTGCGGGCCGCCGTCGTCATCGGCTCCGGCTCCGCCTCCTTCGAGATGCTCCGCTACCTCACCGAGCGGCTCCCCGTGATGCTGACGCCCAGCTGGGTCAGGACCCACGTCCAGCCCATCGCCGTGCGCGACGTGCTGCGCTACCTCGTCGGCAGCGCGGACATGCCCCCGGACGTCAGCCGGGCCTTCGACGTCGGCGGCCCGGACGTCCTCACGTACCGCGACATGATGATCGAGTACGCGGCGGTCGCCGGACTGCCCAAGCGCCTCATCGTGTCCGTGCCGATGCTCACCCCCGGCCTGTCCAGCCACTGGATCGGCCTGGTCACGCCCGTCCCCGCCGGTCTGGCCCGGCCGCTCGCGGAGTCGCTGCGGTACGAGGTGGTCTGCGCCGAGCACGACATCGCCGCGTACGTCCCCGATCCGCCCGGCGCCCCGATCCCCTTCGGCCGCGCCCTCACCCTCGCCCTCCAGCGGATCCAGGAGGCCAAGGTCACCACCCGGTGGTCCTCCGCCTCGCTGCCCGGCGCGCCCAGCGACCCGCTGCCCACCGACCCCGACTGGGCCGGCGGCAGCCTCTACACCGACGAACGCGAACGGACCGTCGACGCCCCGCCGGAGACCCTCTGGAAGGTCGTCGAGGGGATCGGCGGCGAGAACGGCTGGTACTCCTTCCCGGTGGCCTGGGCCGTGCGCGGCTGGCTCGACCGGCTCGTCGGCGGCGTGGGCCTGCGCCGGGGCCGCCGCGACGCCCAGCGGCTCCGGGTCGGCGACGCGCTCGACTTCTGGCGGGTCGAGGAGATCGAGCGGGGCGGCCTGCTCCGGCTGCGCGCCGAGATGCGGCTCCCCGGGCTCGCCTGGCTGGAGATGCGCTCCGAACGCGACGAGGAGGGGCGGACCCGCTACCGCCAGCGCGCCCTGTTCCACCCGCGCGGACTCGCCGGGCAGGTGTACTGGTGGAGCGTGGCGCCGTTCCACGCCGTCGTCTTCGGCGGCATGGCGCGGAACATCGCCCGCACGGCGGAGCGGGCGGCGGCGGCCGACAGGACCGCGTCGCCGGGGGGCACGTCCGCGCCGCCCGCCCGCGCCGACGACGTACCGGCCCACGCGGGGGAGGCACCGCCGCGCGCCTGAGGCCCGTGTCCCGGGGGCCCGCCGGTCTGCCGGGGTGCGCCGTCTCCGTGCGGACGGGCTTTCCCGGGCACGCCGGTCCGTCCCGGGCGCGCCGCCGCGGGCTCGTCGGGGCGCGTCGATTCCGCCGGTCCGCCCGGGGCGCGCCGTCTCCGGGGCCCGCCTCCGGCACGCCGTCCCCGCCACCGCTCCGCCGGAGCGGGCCGTTTCCGTCGCCTGCCCCCCGGGGCGCGACCGGTCCCGCGCGGAGCACCCCCGCATCCGTACGCCGGACGCAGGGAGAAAAGGGACGGCACGGCCACGACACGGCCGCACCACAGCCGCAGTCCACCGGGCGTCCTGCCCCCGCGGGCGCCGTCCCGGTGGCCGAACCCCAGGAACAGGCGCCATGACCGTCTCCGTCGTCCTCTTCACCTCCGACCTCCGGCTGTACGACCACCCGCCCCTGCGCGCCGCCGTGGAGGCGTCGGACGAGGTCGTCCCGCTGTTCGTCCGGGACCCCGCCGTCGACCGGGCCGGCTTCGCCGCCCCCAACCGGCTCGCCTTCCTCGCCGACTGCCTGGCCGACCTCGACGCCGGGCTGCGGCAGCGCGGCGGGCGGCTCGTCGTGCGCGCGGGCGACACCGTGGCCGAAGTGTGCGGCGTGGTGCGGCGGTCCGACGCCGACGAGGTCCACATGGCCGCCGACCACTCCTCCTTCGCCCGCGCCCGCGAGGCACGGCTGCGGGACGCCCTGGAGTCCGACGGGCGCCGCCTCTACGTGCACGACGCCGTGACCACCGTCGTGCCGCCCGGCGACGTCACCCCGCAGGGCTCCGACCACTTCGCGGTCTTCACCCCGTACTTCCGCCGCTGGTCGGGCGAACAGCTCCGGACGCCCCTGGCGGCCCCCCGGGCGGTACGGGTGCCGAGCGGCCTGCGCTCCGAAGGACCGCCCTCGCGCGCCTCCGTGGCGGGCGTGTCCGAGGGCCTCGCGAAGGGCGGCGAGACCACGGCCCGGCGCAGGCTCGGCGCCTGGCTGTCCCGGCACGCCGACGCCTACGGGACGGGCCACGACGACCTCGCCGGCGACACCACCTCGCGCCTCTCCCCGTACCTCCACTTCGGCGCGCTCTCGGCCACCGAGGCCGTCCACCGGGCCCGCGCCCGGGGCGGTCCGGGCGCCGAGGCCTTCGTACGGCAGCTGTGCTGGCGGGACTTCCACCGCCAGATGCTCTCCGCGCGCCCCGGAACCGCCGTCGAGGACTACCGGCCCCGGCACGACCGCTGGCGGCGGGGCGCGGAAGCCGAGGCGGACCTGCGGGCCTGGCAGGAGGGCCGCACCGGCTACCCCGTGGTGGACGCGGCCCTGCGCCAACTCGCCCACGAGGGCTGGATGCACAACAGGGGCCGGCTGCTCACCGCCTCCTTCCTCACCAAGACGCTCTACCTCGACTGGCGGGAGGGCGCCCGGCACTTCCTCCGCCTCCTCGTGGACGGCGACCTCGCCAACAACCAGCTCAACTGGCAGTGGGTGGCCGGGACCGGGGCCGACAGCCGGCCGAACAAGGTCCTCAACCCCGTCGCCCAGGGGAGGCGTTACGACCCCGACGGCGCCTACGTCCGCCGCTGGGTGCCCGAACTCGCCGCCCTGCCCGGCGCCTCGGTCCACGAGCCCTGGAAGCGGAAGGACCGGGACGGGGCCGCGCGCGACTACCCCGAGCCGCTCGTCGCCCTCGCCGACGGCGCCGCCCGCTTCCGGCACGGGCGGGGCCTGGACTAGGGCCTGTCCGGCGGATCATGGCCGGGGCCGCGGCATCCGGCACGGCACCTCGCCGCGTTGCCGAAACGTCCCGACAGCTCCGCTATCGGGCCGCTCCGGCGCCTTGCGATGCTTCCCCCAGGCCCTTGCGGGCCTGGGGAGACCCCATGCACCAGACGCCGCGTCCTACCCGACCCTGACCCACCGGACAGGCCCTGGGCCGGGAACGACGCGCCGGAAGCGGGAAGACGACGCACAAACGATGCGAGTTGTTCCACCTCGCCCCCCGGCCGGAGGCTGGGTGAGCCGGGGGCACGGAGCCCCAGCGAGGAGGAGCTTCGCCATGAACGCAGCCCGTACAGCCGTCCGCGACCCCGCCTCCGCGAACGAGCCGGCCGCCTCCGACCGTCCCGCGGACCCCCGCCCGGACGGCGGAGCGACCCTCCCCGCCGCGCTCACCGACGCGGAGGTCGGCCGGGGGCTCGTCCGGGGCGACGAACACTGCCTCGTCCTCGCCCACCACCGCTGGGCGCGCCTCGTGCACACCCTGGCCTCCCGCGCCCTGGGCGACCCGCGCGAGGCGGAGGACGTCACCCAGCAGGTCTTCCTCGCCGCCTGGCGCGGCCGCGCCGGATACCGCCCCGAGCGCGGCTCCGTACCCGCCTGGCTCGTCGGCATCACCCGGCGGAAGATCGCCGACGCCCTCACCGCCCGCACCCGCAGGCTCGACCTCGTCGTCGCCGCCGGAGCCGTCCTGCCCCCGTCCGACGGCACCGGGGAGGGGCCCGACCACGTCCTCGACCGGATCGTGGTCACCCGCGAACTCGCCCGCCTGCCGCGCGTCCAGCGCGACGTCCTGGCCCTCGCGTTCTTCGGGGACCTGACGCAGACGCAGATCGCCCACCGGACGGGCCTGCCCCTCGGCACCGTCAAGAGCCACGCGCGCCGGGGCCTCCAGCGGATGCGCCGCAGCCTCGCCGTCGCCGAGACGGCCACCGGCAGGATGGCCACGGCGTGAACGCGCTCCGGAGGACCTGACGTTCTATGCCCCGCCCCAACCCCGCCCCGTACGGAGGCCGCGGGCCGGGCCCGGCCCGCTCCGGACGGCCGCCCGTCCGGCGTCCGAAACGCCCCGGCGACCGCCCCTTCCGGTGGGGCCCGTACCTGACACCCCGTGGGACCTGGCAGACTGCGGGCCTCACGGTCGCCTTCCCCTCGTCACGAGCGGACCGCTCGTCCCGGGAAGCGGCAAGCGACTTCTGGAGGCCCCTATGGCGCAGCGCCCCGGACACGCGGCCCACAAGGCCCGCGCGAGCGGGTTCTCCCCCCGGCCCGCGCCCCACCGCGCGGACGGGACGGCCGCGCGGTGAACGTCTGCCGTACCCGGCGCGCCGAGACCGGCGCCCTCCTCGTCCGCAGCGCCCCCGCCGCGCCCACCGCGGCCGTCCTGCTCCTCCACGGCGGCCGCGCCGACGGGCCCGAACCGCCGCCCGCCCTCAACCTCCCCGCGCTGCGGATGCGCCCCTTCGCCGCCGCCGTGACCCGTGCCGTCCGGGGCCGGAGCGTCCTCGTCGCCGAGGTCCGCTACCGCCACCGGGGCTGGAACGGAGCGCGCGCCGACGCCGCACGGGACGCCGAGACCGCCCTGGACGCCCTCCGGGAGCGGATCGGGCCCGTGCCCGTCGTCCTCCTCGGCCACTCCATGGGCGGCCGCGCCGCCCTCCGCGCCGCCGGCGACCCGGCCGTGCGCGGGGTCGTGGCCCTCGCGCCCTGGTGCCCGTCCGGCGAGCCCGTCGAGCACCTCGGCGGCCGGCGCCTCTACCTGCTCCACGACGAGACCGACCGCGTCACCTCCGCCCGCGAGTCCTGGGACTTCGTCCGCAGGGCCAGGGCGGCGGGAGCCGACGCGGTGGGCATCCCGATGCGGATCGGCGGCCACGCCATGCTCCGGGGCGCGGACCTCTGGCACCGCAGGGCGGCCGAACTCACGGCGGCGCTGCTGTCGCACGGCTGAGGGCCACGAGGTCTCCGGGCCCCGTCACACCGGGGGAGCGGCCCGTACCCCCGCGTGCTGGGAGAGCGCGTCGAGTGCCTCCCGCAGGCCGCCCGGGCGCAGCATCCCCTGCCCCGGGCCCCGGCCCGCCCAGCCGGGGCCGGCCAGGAGGAGGAGCGGACGCGTCCGCGCCCCCTTCACGCCGAACGAGCTCCCGGCGACGTGCCGGGCGAGGGCGTGGTTCGCGGTGGAGCGTGCCTGCGACCAGAGCACGACCGCGGCCGGGCCCATGCGCCGCACGGCGGCGTCGAGCGCCTCGGCGGGGACGGCCGCGCCGAACATCCGGGTCGGCAGACCGCGCTCGGAGAGCCCCGCCGCCAGCGCCTCCAGCGGCAGGGTGTGCTGCTCGCCGGGCACACAGGCCAGGAGCACCGGCGGCACGTCGGCCACGGAGCCGTGTCCGGCGGGCGCGACCTGCCGGAGCGCGGTCGACACGTGCCAGGACAGCAGGTGCTCCACCTCGACGTAACGGTCCCCGGACGACTCCCACTTGCGCCCCACCGCGTGCAGGGTCGGGGCCATCACCTCCTCCCAGGCGGTGACGAGCCCGTGGTCCGCGACGGCGTCCCGGAGCAGGACGTCCAGGGCGGGGCCGTCGAGCCGCACGGCGGCCCGCGCGAGCCCCCGGCACTCCCGCCGCACGTCCCCGAGCGGAAGCCCGTTGCCGGACCCGGGCTGCCGGGCCGGCCCCGGCGCTTCGGGCCGGTCCCGGTGCGGCTCCTCGGAGTGGTCACGGTGCCGCTCCTCGGGACGGCTCCGGCGCGGTCCTTCGGGGCGGTTCCCGTGCGCTCCTTCGCGGCCGCCGGGGTACGGCCCTTCCGGACGGTCGGGGTACGGCTCCGGCTCCGTGGACCGGGCCCGCGTCCCCGGAGCCCCGCCGGGAGCCGCGCCGGGGTCCTCCGCCCCGGTCCTGGCGGCCCGCGCGATCCGCGCCGCCTCGGCCGGAGGGGCGCCCGAGGCCGTCAGCCGGCACATCTCCTCCAGCATCGAGACGTCCTCCGGGGCCCAGCGCCGGTGCCGTCCGTCCTGGCGGGCGGCGGGGCCCATCCCGTACCGCCGGTCCCACGAGCGCAGGGTGGTCGGGGACACCCCGAGGCGCCGCGCCACCGTTCCGGTGGTGAGGCCGTACGTCGCCGATTCGGTCATGGGACCAGGTTACGACGCACAACCGATGCGAGTACGGCTCAGGCGACGGATCCGGTGCGTTCGGCGGCCAGCAGTCCCGCGCAGGCCTCCCGGGTCGCCCGGTGCACGGCGCGGGCGAGCCGCGCGCCCCAGAGCGAGCGGGGCCCGGCGAACGGCTCGGCGAACGGCTCGGCGAACGGCTCCGTCGGTCCGGCGAACGGTTCCGCCCCCTCCCCGCCGGGGAAGGGCGCGGCCACGCAGACGGCGTCCGTCGGTGTGCCGGAGGCGTCGGCGCCCAGCTCGACCAGGGCCTGCGTCTTCGCCTCGGTGGCGGTGGCCACGGCGTTCACGAGGGCCGCGTCCGTCAGGGGCACCGGCAGCGACACGACGATGTTGATCGTCCCGGGACGCGGGACCGCGACCCCGCCGACGCCCGGGGCGGCGGCCCAGCCCCGTACCCCGATCCCGGCCGTGACCACGGCGTGCGCGCCGCCGTCCACCGCGTGGCGCCGGTCCGCGACCGAGGCCGCCGTCATGAGGCCCACGCCCGGACCGGACAGCCCGGCGCCCGAGGCGAGTTCACGGAGGTGGGCGACGGGGTCGAGCCGGTCGTAACCGGGCGGCACCTGGGCGTTGACCACCCACTCCCGCGCGCCGATGCCCCCGCCGAGCACCGCGCTCGACACCATCCGCACGCCCGGCCCCGGGACCCAGACGAGGAGCGGCCACTCCCGCCCCTGTTCCGTGTGGGCGAGGAGGGCGGCGTCGGCGAGGGACGGGCGGGCGGGGAGGGTCCGGGGAAGCACCCCACACCCTAACGCGCGGCCCTTTTCTCACTCGAACGGGTGAAAGCTTTTTTGGGACCCATCCGATCGGCGGCCGGCGCCGAATGACTCGTGACAGCAGGGCCGGAAGCGAACGATTCGCCGCGGACGGCCCGGACGGACCACCGCCCTCCTCACCGGGAGGCAGTGCCATCTCCCCATATACGTGCGCAGTTGTCTACGCATCCGGACCAAAGAGGTTTTCTCCCATGACCACTTCCCGTATCCGCCGCACCGCCGTCGCCGTCGCCGCCGCGGCCGTCCTGCCCTTCTCCCTGGCGGCCTGCTCGGACTCCGGCAAGGACGAGGCGTCCGGCGCCGGGGCCCCGGCCTCCAGCTCCGCCGCCGCGGAGAACTCCTCGGCCCCCGCCGACTCGGAGATGACCCCCGACGGTCCGTTCGGTCCGGCCTGTGCCGGCGTGCCCAAGGAGGGCGCCGGTTCGTTCGACGGCATGGCGAAGGACCCCGTGGCCACGGCCGCCTCGAACAACCCGGCCCTGTCCACCCTGGTGACCGCCGTCAAGAAGGCCGGCCTGGTCGACACCCTCAACAACGCCCAGAACATCACCGTGTTCGCGCCCACCAACGACGCCTTCGCGAAGATCCCGAAGGCCGACCTGGACAAGGTCCTGGCCGACAAGGACATGCTCACCAAGGTCCTCACGTACCACGTGGTGGGGGAGAAGCTGGCCCCGAAGCAGCTGGAGAACGGCTCCTTCGAGACCCTCCAGAAGGGCATGATCACCACGAAGGGCTCGGGCGAGGAGTACACGGTCAACGACTCCTCGAAGGTCGTCTGCGGCAACGTCCCCACGGCCAACGCCACGGTCTACATCGTCGACACCGTCCTCATGCCCAAGTAGGCGACGGGCGCGGGTCCCGCGGCGGGAGCGGCCGCGGGACGGACGGGACGGGACCGGCTCGAACGGCTCCGGTCCGCACGGGACCGGTCCGCACGAATCCGGTCCGCACGGCTCCGGTCCGCACGGGACCGGGTCCCGCGTGCCGCACACCCGAAGGGCACCCCTGCGCGGGGCCACCGGAATTAGGGGGCCGGTGGCCCCGTTCCCGTGCCCCGCTCCCGGACCCGTGCCGGAGGCGTGGACCCGCCACGCGGACGGAGTGACGCCGGCCCGCCGGACTCGTTTGCCGGGCATGCCCTCACGTCACGCCGTCCCCGGCGCCGCCATATCCGGATCCGCCCACCGCCCCGCCCGCGAGGCCGCCGAGGCCGCGCTCGTCGAGCACTACCCCGCGCTCGTACGGCTCGCCTACCTCGTCCTGCCGCCCTCGCTCGGCAGACACCGCCGCGTCCTCACCGCCCACGCCCTCGTCCAGAACTCCCTGGCGGAGGCGACCGGCCGAGCAGGGCCCGAGAAGCTCCGGCCGGAGAAGCCCCGGTCCGAGAGGTCTCGCCCGGAAAAGCCCCGGATCGGAACTCCTCGCCCCGGAGCCCCCCGGACCGGAACCCTCCGGCCCGAGACACCACCCGCCGGGTCCCCCCTGCCCGGCCAACGCGCCGGCGAGCGCCCCGCGCACGCGTGGCTGCGGGCGACCGTCGTCCGCGCCGCACTCCGCCCGCCGCGCCGCCTCACACGCCGCTTCCCGGTCCGGCTGCCCCTCGTCCTCGGTCTGCGGCTCTTCCCCCGGGCCGGGGGAACCGACGAACTCGCCCTCGACCGCGCCCTGGCCGAAGCCGCCCCCGAGACACGGGCCGCGCTCGCCCTGCGGACCCTCGAAGGCCTCCCCGCCGACGCGACCGCCCGGCTCCTCGCCTCGGCGGACGTCACGGACCCCGCCGCCGCCCTCCGCGCCGCCGAACGGATCGGCTCGGCGTCCGGCACCGACGTCGAGACGCTCCTCCGCAGCGCCGAGTTCGACCCGTGCACCGTCCACACCCGCCCCACCGACCTCCTGCGCCGCCGTCGGCACACCCGGCTCGCCGCCCTCACCGGTGCGGTGCTGCTCGTCACGGCGGGCGTCGCCGTCACCGCCGGGATCCGCGCCGGGACGGAACCGGAACCGGTCGCCTCCCCGTCCGCCCCCGCCCGGGCCTTCGACCCCGCCGCGCTCCCGCGCACGCCCGCCGACCGCTGGGCCGACACCTCGCGCGTCGACCTCACCGCCTGGCCCGCGCGCGGCGCCGGGACCGGGGACACGGCCCTGCTCCGGCGGGCCCTGGACACCTGGACCCGGGGCGCCGCGCGCGGAGTCCGGCCGACCACCACACCGGGCACGTCCACCGCACCGCCCGCCGAACCGCCCCGGCTCCTCTACGCGGGCACGGTCGACGGCACGGCGGTCGTGCTCCTGCACGACGGACGCCGACTCGCCCGGTACGCCGAACCCCGCGACGGACGCGGGCCCGCCGCCCTCGACCTCGCGCGGGCCGACGACGCCGACGTCACCACCGGCGCCGCCGTGGCCCTCACCCGCACCGCCGGACGGGCGCGGTACCTCCTCGCGCCCTGGATCGCCGAGGCCGGGGTACGGGACCTCGGCGCGCCCGGCACCCCCGCCCGCCCCCTGGACGTCGCTCCGGACGGCGTGACCGGACCCGTCCCGTACGACGCCTCGTACGTCCCGGCGGCGGCGGGCCCGCCGGGGCGCGCGCCCGGCGCGTGCGCGGGCGTGACCGCGCTCCAGCTCCGCTCCTCGCCCCGGATCGTCGAGGACCACGCCTTCCTCCTCGTGGACCTCGGGGAGCCCACCCCCGCGCACCTCACGTGGACGCCTCCGCCGGGCGCGGACGCCCCGGCCCGCGCGCCGCGCGAGGCGACCGGCGCGCGCGGGCTCGCGGCCTGGGAGCGTTCGGCCTGCTCCCTGGCGGCGCTGCGCGGCACCGGGGTCCGGTCGGTCAACCGCTGGGAGTACGCCGAACAGCCCCTGCCCGAGCGGGCGGGCCGGGCCCTGTGGGTCTGCTCCCGCGCGGACACCTGGGAGGGGAGCGGCCGGGCGACCGTCTCCTTCGAGGCGCCCGGCGGCCCCGCGCCCCGGACCGTGGCGGGGCTTCGGGACACGGCGGCGTGCAGCCGCTTCGGCCAGGACGTCCTCGCGGGCACGTACTGGACGGCCCGCTCGGGCACCCGGTACCTGCTCGCGGCCGGCAGCCGCCGGCTGACCGGCGTCACCGCCGGGGGAGCCGTCACCGCCACCGCGCGCGGCCCGCTCCTGGCGGCCAGGGCCACCACCGAAGGGCCGGTACGACTCACGGGCCGGCTGACCGACGGCTCGGAGCTCCCGGGGCTCACCGGCTCTCCGGGACCCACCGGCTCTCCGGGGCTCACCGGCTCTCCAGGACCCACCGGCTCTCCGTGAGCTCCCGGTCGCCGGCCGCGTCAGGGTTCCAGGACCTCCACGTGGTCGGCGACCGCCACCACCAGGACGCGCGCGCCGGGCCCGACGGTCCGCCAGCGGTGGCGCACCCCGCCGGACATCAGCAGGGTGTCCCCGCGTCCGAGGCGGTGGACCCGGCCCTCCGCCTCGACCTCCACCGCGCCGTCCGCGACGTACAGCAGCTCGTCGTTGCGGTGCAGGAACTCGCGGTCCGCGTCGTGCTCGCCGGTGAACTCCAGGGCGTGCACCTGGTGGCGGCCCCGGACCACCGGCCGCACCCGCGCGCCGTCCCGCAGACCGCTGTCGTCGTCGGCGCGGACGACGTCCACCGTGCGGGACTCGTCCGAGGCGGCCAGCAGCTGCACGGCGGTCGTGTCGAGCGCGTCGGCGATCCGCTGGAGCGACCGCATGCTCGGGCGGGCCCGGTCGTTCTCGATCTGGCTGAGGAAGGGCGAGGAGAGCCCGCTGCGCTCCGCCACCCCGGCCAGGGTGAGGTCGAGGGACCGCCGCCGACGGCGCACGGCCGCGCCCACCCGGGGCGCGCCCCCCTCTCCGTCCCGCTTCTCTCCTCCGCGCGGCGCGCTCGCCCCCATCGTCGTCCCCGTCCCTCTCCGCCCGGTGGTGTCCGCCGCGATCCTCGCCGCTCCCGGCACCCTACGCGGCCGCCGTGACGGGACCCGGGCACGGTTTAGCACTCCCGACACACGCCCGTCACATGACGCCTCTAGTTTCAAAGGCAGTTGCTCCAGTCAAAGAAAGTTTGACGAAGGAGCCCCGCAGCCGATCCGGAACGCAGGAGCGCCGCCATGCCCACGATCGACCAGAACTCCCGCCGCCGACGGCCGACCGGTCTCCTCGCCCTGGACGAGACCGCCGCCTACGACGGCCACACCCTCTACGCCCCGCTCACCGGCAGCGGCGAGGTGTACCTCGTCGACCTGCGCGGCGAGACCGTCCACCGGTGGGACCTGCCGTACCGCCCCGGCCGCCACGCCCGTCTCCTCACCGACGGCACCCTCGCCTACAACGGCGTCCTGCCCGGCGAGGACGCCCTGTTCCCGATGTGGCACAAGTACCGGGGCGGCGTCATGCTCCACGCGGCCCCCGACGGCACGGTGCTGCGCGAGCACCGCGACCCCCTCCAGCACCACGACGCCCATCACCTCGACGACGGCCGGATCCTCTACACCGGCCTCGAACCGCTCCGGGGCGCCGACGCCGAGGCCGTACGCGGCGGGGTGCCCGGCTCCGAGGCCGACGGCGGCACCGTCTGGGCCGACACCATCCGGGAGATCGGCCCCGACGGCGAACTCCTCTGGTCCTGGAACGCGTCCGAGCACCTCGACCGCGACGCGTACCCGCTGCACGAGGCGTACGCCCGCGAGCACTGGCCCCTGATCAACAGCGTCACCCCGCTCCGCGACGGCAACGTCCTCGCCAGCCTGCGCAGCGTCTCGGCCGTCGTCGTCATCAGCCGCGAGACCGGCGAGATCCTGTGGCGCAGCGCCCCCGGCACCACCAGCCAGCAGCACGCCCCGACCGAGCTCGACGACGGCCGGTTCCTCGTCTTCGACAACGGCGTCTTCCGGCCGCACCACGACGTCCCGTACTCCCGCGTCGTCGAGATCGACCGGGAGAGCGGCGAGATCGCGTGGGAGTACCACGACCCGGCCCGCGAGTTCTTCTTCGCCCCGTTCATGGGCTCCGCGCAGCGGCTCCCCAACGGCAACACCCTCGTCACCGACTCCCCGTCCGGCCGGCTCTTCGAGGTGACGAAGGACGGCTACCTGTGCTGGGAGTACGTCGTCCCGCACTTCGCCGGATACCGGGAGGACGAGGTCCGCGGCCTCTTCCCGTCCGAGCCCAACGCCGTCTTCCGCGCCTACCGCTACGCGGCCGCCGACATCCCGTGGCTGGGGGCCGGCTCGTGACCCCGACCGCCGCTCCCGCGCAGCCCGCCGCGTCCGACGTCGCCCCGGTCGACGTCCGCGTCCCGGCGCGCCGGCTCCTGCCGCTCGCCGCGCAGCACGTCCTGGCGATGATCGCCGCGCCCGTCTCCACCGTCTTCCTCACCGCCGGCACCCTGCGCCTCGCGCCCGGCGCGACGGCCTCGCTGCTCAGCGCCGTCCTGGTGCTGTGCGGGGCGGGCGCCCTGCTCCAGTCCCTCGGCGTGTGGCGGATCGGTGCCCGGCTGCCGTTCGTCATGCTGCCCGGCGGTGCCGCCACCGCCCTCTTCCTCCAGATCGCCCAGGACCACGGCACGCCCACCGCCGCCGGCTCCGTCCTCCTCGCGGCGGCGCTGCTCATCGCCGTACTCCCGCTCTACGCGCGCGTGGTCCGGCTCTTCCCGCCGCTCGTCATGGGCGTCACCGTCCTGCTCATCGGCATCGCGATGATCCGGGTCGCCGCCCGGCTCGTCACCGGACCCGACGGCGCGGGCGAACCCCGCGCCGTCCTCCTGGCGGGCCTCACCGTCGCCGCCACCGTCGGCGCGTACGTCCTGCTGCGCGGGGTCTGGCGGCAGACCGCGATCCTCACCGGCATGGCGAGCGGCGTCCTGCTCGCCGTCGTCACCGGCCTCGGCAGCTTCACGCCCGCGCCCGGCAGCGGCTTCTCGCTGCCCGCCCTCCTGCCGTACGGCACACCGCGGTTCGACGTCCTCGCCGCCCTCCCGCTGCTCGTCTTCAGCCTCACCACCCTGGCCGAGATCACCGGCCAGACCGTGCTGAACAGCGAGACCGTCGGCCGGGTCCCCGACCCCGGCAAGGACGTCCCCCGCGTCGCCCGCGCCGACGCCCTCGTCTCCCTCGTGGGCGGCCTGTTCGGCACGTCCCTGATGGTGACCAGCGCCGAGAACATCGGCATCGGCCGGCTCACCGGGGTCCGCAGCCGCTTCGTCACCGCCGCGGCCGGGGCGCTCCTCGTCGGCATCGGCCTGGCGACCCCCGTCTCCCGCGCCCTCGCCGGCATCCCGGAGGCGGTCGTCGGCGGCTCCTCGCTCGTCGTCTACGCGGTGATCGCCGTGATGGGCGTCGAGATGCTCCGCCGCGCCGACCTCTCCGGCGCCGGTACGAGCTCCATGACCGCCGCCCTGGCCCTCGCGGCCGGTCTGCTCCCGCTCCTTACCCCGGGCCTGTACGACGGCTTCCCCGGCTGGGCCCGCACGATCCTGGGCAGCGGCGTCGTCGCCGGCACCCTGACCGCCGTCCTCCTGACCGCCCTCCTCGGCCGGTTCGAGGGCCGGCGCGAGAGCGGCTCCGAGGGGCGGGACGGGCCGTCGCGACCGGTTCGCGCGAAGACGGGGGAGCCGGAACCCCGTGCCCCCGAATGACGGAACCCGTCTCGGAGGAGTGCATGTCGCGCTGCAATCATGGCAAGAAACATGTAACTTCCTGACTCTCTTTGCGCTAGAGTTGCGTTCGTGACGCGACGACTTGCTCTGGTGGCGAAAAAAGTGGGAGTCAGCGAGGCCACGGTCAGCCGAGTCCTCAACGGCAAGCCGGGGGTCTCGGAGGCCACCCGCCAGTCCGTGCTCAGCGCACTGGACGTCCTCGGCTACGAGCGCCCCACGCAGCTGCGCGGAGAGCGGGCCCGGCTGGTGGGCCTGGTCCTGCCGGAGCTGCAGAACCCCATCTTCCCGGCCTTCGCCGAGGTCATCGGCGGTTCCCTCGCGCAGCAGGGCCTCACGCCGGTGCTCTGCACGCAGACCAAGGGCGGGGTCTCCGAGGCCGATTACGTCGACCTCCTCCTCCAGCAGCAGGTCTCCGGGGTGATCTTCGCCGGAGGTCTCTTCGCGCAGGCCGACGCGCCGCACGAGCACTACCGGCAGTTGGCGGAGCGCAACATCCCCGTCGTCCTCGTCAACGCGCCCATCGAGGAGCTCGACTTCCCGTGCGTCTCCTGTGACGACATCGCCGCCGTGGAGCAGGCCTGGCGCCACCTCTCCTCGCTGGGACACGAACGCATCGGCCTGGTCCTCGGCCCCGAGGACCACATCCCCTCGCGCCGGAAGCTGACCGCGGCGCGGACGGCCGCCACGGCGGCCGGGACGGAGCTGGCGGAGGAGTTCGTGGAGCGCTCGATGTTCTCGCTCGAAGGGGGACAGGCGGCCGCGGGCCGGCTGTGGGACCGGGGGGTGACCGGGGTCATCTGCGCGAGCGACCCGCTGGCCCTGGGTGCCATCAGGGCCGCCCGCAGGCGCGGACTCACCGTTCCCACCGACGTGTCCGTGCTCGGCTTCGACGACTCGGCCTTTATGAACTGCACCGAGCCGCCGCTGTCGACGGTGCGGCAGCCGATCGAGGCCATGGGGCGCGCCGCCGTCGACCTCCTGTGCGCCCAGATCCAGGGGACGCAGGCGCACCCCGGCGAGCTGCTCTTCGAGCCGGAGCTCGTGGTGCGGGGCTCGACCGCGCCGCCGTCCGGCACCTGATCCGCCCCCGCCCGAGGGCCAGACCTGATGGTCTGGCCCTTTTTCGCGCGCCCGGACACGGGGAGGCCCCGCCGCCCCCCCGTCCGCCCCCGTGGCCGCCGAGCCCTCCCACCGGCCAGTTGTGTCGGTGCCGTTGACAAAGCGGTGACCTGACGGAAACCTGTCACCCGGTCATCGCAAAAGATTGACTGAGCAGCTCAAAAAGTCTCGCCCACACTCGAATGTTCCCTCGTCGGACATGGAAGGTGCTGTGCGAGGGCCCTGTCGACGTTCGCCCGGTGCATGCGCTTCCGGCCCGTCGTCCCTCCCCGGTGCTGTTCGGGCCGTCGGCGGGGCGCGTCGCGGCCGGTCGCCCGGGTGAGGAATCAAGAGGACTTCATGCGACTGAGAAACCACGGGCGGCGAGTGATCGTCGGCTCGGTGATGGCGGGGCTGATAGGCGTGGGGACGCTCCCCGCCCCCGCCCACGCCGCCGAGGGCCCCAACCTCGCCCTGGGAAAGCCCGCGACCGCGGGCGGCACGAACGGCGGCTACGCCGCCGGCAACGTCACGGACGGAAGCCAGGCGTCCTACTGGGAGGGCCCCAACGGCTCGTTCCCGCAGTGGGTGCAGGTCGACCTGGGGGCCAGTGCCGAGGTCGACCGGGTCGCGCTGAAGCTGCCCGCCTCCTGGGGCTCGCGCGTCCAGACCCTGAGCGTGCTCGGCAGCACGAACGGCACCTCCTTCACCGCGCTCTCCGGATCGGGGGCCCGCACCTTCGACCCGGCCGCCGCCAACACGGTCAGCATCCCCGTCACCGCGACCACGGCCCGCTACGTCCGCGTGCAGGTGGCCGCCAACACCGGCTGGAACGCCGCCCAGCTGTCCGAGCTGGAGGTCTTCGGCGAGGACGACGGCGGCGGTCCGGTCGACCCGCCGCCCAACGGCACCAACCTGGCGCGCGGCAAGCCGATCGAGGCCTCGTCGGTCACCCAGTCGTACGTGGCGGCCAACGCCAACGACGGGAACACCGGCACCTACTGGGAGTCGGCCGGCTTCCCCGCGACCCTGACCGCCAGGCTCGGTGCCAATGCCGACGTCGAGGCGGTCCGGATCAAGCTCAACCCCGACCCGGCGTGGGGCCCGCGCACCCAGGCCGTCGAGGTGCTCGGCCGCGAGCAGTCCGCGTCCGGCTTCACCACCCTCAAGGCCCGTGCCGACTACCGGTTCAGCCCGTCCTCCGGCGACAACACGATCACCGTCCCGGTGACCGGCCGCTACGCCGACGTACAGCTCAGGTTCTTCGCCAACAGCGGTGCTCCCGGCGCGCAGGTCGCCGAGTTCGAGGTGGTGGGCGCCGCCGCCCCGAACCCGGACCTCACCGTCACCGACCTCGCGTGGACCCCCTCCTCCCCCTCGGAGACGGACCCCGTCGAGGTCAGCGCCACCGTCCGCAACGCCGGGACCGCCGCCTCGCCGGCCACCTCCGTCGACGTGAGCCTCGAAGGCGCCGTGGCGGGCAGCGCGCAGGTCGGCGCGCTCGCGGCGGGTGCCTCCACGACCGTCAGGATCCCCGTCGGCAGGAAGGCGATGGGCAGCTACACCGTGTCCGCCGTCGTCGACCCGGCGAACGGCGTCGTGGAGCAGGACGACACCAACAACAGCCGGACCGGTGCCACCAGACTGGTCGTCGGCCAGGCGCCCGGACCCGACCTGACGGTCACCGCGATCACGCCGAACCCGTCCTCCCCGGCGGTCGGCGCGCAGGTCTCCTTCACGGCCACGGTCCAGAACCGGGGCACCGCCGGCGTCGCCGCCGGCAGCGTCACCCGCCTCACCGCGGGAACCAGCACCCTGAACGGCTCCACCCCGGCGGTCGCCGCCGGACAGTCGGTCACCGTGCCGCTCTCCGGCACCTGGACCGCCGCGAGCGGAGGCGTCACCCTCACCGCGACGGCCGACGCCACCGCGGTCGTGGCCGAGACCAACGAGAACAACAACGTCTTCAGCCGCTCCCTGGTCGTCGGCCGCGGTGCCGCCGTGCCCTACACGGAGTACGAGGCGGAGGACGCCCGCTACCAGGGCACCCTGCTCACCGCCGACGCCACGCGCACCTTCGGCCACACCAACTTCGCCACCGAGTCCTCCGGCCGCAAGTCGGTCCGGCTCAACTCCACCGGTGAGTACGTGGAGTTCACCTCCACCAACGCCGCCAACTCCCTCGTCGTGCGCAACTCGATCCCGGACGCAGCCGCCGGCGGCGGGCGGGAGGCCACGCTGAGCCTGTACGCCGACGGCCAGTTCGTACGGAAGCTGACGCTCTCCTCCAAGCACAGCTGGCTCTACGGCACCACCGACGACCCGGAGGGGCTCAGCAACACCCCGGGCACCGACGCCCGCCGCCTGTTCGACGAGTCCAACGCCCTGCTGGCCCAGTCCTACCCGGCCGGCACCAAGTTCCGGCTCCAGCGGGACGCGGGCGACACCGCCTCCTTCTACATCATCGACCTGATCGACCTGGAGCAGGTCGCGCCCCCGGCCTCCCAGCCGGCCGGCTGCGTCTCGATCACCAACTACGGCGCGGTGCCCAACGACGGCCTCGACGACACCGACGCGATCCAGCGCGCGGTGACCGCCGACCAGAACGGCCAGATCTCCTGCGTGTGGATCCCGGCGGGCCAGTGGCGCCAGGAGCAGAAGATCCTGACCGACGACCCGCTGAACCGCGGGATCTACAACACCGTCGGCATCCGCGACGTGACCATCCGCGGCGCCGGCATGTGGCACTCCCAGCTCTACACCCTCACCCCGCCGCACCTGGCGGGCGGCATCAACCACCCGCACGAGGGCAACTTCGGCTTCGACATCGACCACAACACGCAGATCTCCGACATCGCGATCTTCGGCTCCGGCACCATCCGCGGCAACAACGCCAACGAGGAGGGCGGCGTCGGCCTCAACGGCCGCTTCGGCAAGAA
This sequence comes from Streptomyces sp. NPDC012825, assembly GCF_042900925.1. NCBI lineage: Bacteria > Bacillati > Actinomycetota > Actinomycetes > Kitasatosporales > Streptomycetaceae > Streptomyces > Streptomyces sp. NPDC012825. The sequence continues at coordinate 112,680 of NZ_JBIBBZ010000012.1, read as the reverse complement.
CACGAAGATCAACAACGTCTGGATCGAGCACGCCAACGTCGGCGTCTGGGCCGGCCGCGACTACACCAACATCCCCGAGCTGTGGGGGCCCGGTGACGGCGTCGAGTTCTCGGGCATGCGGATCCGCAACACCTACGCCGACGGCATCAACTTCGCCAACGGCACCCGCAACTCCACCGTCTTCAACTCCTCCTTCCGCAACAACGGCGACGACGCGCTGGCCGTCTGGGCCAGCAAGTACGTCAAGGACACCTCGGTGGACATCGGCTCCAACAACCACTTCCGCAACAACACGATCCAACTGCCCTGGCGGGCCAACGGCATCGCGGTCTACGGCGGGTTCGGCAACACCATCGAGAACAACATCATCGCCGACACCATGAACTACCCCGGCATCATGCTGGCGACCGACCACGACCCGCTGCCCTTCTCCGGGCAGACCCTCATCTCCAACAACGCCCTGTACCGCACGGGCGGCGCGTTCTGGAACGAGGACCAGGAGTTCGGCGCCATCACCCTGTTCGCGCAGGGCCAGCCCATCCCGGGCGTCACCATCAAGGACACGGACATCGTCGACTCCACCTACGACGGCATCCAGTTCAAGACCGGTGGCGGCGAGATGCCGAACGTGAAGATCACCAACGTCCGCATCGACAAGTCGAACAACGGCTCCGGCATCCTCGCGATGAGCGGCGCCCGCGGCAGCGCCACCCTGTCGAACGTGACGATCACCAACTCGGCCCAGGGCAACGTCCTGGTCGAGCCCGGATCCCAGTTCGTCATCAACAACCCGTAACACCGCCGGCGGCGCCCGAGGCGCCGTGACGAGGGGGTCCGGCCACGGCGGCGGCCGGACCCCCGCCCCTCCCGTGCTTCCCGTCGACCCCGCAGCCCCTTGTGCGCGGGGCCTTCGGCATGCCCTCGTACGGCCACGACGGGACGGAGGAAGCACGTCTCCGCCGGATGTAGACGCCTTGGCAATTGTCTGCAACTCTCTCACCGCTCGCAGCAAACAGGCGACATCTGCGAGCCAGAGTCCAACCCGACGAGCCGCGCCACGCAGCCATCGCATGCGGGGCCGAGATCGAGGACAGATGAAACTCCACAGCTGGAGATCACGGGGCATGAGCGCCGTGATCGCGACGAGCCTCCTTGCGCTGGGAGGTCCCCTCATGACCGCCCGGGCCGCCGGGGGCCCCAACATCGCCCTGGGCGATCCCGCGGCGGCCGGCAGCGCGCTGCCGGAGTACGGCGCCGCGAACGTCACCGACGGCAACCAGGGCACGTACTGGCAGAGCTCCGGATCGAGCCTGCCGCAGTGGGTGCAGACCGACCTCGGCACGAGCACCCGCGTCGACGAGGTCGTCCTGAAGCTCCCGGCGGGCTGGGAGGGCCGCAACCAGACGCTGTCCGTCCAGGGCAGCGCCGACGGGACCAGCTTCTCCACCCTGAAGAGCTCGGCCACCTACACCTTCAGCCCGGGCGCCGGGAACACCGTCACGGTGGGCTTCCCGGCCGCCCAGGCCCGCTTCGTACGCGTCGACATCACCGCCAACACCGGCTGGCAGGCGGCCCAGCTCTCCGAGCTCGAAGTGCACGCCGCCGACGGCACCTCCGCCAACCTCGCCGCGGGCAGGACCCTGACCGCGAGCAGCCACACCGAGGTGTACGCGGCGGGCAACGCCAACGACGGCAACAAGGCCACCTACTGGGAGAGCCGCAACAACGAGCTGCCCCAGTGGCTGCGGGCCGACCTCGGCTCCTCCGTCCGCGTCGACCGGGTCGTGCTGCGGCTGCCCGACGGCTGGGGCGCGCGCAGCCAGACCCTGAAGGTCCAGAGCAGCGCGAACGGCACGGACTTCACCGACCTCACGACCTCGAAGGCGTACGAGTTCGCCCCCTCCGGCCAGAACTCCGTGACGATCCCGTTCGGCGAGACGACGGCGCGTTACGTCCGGGTCCTGGTCACGGCGAACACCGTGCAGCCGGCGGCCCAGCTCTCCGAGCTGGAGGTCTACGGACCGGCCACCGGGGACACGCAGGCGCCCACGGCCCCGGCGAACCTGGCCTTCACCGAGCCCGCGACCGGCCAGGTGCGGCTCACCTGGACCGCCGCCACGGACAACACCGCCGTCACCGGCTACGACGTCTACGCCAACGGCACCCTGCTCAGCAGCGTCGCCGGGAACGTCACCACCTTCACCGACAACCGTCCGGCCGGCCAGACGGTCACGTACTACGTCCGGGCCAAGGACGCGGCCGGCAACCAGTCCGCCAACAGCAACGCCGTCACCCGGCAGGGCGACACCGGCGACACCCAGGCCCCGACGGCCCCGGCGAACCTGGCGTTCACCGAGGCGACCTCCGGCCAGGTGAGGCTGACCTGGGGCGCCTCGGCCGACAACACCGGCGTGACCGGCTACGACGTCTACGCCAACAACGCGCTCCTGACGAGCGTGGCGGGCAACGTCACCACGTACACGGACAGCCGTCCGGTCAACCAGACCGTCACCTACCACGTCCGGGCCAAGGACGCGGCCGGCAACCAGTCCGCCAACAGCAACACCGTCACCCGCAACGGCAGCGGCGCCACGGGCTCCAACCTGGCCGTCGGCAAGCCGATCAGCGCCTCCTCCACGGTCCACAGCTTCGTCGCGGCGAACGCCAACGACAACAGCACCAGCACCTACTGGGAGGGCGCGGGCGGCAGCTACCCGAACACCCTCACCGTCAGGCTCGGCTCCAACGCCGACCTCGACCGGCTCGTCCTGAAGCTCGACCCGGCCACCGCCTGGGCCGCGCGCAGCCAGACCGTCGAGGTCCTCGGACGCGAGCAGAGCGCCTCGGGCCTCACGAGCCTGGTCGCCGCCAAGAGCTACACCTTCGACCCGGCCGCCGGGAACACCGTGACCGTCCCGGTCACCGCCCGCGTCGCCGACGTCCAGCTCAAGTTCACCGCGAACACCGGCTCCTCGGCGGGCCAGCTCGCCGAGTTCCAGGTCGTGGGCGTGCCCGCGCCCAACCCGGACCTGGAGGTGACCGGCCTGACCACGACGCCGGCCGCCCCGGTCGAGTCGGACCAGATCACGGTCGCCGCCACCGTCCGCAACAGCGGCCCGGCCGCCGCCCCGGCCAGCACCGTCGCACTGCGCCTGGGCGGCACCAAGGTCGCCACCGTCCAGGTCGGCGCCCTGGCCGCCGGGGCCCAGACCACCGTCAGCGCCTCCATCGGCGCGCGGGAGGCCGGCTCGTACGAGCTGAGCGCGGTCGCCGACGAGGCGAACGCGGTCATCGAGCAGAACGAGTCCAACAACACCCACACCAGCCCCACCCCGCTCGTGGTCAAGCCCGTCGCCAGCCCCGACGTGGTCACCACCGCGGTCACGACCACCCCGTCCAGCCCGTCCGCCGGTGACACCGTCTCCTTCCGGGCGACGGTGCGGAACCAGGGCAACCAGGCCACCTCGGCGGGCGCGCACGGCGTCACCCTGAACCTGCTCGACAAGCAGGGCGCCACGGTCAAGACCCTGACCGGCTCGTACAGCGGCAGCCTCGCCGCCGGCGCCTCGACCGTGGTGACCCTCGGCCCGTGGACCGCCGCCAACGGCTCGTACACGGTGCGGACGGTCCTCGCCGACGACGCCGGCGAACTCCCGGTCAAGCGCGCCAACAACACCGCCGCCCAGCCGCTCTTCGTCGGACGCGGCGCCAACATGCCGTACACCACGTACGAGGCGGAGGACGGCACCACGGGCGGCGGCGCCACCGTCGTCGGGCCCAACCGCACCGTCGGCGACCTCGCGGGCGAGGCCTCCGGCCGCAAGGCCGTCGACCTGGACGCGACGGGGGAGTACGTCGAGTTCACCGCCCGCGCCGCCACCAACACCCTGGTCACCCGCTTCTCCATCCCGGACTCCGCGGGCGGCGGCGGCCTCGACTCCACGATCAACGTCTACGTCGACGGCGTCTTCAAGAAGGCGCTTCCGCTGACCTCGAAGTACGCCTGGCTGTACGGCTCCGAGACCGCGCCCGGCAACTCCCCGGGCTCCGGCGCCCCGCGCCACATCTACGACGAGGCGCACCTGCTCCTCGGCGAGACGGTCCAGGCCGGCAGCAGGATCCGGCTCCAGAAGGACGCCGCCAACACCGCCGCCCACTACGCGATCGACTTCGTCGACCTGGAGCAGGTCGCCCCGGTCGCGAACCCGGACCCGGCCGCGTACACCGTCCCGGCCGGCTTCACCCACCAGGACGTGCAGAACGCCCTCGACCGGGTCCGCATGGACACCACCGGCAAGCTCACCGGCGTCTACCTGCCGCCCGGCGACTACCAGACGTCCAGCAAGTTCCAGGTGTACGGCAAGGCCGTGCAGGTCGTCGGCGCCGGGCCCTGGTACACGAGGTTCCACGCGCCCTCGACCCAGGACAACACCGACGTCGGCTTCCGCGCCGAGGCGGCGGCGAAGGGCTCGCTGTTCAAGGGCTTCGCCTACTTCGGCAACTACACCTCGCGCATCGACGGCCCCGGCAAGGTCTTCGACTTCGCGAACGTCACCGACATCGTGATCGACGACATCTGGAACGAGCACATGGTGTGCCTCTACTGGGGCGCCAACGCGGACCGGATCACCATCAAGAACTCCCGGATCCGCAACATGTTCGCCGACGGCGTCAACATGACCAACGGCTCCACGGACAACCACGTCGTCAACAACGACGCCCGGGCCACCGGCGACGACAGCTTCGCGCTGTTCTCCGCGATCGACGCCGGCGGCGCCGACATGAAGAACAACGTCTACGAGAACCTCACCAGCACGCTCACCTGGCGCGCCGCGGGCCTCGCCGTCTACGGCGGCTACGCCAACACCTTCCGCAACATCCACATCGCCGACACCCTGGTCTACTCCGGTGTGACCGTCTCCTCGCTGGACTTCGGCTACGCCATGAACGGCTTCGGCACCGAGCCGACGACCCTGGAGAACATCTCGATCGTCCGGGCGGGCGGCCACTTCTGGGGCAACCAGACCTTCCCCGGGATATGGCTCTTCTCCGCCTCCAAGGTCTTCCAGGGCATCCGGGTGAACAGCGTCGACATCGTCGACCCCACCTACAGCGGCATCATGTTCCAGACGAACTACGTGGGCGGACAGCCGCAGTTCCCGATCAAGGACACCGTCCTCACGGACATCTCCGTCACCGGGGCCCGCAAGAGCGGCGACGCCTGGGACGCCAAGTCCGGTTTCGGCGTGTGGGCCAACGAGATGCCGGAGTCGGGGCAGGGCCCCGCTGTCGGCGAGGTGACCTTCAACGGGCTGCGGATGAACGGCAACGCCGTCGACATCCGCAACAACACCACCACCTTCAAGATCAACGTCAACCCGTGATCCCGCCGCCTCCCGCCGTCTCCCGCGCGTGACGGAGGCCGGCCCGGGCCCCGGAGGGGACCCGGGCCGGCCGCGACGCCGCGGGACACTCCGGCGCGCCTTCGCGCGCCCTTGATCACCTCCGTTTCCTGTCGACCAGGTACGCGCCGGTCACGTTTCGATTACGCCTTACTGTCGTGCAATTGCGAAATCAGCGCGAGATATTGCGTTCACTTGTTGGTGGTGGTTGAGTGTGCCGCACCCCGCCAAGCCATCGGCGGCGGGGACCTCCACCTCACGCGCCGCTCCTCCTCGTTCATGCCCGAAGGGGTCCACTCATGAGAACTGCCCGGTTCCGTCGCAGCCGTCGTGCCGCCGCGATCACCCTCGTCTCCACCCTGTCGCTGACCGCGCTCGCCGCCTGCGGCACGAGCAGCAGCAACGACGACAACAGCGACGGATCCCAGCAGAACGGTTCGTCCGACCCGACGGCGCCGCTGGACCCGAAGACCAAGGTGACGCTCACGATCGACTGCATGCCGCCCAAGGCGAAGGCGGCCGAGCTGAAGGAGTGGAAGGAGGACGTCGCCGAGTTCAACAAGACGTACCCGAACGTCACCATCGAGGGCCGCTCCACCCCCGGCCAGTGCCTGGAGCCCCCGCGCTTCACCGCGATGCTCAAGGCCAAGTCGCAGCCGGACGTGTTCTACACGTACTTCACCGACCTGCCGCAGGTCCTCGACAACGACGGCGCCGCCGACATCACGGCCTACGTCGACGACAAGTCCGTCCCGGCCCTGAAGGACATCGACCCGAACGTCCTCGGCTCGCTCAAGCAGGACGGCAAGCTCTACGGCCTGCCCACCAGCAACTACACCATGGGCCTGCTGATCAACCGCAAGCTCTTCAAGGACGCCGGCCTGGACCCCGACGCCCCGCCGCGCACCTGGGACGAGGTCCGCACCGCCGCCAAGAAGATCGCCGGCCTGGGCAACGGTGTCGCCGGATTCGGCGAGTACAGCGCGGGCAACACCGGCGGCTGGCACTTCACCGCCCAGATGTACAGCCTCGGCGGCGACGTCGTGGACGCGAGCGGCAAGAAGGCCGCGTTCAACACCGACCTGGGCCGCCAAGTGGTGAAGAACCTCCACGCCATGCGCTGGGAGGACGACTCCATGGGCAAGACCCAGCTGCTCAAGTGGGGCGACCTCCAGAAGCAGATCGCCACCGACAAGCTCGGCATGTTCCTCGCCGCTCCCGACGACATCGCCTACATGGTCCAGCAACTCGGCGCCAAGTACGAGAACTTCGGCATGGGCCCGATCCCCGGCGGCAAGAACACGCTCGCCGGCGGCAACAACTACATGATCAAGAAGGGCGTATCCGGCGACAAGATCAAGGCCGCGATCGCCTGGCTCAACTTCAAGAACCTCACCGTCGGCAAGGGCCAGTTCGACTGGGCCCGCACCAAGGCCGACGGCCTCCCGGTGGGCATCCCGCAGCCCAACTTCTGGCTGAACGAGTCCAAGACCAAGGACGACGCCGCCCGCGCGGAGCACGCCACCATGCCGGTCGCCAACTTCAAGACCTTCATGGACAACCCGGTCGCCGGCAAGAACGAGCCGCCGAAGGCGCAGGAGGTCTACAAGGTCCTCGACAACGTCATGTCCGCCGTCCTCACCAACGAGGACGCCGATGTCGACAAGCTCCTCTCCACCGCCGAGGCGCAGGTCGACCAGGTCCTCGCCAACCAGTGAGCGGGTCCGGGCGGGGCGGGCGGGTGCCCGCCCCGCCCACGGGCCGGTCCCCGTCGACCGGCCCGCCCGTACGCCCGGCGCCCCCGGGCCCCGAAACCGGCAGACAGCACCGAGGAGAGACGATGTCGGCCCCCAGCCTGACCCCGAGCAAGGCGGACACCCCCCGCCCCTCCCCGCCACGAGAGGCGGCCCCCGCACCGGCCGGCGGCCGGTTCGCCCGGGGCCTCCGGCGCAATCTGACCGCCCACGGCTTCCTCATCGGCGCGGTGCTGTGCTTCGGCGTCTTCTCCTGGTACCCGATGGTGCGGGAGTTCTTCCTCGCCTTCCAGAAGACCGAGGACGGCCGCACCACCTGGGTCGGCCTCGACAACCTGAACACGGTCCTCAACGACCCGGCCTTCTGGCAGGCGTGGGGGAACACCGCCCTGTTCACCGTGCTCGCGCTGGTCCTCGGCTTCGCGGTGCCCTTCCTCGTCGCGGTGGTCGTCAACGAGTTCCACCACGGCCAGGGCTACCTCCGGCTCCTCGTCTACCTGCCCGTCATGCTCCCGCCGGTCGCCTCGGTCCTCCTCTTCAAGTACCTCTACGACCCCGGCTACGGGCTCCTCAACGAACTGTTCACCTCGGTCGGGCTGCCCGAACAGCAGTGGCTCCAGGACCCGGACCTCTCGATGTTCGCCGTCGTCATCGCCTCCACCTGGATGAACATGGGCGGCGCGACCCTGATCTACCTCGCCGCGCTCCAGTCCATCCCCGGCGAACTGTACGAGGCCGCCGAACTCGACGGCGCCGGCCTGCTGCGCAAGATCTGGCACGTCACCATCCCGCAGACCCGCCTCATCCTGTCGCTGATGGCGCTCATGCAGGTCATCGCCACGATGCAGGTCTTCGTGGAGCCGTTCCTGCTCACCGGCGGCGCGGGCCCCGAGGGATCGACCACGACCGTCGTCTACCTCATCTACCAGTACGCCTTCAACTTCAACAACTACGGTGCCGCGGCGGCGCTCGGCCTGCTCCTGCTCGTACTGCTCGCCGGTTTCTCGGCGGTGTACGTCAGGCTCAGCCGCGCCGAGGACGAATAGGACCGGAGACCAGCCATGTCCACACGCACGCTCATCTCGCCGGCCGTCCTCGCCAGGCCCCGCGGCAGGGTCCTCTACTGGACCGTCCTCACCGCCGTCGTCCTCCTCTTCACCCTGGTCTTCCTCGGCCCCCTCTACTGGCTCGTGTCCAGCGGCTTCAAGGACGCCCAGGAGGTCATCCAGACCCCGCCCACCCTGGTCCCGGGCACCTTCGAGCCCGGGAACTACTCACGGGCCTGGGAGGTCATGGACCTCGCCACCCTCCTCTTCAACACCCTCTACTACGCCTTCGGCGCCCTCGCCTTCCAGCTCGTCCTCGACGTCGCCGCCGCCTACTCCCTCTCCAAGCTGCGGCCCGTGTTCGGCAAGGCGATCCTCGGCATGATGCTCGCCACCCTGATGATCCCGGCGACCGTCCTCGTCGTCCCCCAGTACCTCACCGTGCTCGACGTGCCCGTCGTCGAACGCAACCTGCTCAACACGCCCTGGGCCATCTGGCTGCCGGCCGTCACCAACGCCTTCAACATCTTCCTGCTGAAGCGGTTCTTCGACTCCATCCCCAAGGAACTGCTCGACGCCGCCTCGATGGACGGGGCCTCGCCCCTGCGGGTCCTGTGGTCGATCGTCCTGCCGATCTCCCGCCCCATCCTCGGCGTCGTGTCGATCTTCGCGGTCGTGGGGGTGTGGAAGGACTTCCTCTGGCCCATGCTCACCCTGCCCGACCCGTCCAAGCAGACGCTCAACGTCGGCATCTACTCGCTCTCCAACGGAGTCCCGGTGAACGTGCTGATCGCCGCGCTCACCATCGCCTCCGTCCCCACGCTGCTGATCTTCCTGGTCTTCCAGCGGAACATCATGAGCGGCCTCACCGCCGGCGGCCTCAAGGGCTGAACAGGCCCGAGCCCCGCCCCGTCACGAGCCCGCACCCCATAAGCCTTCGCCGCCGGCCCCTCCGCCGCCCCGCTGTCCGGGCCGGCGGCGAAGAACCGCCCTGCCCGAAAGGACCGTCCCGTGGCAGCCCCTCATCCGCCCCGCACCGACGACTGGTGGCGCGACGCCGTCATCTACCAGGTCTACCCGCGCAGCTTCGCCGACGGTGACGGCGACGGCACCGGGGACCTCGCGGGCGTCCGGGCGAGACTGCCCTACCTCGCCGAACTCGGCGTCGACGCCGTCTGGTTCACCCCCTGGTACGCCTCCCCGATGGTGGACGGCGGCTACGACGTCGCCGACTACCGGGCCATCGACCCGGCCTTCGGCACCCTCGACGAGGCCGAGAAGCTCATCGCCGAGGCCGCCGAACTGGGCCTGCGCGTCATCGTCGACATCGTTCCCAACCACGTCTCCGACCAGCACGCCTGGTTCCGCGCCGCCCTCGCCGCCGGCCCCGGCAGCCCCGAACGGGAACGCTTCCACTTCCGCCCCGGCCGCGGCGAGAACGGCGAACTCCCGCCCAACGACTGGCCCTCGCAGTTCTCCGGCAACACCTGGACCAGGGTCCCCGACGGCGAGTGGTACCTCCACCTCTTCACCCCGGAACAGCCCGACCTCAACTGGGCCCACCCCGAGGTCCGCCGCGAACACGAGGACATCCTGCGCTTCTGGTTCGCGCGCGGCGTCGCCGGCGTCCGCATCGACTCCGCCGCCCTCCTCACCAAAGACCCCGGCCTCCGCGACTTCACCGAGGGCGTCGACCCCCACCCGTACATCGACCTCGACGAGATCCACGACGTCTACCGCTCCTGGCGGGCCGTCGCGGACGAGTACGGCGGCGTCTTCGTCGGCGAGGTCTGGCTGCCCGACGCCGAGCGCTTCGCCCGCTACCTGCGCCCCGACGAACTGCACACCGCCTTCAACTTCAACTTCCTGTCCTGCCCCTGGGACCCCGACCGGCTGCGCCGCACCATCGACGACACCCTCGCCGAACACGCCCCCGTCCACGCACCCGCCACCTGGGTGCTCTGCAACCACGACGTCACCCGCACCGTCACCCGCTACGGCCGCGAGGACACCGGCTTCGACTTCGCCAAGAAGCGCTTCGGCACCCCCACCGACCCGGACCTCGGCACCCGCCGGGCCCGCGCGGCCGCCCTGCTCACCCTCGCCCTGCCCGGCTCGGTCTACCTCTACCAGGGCGAGGAGCTGGGCCTGCCGGAGGCCGACATCCCCCTGGACCGCATCCAGGACCCCATGCACTTCCGCTCCGGCGGCACCGACCCCGGCCGCGACGGCTGCCGCGTCCCCCTTCCCTGGGAGGCCGACGCCCCCTCGTACGGATTCGGCGCCGGTACGGACCCGTGGCTGCCGCAGCCGGCCGAGTGGGGCCGCCACGCCGTCGACCGGCAGACCGCCGACCCGGACTCGATGCTCGCCCTCTACCGCACGGCGCTGGAGCTGCGCAGGGCCGAAGCCGCGCTCGGGGACGGAACCATGAGGTGGCTGCCGTCGCCCGAGGGGGTCCTGGCCTTCGCCCGCGCGGAGGACCTCCAGTGCGTGGTCAACCTCTCCGGCACGCCCGTCGACCTCCCGCCGCACACCGGCGTCCTGCTGGCCAGCGGACCGCTGCCGGCGGACGGCTCCCTCCCCACGGACACCGCCGTCTGGCTGCGCACCTGACCGCGCCGCCCACGGCGGGACGCCCGGTGCGCGCCCCCGGCCACGGGGACGCGCACCGGACCCGCAGCCCCCACGGCCCGGGCCCCGCACCCGGGCGACGTCCGCGTCACCTCCGACAGAAGTGAGCCCGACATGAGTCCGAGCCGATCAGGACGCGGCGCGCGCGGCGGCCGAAGAGCCGCCCTGACGATCGCCGCCCTCGCACTGAGCACGAGCGTGCTCCTCGACGGCGTGGCCGCGGCGGGCACCGGGGACCGGGAACCGCCCGCCCGGGGCCCCGTGGTCACCCGCGCCGCCCTCGCCACCGAGCTCGTCGAGGGCCGCGGCGCCACCGTGGCGTTCGACGAACAGGAGGCGGAGAACGCCGCCACCACCGGCACGGTCGTCGGACCGGACCGCACCCCGTACACCCTCCCCTCCGAGGCGTCGGGGCGCTCCGCCGTGCGGCTGACCGCCGGGCAGTACGTCGAGTTCGTCCTGCCCCGGAACGCCAACGCCCTCACCGTCCGCTACAGCGTCCCCGACGCGCCCGGAGGCGGCGGCATCACCGCCCCGCTCGACGTCACCGTCGACGGACGCCACCGCGCGACGATGACGCTGACCTCCCAGTACTCCTGGCTCTACAACCAGTACCCCTTCACCAACGACCCGCGCGCCGACCTCCTCCACCCGGACTGGTGGATCACCGAGTGCGCCTGCGTCCCGGCGGCCACCACACCGGCGCCGGAGATCGCCAAGCCCTTCCGGCCCACCCACTTCTACGACGAGCAGCGCCTCCTCCTCGGCCGTACGCACCGGGCCGGCGACCGGGTCCGCCTCACCGTCCCGGCCGGCAGCCCCGCCGCCTGGACCGTCGTCGACCTCCTCGACACCGAACTGGTCGCCCCGCCGCACGTGGAGCGCGGGGGAGTGAACGTCCTGGCCTTCGGCGCCGACCCCACCGGCCGCCGGGACGCGGCCCCCGCCGTCGAGCGCGCCATCGCCTTCGCCCGCCGCGTCGACCGGCCCGTGTACCTCCCACCGGGCACCTTCCGGGTCGACCGGCACATCGTCGTCGACGACGTCACGATCGTCGGCGCCGGCAACTGGCACACGATCCTCAAGGGCCGCCGGGTCACCCTGGCCGAACCCGCGCCCGACGGCTCCCGCCACACCGGCGTCGGCCTCTACGGCAGGAGCGCCGCCGAGGGCGGCAGCCGCGACGTGCACCTGCGCGGCTTCGCGATCGAGGGCGACGTCCGCGAGCGGATCGACACCGACCAGGTCAACGCCATCGGCGGCGCCATGACCGACTCCACCGTCGACGGTCTCCACCTGCACCACACCAAGGTCGGTCTGTGGTTCGACGGCCCGATGTCGAACGTGAGGGTCACGAACAACGTGATCACCGACCAGATCGCCGACGCCCTCAACCTCCACACCGGCGTCACCGACTCGCTCGTCCACAACAACTTCGTCCGCAACACCGGCGACGACGGCCTGGCCATGTGGTCGGACACGACCGCCGACGCCCGCAACACCTTCTCCCGCAACACCGTGCAGTCCCCGACCCTCGCCAACGGCATCGCGATCTACGGCGGCGAGGACAACACCGTCCGCGGCAACCTCGTGGCCGACCCCGTACGGGAGGGCAGCGGCCTGCACGCCGGCTCCCGCTTCGGCGCCGAACCCTTCACCGGCGCCCTCCGCTTCACCGACAACACCACGGTCCGCGCCGGCACCCTCGACCTCAACTGGAAGATCGGCCTCGGCGCCATCTGGTTCTACGCCCTCGACAAGAGCATCGACGCCGACGTCCGGGTCACCGGCGACCACTACCTCGACTCCACCCACAACGCGATCATGCTCGTCAGCGAGTACGGGGTGAAGGACCGGGTCGACGTCCCGGCCGTCCACTTCAAGGACGTCCGCGTCGACGGCACCGGCAACTCCGTGCTCAGCGCCCGGGTGAAGGGCTCCGCCACCTTCGAGAACGTCGACGCCCGCAACGTCGGGGCCGTCGGCGTCAACAACTGCGGCTCCTTCGGCTTCCCCGCCACGGGATCGGAGTTCACCCTCACCGACCTCGGCGGCAACGACGGCGGCTGGCTCGCCCCGTGGCTCCTGCCCAACACCCTCACCTGCGACGACCGCCCGCCGGTCGTCGCGCCCCCGGCGCCGTCCCGCTGGTGACGCGGACGCGGAGGGCGCGCGGTCGGGGACCCCGGCCGCGCGCCCGGTGCCCGGCGGCGGCGACTCGTCCCGCCGCCCCCCTCAGGACACCCGGTCCGCGGCCAGCGCGACCGCGAGGCCCGGGATGCCGAGCGCCTTCTCCTGCTCGGGCGTGGCCAGGTGGAGGCTGTTGCTCAGCTGGTAGGGGTCCGCGTCCAGGTCGTAGTACTCACGGAACGTGACCCGGCCCGTCCCGCCGACGTTGCCGGCGGCGTCCGTGTGGAGCTCGTAGTACTCCGTGTACTGGCGGTCCTTGGCGACGTACGAGGACCAGGTGTTCTGCCCCTCCGTGCCCGTGCCCTGCCTCCACCACTCGATCAGCAGGTGGTCGCGGGAGTACCCGCCGAGCAGCGAACGCCCGTCGTGGGGCGTGTCCGGCGTGATCCCGGCCGCGTCGAGCACGGTCGGGGCGATGTCGATGTTCGCCACGATCCGGTTGTCGGTCGTGCCGCCGCCGAGGCCGCCGGCGGGCCAGGAGAGGTAGAACGGCACCTCGTGGGCGGGCCGGTAGGGCACGCCCTTGCCCCCGAGCCCGTGGTCGGCCCAGTTGAAGCCGTTGTCGCCGATGTAGATCACCAGCGTGTTGTCCAACTGCCCCAGGGCCGCCAGCTTGTCGCGGAACGCCCCCACCGCGTCGTCCACCGAACGCAGCGTCCGCAGCTGCTTCGCCCGCGTCAGCCGGCCGTCCGCGAGCGTCTGCGTCGCGTTGCGGACGTACGCGGGCTTGTCGCCGCGGTCGGCCTCGGGCACGGACGGACGCCCGTCCCAGGCGGGCACGTCGGTGCCGGCGTACTTGGGCTCGGGGGTGTTGGGCCCGTGCGAGGCGTACGGGGTGACGTACGCGAACCAGGGCCGCTCGTCCGTGCGGGACTTGTCGATGAAGGCCAGCGTGCGGTTCTTCACCACGGTCGTCGTGTAGCCGGGCACGGTCCGCACCGTTCCGTCCACGTTGAACGTCCCGTCCACGTACGACGGCCTGAGCAGCGCGAACTCCTCGAAGTGCGGCGGAGCCTCGGCCAGGTCCCAGGAGTTGAGGTACTTCCCGAACAGCCCCGTCCGGTACCCCGCCTGCTTCAGGTACCGCTGCAGCGTCGTGTGCTGGTCCAGCGAACGCGACGCCCCGTTGTTCCGCACCCCGTGGTTGTGCGCGTACCGCCCGGAGAACACCGACGAGCGCGACGGCGCGCACAGCGGCGTGGTGGCGTGCCCGTTCGTGAACCGCACTCCCCGCCCCGCCAGCCAGGCGACGGTCTTCGGCGTCGCCCACTCGGTCTGCCTGGGCTGGTCGTCGGTGACGATCAGCAGCACGTTGGGCCGCGCGGCGGCCCGGGCGGGCGCGGCGGCGAAAGCGGGAACGGTGGCACCGGCGGCGACGGCCGCGGCACCGGCCAGCACCCCCCGACGACTGGGACCGGACGATTTAGGCGTGTCCATGACAGTAACCCTCTCGGCTGTGTGCGGAACGACGAAGGCGGCGAACCCGACGCTACGACCGCGCCCACCCACGATCCATGCACGCGAAACCAAGAGTTCGTTGCGGCACTGTTGCCGCGCCGCTTCGTCCCGCCCCGCACCCGGAAGAAGCCGGAGGTCCCGCCGTGATCCCGGTTCGACGGTCCGGCCGCTCCACGGCTTCCTCCATGGTGCGCAGCGTCCGGGCGATCTCGCCCGGAGCCCGGAGCGAGGGCCGTTCGCGGGCCGGACCGTCGCAGTGGCTCGGGAACTCATCCCCTGCGATCACCCTCAGTTACTATGCTCACTTCATGCCGGAGGCCGGCGATGGCAGGCGAGAGAGATGGGTGGCCAGGGAAAGTGTTGGAAGAGGTCGTAGCGACCCGCTACGTCACGCCCCTGCGTGAAGGCGGCTCGCTCCCCGGGATCGTCGAGGCCGACGATCTCGGCACGTACGTCATGAAGTTCACCGGTGCGGGACAGGGGCGCAAGACCCTGGTCGCCGAGGTGATCTGCGGGCAGCTCGCCCGCCGGCTCGGGCTGCGGGTGCCCGAGCTCGTCACCATCCAGCTCGACCCGGTCATCGGGCTCTCCGAACCCGACCAGGAGGTGCAGGAGCTGCTCAAGGCGAGCGGCGGGCTCAACCTGGGCATGGACTTCCTGCCGGGGTCGCTGGGCTTCGACCCGCTGGCGTACGAGGTGGACCCGGCCGAGGCGGGAAGGGTCGTCTGGTTCGACGCGGTGATCAACAACGTCGACCGGTCCTGGCGCAACCCGAACATGCTCGTCTGGCACGGCGACCTGTGGCTCATCGACCACGGCGCCACCATGATCTGGCACCACAACTGGCCGGGGGCGCGGGCGTCCGCCGCCAAGCCGTACGACGCCTCCGACCACGCGCTCGCCCCCTTCGCACCCGACGTCGCCGCCGCGGCCGCCGAGCTCGCGCCGCTCGTCACCCGCGAGCTCCTGGAGGGGGTCGCCGCCGACGTGCCCGACGAGTGGCTCGTCGACGAGCCCGGCTTCACGGGCCCGGACGAGGTGCGCGCCGCCTACGTCGAGGCGCTGCTGCCCCGCGCCGCCACCATCCACGAGCGGATCACGCTCGGACCGCGCACCGAGGACCGGCCCCAGCGGCCGCCCGGCTGGCTCGCCGACCGCCTCGCGCCCCGGCCGCGCCCCACCGGGAAGGCCACCGAGAAGCCCACCGAGAAGGACAGCACCACGTGAGCGACCGTGACGTCTTCGAGTACGCGCTGCTGCGCGTGGTGCCGCGGATCGAGCGCGGCGAGTGCTTCAACGCGGGCGTGGTCGTCTACTGCCGCGCCCGCTCCTTCGTGGCCGCCCGCACGCACCTGGACGAGGCCAAGCTGACGGTGCTCGACCCGGCGGCCGACGTGGCCGGCGTCCGGGCGGCCCTCCGTGCCGTCGAAGGGGTCTGCCTCGGCGGGGACGCGGCCGGGCAGGCCGCGCGCGACGACGCGGGGCGTCGTTTCCGCTGGCTGATCGCGCCGCGCTCCACGGTCGTGCAGCCGGGGCCCGTGCACACGGGCCTCACCGCCGATCCCGAGGCCGAGGTGGAACGCCTGCTCGATCTCCTCGTGCGCTGAGCGTCCGTCCCCGGACGGAGGGTGACCAGGTGCACCCGGTGGGCCGTTGACACCGGGTGCCAGGGCTTCTAGCGTCTCGTCTGCGGACGATACTAAGCGGTCGCTCATGTGCGGGACGCAGGAGCGGACGCCGGTCCGGCCGCCACCAGGGACGATCCAAGGGCGAGGAGAACCAAGCATGTCCACCACCGAGCAGCGCGTAGCCGTCGTCACGGGCGCCGCGCGGGGCATCGGCGCGGCCACCGCGCTCCGCCTCGCGGCCGAGGGCCGCGCCGTCGCCGTACTCGACCTCGACGAGGCGGCCTGCAAGGACACCGTCGAGAAGATCACCGCCGCGGGCGGCACCGCCCTCGCGGTCGGCTGCGACGTCTCCGACGGCGCCCAGGTGGAGGCCGCCGTCGCGCGCGTCGCCGCCGAGCTCGGAGCGCCGACGATCCTCGTCAACAACGCGGGCGTGCTCCGCGACAACCTGCTCTTCAAGATGTCCGAGTCGGACTGGGACCTCGTCATGAACGTGCACCTCAAGGGCGCGTTCCTGATGGCGAAGGCCTGTCAGAAGCACATGGTGGACGCGGGCTTCGGCCGCATCGTCTCCCTCTCCTCCTCCTCGGCGCTCGGCAACCGCGGCCAGGCCAACTACTCGGCCGTCAAGGCCGGTCTCCAGGGCCTCACCAAGACCCTCGCCAAGGAGCTCGGCAAGTTCGGCGTCACCGCCAACGCCGTCGCCCCGGGTTTCATCGTCACCGAGATGACCGCGCAGACCGCCGAGCGCGTCGGCATGGGCTTCGAGGAGTTCCAGGCCGCCGCCGCCTCCGTGATCCCGGTGCAGCGGGTCGGCCGCCCCGAGGACGTCGCCCACGCGATCGCGTTCTTCACGGGCGACGACGCGGGCTTCGTCTCCGGTCAGGTCATGTACGTGGCCGGCGGCCCGCTCAACTGACGACCGGGACACGAGGAGACGCACATGAGCACGCAGGAACAGCCGGAGCCGTCCGGCAAGGTCGCCCTGGTCACCGGCGCGAGCCGCGGCATCGGCTACGGCATCGCCGAGGCGCTGGTCGCCCGCGGCGACCGGGTCGTCATCACCGGACGCGGCGAGGAGGCCCTCAAGGAGGCCGTGGAGCGCCTCGGCGCGGACCGGGCGATCGGCGTCCCCGGCAAGGCCCACGACGAGGCCCACCAGGCCGCCGCCGTCGAGGCGGCGATGGACGGCTTCGGCCGGGTGGACTTCCTGATCAACAACGCCGGCACGAATCCGGTCTTCGGCCCCATCGCGGACCTGGACCTCAATGTGGCCCGCAAGGTCTTCGAGACGAACGTGATCTCCGCGCTCGGCTTCGCCCAGCGGACCTGGCACGCCTGGCAGAAGCAGAACGGCGGCGCGATCGTGAACATCGCCTCGATCGCCGGCGTGTCCGCCTCGCCCTTCATCGGGGCGTACGGAATGAGCAAGGCCGCGATGGTCAATCTGACCCTTCAGCTCGCGCACGAATTCGCGCCGGTCGCGCGGGTCAACGCCATCGCCCCGGCCGTCGTCAAGACGAAATTCGCGCAGGCGCTCTACGAGGGCCGCGAGGCGGAGGCCGCCGCCTCCTATCCGCTCGGCCGGCTCGGCGAGCCGGCCGACATCGGCGGCGCGGCGGCCTTCCTCACCTCCTCCCAGTCGGAGTGGATCACCGGCCAGACACTCGTCGTCGACGGCGGGATTTTCCTGAACGCCGGAGTCGGGTGACCGATAACCGGACACTTTCCGGAATTCGTGTCCGGATTGCGCCCGGTTCTGCAATGAATGCCTCAAGTGCCCCGTCGGTCTCGAACATTGACCTGACGGGGTGCTGCGGTATCGTCGGCCGACCCATGGCTGAACGAGGAGCGTGCACGTGTTCAACCGGACCAGTCTGCAGGCGGCTGCAGCCCTTGTGTCCATATCCCTGGTGACCGGATGCGGTGTCTTTTCGGACAGTGAATCCGCCGGGGATCAGAGGCTCGTGGTCGGTACGACGAGTTCTCCCTCCACGCTTGATCCAGCCGCGTCCTGGGACAATGCCTGGGAACTCTTCCGGAACGTCTTCCAGACCCTGGTGAGTTTCCCGACGGGCAGCACGACGCCGCAGTCGGACGCCGCCGACTGCAAGTTCACGGACACCGCGAGCCGGGTCTTCGAATGCAAGCTCGTCGACGGCCTCACGTTCTCCAACGGGCACAAGCTGGACGCCAAGGCCGTGCAGTACTCGATCGAGCGCATCCGCACGATCAACCACAAGGGCGGCCCCAATGGCATGCTGGGCTCCCTCGACAAGATCGAGACCGTCGGCGACCGCACGGTCGTCTTCCGCCTCAACAAGTCGGACGCCACCTTCCCGTTCATCCTCGCCACCCCCGCCATGTCCATCGTGGACCCGGCCGAGTACCCGGCCGACCAGCTCCGCTCCAAGGACGGCAAGGTCGCCGGCTCGGGACCGTACGTCCTCGACTCCTACACCGAGGGCGGATCGGCGGAGCTGACGAAGAACCCCACGTACAAGGGCTTCGCGCACCTCAAGAACGGGGGGGTGACCATCAAGTACTTCAAGGAGTCCGAGGCGATGGTCGCGGCGCTCAGGAAGAAGGAGATCGACGCCACCTACCGCGGCCTCACCGCCGAGGAGGTCGTCTCCCTCCAGGACGACAAGCCCGAGAACCAGGGCCTCCAGCTCGTCGAGTCGACCGGCGCCGACATCCGCTACCTCGTCTTCAACACCCAGGACCCCTCGGTCGCCAAGCTCCCCGTCCGCAAGGCCATCGCCCAGCTCGTCGACCGCGACGAACTGGTCAACCGGGTCTACCAGGGCACCGCCGAACCCCTGTACTCCATGGTGCCCAAGGGCATCGCGGCCCACACCACCAAGTTCTTCGACCGCTACGGCACGCCGAGCGCCGAGAAGGCCACCGAGATCCTGCGCGACGCCGGCATCGACAAGCCGGTCAAGCTGACCTTCTGGTACACCACGGACCGCTACGGCTCCTCGACGGCCGCCGAGTTCAAGGAGCTCAAGCGGCAGCTGGAGGAGTCCGGGCTCTTCGAGGTCACCGTGCAGGGCAAGCCCTGGACGGAGTACCAGGCGGCCTACCAGAAGGGCGAGTACCCGGTCTTCGGCCGCGGCTGGTTCCCCGACTTCCCGGACCCGGACAACTTCGTCGCGCCCTTCGTCGGCAAGGAGAACGTCCTCGGCACGCCCTACCTGAGCTCCCGGATCACCGACGAGCTCCTCCCGAAGTCCCGCCGCCAGAGCGACCGCGGGACCGTCACGGACGAGTTCGTGGAGGCCCAGGAGATCATGGTCAAGGACGTCCGGCTGCTGCCCCTGTGGCAGGGCAAGCTCTACATCGCGGCCCGCGAGGACATCGGCGGCGGCGAGCGCGCCCTCGACCCGCAGACGGTCATGCAGATGTGGGAGCTGCACCGCCGGGCCAGCTGGTAGCGGACACGGAAGACCTGCGGGGGCCGCTGTCAGTGGCCCCCGGTAGGTTCTGGGACGTAGACAGGAACGTCCACCGGAGGTTGTTGACCGTGACCGACACCAGCATGCTGCCCGAGTCCTGGCGGGGTGTTCTCGGCGAGGAGCTGCAGAAGCCGTACTTCGAGCAGCTCACCGAGTTCGTCGAGGAGGAGCGCGCCAAGGGTCCGGTCTTCCCCCCGAAGGACGAGGTGTTCGCCGCCCTCGACGCCACCCCGTACGACAAGGTGAAGGTCCTGATCCTCGGTCAGGACCCCTACCACGGCGAGGGCCAGGGCCACGGCCTCTGCTTCTCGGTCCGCCCCGGCGTGAAGACCCCGCCCTCCCTGCGGAACATCTACAAGGAGATGAACGCCGAGCTCGGCCTCCCGATCCCGGACAACGGCTATCTGATGCCGTGGGCCGAGCAGGGCGTCCTCCTGCTCAACGCCGTGCTGACCGTCCGCGCCGGCGAGGCGAACTCGCACAAGGGCAAGGGCTGGGAGAAGTTCACGGACGCGGTGATCACCGCGGTCGCCTCCCGTCCCGACCCGGCCGTCTTCGTCCTGTGGGGCAACTACGCGCAGAAGAAGCTGCCGCTCATCGACGAGGAGCGGCACGTGGTGGTGAAGGGCGCCCACCCCTCGCCCCTGTCGGCGAAGAAGTTCTTCGGGTCGCACCCCTTCACGCAGATCGACGAGGCCGTGGCGGCCCAGGGCCACGAGCCGATCGACTGGCGCATCCCCGACCTCGGCTGAGCCTCGGTCCGATCCGGGCCGGGGACGGCTAGCGTCGGCCCTCCCAGTGGTGATCTTGTGGAGGTCGCGGTGACCGAGCAGCAGCAGGTGTCGGACGACGGGGTCATGACCAGGATCGGGCAGGCCCTGATGCTGCTCCACGGCGGCGACCGCGAGGAGGCCCGCAACCGCTTCGGGGTGCTGTGGCAGCAGATCGGCCCGGACGGGGACCCCCTGCACCGCTGCACCCTCGCCCACTACATGGCGGACACCCAGGACGACCCCGAGACCGAGCTGGCCTGGGACCTGCGGGCGCTGGGCGCGGCCGAGGACCTCACGGACGACCGGCTCGCCGCGCACGACGCGTCGGCCGCCGTCCGGGCGCTCTATCCCTCGCTCCACCTCAACCTGGCCGCCGACTACGTCAGGCTCCACCGGTCCGATGCCGCGCGCGCCCATCTGGACCTGGCCCGCGCGGCGTCGGCCCACCTCGACGACGACGGCTACGGGAACGGCGTACGGGCCGCGATCGAGCGCCTGGAACTGCGGCTGCGGGGGGAGTGACGGACCGCCGGCCGCCCGTGGGCGGCCCCCTCGGGCCCGTACCCCCGGCTCACCGGCCGTACGGGGCGGCGGAGGCGGCCGGTCCGGACGGGTCCGGCCGGGCCGACGCGCGCGGACGTTCCCGCTGCTGCGGTACGACGCCGGGGCGCGGCGCCTCCGGGAGCGACGGGGCCGCCGCCCGCCGGTCCCGCCCGCTCGCGCGGGGCGCGGTGGACGGCGGGGGAGCGGGGAGCGCCGCTTCAAGGGCCTCGCGGGCCGGACCGTCGGCGATCTGCGGTGCGACGTCCTTCCCGGGCCGTACGGGCTTCGCCGCGGGGGCGGGGGCCGGGGCGGGTGCCGCCGGCGGCGCGTCGACCGAGACGCAGCCGGTCAGGGCGGCCATCGCCGCCCCTAACAGGATCTTCGCTGTGGTTCGGATTCCATGCACCCGCGCCACTCTGCTGCTCCGGCGGCGATCTTCGCGCCCCTACCGGCGGGGAATGCCCCGCACGGGTGAGGCGACGCGTGCCCGCTCTTGACCCCGCCGGGCGGCCGGACGGCCGAGCGGTTCGGCCGCTCGATCCGCTCGCGTCGCCTCAGTCGCCGGTCGCGCCGTCGATCCGCTCCCGGAGCAGGTCCGCGTGGCCGTTGTGACGGGCGTACTCCTCGATCATGTGGAGGTAGATCCAGCGGAGGTTGAACTCCTCCCCGCCGCTGCGCTTGCCGACGCCCAGGTCGTCGAGGCCGCGGGTCGCCGCCAGGGCGCGGGCATGGGTGATCTCGGCCTGCCAGGTGGCGTGGGCCTCCTCGTAGGTGTCCCCCTCCCCGGCGTGGATGTCCCGGTCCTGGTCCTCCTCCGTGGCGTAGATCCACGGGGCCTCCTCGCCGGCCAGGGTGTGGCGGAACCAGCCGCGCTCGACCTCGGCCATGTGCCGGACGAGACCGAGCAGGTTGAGGTCCGACGGCGGGGCGGAGGGGGTGCGCAGCTGGGCGTCGTCCAGCCCCTCGCACTTCCTCGCGAGGGTCGCGCGGTGGAAGTCGAGCCACTGTTCCAGCGCTTCGCGCTCGCCCGAGGTGGTGGACGGGTGGACGCGCGGGGCGGTGCCGCTCTGTTCGATGCTCATGACCGGCATCGTTCCCCATGATCGGTGGGCGGCGCCAGTGGATTCACGCAGGTCCGGGCCGGAATGGGCCCCCGAGCATGCCGCGCAGCAACTCGTCCACTCCGGTGCGCAGTTCCGCGAGGCTCGGCACCGCCGCGTGGAAGGAGCCCGCCGCGCAGGAGAACATCAGCCCTTCGGACCAGGCGATCAGGGACAGGGCGTGCCGTTCGGGGGAGGCCGAGCCGGCCGCCGTCATCATCGCGGTCAGCGGACCGTGGAACACCGCACCCGCCCGGTCGAAGAAGCTCCGCAGCTCGGGGCGGCGGGTGGCCTCCAGGGCCAGTTCGTAACGGGAGACGAGCAGTGGCCGGTGGTCGGTGAGGTAGCGGTGCAGGGCGAGGGCGAGCGCGTCCACGAGCGCGTCCCCGCCGCTGTCCGGACCCGGCATCTCGTGCGGGGTGAGGACCCGGGACTCCAGCTCGACCTGGCGCCGCACGGCCGTCTCCAGGAGGGCCTGGCGGGTGCGGGCGTGGTTGGACGTCGACCCCTGCGGCAGCCCGGCCCGCTCGTCCACGGCCCGGTGCGTCAGGCCCCGCATCCCCCGTTCGACGAGCAGGTCGAGGGCGGCGTCGCCGATCCGGTCGGCACGCGAGGCGGGGGAGTCCGGTGCTGCGGTCATGGAGGACAACCTACTACCGCCCCCTCCCTGTGGCACTACACCTGTAGTACGGTCGTGGTGCCGGGCTCACTACATCTGTAGTTACCGGTTCGACGGTCACTCGCCCCGAGGAGCAGCCATGGAACAGGACCGTGCCGACGTGAACCGGGCCGGTGGGAGCCGCGCCGACGCGAACGGCCCCGACGTGATCGGCCCCGGCGCGGACGGCTCCGGCGCCCACCGCGCCGTCGTCGTGGGAGCCGGCATCGGAGGGCTCACCGCCGCCGTCGCCCTGCACCGGCGGGGCTGGCGGGTCACCGTCCTGGAACGGGCCGCCGACCTCACCCCCGTCGGCGCCGGCATCGGCCTCGCGCCCAACGCCCAGCGGGCCCTGGACGTCGTCGGCCTCGGCGACCGGGTCCGCGCCCTCTCCGCCTGGCAGGGGGACGGCGGCATGCGGACCCCCGGCGGCCGCTGGCTGGTCCGTACCGACGCGGAGGCCGCCGCCGCACGCTTCGGCGGCCCCCTCGTCCTCCTCCACCGCGCCACCCTCGTGGGGATCCTCACCTCCGCCCTCCCGGACGGAACCGTCAGGACCGGTACGACCGCCACGGTGACGGACCCGGGGGACGACCGGCGTCCGGCCCGCGTCACGGCCGTGACCCCCGGAGGGGAGACGGAGTGGGAGGCCGAGCTCGTCCTCGCCGCAGACGGCATCCACTCCGCGACCCGGCGGGCGCTCTTCCCCGCCCACCCCGGCCCCCGTTACTCCGGCCGCACCAGCTGGCGCATGGTCGTGCCGGCCCCCGGACGGCCCTTCGCGCCGCACGAGACCTGGGGCGCCGGACGGCTGTGGGGCACCCAGCCGCTCAAGGACGGCCGGGTCTACGCGTACGCCATGGCCACCGCCCCCGAAGGCGCCCGCGCGCCCGACGACGAGAGGGCCGAACTCCTGCGCCTCTTCGGGGGCTGGCACCACCCGGTGCCCGAGATCCTCGCCGCCGTCGGGCCCGACCGGGTCCTGCGGCACGACGTGCACCACCTGATCACCCCGCTGCCCGCCCACCACCGGGGCAGGGTGGCCCTTCTCGGGGACGCCGCGCACGCGATGATGCCGTCCCTCGGCCAGGGCGGGAACCAGGCAGTCGAGGACGCCGTCGTCCTCGCCCACCACGCGGGCTCCGGGGACGCGTTCACGCCGAGCCGCGCGCTCGCCGCCTACACCGCGGACCGGCTGCCGCGCACCACCGCCGTCGTGCGCAAGGCCGCCCGCACCGGGGCGCTCACGATGCTCTCCGCCCGCCCGGCCGTCGCCCTGCGCTCCGCCCTCGTCGTCGCCGTCTCCCGCCTCGGGCCCGGGTTCCTCCTGCGGGGCTTCGACGGCATCGCCGACTGGCGGCCGCCCGGCGAACCGGCCCGCCCCGCGTAAGCTGACCGGCGCGAACGGCCCGTACGAGGTGGCCGGCGAACGACGACAAGGGAGACCCCGTGAAGGTTGGCTGCATCGGACTCGGCGACATCGCGCAGAAGGCCTACCTCCCCGTCCTCGCCACCCTCCCCGGGATCGAACTGCACCTGCAGACCCGCACCCCCGCCACCCTGGAGCGGGTCGCCGACACCCTGCACCTGCCCGCCGGCCGCCGCCACACCACCCTCGACGGACTGCTCTCCGCCGGGCTCGACGCGGCCTTCGTGCACGCGTCGACCGCCGCGCACGCGGAGATCGCCGAGCGGCTCGTCGAGGCCGGAGTCCCCACGTACGTCGACAAGCCCCTCGCCTACGAGTACGCCGACTCCGAGCGGATCGTGGAGCTCGCGGAGAAGCGCGGGGTCGGCCTCGCCGTAGGCTTCAACCGGCGCCTCGCCCCGAGCTACGCCCAGTGCCTCGACCACCCGCGCGACCTGATCCTGCTCCAGAAGAACCGGATCGGCCTGCCCGAGGACCCCCGCACGATGGTGCTCGACGACTTCATCCACGTCGTCGACACCCTGCGCTTCCTGCTGCCCGGCGAGGTCGAGCACGTCGACGTGCGGGCCCGGGTCCGCGACGGGCTCATGCACCACGTGGTGCTCCAGCTCTCCGGCGACGGGTTCACCGCCCTCGGCACGATGAACCGGATGAACGGCTCCACCGAGGAGGTCCTGGAGGTCTCGGGCCGGGACACCAAGCGTCAGGTCCTCAACCTCTCCGACGTCGTCGACCACAAGGGACAGCCGACCGTCCGCCGGCGCGGCGACTGGGTGCCCGTGGCCCGCCAGCGCGGCATCGAGCAGGCGGTGCTCGCCTTCCTCGACGCGGTGCGCGAGGGCCGGGTGCTCAGCGCCCGGGACGCCCTGCTGACCCACGAACTGTGCGAGCGGGTCGTCCGGGAGTCCCTGGCCCAGGCCTCCTGACGCGCGAGGGCCACGGAGCCGTACGGGCGCCGCGCCGGGGAGCCTACGCGGCGAGCTCCTGCGCGGCGCGCACCGCGGCCTCCCACTCGAGCAGCAGCCGGCCGTACTCCTCGCGGTCCGCCCCGGTGAGCTCGCCACGGCCGAGCAGGGCGCGGATCCGGCAGTTGATGACGGCGGGATCGACGGCCTGGACGGTGGGCTCAGTGGTCTCGGACATGAGAACAAGCCTACGGGGCGGGACTGACAGAACCGGCCGCGAACGGCGTGACTCGTGTCTCCACCCGCCCCCGCCCGGCCCCTCGCCGCGCGGGGGACGGGAGAGGAGCGGAAGACGGTCAGCCCGCCGACTCGCCCGCGTGCGGGCTCAGGACGTCCGTACCGACCAGAACGAACAACAGGATGCCGAGCAGGATCCGGTAGATCACGAAGGGCATGAAGCTCTTCGTGGTGATGAACTTCATGAACCAGGCGATGACCGCGTATCCGACGGCGAAGGCGATGATCGTCGCGAAGATCGTCGGGCCCCAGGAGACGTGCCCCTCGCCCGCGTCCTTCAGCTCGTACGCGCCCGAGGCGAGGACCGCCGGGATCGCGAGGAGGAAGGAGTAGCGGGCCGCCGCCTCGCGGGTGTACCCCATGAGCAGACCGCCGGAGATCGTCGCGCCCGAGCGGGAGACGCCGGGGATCAGGGCCATCGCCTGGCAGACGCCGTAGATCAGGCCGTCCCGCACGCCGAGGTCCTTGAGCGTCTTGCGCTCGCGGATCGCCCGGTGGCGGCCGCCGATCTCGTCCCGGGCGGCCAGCCGGTCCGCGACGCCGAGGACGACGCCCATGACGATCAGGGTGGTGGCGATGAGCCGCAGGTCCCGGAAGGGGCCCTCGATCTGGTCCTTGAGCGTGACGCCGAGGACGCCGATCGGGATCGAGCCGATGATCACCAGCCAGCCCATCTGGGCGTCGTGGTCGGACCGCATCGACTTGTCGGTGAGGGAACGGAACCAGGCCGAGACGATCCGGGCGATGTCCTTGCGGAAGTAGATCAGGACCGCGGTCTCCGTACCGATCTGGGTGATCGCGGTGAACGCCGCCCCCGGGTCGTGCCAGCCGGCGAACGCCGCCGTGAGGCGCAGGTGCGCGCTGGAGGAGATGGGGAGGAACTCCGTCAGCCCCTGGACGAGTCCCAGGATGAACGATTCGAACCAACTCATGGGGCCAGGGCCGTCCCGTTATGTACGTATGTGGTCAGAAGGTCGTGCGCAGCGTACCGCTCCGAGGTGAAGGATCCCCTGACGGAGCATGTACGCGAGGTAGCGCCGGACGTATCTCCCGGGAGGCCTCCGGCAAACCTCAGCGGGCGCTGCCCACCAGTTCCGGTTCCGGCCTGTCGTCCCGCGCGGGAGCCGGTGACCGCAGGCCGTGGCGCTTGCGCCAGGCCACCACCGCGGCGCCGAGTCCCGACAGGACGATGAAGCCCGCGGAGAAGAGGAAGGCCGGCGAACCGGGCGAACCGGCCTGCGAGCCCGCCACCACGTACGCCGCCGTGTTCGGGACCGAACCGATCCCCGTCGCCAGGAGGAACGGCACGTACTTCATCCGGGAGACCGCCGCGCAGTAGTTGGCCGCCGCGAACGGCACCCCGGGGAACAGCCGGATCGCCAGCATCGAACGGAACCCGTGCCGGCTCAGCTGCCCGTCCGCCGCCGTCAGCCAGCGGCCCCGCACCAGCGGCCGCAGCGCGTCCTGCCCCAGGTACCGGCCGAGGGTGAACGAGATCCCGGCGCCGAGCACCGTCCCCGCCACCGCCCCCGTCAGACCGGCGGCCGAGCCGAAGAGCGCGCCCGCCGCCAGGTTCAGGACCGGGCGCGGCACGAAGGCCGCCGTGCACACCCCGTACGCCAGGGCGAAGAGCAGCACCGCGTCCGCGCCGCTCGTCCGCGGCGGCCAGCCCGAGGCCAGCAGGCGCTGTGGCTCGTAGAGCACCACGAGGGCGGCCGCCGTGAGCAGCAGCAGGGCGAGCAGCGAGAGCCGTGAACGGGGGGCGAGGAGGGCCCGGGAGCAGCGGGCGGCGAGGGAGCCCGTCGGCCGGGGCACGGGAGCGAGCATTCGGGGAGAGTAACGGACGCGCGCGTAGGGGCGCCGTAATGTACGTCATGTCCGTCCGGGCCGGATTCCGGAACGCGCCGCGACCGAGAGGCCCCTCATGCCGACCGGTCCCGCGACCGGCAGGCGCCCGGCCCGGCCCGTACCGCCCCGTCACACAGGCACCCGGCCCCGCCCCGTACCGCCCCGTCACAATGGAGGCGTGAACGAGCACATCCCCGTCGTCCGCGAGGTCGACCAGGGCACCGCGCGCCTGATGCCCGACGTGGACCGGGAGCGGGCCTGGCTCCTGACGGTCGACGGCGCACCCCAGTCGTACGTCGACCTCGACGACCCGGCGTACCTGGAGTTCGAGTACGCGCGCCGGCTCGCCCACGTCGTCGACGGCGCGGCCGGCGAGGGCGAGCCGCTGGACGTCCTGCACCTGGGCGGCGGGGCGCTCTCCCTGCCCCGGTACGTCGCCGCCACCCGGCCCGGCTCGCGCCAGGACGTCGTCGAGGCGGACCGCGGCCTGCTCGCCCTGGTCGCCGAGCACCTGCCGCTTCCCGAGGACTCGGGGATCACGGTGCACGGCGCGGACGCCCGGCGCTGGCTGGAGGCGGCGCCCGCCGCCTCGGCCGACCTGGTCGTCGGCGACGTCTTCGGCGGCTCGCGCGTGCCCGCCCACCTCACCTCCGTCGAGTACGCGCGCGAGGTCGGACGCGTCCTGCGGCCCGGCGGCGTCTACGCCGCCAACCTGGCCGACGGCGCCCCCTTCGCCTTCCTCCGCTCCCAGCTCGCCACCTTCGCCGCCCTCCTTCCCGAGCTCGCGCTCGTCGCCGAACCGGGAGTCCTGCGCGGCCGCCGCTTCGGCAACGCCGTCCTGGTCGCCTCCACGCGCGCGCTCGACACCGCCCGCCTCGCGCGCCGGGCCGCGGCGGACGCGTTCCCCGCGCGCGTGGAGCACGGGGACGCGCTCGCCCGGTTCACCGGGGACGCGGAACCGGTCGCGGACGCCGGGGCCGTACCGTCACCCGTTCCCCCGGACGGCGCTTTCGGCATCGGCTGAGCGGGGCCCCGGCACGGCCGGGAGCTCCTTCCCGGTGGGTCCGGCGGGCGGTTGCGCGGGCGCGTGCGGACGCCGGGTCAGGTTCCGTACGTCCGGCACCAGCAGGACGAGGGCGGTGACGAGCACCATCAGCGCCGCCGCGCCCCACAGCGCCCCGCTCCGGCCGAACGCGCCCTCCGCCGGGCCCGCGAGCGCCGTGGTCAGCGGCAGCAGCGCCGTCGAGCCGAACCAGTCGTAGGCGGAGACCCGGGACAGCTTCTCCTCGGGGATCTCCTGGTGCATCGCCGTCATCCACGAGACGCCGAAGACCTCGATCGCCACCCCGCTCACGAACATCGCGGCCGTCAGGCCGATCGCGGGCAGCGGCACCGCGAGCGCCGCCGAGGGCAGTGCGATCGGGAAGACGCCCAGCGTCCCGACGAACAGCATCCGGTGCGGCTTCCAGCGGGTCATCAGGACCGCGCCGGCGACCGTCCCCACTCCGTACGCGGCGAGCGCGAAGCCCCAGGGGCGCGCGCCGCCCAGCTCCTCCCGGGCGACCAGCGGTCCGTACACCGCCTCGACCGCCCCGATCAGGCCCACCACCACGGAGAACTGGGCGACGATCGACCACAGCCAGGGGCGGCCGACGAACTCCTGCCAGCCCTCCTTCAGGTCGGAGAAGAGCCCTCCGCCGGGGGCGCGCTCGGGGACGCCCTTCACGTCGAGGAAGGCGCGCAGCCCGCCCGCGACGGCGAAGGCGACGGCGTCGACCACGAGGACCCAGCCGGGCCCGACGAAGGCGACGAGGGCGCCGCCGAGCGCGGCGCCGCCGATGGAGGCGCCGTGCATCGCCATCCGGAAGACGGCGAACGCCCGGCTCGCGTGCTCCCCGCTGACGGTGGCCAGGAGCATGCCTTCCGCCGCCGGGTTGAAGAAGGCCTGGCCGGTGCCGCAGAGCGCGGTGAGCACCATCATCTGCCAGATGCGGGCCTCGCCGGAGAGGACGAGGGCGGCGAAGACGGCCTGCGACACGCAGTTGAGGGCGTTGGCCGCGACCATCACCCGGTGCCGGGGCAGCCGGTCGGCCACGGCGCCGCCGACGAGCAGGAAGAGGACGAGCGGCAGGAAGCGCGCCATCGCCACGAGACCGACGTCGCCCGCGTCGCCGCCGGAGTCGAAGACCGCCCAGGTGGTGGCGATCAGGGCGCCGTGCGTGCCGAGGTTGGTCACGACCGTGGCGGCGGTCAGCAGGAGGTAGTTGCGGCCGGCCCACTCGGGCCGGCGGGAGCCGGGCGGAGCGGGCGCGGGGGACACGGGCGGAGTGGGGGGAGCGGGGGAGCCGGCGGGTGATGTCACTCCGGGACTATCCCCGCCGCCCGCCCGAACCGCCAAACCGGTATCCGGCCGGACCGTGACCTCCGGGGCGGCGGGCCGTCGCCCCGGAAGTCACGGATCCTCGGCCGTCACAGGTCATCGACGGTTACGAGTCCCCGGCCGTTCACGAGTCCTCGGCGAGCCGGACCGTGGAGAGGATCTGCCGGATCGTGGCGTCCGGCAGTTCGTCGGCGACGCCGTCGGCCGCGTTGAGGACCCAGGTCGAGAAGTCGTTCTTCGCGTTCTTGAAGGTGAAGGCGATCGCCTTGCCGTCCGACTCGCACTTGTTGCGCTTCTTGACGCCCGGCGCCGTGGCCGTCGACAGACTGCCGACGAGGCCGGACTTCGTCGTGTACGGCACGGCCTTGGTGATCTTGACGGTCTTCTGCGGCATGTGCTGCGCGTAGCCGCCCCACACCCACGTGCCGGCCTCGTTGTACGCGGCCTCCGCGGTGCTCTTGGCGCCCTGGCCGCCCTTGGTGCCGGCGGACGCCAGGCTCCAGGACTCCGGGCTGCCGTCCTTGTTGGTGTCGTAGGTGCACCACTTGCCCTTGAGGTGCGTGGGCCCGGACATCGTGACGAGCGGGCTGCCGTCGCCCTTCTTCTCGTCCTCCAGGAAGCTGATCGTCCCGGGCTTCGCCACCTCCCACTCCGGCGGCACGTCGAAGAGGGTGCCGTACTTCGGGTTGTGGACGACCTTCCAGCCGGGGATCGTCGGCTGCCGCGCGGCGTCGTCGCGAGGGTTGTCGAGCTCGGACGACTCGCTCGGGTCGGGGTCCGTGGACGGGTCCACCGAGGCGGTGGCCGTCGCGGACTGCTTCGGGTCGGCGACGGCGGGCTTCTCGTCGTCCTCGCCGAGCACCAGGAAGGCGGTGACACCGGCCGCGACGACCACGGCGGTCGCGGCGACGATCGCCACGACGGTCGTCCTCTTCTTCCCGCCGGGACCGCCGGAACCGCCCGGACCGCCGGACTGCCCCGGACCCGGGACCGCGTACTGCTGCGGCACGGTCGGCTGCTGGTACGGGTTCACCTGTCCCGGCTGCCGGCCGTATCCCTGCTGCGGGTACCCCGGCGGGGGCGGCGGCTGCCGGCCGTACCCCGGCTGCGTCGGCGGCTGCTGCGGGTATCCGGGCTGGGCCGGCGGCTGCTGGTACGGGTTCGGCTGCTGGTACCCCGGCTGCTGGTAGGGGTTCTGACTCTGGTCCTGCGGGTTCTGCTCGCCCCCGGGCGGCTGCTGTCCTGGCCACATGGCCAGTAACCATAGAGGTGCGGGGGCCTCCCGACCACGCCCGCCCCCCGGCCCCGGCGGGCACGGGGGATGGCCAAGAGTTCTACCCGCGAGTAACATCACGGTCCATGAGCGCAGACCAGATGACCGTCGGCGAGATGCTCGCCGCGACGGTCCCCATGGCCGGGACCCTGAACCTGGAGTTCCTGGAGACCACCGCCGAGCGCGCCGTCGTGCGCCTGCCGGACCAGCCCGCCTACCACAACCACGTCGGCGGCCCGCACGCCGGAGCGATGTTCACGCTCGCCGAGTCCGCCAGCGGCGCCATCGTGCTGGCCGCCTTCGGCGACCAGCTGAGCCGCGCGGTCCCGCTCGCCGTCAAGGCCGAGATCGGCTACAAGAAGCTGGCCATGGGCGTCGTCACGGCCACCGCCACCCTGGGCCGCCCCGCCGCCGAGGTCGTCGCCGAACTCGACGCCGGACAGCGCCCGGAGTTCCCGGTGCGGATCGACATCACCCGCGAGGACGGCGCCGTGACCGGCGAGATGACCGTCGTGTGGACCCTGCGCCCGAACGCCTGACCCGGCCCGGACGCCGCTCCTCCGCCCCCGCGCCCCTCCGGCGCGGGGGCGGACGCGTGCCCGCCGCCCGCTCCGGCCCTCGGCGTCGGGGCCCGTCCGCCCCGACCGGGTAGGCTTCCCCGGCGTGCCCGCCGCGGTGCACGCCGGCGCCACGTCCCCCGACCACGGACGGGGCGCGCACAGGGGAAGTCCACACGGGAGGAAGCCGCGTTGCACGTCCAGGAGTGGCTGGAGACCATCCCCCCGATCGCCGTCTACGTCCTCGTCGGAGTGGTGATCGGGCTCGAGAGCCTGGGCATCCCGCTGCCCGGCGAGATCGTCCTCGTCAGCTCGGCGCTGCTCGCCTCGCAGCACGGCGACATCGATCCGTACGTGCTCGGCGCCTGCGCCACCGCTGGCGCGATCATCGGGGACTCGATCGGCTACGCCATCGGCCGCAAGGGCGGCAGACCCCTGCTCGCCTGGCTGGGGAGGAAGTTCCCCAAGCACTTCAGCGAGGCCAACATCGGACTCGCGGAGAGCTCCTTCCAGAAGTGGGGCATGTGGGCGGTCTTCTTCGGCCGCTTCATCGCCCTCCTGCGCATCTTCGCCGGGCCGCTCGCGGGCGTGCTGCACATGCCGTACTGGAAGTTCCTCGTCGCCAACGTCTTCGGCGGCATCCTGTGGGCCGGCGGCACCACGGCCGTCATCTACTCGGTCGGCGTCGTCGCCGAGGCGTGGCTGAAGCGCTTCTCCTGGCTCGGTCTCGTCCTGGCCGTCCTGATCGGCCTCACCTCGATGCTGATCATCAAGAACCGCGCCAAGAAGGCGGCCGCCGAGCGGGCCGCCGCGTCCGCCGCGGAGCCGGAGCCGGTCCCGGCCGCGGACTGAGCGTCTTCCGTACGGCACGGAGGGCGGCACCCAGGTCGGGGTGCCGCCCTCCTCCGCGTACGCGCGCGCACGGCGCGCTCAGTCCTCGAAGGCCTCCGCGTGACTCCTGGCGAGGTGCAGGTACATCTCGGCGTTGAGCCGGATGCCCGCCCGCTCCTCCTCGGTCAGCGGGCGGCGCACCTTCGCCGGGACGCCCGCGACCAGCGAGCCCGGCGGGACCTCCATGCCCTGCGGGACGAGCGCCTGGGCGGCGACGAGCGACCCGGCGCCGATCCGGGCCCCGTTGAGGACCGTGGCGCCCATGCCGACGAGCACGTCGTCCTCGATGACGCAGCCGTGCACGGTCGCGTTGTGCCCGACGGTCACCCGGGCGCCGATCGAGACGGGGAAGCCGGGGTCGACGTGGACCGTGCAGTTGTCCTGGACGTTGGAGTCCTCGCCGATCTCGATCGGGCCGCAGTCCGCCCGCAGCACCGTGTGGTACCAGATGTTCGCGCGGGCGCCGAGGACGACCTCGCCGAGGACCACCGAGGTGGGGGCGGTGAAGGCCGTCGGGTCGATCCGCGGCTCCTTGCCGCCCACGCCCTTGATCAACGTCTCTGTCATGGTTCTTCGCTCCTGGTCGTCAGCCGTCGTGTCGCGCCCGGGGATGCCCCCGGGCCGCAGCCTATGCCGTGCTCATGACCGACATCACAGCGCACGGCGGTGATGGGGTGCGGGGGCGCCGACTACCGTGGCCGGGTGCCCAGGAACAGAAACACGTTCTCATCCCTCGCCGCCTGGCGGCGCCGGGTCGTCGCGCACGCCCTCCAGGGCGGCTGGCGCTGGGCGCAGCGGGCCGGCGCCGTCACCGCCGAGCACCAGGGGCGGCTGCGCTTCCGCCGGCTCGGCGAGGGCACCCGGCTCGCCTTCCCGCAGGGCACGGTCTTCGGCGAGCGGTGGATCGAGATCGGCGCGTGCTGCATCATCGCCGAGCAGGTCACGCTGACCGCCGGGATGCTGCCGGACCTCGACCTCGGGACGGAGACGGTCCTGGCCCTCGGCGACGGGGTCGTCCTCGGCCGGGGCAGCCACGTCATCGCCGACGCGAAGGTGACGATCGGCTCGGACACGTACTGCGGCCCGTACGTCTACATCACCTCGACGAACCACAGCTACGACGACCCGGACGAGCCGGTCGGCCGCCAGTGGCCCCGCTCGGCACCGGTCTCCATAGGCCCCGGCTGCTGGCTCGGCACGGGCGCGGTGATCCTCCCCGGCGCCCGCCTCGGCCGGAACGTGGTCGTCGCGGCGGGCGCGGTCGTGCGCGGCGAGGTCCCCGACCACGCGGTCGTGGCCGGCGCCCCGGCGAAGGTGGTCCGCAGCTGGGACCCGGAGAACGGCTGGCAGCCCCCGCTCCGCACCCCCGCCCCGGTCCCGATCCCGGAGCACGTCACCCCCGAACAGCTCGCGGCGCTCGCGGCGTGGGAGGTCGAACAGGCCGGTACGGCGGCGTCCTGACGGACCCGTTCGTGCGTGCCTCCGGCCAGGACGGCGTCCTGACGGGCCCGCTCGCGCACCCCCCGCCCGTACTCCGAGACGGCGCCCCGCCCGCCCGGTGCCGGTTGTTAGCGTGGCGGGCATGCGCGCACCCATCGGAGACTTCACCGACGCCCGGCCCGCCCCGGACTGCCTCGACCTCCTGACCGGACCCGTCGCCGCCGCCGTCCGCGCCTGGACGGGCCCCGTCCCCGCCGACCAGGTGCTCTACGTCGACACCGACCCGGCCGTCGCCGACACCGCCGTCTTCGTCGAGCACCACGGCGCCGACCTCCTCGACACCTCCGCGAACTGCGTGGTCGTGGCGGCCAAACGGGGCGGCGGGACGACCCTCGCCGCCTGCGTCGTCGGCTCCGCCACCCGCGTCGACGTCAACGGGGTGGTGCGCCGTCACCTCGGCGCCCGCAAGGCCTCGTTCGCCCCGATGGACACGGCCATCGGCGAGAGCGGCATGGAGTACGGCGGCATCACCCCCGTCGGCCTTCCCGCCGGCTGGCCGCTCCTCGTGGACGCCACCGTCGTCGACACGTCCTGGGTCCTCGTCGGCAGCGGCCGCCGCCGGGGCAAGCTCATCCTCCCCGGCAAGGCCCTCGGTCGACTCCCCGGCGCGGTCGTCCTGGAGGGTCTCGGCGTGCCCGCCGCCTGACCTTCTCCGATCAGCCCAGGCGCGGGATCTCGATCGCGGGGCAGCGGTCCATCACCATGTCCAGGCCCGCCTCGCGCGTACGGGCGAAGGCGGCCTCGTCGATCACGTCCAGCTGGAACCAGACCGCCCGGGCGCCGATCGCCACGGCCTCGTCGGCGACCCCGCCCGCCAGGTCGCCGTTGACGAAGACGTCGACGACGTCGACCGGGAACGGGATGTCGGCGAGGGAGGCGTAGCCCCGCTCGCCGTGGACCGTCTCCGCCTTCGGGTGGACCGGGACGACCCGCTTCCCGAAGCGCTGGAGGACGGCGGCGACCCCGTAGGCCGCCCGCGCCCGGTTGTTCGAGAGGCCCACCACCGCCCAGGTGTCGCCCGTGGACGTCAGGATCCGCCGTACCGCCTCCGACGCGGAGTACTCGGCGGGACCGGTGGTCGTGCTGTCGGCGCTCATCGTCTCTGCTGCCTCTCCTCGGCGCGGTCCGTCTCCCGGGGAACGAACCGCGCCGGTCCTTGATTCCCCCGCCCCCGCCGGCCGCCGGGGAGCGCCGGGCCGGTGGAACGTAGGCTGGCCGGATGCAGGAGCAGTACCGCACCCCGGCCCGCGAGGGCGTGCACGAGACCGAGATCAACCGCTCGCGCTTCCTCTGCGCGCTCGCGCCCGTCGCCGACGAGCGGGAGGCGCAGGAGTTCGTCGCGCGCGTCCGCGCGGAGCACCCGACGGCCACCCACAACTGCTTCGCGTACGTCCTCGGCGCCGACGCCTCCGTGCAGCGGGCCAGTGACGACGGCGAACCGAGCGGCACGGCCGGCGTCCCCATGCTCCAGATGCTGCTGCGCCGCGAGACGCGGTACGTCGCCGCCGTCGTCACCCGCTACTACGGCGGCGTGAAGCTCGGCGCGGGCGGTCTGATCCGGGCGTACGGGGGAGTGGTCGGCGAGGCCCTCGACGCGCTCGGCACCGTGACCCGGCAGCGCTTCCGGCTCGCCACCGTCACCGTCGACCACCAGCGGGCGGGCAAGCTGGAGAACGACCTGCGGACGACGGGCCGCGCCGTCCGCGACGTGCGGTACGCCGACGCCGTCACGATCGAGATCGGCCTCCCCGACGCCGACGTCGAGGCCTTCCGCGCCTGGCTCGCCGACGCCACGGCGGGCGCGGCCGCGTTCGAACTCGGCGGCGAGGCGTACGGCGACGCGTGACGCACGACCCCGGTGCTCCTTCACCGGGACGGCCGCCCCCACACCCCCGCTCGGGATAGCGTGGTGGGCGCACACGAACGGCGACCGGCGCGGGGCCGGCGGGGGAGGGGCGGCACACATGCGGGGCGGGACGGCGACGTGAGGCTTCTGCACACCTCGGACTGGCACCTCGGCCGGTCCTTCCACCGCGTCGGACTCCTCGGCGCCCAGGCCGCCTTCCTCGACCACCTCGTGGCCACCGTCCACGAGCACCGGATCGACGCCGTCCTCGTCGCCGGCGACGTCTACGACCGGGCCGTGCCGCCGCTGCCCGCCGTCGAGCTCTTCGACACCGCCCTCCACCGGCTCGCCGAGGCCGGGGTCCCCACCCTCATGATCTCCGGCAACCACGACTCGGCCCGCCGCCTCGGCGTCGGCGCCGGACTCATCGAACGGGCCGGCATCCACCTCCGCACCGACCCCGACGGCATCGGCACCCCCGTCGTCCTTACCGACGCCCACGGCGACGTCGCCCTCTACGGCCTGCCCTACCTCGAACCCGTCCTCGTCCGCGAGCGGCTCGGCGCCGGGAAGGCCGGCCACGAGGCCGTGCTCACCGCCGCCATGGACCGGGTCCGCGCCGACCTCGCGACCCGGCCCGCCGCCACCCGCTCCGTCGTCGTCGCCCACGCCTTCGTCGCCGGCGGCGCGCCCAGCGACAGCGAGCGGGACATCACCGTCGGCGGCGTCGCCGCCGTCCCCGCCGGGATCTTCGACGGCGTCGACTACGTCGCCCTCGGCCACCTGCACGGCAGCCAGACCCTCACCCCCCGCGTGCGCTACTCCGGCTCCCCCCTCGCGTACTCCTTCTCCGAGGCCGACCACCGCAAGACCATGTGGCTCGTCGACCTCGGCCCGGCGGGCCCCGACGGCGCGGACCTCGACGCCGAACGCCTCGACTGCCCCGTCCCGCGCCCCCTCGCCCGGCTCCGGGGCCGGCTCGACGACCTCCTCGCCGACCCCGCGCACGCCCGCCACGAAGACTCCTGGGTCGAGGCCACCCTCACCGACCCCGTACGGCCCGCCGACCCCATGAACCGGCTCGCCGAACGCTTCCCGCACACCCTCAACCTGGTCTTCGACCCCGAGCGGACCGGGGGCGACACCGGCGCCTCCTACGCCCGGCGGCTCCGGGACCGCAGCGACCGGCAGATCGCGGAGGACTTCGTGGCCCACGTGCGCGGCGGCGCGGCGCTCGACGCACCCGAACGGGCCGTCCTGTACGGCGCCTTCGACGACGTACGGGTCGACACGGCCGAGCGGGAGGCGGGCCGGTGAGGCTGCACCGTCTGGAGATCACCGCGTTCGGCCCCTTCGGAGCCACGCAGACCGTCGACTTCGACACCCTGTCCTCCGCCGGGCTCTTCCTGCTCCACGGGCCGACCGGAGCGGGCAAGACCTCCGTCCTCGACGCCGTCTGCTTCGCCCTGTACGGAAGCGTGCCCGGCGTCCGCCAGAACCCCGGCGCCTCCCTGCGCAGCGACCACGCCCCCGTCGGCACGTACACCGAGGTCCTCCTCGAACTGACCGTGGGCGAAAGGCGGTTGGAGATCACCCGCCGCCCGGCCCAGCAGCGGCCCAAGCGGCGCGGCACCGGCTTCACCACCGAGAAGGCCCAGACCTGGCTGCGCGAGTACGACCCGGCCACCGGCGCCTGGAACGGCCTCAGCCGCTCCCACCAGGAGATCGGCGAGGAGATCACCCAGCTCCTCGGCATGAGCCGCGAGCAGTTCTGCCAGGTCGTCCTCCTCCCGCAGGGCGACTTCGCCCGCTTCCTGCGCGCCGACGCCGAGGCCCGGGGCAGGCTCCTCGGCCGCCTCTTCGACACCCGCCGCTTCGCCGCCGTCGAGGAACGCCTGGCCGACCTGCGGCGCGTGGCCGAACAGCGGGTGCGGGAGGGGGACGAGCGGCTGCTCGCCCTCGCCCACCGCATGGCCCAGGCCGCCGGAGGACTCGACGCGGCCCGCACCCCGGTCGACGGCCGGCCCGGCGAACCCGGACTCGCCGCGTCCGTCCTCACCTGGGCCGCCGTCGCCCGCACCGAGGCGTACGAGACCCTGGACGTCGCGGAGGCGCGGCTCGCCGCCGCCGAACGCCGGCGGACCGGAGCACGCGCCGCCCTCGACGCCGAGCGCGACCTCGCCGCCCGCCAGGACCGCCACGCCGACGCCCTCCGGCGCCGCGAGCGGATCGCCGAGCGGGCCCCCGAGCGCGACCGCCTCCGCGTCGCCCTGGACCGGAGCCTCAAGGCCGACCGGGTCGCCCCCGCCCTGGCCCTGCGCCGGGACGCCGAGCGCGAGCACGCCACCGCCCTCTCCGGCCTCGCCCGCTCCCGCGACCGGCTGCCGTCCGACCTCGCCGACGCCGGGACCGAGCAGCTCTCCGCCCTGGAGAACCGGCTGCGCGAGGAGCTCGGCGGCCTCGAGGCGGCCCGCCGCGCCGAGCACCGCGCCGCCGCCGTCGCCGAGGAACGGACCGTACTGGCACGGGAGGCGCGCGCCGACGAGGACGTCCTGCGCGACGCGGCCGACTGGCTCGCCGGATGGGAGCCGCGCCGCGCCCGGCTCACCGAGCGCGTCGAGGCCGCCCGGGACGCCGTCGCCCGCGCCGAACATTTCGCGGGCCGCCTGGAGCCCGCCCGCCGCCGTCTCGCCGCCGCCCGCCGCCGCGACGCCCTCGCCCGGGGCGCCGAGGCGGCCGGGAGCCGCCTCGCGGAGGCCCGCGAACGGCGCAACGACGCCCACGAGACCTGGCTCGACGTCAAGTCCCGCCGCCTGGAGGGCATCGCCGCCGAACTCGCGGCCGGCCTCGTCCCCGGCGACCCCTGTCAGGTCTGCGGCTCCACCGCCCACCCGGCTCCCGCCCGCACCACCGCCGACCACGTCGACCGCGCCACCGAGGAGGCCGCCTACGCGGCCTACACCGCCGCCGAGGAGACCCGCACGGCCGTCGAGCGCGAACTGGCCGTCACCCGCGAGTCCTGGACCGCGGCCCGCGCGGAGGCGAGGACCGGAGCGGACGCCGATCCGGCCGCCGCCGATCCCACTGTCGAGGAACTCGCCGCCGAGGTGGAGGAGTTGGCCCGGCTCCACGCCGAGGCCCACGCGCTCGCCGGGCAGGCGCACGCCGCGCGCGAGGCGCTCGCGCGGGCCGAGCGGGAGCACGGGGAACGGCTGGCGGCACAGCGGGAGGCCGAGCGGCGGGCCGCCGCCCGGACCTCGCGCCGCGAGACGCTGGACCGGCTGCTGGCCGAACTCGACGAGGAGATCGCCCGGGGACGCGGCGCGTTCGTCACCGTGGCCGAACACGCCGCCCGCCTGGAGCGGCGGATCGGCCTCCTCGCCGACGCCGCCGGCACCGTACGCGCCGCCGAACTCGCCGACCGGCGCCTCAAGGAGGCCGACGACCGGCTCGCCGACGCCGCCTACAAGGAGGGCTTCACCACCCCCGACGAGGCCGCCGCCGCGCTCCTGGACGAGGGCGAACGCCGCGAACTCCAACAGCGCCTGGGCGCCTGGCAGGCCGAGGAGGCCGTCGTCGCGGACCGGCTCGCCGAACCGGGCACCGCGGCCGCCGCCGCGCTCCCGCCCGCCGACCCCGCCGCCGCCGGGGCCGTCCACACGGCGGCCGAACGAGCCCTGCGCGAGGCCGACTCCGCCCTCGCCGCCGCCCGCGAACGGGCCGCCGGCCTCGCCGAACTCTCCCGGCAGGCCGCCGCCGAGGTCCGCCGCCTGGGACCGCTCCGCGAGGAGTACGAGCGGGTGGCCCGCCTCGCCGCCCTCACCGCCGGCACCTCAGCCGAGAACGAACGCCGGATGCGCCTGGAGTCGTACGTCCTGGCCGCCCGGCTCGAACAGGTCGCGGCCGCCGCGACCGCCCGCCTCCGGCGCATGTCCTCGGGCCGCTACACTCTCGTCCACTCCGACGCCCGCTCCGGCTCCAAGCGGGCCGGCCTCGGGCTGCACGTCGTCGACGCCTGGACCGGCAACGAGCGCGACACGGCCACCCTCTCCGGCGGCGAGACCTTCTTCGCCTCCCTCGCCCTCGCCCTCGGCCTCGCCGACGTGGTCACGGACGAGGCGGGCGGCGTCAGGCTCGACACCCTCTTCATCGACGAGGGCTTCGGCAGCCTCGACGAGCAGACCCTCGACGAGGTCCTCGACGTCCTCGACTCGCTGCGCGAGCGGGACCGCAGCGTCGGCATCGTCAGCCACGTCGGCGACCTGCGCCGCCGGATCCCGGCCCAGTTGGAGGTCGTCAAGGCGCGGCACGGCTCGGCGGTGCGGCTGCGCACCGGCGGGGACGCGCTCAGCGGCTGAGGGAACGCCGGGGCAGCGGCGAGGAGTAGACGACGCTGGTCGTCACCGGACCGAGCCCGGAGATCTTCCCGGTGATCGTCTCCAGGTCCTTCATGGAGCGCGCCGCGACCTTCAGGACGAAGCAGTCGTCACCGGTGACGTGGTGCGCCTCCAGGACCTCCGGCGTGGTGTCGAGCAGGTCGTGGAACGGCTTGTAGTTGCCGTGCGGATAGCGCAGCCGCACGAAGGCCAGGATGGGCAGCCCCAGCCGGTCCTGGTCGACGAGGGCCGTGTACCCGGTGATCACCCCGGCCTCCTCCAGGCGCCGCACCCGGTCGGTCACCGCGGACGGTGACATCGACACGGCGCGCGCGAGTTCGGCGAAGCTGGCGCGGCCCTCGGACTGGAGGGCCGCGAGGATGCGCCAGTCGGTGGCGTCCGGCGTGTAGGCGGTGGTCATGGGGGAGGAATAGCAGGGAAGTCCGCCGTCGGGCAAGGGGAATCCCGGCTGTCCGGAGGGATCACCGGCCGTTCGAGGGGGGATCCCCGCCGCTCGCGGCGGATCCCCGGCCGATCGGGTGGAGGGCCGGGGATCGTCCCCGTGCCGGTCCTCAGAGCCGGGAGATCTCGTCCACCAGGTCGTCCAGGCCGAGGGGCCCCTGCGAGAGGGCCGCCATGTGCCAGGCCTTCGCGTCGAACGTCTCGCCGTGCGCCGCCCGGGCGTTGGCGCGGCCGAGCAGCCAGGCGCGTTCGCCCAGCTTGTAGCCGATCGCCTGGCCCGGCACCGAGAGGTAGCGGGTCATCTCGCTCTCCACGAAGGCCGGCGGGCGGCTGCTGTGCCGCTGGAAGAACTCCTGGGCCAGCTCCGGGGTCCACCGCTCGCCGGGACGGAAGGGGGAGTCCGCCGGGATCTCCAGGCCCAGGTGCATGCCGATGTCCACGACGACCCGGCAGGCGCGCATCATCTGGGCGTCGAGGTAGCCGAGCCGCCGCTCCGCGTCGGGCAGGAAGCCGAGCTCGTCCATCAGGCGCTCCGCGTACAGCGCCCAGCCCTCCATGTTGGCGCTGACCTTGCCGATGGTCGCCTGGTAGCGGGAGAGCCGGTCGGCGACGTGCACCCACTGCGCGCTCTGGAGGTGGTGGCCCGGCACGCCCTCGTGGTACCAGGTCGACACCAGGTCGTACACCGGGAAGCGGGTCGTGCCGTCCACGGGCAGCCAGGTGCGGCCGGGGCGCGAGAAGTCCTCGGACGGGCCGGTGTAGTACGGCGCGGCGGCGCCGCCCGGCGGGGCGATGCGGGACTCCACCCGCCGCACCCGTTCGGCGAGTTCGAAGTGGGTGCCGTCGAGCGCCTCGACGGCCTCGTCCATGAGCCGCTGGAGCCAGGCGCGCACCTCGTCGACGCCCTCGATGTGGGTGCCGTGCTCGTCCAGGTGGGCGAGCGCCTCCCAGGGGTCGGCGCCGGGCAGGATCCGCTCGGCCTCGGTCCGCATCTCGCCGAGGAGCCGGTGGTACTCGGACCAGCCGTACGCGTAGGCCTGGTCGAGGTCCAGATCGGTGCCGTTGAAGAAGCGGGACCAGCGCCGGTAGCGCTCGCGGCCCACCGTGTCCGGGGCGCCGGCGACGGCCGGGGCGTACACGTCCCGCATCCAGTCCCGCAGCGCCCCGACGGCCGCGGTGGCGTCCTTCCCCGCCACCGCGAGGTCGGCGCGGAGCCCCGCGGGGAGCGCGTCGGTCCCGGTGGCGGCGAACTCCTCGAACCAGCCCGGCCGCTCGCCTTCCCCGCCCGCCCACTCGGTGAGCTGTCCGACGAAGGTGGCGGTGGCGCGGGGGCCTCCGAACAGCTCGCGCTCCAGGCCGAGGGCGAGCGAGGAGCGGTAGCCCTCCAGGG
This sequence comes from Streptomyces sp. NPDC012825, assembly GCF_042900925.1. NCBI lineage: Bacteria > Bacillati > Actinomycetota > Actinomycetes > Kitasatosporales > Streptomycetaceae > Streptomyces > Streptomyces sp. NPDC012825. Next base: position 70,879 of record NZ_JBIBBZ010000012.1, on the reverse strand, counting down.
CGGCCGGCACCGCGCGCAGCCGGGACGCCACCGCCGCCCAGTCCTCCTCGGTCTCCGTCGGCATCACGGTGAAGGCGATGCGGACGCTGTGCGCGGGCGAGCGCATGTTGCTGACGGTACGGAGGCCCTCACCGGCCTCGTGCACGGCCAGTTCGGCCGTCAGCCGCTCCCGCAACAGCCGGGCGCACCGCCGCTCGGCGTCGCCGTCCGCGCCCGGTGCCCGCTCGGCCTCGTCGAGCCGGCCGAGCGTGCGGCGGGCGAGATCGGCCACGGCCCGCCGGCCGGCGGGCGAGAAGTCGGGCAGCAGTCCGGCGCTCTCCCTGACTCCCAGGTACGTGCCGGTGATCGGGTCGAGGGCGATGAGGGCGTCGACATGGTCGTCGGCGACCCGGCGGGGCAGCGGGCTGCTGGAGATCTCTGGCATGGGGGCCATCCTGGCCTCTCCGGCGGGCCCGCGTCACCCTCGTCGGGCTTCAGACGGCTGACAAGGAGGGGCCCGCGGAGGGCGGCAGGAGCGGCCCGCACTCCCACTGCTGGAAGATCAGCCGGGTCTCGACCCGGGCCACCTCGCGGCGGGAGGTGAACTCGTCCAGGACGAGTCGCTGCAGGTCGGTGGGGTCCGCCACGGCCACGTGCACCAGGTAGTCGTCGGGCCCGGTGAGGTGGAACAGCGCCCGGGACTCCGGCAGGGCCCGGATCCGTTCGACGAACGGACCGATCAGTTCCCGCCGGTGCGGACGGACCTGGACGAGGAGGAGCGCTTCGAGCCCCCGGCCGAGTTTGGCCGGATCCAGACGTAGTTGGTGACCGAGGATCACCCCCGTGCGCCGCAGCCGGGCCACCCGGTCCAGACAGGTGGAGGGAGCGACGCCGACTTCGGCGGCGAGCTCGCGGTAGGTGGTCCGGGCGTCGTTCTGCAGGAGGCGAAGAATGTGCAGATCGACCGGGTCCAGTACGACGGAATCGGCCATCGCCCGAACGTAGCACGGCGATCCGGTACTACTTGCCGGTATCCGTTCACAGTGCCGCCATGGACGCCATGGATCTCGGCCCCTCGGCCACCCCGAGGGCCCTTGCCACCGAAGCCGTGCACGCGGGTCGCGAGGATCTCGCCGACCTCGGACTGCACGCCCCGCCGATCGACCTGTCCACCACCTACCCCTCGTACGACGCCCGGGGCGAGGCCGCCCGGATCGACGAGTTCGCCACCACCGGCGCCCGGCTCGACGGCCCGCCCGTCTACGCCCGGCTCGACAACCCGACCGTCGCCCGCTTCGAGGAGGCCCTCGCCCGTCTGGAGGGCACCGAGTCGGCCGTCGCCTTCGCCAGCGGCATGGCGGCCCTGACCGCCGTCGTGCTCGCCCGGGCGAGCCAGGGGCTGCGGCACGTCGTCGCGGTCCGCCCGCTGTACGGCTGCAGCGACCACCTCCTGGACGCCGGGCTGCTCGGCACCGAGGTCACCTGGACCGACCCGGCCGGCATCGCGGAGGCGATCCGGCCCGACACCGGCCTGGTCATGGTCGAGTCGCCGGCCAACCCCACCCTGGCCGAGGCCGACATCCGGGCCCTCGCCCACTCCTGCGGCTCCGTGCCGCTCCTGGTCGACAACACCTTCGCCACCCCCGTCCTCCAGCGGCCGGTCGAGCAGGGCGCCCGGATCGTGCTGCACAGCGCGACCAAGTACCTGGGCGGCCACGGCGACGTCATGGGCGGGGTCGTCGCCTGCGACGAGGAGTTCGCCCGCACCCTCCGGCAGGTCCGCTTCGCCACCGGCGGGGTGCTCCACCCGCTCGCCGGATACCTGCTGCTGCGCGGTCTGTCCACCCTGCCGGTACGGGTGCGGGCGGCGTCCACGACGGCCGCCGAGCTGGTCCGGCGGCTCGCCACCGACCCCCGGATCGCCCGCGTCCACTACCCGCGGATCGGCGGCGCGATGATCGCCTTCGAGGTGTACGGGGAGCCGCACGACGTGATCGCCGGAGTACGGCTCATCACCCCGGCGGTCAGTCTCGGCAGCGTCGACACCCTCATCCAGCACCCGGCCTCCATCAGCCACCGGATCGTGGCCGAGGGCGACCGGCGCTCGGCGGGCGTCAGCGACCGGCTGCTGCGCATGTCGGTCGGCCTGGAGGACGTCGAGGACCTCTGGCGGGACCTGACGCAGGCGCTCAGCGCTCCGCCGGCCGGGTCCCTCCGTGCCGTGTCCGGGCGCCTGGACGCCGTGCCGGGGCCAGCCGGGCGGTGATCACCAGGGTGCCCTCCTCGATCTGGTAGTCGAGGGGCAGGTTCAGCGCCCGCATCGCGGCCACCATCCCCGTATTGGACGACTGGGTCACGGCGTACACGCTGTCGCAGCCGGCCTCCTCGGCCATCGCCACGAGCCGGCCGAGGAGTTCGGACCCGATGCCGCGCCGCTGCCAGTCGTCCTCGACCATCAGCGCGACCTCCGTCTCGTCCCCGTCCCACAGCAGGTGCCCCAGGGCGACGAGACGGCCGGAGGCGGTCCGCACGGCGAGGGTGCGCCCGAAGCGGGGGCTGAGCAGGTGGTCGAGGTAGCGGTCGGCGTCGCCGACCGGACCGTGGTAGCGCAGGCCCAGGGTGCGGGCCGAGCAGCGGTCGTGCATGGCCCGCGCGGCGGCCAGGTCGCGCTGGTCGGCGCGGCGGACGGTGATCTCGTTGCCCTCGGGCAGGGTCAGCACGTCCCGGCCGCGCGGCAGGCGCGGGCCCAGCCGGGCGTCCAGCTCGACCAGGGCGCGCGCCCGGGCGAACTCGGTCGGGGTGAAGGGGAGATGGGGGCGCTCGACGACGAGCGTGCCGCCGTGGGGGTCGCGCAGCCGCATCACGGTCTCCTCCAGGACCCCTTCGACCGGGGCCTGTTCGCCGGTGGGGCGCCCGGTGAGGGAGACGGCCGGCACGGAGTGGAGGGTGCAGCGGCCGAGGAGCTGGCGCAGCGCGAGCGGGAGTTCGGCCGCGTCGAGCGCCGTACGGGTGGCGAGCCCGAGGACCCGGGTCGGCGTGTCCACCAGGTCGTGGGCGTCGGCCCGCTCGGTCCAGGTGTCCCGGCCGCCGGCCGCCGCGACCTCGTGCGCCAGGGCCCGGGCGGAGAGGTCGGCGGGGGCGCGCAGCAGGAACTCGTCGACCGTGCCGTCCGCCAGCGGGTGGGTCTGGAGGGTGAGGATGTCCACGTCCAGGCGGGCGAGGACCGTGCACAGGGCGGCGAGGCTGCCCGGGGTGTCCGCGACGGTGGTGCGCATCCGCCACAGCGCGGTCCCGGTGACCCGGCCGGACTCCCCGTCCGCGGACTCCTCCTCCGCCGCGGGCTCCGGCCGCGCGGCCGGGACGACGGCCACGCCCCGTCCGCCGGGATCACCGGTGGGCGGGGCATGGCCGGCATGACTGTGCCTCCGCGCCCACCAGGTGTGGAAGGCGACGGTGGCGACCAGCGCGATCGCCGAGAACACCAGCAGGTAGGGGCCCTCCGGGCCCTTGGCGATGGTCTTGGCGATCGTGTCGGCCACCACCACGGCGGTGAACAGCGCGGCCAGCTCGATCAGGTCGTGCCGCCAGTGGTGCGGACGGCGGGCGCTCTTCGAAGACGTCACATCGGTCATGACCTCACTGTGGCCCAGTGGTGTTGCGTGATCACGAACGCTTTGTGACTGACGGGTTAAGCGCCCCTCTGGCGGCTTAACGACCGATTCAGGCCGTTTCTGCCAGAGGCTGATCGGCCCCTTGACGGAGTGCGTTCAGGAGCCGCTTGGCCTGGACCACCGACTGCGAGGAACCCCGCGCCGAGGCCGCTCCTTCGAGCCCCGCGAGCTCGCCCCGGGCCCCGCACCGCTCCACGCAGTCGGCCGCCACCGCGAGCACCTCGCCGAGCCCCCGCACCGGCTTCTCCGCGCCGAGCAGCTCCGGCAGCATCGCCTCCAGGACCGCCCAGACCGTCCCGTACGCCCCGGTGGCGGCCGCCGTGCGGACCGCGTCCGTCAGCCGGTTCGGCTTGAGCGACCCCTCCGCCACCAGCCACGCCAGCTCCGACCCGAGCGCCCGGGCGTTCAGCTCGCCCCGCGACGCCAGGACGAGCAGCGCGTCCACCGCGCGCAGCCGGTCGTCGGAGTCGACACAGCCGAGACCGAACGCCAGGGCCAGGTGCACCGCGCGGCCGACCGGCCCTCCGGCCTCGACCAGCGCGGTCAGCGGCTCGGTCGTCCCGCGCTGGTCCCCGTCGACGCAGTGCGCCATGGCCGGAAGCAGACAGGCCGCCAGGACCTCGCGGTCGGCCGGGAGCACCGACGCCCACTGCGCCCGGTCCCCGACCCAGTGGTAACAGCGGCGGGGCGTCACCCGCACGGCGCCGCCCAGCCAGTGGAAGGCGGGCGGGAACTCCTCCCGCACCACGGCGCGCTCGCCGAACTCGACCACGGTCCGGTCGATCAGCCACCACTTCCCCGAGGACTGCTCGCTCCCCCGGGGGAAGAACCGCACGGTCGCCCCCAGCGCGTCCTCGTCCCGCAGCCAGGCGGCGAGCCGCAGACCGGCCGGAGTGCCGAGCGCCGCCGCCTCCCCGGCCGCCCGCCCCGCCGACGGGTCGGCCCGCAGGACCCGGACCAGGGCCTGGGCGAGATCCACCGGGGCGGGCTCCGCGCCCGCGTCCCGGTAGGCCCGCAGCCGCTCCACGAGGACCGGCGGGTCGATCCCGCCGGTGTGCAGGGTCGGCGTGGCGAGCAGGAACGGCAGCCCGTCCGTGCCGACCAGGGCGGCGGCCTCCCACAGCCGCGCTTCGAGGACGCCCGAAAGCCCCTCGTGGGCACAGGAGTCCCGGTCGGGCACCTCCGCCCGGTGGAGGTCGATCACCGACCGCTTCACGAACCCGAGCAGCGCCGCGAGGACCACATGGATGCCGTGGGGGTGGTGGGTGAAGTGGTGGGGCGTCTCCCAGGTCCCCCTGGGGAACGCCTCCCGCACCGCGTCCCGCACCGCCGCCCGGTCCCGGTGCGCGTGCCGCACCAGACCGTCGAGCGCCCGCTCGAACGCCACGGGGTCCTCCATGAGCCCCTTCGCCACCAGCTCCTCGACCAGCGCCCCGACCGTGGCCGCCGCGGGCGCCACCGGCTCCGGCCCCGGCACCGGCGGCAGGATCTCCTCGTACGGCCCGGAGTCGGGCTCCGCCAGGGCGTCCCCGAACAGCTCCACGGCCGCCCGCCGGTGCGCCGGGCCGAGCAGCCCGGCCGCCTCGGCCAGCTCCGCCCGCACCTCCGCGTCCACGGCGGACAGATGCCTGCCCACCAGCTTGAGCGCCCGCTCCTGGACGCCGGTGTCCTCGTGACCGAAGGCCTCCGCGACGGCGGGCAGCAGCTCGCCGGCCGCGCCCCGCTCCCGCGCGAGCACCTTGCCGACCAGGGTCAGCTGGGCCCGCACCAGCTTCTTCTCGGTGCGGAAGAGCACCGCGCCCGTCATCTCGGCCAGCGCCCCGGCCGGCAGCGCCCCCTCCACGGCCAGCCCCGCCAGGACCTCCTGCGCGTACCCGGCGACCGGCGACGGCGCGTCGGCCGCCATCCCGATCCAGTCCGGGACCCGCTCCCGCAGCTCCTCCCGGGTCGGCGCGAGGAGCCGCAGCACCTCCAGCGGGAACCGCAGGTCCCGCACCCGCCCCCCGCGCAGCAGCCGGGACGCGCACAGGTCCACCACCTCGGCCCGGTCGAGCACCCCCTCCGCGACGAGCGTCGTGATCGCCGTGGGCCAGTGCGTCGGCGCCTCCGGACCGACCGACCAGGTCATCCGGTCGGGGGTCTCGCCCATCGCGAGCGCGTGCGCCACCAGGACCGGGGTCTGCGGGTCCGCGCGCAGCCGCTCCGGGAGCCGCTTGTCGGTCACCTTCCGCGTCCAGCCCAGGACGTAGCCGTCGGTCGCCGGGACCGGACAGCCGGAGCGCACCACGAGCCCGCGGATCAGTTCGTAGACGGTCTCCGCGACGTTCCGCCGCTTGGCGAGCCGTCCCGCCACGTCCGCCAGCCAGGCCGGATCCCGGCCGGCGAGCACCGCCAGGACCGGGGTCGCGTCCTTGAGCTCCCAGCCCAACATGTCGCTGCCGGAGAGCCAGGTCGCGGTCGCCGCCGCCCCCGTGTGGCACCCGGCCCCCGCCACGTACAGGCCGCGCCGGATCCGGGCCGCCTCCTGCCCCCGCTTCCAGTCCCAGGAGCGGACCTCGGCGCGCAGCGCCTTCAGCCTCCCGAGGGCTTCCTTGCGCGCGGCGGCGTCCAGCGGTTCCAGAAGCTTCGGCACCCGCTGGGCCTGCCCGGAGCGCACCGCGTCGAGCAGCCGCTCGACCGCCGCGCCTCCTCCGGTCGCACCCCGCGCACCGTCCTCCACCGACACCGCCGCACCGCTCTCCGCACCGATTCCCATGCCTGCCCCCATTGTCTTCCGTCCCGCCCCTTCGATCCGCTCCCCGATGCCGGTCACCGCTCGGGCCGCCCGCTCCCCGATGCCGGCCGCCGGGCCCGTCACGGCGCGGCCCCGGCCGCGACCACCGCGCCCCGCCGGACCATCCGCACCGCGAGCGCGTGCTTGCACGGCCCCCGGCGCCCCCGGTGGTCCGCCCACCACCGGCAGGTGCAGCTCAGGACCCCGCCCGACTCCCGCACCCGGTAGCGCCGGTCGCCCGAGGCCACCGCCGCCGACTCCCCGTCGAGCTCCACGGCCCCCTCCGCGACCAGCCGGCGCGCGCTCACCAGACGCGGGTTGTGGCGCTCTGCGCGGTCCGCGTCGTACGGCAGCTCCCGGTGGAAGTAGGCCGCGTCCGCCACGTCGTACCCCACCCGCCCGGCCGTGCCGAGCCGGATCAGCGCCGCCCGCACCCGGTCGGCCGACAGGCCCGCCTGCGCCGCGAGGTCGGCCGGGTCGACGCGCGGCTCCCAGGCGAGCAGCACCGCGATCAGCTCGGCGTCCTGCTCCGCCTCCTCCGTGGCGAGCGCCTCCAGGACCCCGCCCTCGCCGGAGAAGCCCCGCGCCGGGTCGGGCGACAGCGTGAGCGTCAGCCGCATGCCCGGCAGGGTCACCTCCCAGGCGCTCGCCGAGGCCGCGCCGTCCGGCACCGGCCCGTACACCCGCAGCCCCGTCGCGTACCGCAGCACCCGCTCCAGGGCGACCAGCCGGTCCGGCCCCGGCAGGCAGACCGCGCCCGACCCCGGCCGGGTCGTCGGCCGCAGGGTCCGGCCCGACCCCACGACCCACAGCGGACCGCGCCCCCGGGACTGCGTGCGCGGCAGGGACCGGAGGAACCGCACGGCCTCCGCCCCCGTCAGCTCCGCCCGCAGGTCGAACCGCGCCGAGGCGACCTGGGCCTCGGCGAACCCCCGCAGCCAGCGGTCCGGCAGCGGCACCTTCTTCTCCACGACCGCGCCCGCGAGGGTGCTCACCGCCATCTCGTCGGGGCCGACCCTCAGGTGCAGCGGATCGTCCCCCGTCATCCGCGACAGCGCCTCGCGCAGCGGGTCGTTGACGTCGACGTTGGTGGTGCCGTGCCCCGTCTCCGCACCGCCCAGGCCCTCGTCGAGCACGTCCAGGCGCGCGTACACCCCGCCGCAGCCGGAGAAGGACTCGAACCGCAGCCGGTCCCCGTTCCCCGTCACCACCGGATCCAGCGAACCCGGGCGCGTCCGCTGGTGGTAGCGGGCCGTGGCCACGTCGGCGACCGCCAGCAGGCCGCGGGCGGCGACCTGCGGCGAGGCCAGGAAGCCGGAGAAGAAGCGGGGATGGGCCTCGGCCCCGCGGGGCGTGAGGCCCCCCGCCGTCTCCAGGCCGAGCAGCCGGCCGGAGCCCGTGGACTCCAGCGCGGACGGGCGTGCGTAGGCGAGCGCCTGTACGGATCGCGTCATGGAAAAACCGTAGGACCCGCCACTGACAACGCCGCCGGCCAGGGGTTTTCGGGCCGGGGGTCACCCCTCCCCGGGGGCCGTGCCGTCCCGGGCCCGGGACATTCCCGAGCCGGGATCGCTCCCGGTCCCGCCCCACCCCCGGACCCGTGTCACTGACCGACCCGCCCCGGCCGCAGCACCTTGCTGAACAGGACCTTCCCGCCCTCCGCCCGCAGCCGCACGGTCAGGTCCCCGCTGTGGCCGTCGATGTCGACCTCGCCGAAGTACGACGGGCTCTCCATCGGCGACAGGTTCCCCCGCTCCGGAGCCCGCACGAACACCCGCTCGGGCCCGAAGGTCCCGTCCAGCGCGCTCGCCGGGAACGCGCCCGCCGCCAGCGGCCCGGTCACGAACTCCCAGAAGGGGGCGAAGTCCTGGAAGGCCGCCCGCTCCGGCGCGTAGTGCTGCGCCGAGGTGTGGTGCACGTCCGCCGTCAGCCACAGCGTGCCGGTGATCCGCCGGTGCTCGACGAACCGCAGCAGCTCCGCGATCTGGAGCTCCCGGCCCAGCGGCGCACCCGGGTCGCCCTGCGCGATCGCCTCGAAGTCCGCCGCCCCGTCCGGCACCACCAGGCCGATCGGCATGTCGGCCGCCAGCACCTTCCACACGGCCGTCGACGCGGCCAGCTCCCGCTTCAGCCAGGCCAGTTGCTCCGCGCCCAGGATGCCGGTGGTGTCGTCGGCCTGCCGGTTCGGCGAGTTGGGGTTCCGGTACGAGCGCATGTCGAGCACGAAGACGTCGAGCAGCGGCCCGTACCGCACCACCCGGTGCACCCGCCGCCCCTGTCCGCCGTGGCCGCCGTGTCCTCCGGGCACGTGGAGGGTGGAGACCGGCGTGTACTCGCCGAAGGCGCGCGCCGCCCGGGCGGCCAGGACGTCCACGTCCTTCTCCGCGTACCGGGGGTCGTCCAGGATCTGCCCCGGGTACCAGTTGTTCCGCACCTCGTGGTCGTCCCACTGCACGATCGACGGCACCCGCGCGTTGAACGCCCGGACGTTGTGGTCGAGGAGGTTGTACCGGAAGTTGCCCCGGTACTCGTCGAGGGTCTCGGCGACCTTCGACTTCTCCGGCGTCGTGACGTTCCGCCAGATCCGCCCGTCCGGCAGGGTCACGCTCGGCTCGATCACCCCGTCCGCGTAGATCGCGTCACCGCTGCACAGGAAGAAGTCCGGGTCGAGCCGGCGCATCTCGTCGTACGCGCGGAAGCCGCCGACGTCCGGGTTGATGCCCCAGCCCTGCCCCGCGACGTCCCCGGACCACAGGAAGCGGACGCCGTCGCGGCGCCGGTCCGGGGCCGTGCGGAACGTGCCGGTGACCGGCTCGCCCGTACGGCGCGGGTCGTCCGGGTCCGCCAGGGTGACCCGGTAGTGGATCTGCTCGCCCGCCGGCAGACCCCGCAGGGCCGTGGTGCCGGTGAAGTCCGTGCCCGCCCCGAGCAGCGGCCCGCGGTGGCGGCGCGCCCGCCGGAAGGACTCGGTCGCGGAGGTCTCGACGATCATGCGCGCCGGACGGTCGGAGCGCACCCACACCAGACCGGAGGAGGCCGTGACGTCGCCCGTCTGCACGCCCCACGCGGCCCGGGGCCGGCCGGAGAGGGCGAACGCGGGGGCGGCGAGGCCGGCGCCGCCGAGGGCGAGCGCGGCCGACGCGGCGAGCGAGCCGCGCAGCAGGCCGCGGCGGGCGGGGGCGGCTGAGGGGACGGACTCGGGGACGTACTCGGGGACGGGGGAGGAGCCGGGCACGGGGCGGGACATGGAGGGGCCTCCGGGAGGTGGTCGATTCCGGTCGTGGGCGGTACGCCGCCCCATGCCTAACGGCCGGGAACGGCGCCCGCGCGAACCCCGCGTGAACAGATCATCCCGCCGGCCCCGCCCCGCCGCCCACCGCCTCCGCCAGCAGCCCCACCCCCTCCGCGATCGCCGACGGCGTCAGGTGCGCGTAGCCGATGACGAGCCGTACGTCCCCGTCCGCCGGCCGGGCCGTGCCGTACTCCTCCAGGGACCGCAGCGCCACCCCCGCCCCCGCCGCCCGCGCCAGGAACCGTTCCGGCGGCCCGAAGCGCGCCGGTACGCGCGCGATGACGTGCAGTCCGGCCGCGATGCCGCTCACCCCGGTGCCGGGAAGGTGCTCGGCGAGGGCGGCGAGCAGCGCGTCCCGCCGCTCCCGGTAGGCGCGCTGGCAGCGGCGCAGCTGCCGGTCGTACCCGCCCCGCGTCACGAACTCCGCGAGGACGGCCTGGTCGAGGACCGGATTGCCCAGGTCCATCGTCCGCTTCCGCTCGACGACCTCGCCGAGCAGCTCCTCCGGGACGAGCGTCCAGCCGAGCCGCAGCCCCGGCGCCAGCGACTTGCTGACCGATCCCGCGTAGACGACCCGTTCCGGATCGAGGCCCTGGAGCGCGCCGACCGGCGCCCGGTCGTACCGGAAGTCCCCGTCGTAGTCGTCCTCCAGGACGTAGCCGTCGACCGTCCGCGCCCAGTCGAGGAGCGCGGCGCGGCGCCCGGCCGACCAGCCGATCCCGGACGGGAACTGGTGCGAGGGCGTCACGACCACGGCCCGTACCCCCGAGGCGGCGAGCGGTCCCGGGCGCAGGCCCTCCCCGTCCAGCGGCAGCCACACGGTCTCCATGCCGGTGGAGGCGAAGAGGCGTCCGTGCTCCGGGCTGCCGGGATCCTCGACGCCGACCGTGCGCAGCCCCCGCGCCCGCAGCACGAACCCCAGGAGCGTCGACGCCTGCGCCACGCCCGAACAGACCACGAGCCGTTCCGGATCGGCCACCACGCCCCGGCGCCGCGCCAGCATCCCGGCCAGCGCCTCGCGCAGTTCGGGGAGTCCGCGCGGGTCCGGATAGCCGAGCGCCCGGTGGGGGAGCCGCGCCAGGACGGACCGCTGCGCCGCCGCCCATGCGCTCCTCGGGAACAGCGACAGGTCCGGGGTCCCCGGACGGAAGTCCACCCGGACACCCGGCATTCCGGAAGCCTCTCCCGCTCCGGCCCCTCCCGTCCCGGTCCCTCCCGCTCCGGCCTCTCCTCTCCCGGTCCCTTCCTTCCCGACCTCTCCCGTCCCGTTCGTGCCACGGGCGCCGCCCGCCCCGGTCCTGTCGCCCGTTCTCGCCGTGCCGCTCACCCAGGTCCCCGCGCCCCGTTCGCCGCGCAGGTACCCCTCGGCGGTCAGCTGCTCGTACGCCTCGGTGACGAGGCCGCGCGAGACGCCGAGGTCGGCCGCGAGCTCACGGGTGGACGGCAGCCGCGTCCCGGCCGCGAGCCGCCCCGAGCGGACCGCCTCGCGCAGCGCCTCCTGGAGCGCCCGGCCCCGGCGCCGCGCCGGCGCCCCGACGGCCGGGAGCAGCAGCTCCCACGCGGGCCGTCCTGCGGGCACGCGCTCGGAACGTCCCTCTCCGCCGTGCCGGGCCCGGTCTCCCGGGTCCGTCTCACCTGACGTCATCGCACTTCTGTCCCACGGTCTCGTCCCCCTGTGGCACGCCGTGGACGAGTATGCCGTCTTGACGGCACGGCACGGCACGGCACGGTGGCGGGTCACGGCGCTCGACCGACCTACTTTGTAATGGAAGTCGTTTTCATATAGCGTTCCGGTCGTTCCTTTCGTCACCGGAGGTTGGTCATGGCTGTCCCGAAGCGGAAGATGTCCCGCAGCAACACGCGTCACCGCCGCGCCCAGTGGAAGGCCGTGACGCCCCAGCTGGTGCCGGTCACGGTGGACGGCGTCGTCCACCGGGTGCCGCGGCGGCTGGTGAAGGCGTACGAGCGCGGCCTGCTGCGCCCCGAAGGCTGAGTGCGGTGGGCGACACCGACCGGCGGCTGCCGGTGACCGTGCTCTCGGGCTTCCTCGGCGCCGGCAAGACCACACTGCTCAACCATGTGCTCACCAACCGCGGCGGCCCGCGGGTCGCGGTGATCGTCAACGCCATGAGCGAGGTCGACATCGACGCGGCGCTGGTGCGCGGCGGCGAGGCCGCCCTGTCGCGGACCGAGGAGCGGCTGGTCGAGATGACCGACGGGTGCATCTGCTGCACCCTGCGCGACGACCTGCTGGAGGAGGTCGACCGGCCGGCGCGCGAGGGCCGCTTCGACTACCTGCTCATCGAGTCCAGCGGCGTCTCCGAACCCCTGCCGGCCGCCGCCACCTTCGCCTTCCCCCGGGACGACGGCGCGACCCTGGGCGACCTGGCCCGTCTGGACACCATGGTCACCGTGGTGGACGCGGCGAACTTCCTGTCCGAACTCGCGGGTGGCGACGGTCTGGTGGAGCGTGGCCTCGACCAGTACGAGGAGGACGGACGGTCAGCGACCTCCTGATGGACCAGATCGAGTTCGCCGACGTCCTCGTGCTCAACAAGCTCGACCTCGTCGGGGCGGCCGACGCCCTTCGGCTGCGCGCCGCCCTGACCCGGCTGAATCCGGCCGCCCGGGTGGTGACCGCCGTCCGCGGGCAGGTGCCGCTGGGGCAGGTCCTGGGAACCGGCCCGTTCGACCTGGAGCGCGCCCAGGAGGCCCCGGGCTGGGTCATGGAACTCAACGGCGACCACGTGCCGGAGACCGATGAGTACGGGATCTCCAGCCTCGTCTTCCGCTCCGGGAGGCCCTTCCGTCCGGGCCGGCTGTTCGCCTTCGTGACCGAGGGACTCGACAGCGGCGCCTTCGGGGACGTCCTGCGCTGCAAGGGCTTCTTCCGGCTCGCCGGCCGGCCCCGGATCACCGGGCTGTGGTCGCAGGCCGGCTCCGTGGCCCGGTTCGAGCCCTCCGGCGTCCGCGACGACGCCCAGGGCCAGGAGCTGGTGTCCATCGGCACAGGCCTGCGGGCCGAAGCCCTCGAAGCGGCGCTGGAGGGCTGCCTGATGGCCGAGGGCGAACCCCTTCCGCCGGTCGACCCGTTCCCCGCGTGGGACTCCCACGGGATCGACGACGCCTGCGAGCACGAGGGCCCCGCGCTCACGCGGTCGGCGTGACGAGCTCCGGGTCGGGCGGTGGTCGCAGCCACGGCACCGCCCGACCCGGCTTCTTCCTCGTTCCTCGCCGCCCGCCCGGTGGGGCCGGCGTCCAGGACTCCTGCGGCGTGCCGAGCGAGGCCCGGGGCCCGCGCGCGTCGATCTGCGCACGGGCCCGGCCGTTCTCGTACGGGTGGGGCTCAGGGCGCGTCCGAGGGGCGGGCGCGCTGCCAGGCGCCGTCCGCCAGCAGGCGCAGGCCGTTGAGGCCGACGAGCACGGTGGAGCCTTCGTGCCCGGCGACGCCGAGGGGCAGCGGCAGGGTGCCGACCAGGTCCCAGACGGCCAGGACGGCGATGAAGGCCCCCGCGACGACGAGGTTCTGGACCACGAGCCTCCGGGCCCTGCGCGAGAGGTTCACCACGGTGGGGACGGCGGTCAGTTCGTCGCGCACGACGACGGCGTCGGCGGTCTCCAGGGCGAGGTCGGAGCCGGCGCGCCCCATGGCCATGCCGGTGTGGGCGGCGGCCAGGGCCGGGGCGTCGTTGACGCCGTCCCCGACGACCAGGACCCTGGCGCCGGCATCCTGGAGTTCGTGGACCGCGGCCACCTTGTGCTGCGGCAGCAGGCCCGCGCGGACGTCGGTGATGCCCACGTCGGCGGCGAGACGGGCCGCGGCGCGCGGATTGTCCCCGGTGAGCAGGACCGGTGTCCGGCCGGTGAGGTCGCGCAGGGCGCGGGTGGCGGCGACGGCCTCGGGCCGCAGGCGGTCGGCGATCCCGAGGACGCCGGCCGGCCGCCCGTCGAGAGTGACCAGCACGGCCGTGCTCCCGTCCTCCTCCATCTCCGCGGCCAGGACGGCGGCCGGGTGGGCGGGGTCGTCGAGGAGCGCGGCGGGACTGCCGACGGCGACGGCGCGGCCGTCGACCGTGGCGGTCACCCCGGTGCCGGGGGTGGAGGTGAAGTCCCGGGCGACGGGCAGGGCGATCCCGCGCTCCCCGGCGGCGTCCACCACGGCGCGGGCGAGGGGGTGTTCGCTGGGGTGCTCGGCCGCCGCCGCGAGGCGCAGCAGGGCGTTCCCGTCGAGGCCGCGTCCGTCGTCGAGCGGGCGCAGCGCGGTCAGGCGCGGAGTGCCCTGGGTGAGGGTGCCCGTCTTGTCGAGGGCGACCGCGTCGACCTGGCCGAGGCGTTCCATGACGACGGCGGACTTGACCAGTACGCCGTGGCGGCCGGCGTTCGCCATGGCGGACAGCAGGGGCGGCATCGTGGCGAGCACCACGGCGCACGGTGAGGCGACGATCATGAAGGTCATCGCGCGCAGCAGTGTGGACCGGAGGTCCGACCCCAGGAGCAGGGGGATCGTGAAGATCAGAAGGGTGGCGGCGACCATGCCGAGGCTGTAGCGCCGCTCGACCTTCTCGATGAAGAGCTGGGTGGGCGCCTTGGTCTTCGCGGCTTCCTCGACCATGGCGACGATCCGGGCGACGACCGACTCCGACGGGTCGCGTCCGACCTCCACCCACAGGGCGCCGGAGCCGTTGAGGGTGCCCGCGAAGACCTCGTCGCCGGACCGCTTGGCCACGGGCAGCGGCTCGCCGGTGATGGTGGCCTGGTCGACGTCGCTCGTGCCGCCGGTCACGCGGCCGTCCGCCCCGATCCGCTCCCCGGGGCGTACGAGGACGGTGTCGCCCACCGCCAGGTCGGCGGCCGGGACGGTCTCCTCCGTGCCGTCGTCCGCGAGTCGGCAGGCGGTCTCCGGCGCCAGGTCGAGCAGGCCGCGCACGGAGTCGGCGGTGCGGGCCGTGGCGACGGCCTCCAGGGCTCCGGAGGTGGCGAAGATGACGATCAGCAGCGCGCCGTCGAGGACCTGTCCGATCGCGGCGGCGCCGAGGGCCGCCACCACCATCAGCAGGTCCACGTCCAGTGTCCTGTCCCCGAGGGCCTTGAGCCCTTCCCGGGCCGGCTCCCAGCCGCCGGAGACGTACGTGGCGGCGAACAGCGGTCCCCACAGCCAGGCCGGCGCGTCCAGCAGGTGGAGCGGGAGGGCGAGCAGGAACAGGACGAGGGCGGCGAGGGCCCACCGGGCCTCGGGCAGGGCCAGGAGCCGGGTGCGCCGTCGGGGCGCGGCCGGAGCCGCTCCGGTGGTGGCCGGCGGAGGTGATTCCACGACAGGGGGCATGGCGAGGCGACCCTTCACGGGCGGACGGGGTGACACCTCCACCATACAAGAACATATGAAGAGCCTTTCAGGTTTCTTCCGTATCATGACCCCATGGGCCATGGAATGAACACCACCGGCAGCGCCACCACCCGCGAGCGCCTCGACGCGGTCGGCGCCGCCGACGTGGCCGCGACCCTCCAGGCCCTCGCCACCCCGTCACGGCTGTACATCCTGGCCCGGCTCCGGGAGGGGCCGTCCTCGGTCGGCGACCTCGCCACCGCGGTCGACATGGAGCCCTCGGCCTGCTCCCACCAGCTCCGCCTGCTGCGCAACCTCGGGCTCGTCACCGGCGAACGCCACGGCCGGTCGATCGTCTACGCCCTCCACGACGACCACGTCGCCGAACTGCTCGACCAGGCGCTCCACCACGTGGAGCACCTGCGCATCGGCGCCCGCGACCTCTCCTCCGAGCCCGTCGGCTGAGCGCCGCCGTCCTCACGAGGGCAGGTGGGCGAGGCTGCGGTTGAGGGCGCTGTCGGGACGGGCGGTGAGTTCCTCCCAGGTGCCCTCCTCCGCGACGCGCCCGGCCTCCAGGACGGCGATGCGGTCGGCCCTGCGGATGGTGGCGCGACGATGGGCGATGACGACGGTGGTACGCCCTTCCGCCCGGATCAGGGAGGCGAGACGGGCCTCGCTCGCGTTGTCCAGATGGGCCGTGGACTCGTCCAGGACCAGGACGCGCGGCCGGACCAGGAGCGCCCGGGCGAGGGCGACACGGGCCCGCTGGCCTCCGGAGAGGGTGGCGCCGCGCTCGCCGACCGGGGTGTCCATCGGGGCGATCCGGTCGACGCCGCACAGACGGGCCGTCTCGGCGAGGAGGCCCTCGTCGGCCCCGGGGGCGGCGAGCCGCAGGTTCTCGGCGAGGGTGCCGTGGAAGAGGGGCGTCTCCTGGCCCACCAGCGCGACGGCGCGCCTGAGTTCGGCATCGGCCAGTTCCCGTACGTCGATCGCGTCCCCCTCGGCCGGCAGCAGCTGCACCGCCCCTCCGGACGGGTCCCAGAAGCGGGCCAGGAGGTGGGCGCAGGTCGACTTGCCGGAGCCCGAGGCACCGACCAGGGCGAGCGTCTGCCCCGCGCGGACGGTCAGCTCGACGCCGTCCAGGACGGGCCCGCCGCCGTAGTCGAACGTCACCCCGTGCAGCCGGACGCCCAGCGGGCCGGGCGGGAGGGCGCGGGGCGCGGCGGGCGGCGGAGCGAGCGCGGGGGCGTTGAGGGCCGCGCCGACGCGGGAGGCGGCGGCGCGCAGGGACACGGCCCGGCTCAGGGACCGGGCCGACTCCGCGACGGGACCGAGGACGGCCAGGGAGAGCGCCACGGCCGCCGGTGCCCACGCACCGTGCAGCCGCCCCGAGGCCGCGGACTGCGCCGCCGCGGCCACCACCCCGAGGACCGCCGTCACGACGAGGAGATCGCGGACCGCGGCGACACCGGCCTCCCACGCGGCCTCGGCGCGCTGGGCGTCGCCCACCCGCCGCCCGCGCTCCGCCAGCCGGCGGCGCCGCCCGGCGAGGGCGCCGAAGGCGAGCAGCTCGCGCAGTCCGTCCACGGTCTCCACCGTGTCGGCCGACAGCTCGGCGACGGCCGCCCGGGTGCGGGCGCCGCGCACCGCGCGCCCGCGCGCCTCGGCGAAGGGGGCCACGGCGAGCAGCGCCGCGATCGGCAG
The DNA here is from genome assembly GCF_042900925.1 of Streptomyces sp. NPDC012825. Classification (NCBI taxonomy): domain Bacteria; kingdom Bacillati; phylum Actinomycetota; class Actinomycetes; order Kitasatosporales; family Streptomycetaceae; genus Streptomyces; species Streptomyces sp. NPDC012825. The sequence goes on along the minus strand of NZ_JBIBBZ010000012.1, from coordinate 54,137 downwards.
CACGGCGGCCAGGAGCCACGGTTCCGCCGCGGCGAGGACCGTCGCGCCGCCGGTGAGGACCGTCGCCGCCGCCAGGAGCTGGGCGGTGGTGTGGGCGTAGAAGAACTCCAGTGCCTCCACGTCCGCCATGGCGGTGGCCGCGAGGTCGCCGCTGCGGCGGCCGGCGACGCGGGCGGGCGCGCTGCGGGCGAGCCCGTCGAAGACGCGTACGCGCAGGGCGGCCAGGACCCGGTAGGCCAGGTCGTGCGAGAGGTCCATCTCGCGCCAGGTCGCCAGGGCCCTCAGGAGGACCAGGGCGACCAGTGCGGCGACGGTGCCGGACGACGGGGCCTCCGCCTCGATGACCGCCGTTCCCACGGTGTGTGCCGCGAGCGTCACGAGGGCGACGAGGGAGCCCTGTTCGAGCAGGGCGGCGGCGCAGGTGCGGGCCGTCGTGGCGCGGTGCCCGGCGAGGGCGGGGAGGAGGGCGCGCAGGGAGCCCGGTTCGGGCGCGCCCGCCCCGGCGGCGGGGGCCCCGGCGGCGGGGGCCCCGGCGGTGGTGACGGTTCCGGTGGCGCTGCTCATGCGGCGAGTTCTCCTCGGTGGTCGTGGCCGGCTTCGACGAGCCGCGTGTAGACGCCGCCGGCCTCGACCAGGCCGGTGTGGTCGCCGACGGCGTCCACCCGCCCCGCGTCGAGGACGACGATGCGGTCGGCGTGGCGGACGGCGGCGAGCCGGTGGGCGATGACCAGGACGGTGCGGTCGCCGGCGGCGTCGAGGAGTTCGCGGACGATGCCGGCCTCCCGGCGTTCGTCGACCGAGCTGGTCGCCTCGTCGAGGACGAGGACCGGGGCGTCGGCGAGCAGGGCGCGGGCGAGCGCGAGCCGTTGCCGCTGTCCGCCGGAGAGGGTGGCGCCGCGTTCCCCGAGGACGGTGGCGAAACCGTCGGGGAGGGCGGCGATCTCGTCGTGGACGCCGGCGGTGCGCGCCGCCGCCGCCAGGTCGTCGTCCGTGGCGCCGGGACGGGCCGCGCGCAGGTTGTCGGCGATGGTGGCGTGGAAGAGGTACGTCTCCTGCGACACCACGGCGATGCCCCGCCGGAGCGCGTCGAGGAGGTACTCGGTGGTGGGGCGCCCGTCGAGGAGGACGCGGCCCCCGTCCGGATCGTGATGGCGCAGGAGCACGGCGAGAAGGGTGGACTTGCCCGCGCCGGACGGGCCGACGATCGCGGTCGTGCGTCCCGCCGGCGCGGTGAAGGAGACCCCGCAGAGGGCGGGCGCCGTCGCGCCGTCGTAGGTGAACCGGACGTCCTCGAAACGGAGTTCCGGGGGCCCCGGCCAGTCAGCGGGCGCCGTCCCGGTGTCGTGGACGGCCGGTTCGGCGGTGCGCAGTGCCGCGATCCTGTCCGCGGCCGACACCCCCAGGTAGCCGGCGTGCCACTCGCGGGCCAGGTCACGGACCGGCCGGAAGCACTCGGAGGCGAGCAGCAGCACCAGATAGGTGCCGGTCGCCGTGGTGGATCCGCCGAGGACCGCGTGACAGGCGAGGAGCGCGGCGGCGGCGGTGCCGCCCTGGATCGCGAGGTCGGTGATGCCCGTGTCCGCCAGGGAGACGCGGAGTTTGGCGACGGTCGCCCGGTGCAGGGCCGCCGAGCGCTCCTCCAGACGTACGCGGGTGCGGCCGACCGCGCCGGCGGCGCGCAGGGCCGGCATGCCCTGCAGCGCTTCCAGGTAGTCGGCGCCCAGACCCTCGTACGTGTCCCAGTGCTCCTTGCCCCGGGCGGCCAGGAGCCGGTCCCAGGCGCGCGGGCCGCACAGGGCCAGCAGCAGGGCGGGGACCAGGCCGAGCAGCGCCACCGGTTCCACGAGGGCCAGGACGGCGAGCACCAGGGGCGGCACGGTCAGGGCGACCAGCAGCTGGGGCAGGTAGCGCGAGACGTAGGCGTCGACGCCCTCCACCCCGTCCACGAGGGTCGTGCGGACGGCTCCGGCACGCGCGGTGGTCGGATGGGCGGGCCCCAGGCGTCCCAGACGGGCAAGGAGTTCGTCCCGCAGCGCCACCCTGACCAGCGCTCCGGCGCGGGTGGCGGTGCGCCGCTGCCGTGTGCCGAGTCCGGCACGGGCGGCGACGGCGGCGAGCACCGCGGTCAGCAGCCACGGGAGCCGTTCGGTGCGGCCGCGGGCCACGTCGGCGAGGGCGAGGGCCAGCAGGGCCGCCTGGACGAGGTGGGTGAGGGCGACCGCGCCGTGCAGGAGGGTGGCGGCGAGCAGGGGGCGGCGTGCGCACCGGGCGGCGCGGCGCAGTTCGGGGTGGACGATCACGGGGTCTTCTCCTCGTCGGCGTGGCGGGTGCCGAGGGCCAGTGCGTGGACGATCCAGTCCCGGCCGGGGGCGGCGCCGAGCGCGGCGCCGAGGTCCGCCCGCTGCCAGGAGCCCACGGGCCGGGCGGCCAGACCGTGCCGCCGGGCGGTCAGATGGGCGAGGTGGACGGCGAACCCGGCCCGCAGGTGGGTACGGCGGATGTGCTGCGCGTCGGCGTCCTCGGGGCAGCCGTGGGCGAGCAGGACGGCGCCCGCGTCCGCGATCCACGCCTGGCCCGCCGCCCAGGCCGCGAGCGTCGGGCGGGCATCGCCCGCGGCGCACCGGCGCGGTGCCCCGCCGTCGGGGGCCGGTTCCACGAGACCGGGGCCCGGGGGGCCCACGGCGGCGCACCACCGCAGGTCGCCGCCGCCGGAGGCGGTCGCGGTGGCGAGGACGGCCCGCAGCGCGTCCGGGGGAGGGGACCCCGTCGGCGACGGGGCGCTGCGTCGGGCCAGCAGCTCCTCGGGTACGGGCGACCGCGAGGGCGAGGCGCGGCCGGGACCGGGCGGGGCGACGCGTACGGCTGCCAGGGGGTGCTCGGAGGCTCCGTCCAGCACGGGTTCGGCCTCTCCCGCCCCCGACGCGCCGGCCGCGAGGAACAGCGCCCCGGCGGCGTGCCCGGTGTCGAGGAGCAGCAGCGGCAGGGCGCGGTGGCCGTAGTGGGAGACCGTGCGCCGTGCGGTGACGGAGAGTTCGACGACCACGCCCGGCGGTGTGCCGTCGGGCTGCCGGCCGAGCCGGTGGACGCGGTGGCGCAGCGGGTCGTAGCCGTAGCGGCCGGGCGGCAGCGAGCAGCCGGCGCCGACGACGAGCACGGCGTCGACCGGGTGCAGCGCGCCGGCGGAGGGAGTCGGACGCAGCCGCCCCGAGGCGTCCGAGGCCGCCAGGGAGAGGCGCAGCAGGGCACCCAGGTCGAGCTCCGCCGGTCCGGGACGCGGAATCGGACGCGACGGCCCCGGCCGGACCGGAACGCGCGTCCCGGCGGAGGTGTCGGGCCCGGGGACCCGGGAGGAACGGGCGAGAGCGAGCCGGACGCCGAGCCCCGCGGGGCGACCGGAGCCGGGGTGTTCGCCATCCGCCGGGCGGCCGGAGCAGAGGCGGTCCGCGCCGGGGTGTTCGCCGTCCGCCGGGCGGCCGGAGCAGAGGTGTTCCACGGTGTTCCTCACATGTGCGGCGGAGGGGCGAGGGTGAAGTCCTCGGGGGCCTCCGGCGCGGTCGTGCGCCAGCCCCGTCGGACCGCCTCCCCGGCGAGCCGCGGGCAGCCGAAGTAGCCGAAGGCGGCGGGGGCGTTGGGGAGGAGGCCGGAGACGAGGACCCGGGCCACCCGCAGCGACGTCTCGGCCACGTCCTCCGTGGTCAGGTCGAACGTCATGACGCGGTGGCCGCCCGCGCGCAGCGCCCCTTCCAGCCGCTCGCGGCTGCCGGGCTCGACGGCGTCGACGCCGACGGTCCCGAGGACGGGATCGGTGAACCGCCGCGCCTCGGCCGCCATCCGCTCGTCCAGCCACACCTGCACGTGCGCGCCCAGGTCCCGCACGTGCTCGAACCGTTCGCCGCACGCGTCGAGGTAGCGGCCGTCGGCGCGGTGCTCCAGGTAGAGCCCCCGGGCGAGCAGTCCGGCCTCGACGGCCTGGAAGACCCAGCCGTCGGGGCCGGTCAGGCCCTGGGTGAAGACCCAGGTGTGGACGGCTTCGAGGACCGCCTTGCGGGCGGCCTCGGCCGGGTCGTCCTTGCAGGCGAACCCGGCCGCGTACAGGCCGAGGCGCGGATCGTGGACGAGGGCGGCCACGCACGGGGCGAACTCCGAGGGCATCTCCACGAGGTGGACGTCGAGCGCGGAGCCGGCCAGGTCGTCCAGGAGGCCGGGCACGCTCGCCGGGTCGATGCCGCGGGCCGGTCCGTCGAGGTGCCACCACAGCTCCAGGGCGTCGCGTTCGACGATCTCCAGGAGGCCGCGTCCGACGGCGTCGTCGAGGCCCTGCCCGGTGGCGATGCCCGCGTAGTTGAGGTGGTGGGTGCGGGGCAGTTCGCGCAGGTCGCCCTGGCGCCAGTTGAGATGGGTGAGGGCGACGGGGGCCCAGACCTCCGTGGTGTCCCCGTCGGGCAGCAGCTCGGTGCCGCGCGTCCACAGGGACGGGGTGTCGGCGGTGAGGGGGCGGTACGGGAACTTCTCCCGGGCGTACTGCCAGGGGGCGTACGCGGGCAGGTCGCCGGGGCCGTAGAGCCGCAGGCCCTTCTCGGTCAGTTCGGCGGCGGTGGCGCGCAGCGGCGCCTCGGGGTGGCCGGGCGGCGGCACGCGATTGCCGCAGTACCGCTCCACGCCCTCGGCTATCGCGGCGATCCGGGCCTGTTCGGGGTCGCCGAAGGTGGTGCCGAGGGAGACCCGGTCGGCCGGCCACAGGCCGAGTCTGCGGGCGTCGGACACCTCGGCCGTGAGCGCGGTGTAGCGGGGCGGGGCGCCCGCGGGGTGTTCGACGGGCTTGACCTTGCGGACGATGCCGCAGAGGGGGTCGACGAGTGCTTCCGGCGGCAGCGCCGTCATCGCAGGATCTCCTTGGCTGGATCGGTGGAGGTGGGGCGGGAGGCGAGGACGTGCAGGGTCAGCGTCACGCTCCCGGGGGCGACTTCCCGTCCGGAGGGGAGCAGACGGGCGGCCGTGACGGGGTCGTCGCCGGTGTGGGGGTTGCGGGCGTGCGCGGGGAAGTGGTGTCCGGCGATCTCCAGGCGGAGCCGCACACCGGCCCGCAGCCGACGCGCGATCCGGCCGAGGTGGACGGTGAACTCCCCGGCCCGGCCCACCGGCCGCTCGCGACGCAGGACGCCGACGGCGAGTCGTTCGGCGGTCCCTTCCGGGGTGAGGGCGACGAGCCGGGCGATCCAGTCGGCGGACGGGGTGTCGGCGGCGGCCCGCAGCCGTACCCGTACGGGCCCGACGGCGTCCAGCGGGCGCGGCAGCGGCGGGGTGGTCAGCAGGCAGCGGTCGGGGAGCCCGCGGGTGGGCACCGCGAGGTCGTCGGAGCGGACGGGGCGGCCGGGGTCGGCGGTGAAGACGGAGCCGTGCAGCGGCCGCAGCCCGTACGCGCGAGGTTCGCCCGCCGTGTCCGCGGGCAGCCAGAGGTCGCCGCCGCCCAGCGCCAGCGCGCCGTGACGGCCGGGGGCGAGTCCACCGCTCAGGGCGCGGCGGGCCCAGCACGCGTACAGCTCGCCGAGGTCCACCCGGTGGGCGGGCCCGGCGCCGGGTCCGGGCGCGGAGACCAGGCCGTGTCCCCAGGGGCCGAGGAGCAGGCGGGCCGAGGACCCTCCCCAGGCGCGCCACAGGTCGAAGGTGTCCTCGGTGAAGTGGTCGTGGTGTCCGCCGACCGCGAGCAGGGGCACGCCGGCGTGTGCGGCCCGCGCCGTGGGGCGGCCGCGCGCGTGGTGCCGCCACAGTCCCGCCCAGGAGGGCAGGCTCCGGCCCAGCCGGTCGGGCAGACCGGTGACCGGCAGGTGGGCGAGCAGTCCGGGATCGGCCGCCAGGGCCCTGTCCAGCGCGCTCTCGTCGGAGTCGCGCCGGTCGCCGTGGGCGGCCCACCATCCGGCGCGGGACAGCAGCCTCTCCACCCCCGAGGGTTCGCGTGCCGTCTCGGCGGCGCCGAGCGCGGGTACGGCGGCGACGACGGCGTCCGGGCGCGCCTCCCGGTCCGCTTCGAGGGCGAGCACGAGGGCGCAGTGGGCGCCGTAGGAGCCGCCGGCGGCGACGTACCGTCCGTCGCTCCACGGCTGTCGCCGGATCCACCGCGCCGTCGCCGCCCCGTCGGCGGTCTCGTTCTCGTACGGCCGCCACTCCCCGGCCGAGGCGAACCGGCCCCGCACGTCCTGGACGACGGCGGCGAAGCCCCGGCGGGCCCAGCCGTGCGCCTCGGCCCGGTGCCGGGTGCGGTCGTAGGGGGTGCGGAGGAGGACGGCGGGGAAGGGGCCGGGGCCGTCGGGGAGCCGTACGTCCGTGGCGAGGCCGTCGACGGCCGTGGGCGAGGACGTCATCCGTCCCTCTCCGGCATGGGGGCGACGGCGGGCACCGGGAGGACGGGACGGTCGGTGACGGTCAGCGCGCGCAGGTCCACGTGCCGGAGCCGGCGCCGCGCCGGGACGCCCGGTGCGTCCGGGGCTCCGGTGGCCCACCGGGCGAGGTCGTCGGCGAGCAGGGCCGCGAGCAGCGCGGCGGCGGGGACGGTGAGGCGGACCGGCTCGCCGGACGTGCGGGGTCCGCTCCAGTAGGCGGCCAGCTCGCGGTGGGCGGGGGTGGCGGCCAGCCGGCGGGCCCGGACGTGCGCGGCCGTGACGTCCCCGGGGGCGGTGGCGAGGGGTTCGACGTACGCCTGCCAGCCCTCGCGGTGGCAGCGGAGCCAGGCGACCCCGTGCTCGGGCAGCCGGTCGGCGGCGTCCCACAGTCCGTCGGGCACGGGACCGTCGAGGCACCACACGACGGCGGCGGGGTCCCCGTCGAGCAGGTCCTCCGTCTCCGGCGGCGACGCGGCGGGCGTCGTGCGGGGGGCGGCGCCCAGGGCGGTCAGGTGGGCGGCCAGCGGTCCGGTCAGCGCCGGGTCGCCGAGGAGCCGGACGTCGCGCCGGGCGGCGGGCCACCGCGGGCGCCGCGCCGCGTCGGCCAGGTAGCCGGCCTCCTCGAAGCCCCGGGCCACACGGCGCAGTTCTTCGTCGGCGGAGGCCGCGTGGTCGCCCGAGAGCAGGGAGAGCAGGGCGTTCTCGTCCGCGTGTCCTGTCCTGACGCCGAGGAACCCTCCCTCGGCGGTGCGGACGGCGAGACCCCGTCCGGGCACGGCGACGACTTCGACACCGGGTACGAGCCGGTTGGGTGGCACGACGTTCCTCCTGGTCGCGGGGCTTGGCGCGGGCGTGGGCCCGCCCGGAAGGCAGCGGGCGGGCCCACGGTCGAGGGCGGTGGGCCCCCGCTTACTCCTCGGTGTCCTCGAAGGGGTTCTCGACGAGGGCGTTGGAGTGGGAGGCCGAGTCGTGGGCCAGCTGACCCGGGTCGGCGATCGGGGCGAAGATCTGCTCGTTGTCCATGAACTCTCCTTGTGTGTAAGGGAGATGCGGCGTTCGGTCGAGCGCCGTGGACGACACTAATAGAATTGATTTTCATTTTCTATAGTGGGCAGGGGGTGATCTGGGTAACACACCGGCCAGCCCCCCTCGGGGTCCCTGCCGACGCGGCCGGCCACCTTCAGCACGTCCGCGAGCAGCCCCGGCGTGACGACCTCCTCCGGCGTCCCGTCGGCCACGACGAGGCCTTCGCGCAGGGCGACGACGCGCTCGGCGAACCGGGCGGCGTGGGCCAGGTCGTGCAGCACCATCACCACGGTGAGCCCCCGTTCCCCGCGCAGCCGGACCACCGTCCGCAGCACGTCGAGCTGGTGGTGCAGGTCCAGATAGGTGGTGGGTTCGTCGAGCAGCAGGACACGGGTGTCCTGGGCGAGCGCCATCGCGAGCCGCACCCGCTGCCGCTCGCCCCCGGACAGCGCGTCGACGTCGCGGTCGGCCCACCGCTCCACGCCGACGTCGCGCAGCGCCCGGAGCACGACCGGATCGTCGCCCTCCCGCAGCATGCCCAGCGGGCCCCGGGCCGCGTACCGCCCCTGACGCACCAGGTGGCGGACCGTCATCCCCGGCACGGCGGGCGCGGACTGGTGCAGCAGCGCCACCCTCGTCGCCGTGGCGCGCCGGGAGAGCCCGGCCAGGTCGTCCCCGCCGAGCAGCACGCGCCCCCGGTCCGGCCGGAGCAGCCCCGCGACCAGGCGCAGCAGGGTCGACTTGCCGCAGCCGTTGAGCCCGACGAGGGCGGTCAGTTCGCCCGGCCGTACGGTCAGGTCGACGCCCCGCAGCACGGGTCGTGCGGGGTAGCCGAAGTGGACCCCCTCGACGTGTATTCCCACGGGCTGGGTCAGGGTCATGCTCTGTCCTCCGTCGACTCTCAGAACGTACGGTCCGGCGCGCGGCGCACGACGGCCAGCAGCAGGGCGGCGCCGAGGCAGGCGGTGAGCGCTCCGACCGGCAGCGTGAGCCCGTCGGCCTCCAGGGTCCTGGCCAGCAGTCGCGAGGAGAGCTGTGCGACGGCGTCCGCCCCGCACACCACGACCGCGCCGGCCAGGGCTGTGCCGGGAAGGCTCCTGCGCAGGTCCGCGCCGAAGACGGCCACCGCCAGGTGCGGGACGAGCAGCCCCACGAAGCCCAGCGCCCCGACGGCGGCCACCGCGCCCGCCGTCAGCGCCACCGCGCACACCAGGGCGAGGGTGCGGGCCCGGTGGGCGGAGAGACCGGCGGCCAGGGCGATGTCGTCACCACAGCGCAGCAGGGTCAGGGGCCCGGCGAGCAGCCAGGCCGCGGTTCCCCAGGCCAGCGCCCAGGGCCACAGCAGGTGCCAGTGCTCCCACACACGGCCCTCCGTGGTGCCCACCAGCCACTGCACGACGCTGCCGAGTTCGCCCGGCTCCACGAGCAGCACCATGGCGGTGAGTCCGCCGAGCACCGCCGACACCAGTACTCCGTGCACGGCGGTCCGGGCCGGGTCGCCGCCCCCGCGGCCGGCGAGCAGCCAGAGCAGCAGCGCTCCGGCGCACCCGCCCGCGCAGGCCGCGAGCACCACGGCCAGGGGTGATTCCGATCCGGCGAGCCCCAGGGCCGTCGCGGTGACGGCCCCGAGGACCGCCCCCGGCGTCACGCCGGTCACCTCGGGCCCGGCGAGGGGGTTGCGCAGCGCGGACTGCAGGACGAGGCCGGCCACGGCGAGGCACGCGCCCGCGCCGAGGGCCACCAGCGTCCGGGGGAAGCGCAGTTGGAGGAGGATGTGGCGTTCCGTCGCGTCACCGCCGCCGCCCAGGACCTCCCAGACCGCGCCCGGGGACATGCCGCGCCCGGCCACCAGCTCCACGCCCGCGCACACGACGGCCAGTGCCGCGAGCGCCGTGAAACGCCGGGTCACCGCGTGTCCTCCGTTCCGTCCGTCCCGACGGGCCGGGCCGGGGCGCCGCCGGCACCGAGGGCCCCGGACCCGTACCGATGCGCCTGCTCCTCCGCCCCGGTGCGACGTGCTCCGTCGGCCGTGGTCCGCCGTTCGCGCGGCAGCGCCCGTACGGCGTCGGTCTCCACCGCCTCGCGTCCGGCCGTCCGGCCGCGCCGCCCCGACCGCATCAGGGCGACGCCCGCCGGCACCCCCAGCAGGGCCGTCCAGGCGCCGGCCGGTGTCTCCACGGGCGCGAGCGCCAGCCGGGCGGGGACGTCGGCGACCACCACGACGACGGCGCCCCACGCGGCGGACCAGGGCAGCAGGCGCACCGCGCCCCGGCCGGGGGCGAACCACCGGGCCAGGTGCGGGGCGAGGAAACCGACCCACGCGACGGGTCCGCACACGGCGGTGACGGGCGCGATCAGGACGACGGCGACGGCCAGCGCGGCCGGCCGGGCCCGCCGGGCGCGCACGCCCAGCGCCTCGGCGTCCTCGTCGCCCAGCCGCATCACCGAGAGCACCGGCGCGCACAGCACGAGAGCGGGGACCGTGACGACCGGCCACGGCCACAGACCCGCGATGTCGTCCCAGGTCCGCGCGGAGAGGGACCCCAGCAGATAGCGGTAGACGAGCTGGAGGTCGAGCTGGTCGGCCATGACCATCAGGACGAGCAGCGCGGCCTGCAGGGCCGCCGCGACCGCGGTCCCGGTCAGCAGTACCGCGGACGGACTGCGCCCGAGACCCGCGGCGAGCAGGGTGAGCCCGCCGCCGAGCGCCGCCCCGCAGAGGGCGAGCAGGGGCTCGACCGCGGCGGGCAGCGACAGGGCCAGGACCAGCGGCGCGGCCACTCCCAGGGCCGCGCCGGACGAGACGCCCAGCATCTCCGGCACCGCCAGGGGATTGCGGAGAGCCTCCTGGAGCACGAGTCCCGCCGCGCCCAGGCAGGCGCCGGCGATCAGCGCCAGCACCAGTCGCGGGACGCGGAGTTCGGTGACCACGACGCCGGCGAGCGAGGCGTCCCCGTCCAGCACCGCACCGGGCAGCCGGTGCGGCGGGACGTGGGGGGTGCCGAGGCAGAGGGCGCAGAGCGACGCCGCGGTCAGCAGTACGACCACCAGGAGCGGCTGCCACGCCCGGGCGCGCGGCGAGGAGCGCCGTTTCCCGCCGGCCGCGCGGTCCGCCGTGGTGGGCGCCGGGAAGGACGTCCTCACCGCAGCGCGGCCGTGGCCTCGTCGAGGACGATGCCCAGCGAACGCGTGCCGCGCCCCTTGGCCCACGCCTCCGGATCCACCTCGTGGACGTCGCCGCTCTCGACGGCCGGGATCTTGCTCCACAGGGGGTTCTTCGCCAGTTTCTCCGACAGCCTGCCGTCCGCGTCGCCGAAGCTCATCGTTTCGACGAACAGCACGTCGACGTCCTGGGCGAGGATCTCTTCGAGGCTGTGACTCCCCTCCACGCCGCGGGACTTCCACGGGTAGTGGGCGATCCTGGGGAACAGGCTGGCGGTCACGTCGCCCTCGGGGGTCGCGACGCCGAAGTTCTCGTCGTTGCCGTAGACGATGAGGGCGGTCTTGTCGCTGGGCGTCTTCTCGGCCGCGGCGAGCTTGGTCCGGAAGGTCTTCTCGGCCTTCTCCCCCCGGTCGGTGCGGCCGGTGAGGGCCGCGGTGTCGCGCAGGTAGCCGACGCTGTCCTCCCACGTCTCGGGCTGCATGGGCCAGAACGTGGTGGCGCCCTTCAGGGCGGGGGCGAGCTTGCCGTGGGTGTCCCCCAGGCCGATCACCAGGTCCGGCTTGTGGGAGAGAACCGCCTCCACCTCCGGCGCGATGAACCCGCCCGGGACGACGGGGACCTCCTTGGCCCTCTTCTCCCCGAGGAAGCCGGGGTGGGCGAGCAGGGAGCTGTTGGTGGCCGTCGGGACGATGCCGAGCTCGGTCAGGATGTCGTCGCAGAGCGCGAACAGGCAGACGATCCGCTCCGGCTTCTTCTCCAGGGCGATCCTGAAACCGTTCACGTCGGTCAACTCGGTCGCCGCCCCGATGGGTTCGACGGTGACGGCGACCGCGGCCCTCGCGCCGGGTCCGGCCTTCCCGTCCGCCGTCCCGCCGGACGGCGATCCACAGCCGGCCAGGACGGAGCCCACCACCGCCGCGGTGAGCCAGGTGCGGACGAATCTCGACGGTGCGCGCAGCATCGACGCCCTCTTTCCTTCTTCGGGGATCTGGAACGCACCGAACATACATGATAATCGTTTTCATAAAACAGGCCGTTGGAGGTCCCCATGCCCGCTTCCGTGCTCCTCGTCTCCGACCACGTGGACGGAGCCGTGTACGTGCTCGACGTGCCCTCCGGCACGGTCACGGGACGCCTCACGGGGCGCCACCTGTCCGAGCACGCGGGGTTCCTGGCCCTGCCCGGGGGGCGCGTGGCCTGTGTCGACGACCGTCGCGGGGAGCTTCTGGTGCTCGATCCCTTCGGCGGCGAACTCGTGGAGCTCGCCGTCCCGGTCGCGGTCCCGGCCGAACATCTCGCCTGCGACCCGTCCGGGCGCCGACTGGCCGTCACCACCGGTCTGGGCCGGAGCGCCGAGCCGTGGTCGGATCTCCTGACGGTCGTCGACCTGGCCACCGGAGGGGCCGCCCGGGTGCGCACCCGCGTCGGCGAACCGGGCGTGACGGTACTGGGCGACGGCGATCCGCTCGTCGTGCTGCGGCACCGGGAACCCGGCGCGCTGGCCGTCCACCGGTTCGCGGACCTCCTCGCGGCGCGTCCCGGCTGCCCGGTGGTCCAGCCCCACGCGGTGCTGCCCCTGCCGGACGACGGCCACGGCGACGCGCAGGACCCCGCCTCGGGGCGGGTGTTCGCGGCGACGGGCGCGGGGGTGCACGCGGCCCGGCGGAAGAGCGGCGGACTCGTGGCCGAGGCGGTGATCCCCTGGGAGTCACCGGCCCGGGGCTGGTACCTCCGTCTCGACACCCGCCGCCGGGCCCTCTGGAGCACGTTGCGCGGCGGCGCCCCGGACCCGCTGCGATGGCCGGACTGGACCAACCGGGCATGGCGCCACGACCTGGAGACGGGCCGTACGGTCCTCACCGACCTCGGCCCCGGCCTGGTCTTCCGGCTGGCCCTCGCCCGCGACCACACCGCCTTCACCCGCGTCCACCCGGACGGCGACGAGCTGGTCCTCCTGGGCTCCGACGACACCCTCCGCCGCGTCCCCCTCCCGGCCATGACCGGCGCGCCGAGACGCGGCGGCACCCCGTGGGAGGGCGTCCAGCGCCGCGCCGTGGCCGCCTCGCCGGGCGACCACCGGGTGGCCGTCACCCGCGGCGGCCACGGCGAAGTGCACCTCGTCGACGCGCGTACGGGCCACGAGACGGCCCGCGTACGGCTGGACACGCCGCTGCACCACGGCGGTCACGCGGTGCTGCTCGGCCGGAACGACGGCGCCGACGGCGATCCCCTGGGCCGCTGACGTCCCGGGCTCCTGGGCCGCTGACCTCCCGGGCCCCCGGGCCGCCGGCGCCCCGCACGACGGCCGCGTGCGCGGCCCGCCGGTTCGACCGAACACGACGGGCCGCGCGGCCGACCCCCGGCGGCGGAGTGCCGCTCCGGGGTCGGCGGGACCCGGTCACCAGGACGACTTGGTCACCCCGGGCAGGAAGCCGGCGTGCGCCTGCTGCCGGGTCCGTACGCGGGACAACCCGAACGTGCGCAGGTAGCCCCGGGGGCGTCCGTCGACGCTGTCGCGGTTGCGCACGCGGGTGGCGCCGGCGTCGCGCGGCTGCCGGCGCAGCTCGGCCCGCGCGGCCTCCCGCTCGGCCGGGGTCGAGGACGGGCGGCGAATGATCTCCTTGAGCTCGGCCCGCCGGGCGGCGTACCGCCCGACGACCTCCTTGCGGTGCTCGTTGCGCGCGATCTTGCTCTTCTTCGCCATCAGACCTTCCCTCCCCGCGCCCGGATCCGGGCCACGGCCGCCTCGACGCCGATCGCGTCCACCGTCTTGATCGCCCTGGCGCTCAGGGTCAGACGGACGTGGCGCCCCTCGCTGGGCAGCCGGTAGCGCTTGTGCTGGATGTTCGGGTCGAAGCGGCGCGAGGTGCGCCGGTGCGAGTGGGAGATCGTGTTGCCGAATCCCGGCTTGGCGCCGGTCAGTTGGCAGTGGGCGGACATGGGCGTGACCTGCCTCTCTCGGTGTCCACTACATATTGGTAATGGAAATCATGTCCATATACTAGCCGCACGGCACGCCACGGCCTCCACCCGGCCGTCGGACTCCGCGAAGAGCGCCGGCCTGTCACCCCGCCCCCTGAAAGGTCCCCGCCGTGAAGGCCGGCACCGCCTCCTCCGTCGGCCACGAGGAGACCGAAGTGGTCCCCGATGGCGTCCTGGAAGTGGACCTTCACCGGGGCCGCGCGGATTCCTAGCGTCGGAGCCATGAACGCGAACTCCCTGCGCGGGGTCCTGCTCGTGACCCTCGCCTACGCCCTCGTCGGCGCCTCCTTCACCGCGAACAGCCTGCTCGGCGCCTATCCGTACGCGGGCGGGCAGGCGCTCCGCTACGGGGCCGCCTGTCTGCTCCTGCTCCCGCTCCTCGGCCGTGGCGGACTCGCCCCGCTCCGGCTCCTGACCGCCCGCCACTGGCTGCGGCTCGCCGCCCTCGCGGCCGTCGGCATGGTCGGCTTCAACCTCGCCGTCCTGGCCGCCGAGCGGACCGCCGAACCGGCCGTCCCGGGCGTCCTGGTGGGCTGCGCGCCGGTCGTCGTCGCCGTCCTCGTCCCGCTGGCCGAGGGCCGCAGGCCGGCCCGCGCCGTGCTGTGCGGGGCGCTGCTCGTCGCCGCCGGCGCGTTCACCGTGCAGGGCTGGGGGCGTACGGACGCGGCCGGGATCGGCTGGTCGGTCGCGGCGCTCGCGGGCGAGGTGGGGTTCACGGTCCTCGCCGTCCCGGTGCTGCGGATCCTCGGCCCGAAGCTGCTCACGGCCGCCGTCTGCGGGGTCGGCGCGGCCGAGGCGGCGCTCCTCGGCCTGCTCGTGGACGGCACCGGTTTCGTACGGACGCCGACGGGCGTCGAGGCGGGGGCGCTCGCGTGGCAGGCGGCCCTGGCCACGGTCGTCGGCTTCGTCCTCTTCTACATGGGCGTCCAGCGGATCGGCATGGAGCGGGCCACCCTCTTCACCGGGGCGATCCCGGTCGCCGCCGCCCTGAGCGCCGTCCTGGTCGCGGGCGCCGCCTTCGGCCTCCCGCAGGCGGCCGGCAGCCTGCTCGTGGGGGCCGGCGCCGCCCTGGGCACCGGCCTGTTCACCCGTACGCGAACGGCCTCAGCGGCTGCCGTCCAGGATCACGCGCGCGACGAGGGCCGGATCGTCGTTCATGGGCACGTGGCCGCAGCCGGGCAGCCGGACGAGGCGCGCGCCGGGCAGCGCCCGCTTGGCGCGGACGCCCTGGCGGCGCAGCAGCAGCCGGTCGCGGGTGCCCCAGGCGACGGTGACGGGGACCCCGGGGAGGTCGTCGCGGAAGAGCACGGTCCGGCCGGCCGCCAGCGTCTGGTGGAAGCCGGTCGCGCCGCGCAGCGCGAGCGTCTCGGCGACGACCGCCTCGGGTGAGCGCCGTGCGGGCCGGGCATAGATGGTGCTGGTGAGGGCGGTGCGCCCGGCGGGCGTGCGGGAGAGCCGCTCGATCACCGGCACGGGCAGCGACAGGGCCGCGCCGCGCATGGCCCGCAGCGTCCCGAAGGCGTACCGCCGCTCGGCCTCCGTCCAGAAGCCGGCGGGGGAGAGGGCGGTGACCGAACGCACCAGCCCCTCCCGGCCGAGCTCCAGCGCGAGCAGCCCGCCGAGCGAGTTCCCCGCCACGTGCGGACGCTCGACGCCGAGGGCCCCGCAGAAGGCGCCGAGGACGGGGACGACGCCGGACAGGCCGTACGGAGCGCCCTCCGGCAGTCCGTCGGAGGCGCCGAAGCCGGGCAGGTCGACGGCGATCACTTCCCGCTCGGCGGCCAGCACGTCGAGGACGGGCTCCCAGGCCTGCCAGTGGTGCCCGATGCCGTGGAGGAGCAGCAGCGGCTCGCCCGAGCCCCTCCTCTCGTACGTCAGGGACGTCGTGCGGGGACCCGTGGGGGTCTCGATCGTGAACGTGCTCCGTGCGGGCATGCGGACTCCCTGTCGAGGCGCTTCTCGGACGTCCCGTCAGTAAGAATTACCGGTCGGTAGCCGGGAGTTCAAGAGCCCGCCCCGAACTGGACAGGCCGCGGGAGGTGGGCTGGGATGGACGGGTGCCCACCGACATCCCCACCGACACTCCGACCGGTACCGCCGACCGTGCCCCCGGCGGCGTCCCGGCCGACACCCCGACCGAACTCTTCGAGCGGCACCGCCCGATGCTCCTCGGCGTCGCCTACCGGATGCTCGGACGCGCCGCCGACGCCGAGGACGTCGTCCAGGAGGCCTGGCTGCGCTGGACCGCCGAGGACCGGACCGCCGTCCGCGAACCGCGCGCCTTCCTCGTGCGGATCACCACCCGCCTCGCCATCGACCGGCTCCGGCTCGCCCACACGCGCCGCGAGACCTACGTCGGCCCCTGGCTGCCCGAGCCCGTCGTCACCGACTTCGGCCCGGCCGCCCCCGACACCGCCGAGCGCGCCCTGCTCGCCGACTCCGTCTCGCTCGCCGTCCTCGTCGTCCTCGAATCCCTCTCGCCCCTGGAGCGGGCCGTCTTCGTCCTGCGCGAGGCCTTCGGCTTCCCGTACGGGGAGATCGCCACCGCCCTGGACCGCTCCGAGGCGGCCGTGCGCCAGCTCGCCGGACGCGCCCGGCGCCACGTCGACGAGGGCAGGCCGCGCTACGACGTCGACCCGGCCGAGCGCCGCGACCTCACCGAACGCTTCCTCGCGGCGGCCGCCGGCGGCGACCTCGGCGAACTCCTCGCCCTGCTCGCCCCGGACGTGCGCCTCGTCGGCGACAGCGGCGGCAAGTCCAAGGCGCCGCTGCGGGTCATTGAGACCGCGGCCAAGGTCGGCCGCTTCCTCAACGCCGTGGCCCGGGAGGCGGACTTCCTGTACGAGCACCGCCTCGTCGAGGTCAACGGCGCTCCGGCCCTGGTCTCGTTCGCCGACGGGCACGTCGACACGGTGATCCAGATCGAGGTCAGGGACGGGCACGTCCAGACCCTCCACATCATCCGGAACCCCGACAAGTTCCACGGTTTGAAGGGTATGTGACGCCCCGTCAGCACGAGAGCGGCGAAGGGCCTCCCGCCGCACCGCGGCAGGAGGCCCCTCGGCAGGGGGAGCGCGTCACACGCCCGCGATCGACTTGATCCAGGAGCGGTACGCCGTCACGTTGGTGTACGCCGTGGTGGTCTGGCGGTCGCTGGTGGAGGCGACGCCCACCTGGACCCCGGCGGCCATCATCGGGCCGCCGGAGTCGCCGCCGGCGGTGATGCCGTCGCCCCGGCGGGCGCAGATCGCGGAGCCGCCGTAGGCGTCGGTGCAGCCGCCGGTGACGGTGACGTTGGCGACCTTCAGGTAGCGGGACTGGCAGGTGGCCTCCGAGCCGCACTGGGAGGTGGCGCCCCAGCCGTACACCTGGACGTTCTGGCCGACGCGCACGGTGCCCGGCTGGCCGAGCGTCGCGTAGGTCGCCGACACGGAGCGGTCGAGGCGGACCAGGGCCAGGTCCGAGCTGTGCGTGTACGTCTGGACGCCGTTGGCCACGGTGCCGCCGCTGTACTGGTCGAGGCTGCCGATGCGGAACGACAGGCCGCCGCCGCTGACGCAGTGCTTGGCGGTGAGGATCCAGGTCGGGGCGATGATCGTGGCCGAACAGGTCTCCCGGCCGTTCGAGAGCAGCCGGGCCGCCCACGGGGCGTTGGAGGCGTAGCCGCCGCCGATGATCGGCTGCACGGCCTGGACGGCCGGGGACGCCGGCGCCGGCGCCGCGGAGGCGGCGGGGGAGAGGAGGGCGAGGACGGAGACCGCCGCGGCCGCGAGGGCGGGCACGAGCCGTGAGATGCGCAAGGTTCCTCGTTTCGGTGGGCGCGCCCGGGGCGCGCGTGTGGGGGGCGGGCGGCCCGGAGGAGGCCGCGCGCATGCCGGAGCACCGCCGGCGGGGCGGTGGTTCGACATGGACATGACCCATGATTCCGAAGAGGAGGGCGCACGGGGTAATAGCACTTGGCCATAACGCGGTGTTCTCCCCCGGGGGAGCGGACCCCGCGGCCGCCCGATGTCGCCGGCGCCGCACGAACCCCCGCCTCCACCGCCCCGGAGCGGGGGTTTTCCGCTACCGGAGCCTCACAGGGGTGCGAACGTCCTGTGAACGATCTAGGTCAGAGGGCCACATTCCGGGGTTTTCGACGGAGGATTGGTCTTGACCAAGGGGGTGGCTCGCCTTATGGTCGCAGAGTTAGTGCAGGAACCTTTAATAAACAAGGGCGCGGAAAAACGCCGCGGGACACGGCGAATTGCGGAGGATCAGGGTGGGGACCACGCAGCTGGCATCGGTACCGGAACCGAAGTACCAGCATCTCAAGACAGTGATCGGCGAAGCGCTCGACTCGGACTTCGCCGTCGGGGAGGTCCTCCCCAACGAGCGCGAGCTCGCCGCGCGCTTCGGCGTCGCCCGGGCCACGCTCCGGCAGGCCCTGGAGCAGCTGGAGCTGGAAGGACGCCTCCAGCGCCGCCGCGGCGTCGGCACCACGGTCGCCCCGCCGCGCGTCGGCGTGGACGTCTCCACCACCCAGCACGCCTGGCCGGGCGTCGGCGACGAGGCCTGGCAGTCCCTGGACTCCGCCTCCGACGTCCCCCCGGCCGCCGTCGCGCGCGTCCTGGAGACCGGCGCCGAGGACCGGGTGCACGTCGTCCGCCGCCTCCGGGTCAGCCAGGGCCAGCCGGTCGCCGCCGAGCTGCTCTACGTACCGGCCGACTCCGTCCCCGACCTCAGCGGCATCGACGTCCCCGCGGGCCCCGCCCGTGCCCGCGTCGTGCTCCGCGAGCTCCAGCACCTCGCCCTGGACGGCCAGGACCGCTCCGTCGAGCTCGGCTCCGCCCGCGCCGACGACGCCAAGGAGCTCGACCGGCTGCCGGGCGCGCCCGTCCTCGTCGTGACGACCCGCTACCTCTCCGGGGGCCGCACCGCCGCCGTCTCCGTCGCCACCTACCGCGCCGACACCTGCCGCCTCACCTTCGGCGACTCGGTCGACCTGGTCATGGCCTCGTAGCGCACGCTCCTCGACCGGCACCGGCCCGTCCCCGGACCGCCCCTCCGGCGGTTCAGCGGCGGGCCGTCACCGTTCCGTCGACCGCGAACAACTGCTCCTCGACGTGGTCGAGGGCGAGCCGCAGCGCCCCCGTGCCCACCGCCGCCTCGCCCAGCAGGGACAGCACCACCCGGGGCGGACGCAGGCAGAAGCGGGCCAGCTCCTCGCGGAGCGGCTGGAGCACCCCGTCGAGACCGGCCGCCCAGCCGCCCACCACGACCAGTTCCGGGTCGATGGCCAGGACGAGGGCCGCCACGTCGTGCACGAGCCGCTGGATGAACCGCTCCACCGCCGCCTCCGCCCGCGCGTCGCCCTTCCTGGCCAGCGCGAAGACCTCCGCGACCGCCTGCTCGTCCAGCGGGTGCAGCGGCTCGTCCGTCGTCGAGAGCAGGTGCTCGGGGGTGACGCCCTGGCCGAGCAGGTGCAGGGCGCCGATCTCCCCGGCCGCCCCGCCGAAACCGCGGTGCAGCCGGCCACCGATCAGCGAACCGGCCCCCGGGCTCAGCCCGGCCAGGACGAACACGATGTCGTCGGAGTCGGTCGCGGCGCCCTTCCAGTGCTCGGCGACGGCCGCCGCGTTGGCGTCGTTCTCCACGATCACCGGGCAGCGGAAGGAGCGGCGCAGCCGCTCGCCGAGCGCGAGACCCGTCCAGCCGGGCAGCGCCGTCCCGAGCCGCACGGTCCCGTCGGCCTCCACGATGCCTGGCGTGCCCACGCCCACGGCCCGCAGGTTGGACCGGGCGACCCCGGCCCTGCGCAGCACGTCCGCGACGACCGTGCGCACCCGGTCGAGCCGCTCGTCCTCGGGCGCCGTCTCCGACACCTCGCGGGACCCCGCGCCGATGATCCGTCCGTCCAGGCCGGAGAGCAGGGCGGCCACCCGGTGCGGGCCGATCTCGATGCCGAGCAGATGACCGGCCTCCGCACGGAAGCGGAACCTCCGCGCCGGACGCCCCTGCCGCCGGGCCTCGCCCTCCTCGGGCGCCGACTCGACGACGAGCCCGCCCTCCATGAGGCCTTCGACGACGCCTTCGACCGTGGGCCGCGACAGACCCGTGATCCGGGTCAGATCGGTGAGCGTGGGCGCGTCGGCGCCCCGCAGCGCATGGAGTACCACCGCGGAGTTGATCCGCCGCAGCAGAGACGGATCCCCGCCGGTCAGCCGCCCCACCGTGTGTCCTCCCAGCTCGTGGCCATTCAGCCGGATGGTACTCAATGGGCCCCGATGCGGCGAGTGCCGCCCCTGTCACGCTTGGGTGACGACCCGCCCCCGGGGCCCCGACGGCGCTCCGTGCCTCCGGCCGGCGCGACCGGCGACGGACGGGCGCTCCCGGGGCGGACGGCGCCCCGCGCCGCGAGGAGGGGCGGGGAAGCGGAACGGCCCCCGCCGAGCGGGCCCTACGCCCCCGCCTCCGGGAGCCCCGCCGCCTCGCGGAGCCGCGCGAACTCCTCGGCCATCGCCGCCGTCGACCAGTGGGCGTTGAGGCCGCTCGGGCTGGGCAGGGCCCAGATCCGGGTGGCGCCGATCGTCCGCTCCTGCGGACCGATCACGGCCTTCGGCTCGTCGAAGGCCGCGCGGTACGCCGTGACGCCGGCGATCGCGAGCCAGCGCGGCGCGAGGCGCTCCACCCGCCCGGAGAGCAGCCGTCCGCCCTCCAGGTACTCCTCGCGGGTCAGCTCGTCGGCCCGCGCGGACGGCCGCGCCACCACGTTGGTGATCCCGAGTCCGTACGTCAGGAGCTCCTCCTGCTCCTCCGGCCGGAGCTGCCTCGGGGTGAACCCCGACAGGTGCAGCACCGGCCAGAACCGGTTGCCGGGCCGGGCGAAGTGGTGGCCGGACGCCGCCGTCATCAGACCCGGGTTGATCCCGCAGAAGAGCACCGAGAGGCCGCTCGCGACCACGTCCGGAACGACGCGGTCGCGAGCGGCCTCCAGCTCCTGCCGGGTGTACCGGGGGGAGGGGGTCAGAGGATCGCCCCGGGGGTGTAGCCGGCGGCCTCCGGGTGCTGCTTCAGGATCTCGTCGACGCGCGCGACCACGGCGGCGACCTGGTCGGCGGCGGCACCCGTGAAGGACAGCTTGTCCGCCATCAGTTCGTCGAGCTGCGCCCGGTCCAGCGGGATGCGCTCGTCGGCGGCCAGCTTGTCGAGGAGCTCGTTGCGCTCGGCGCCCTGCTCGCGCATGGCGAGGGCGGAGGCCACGGCGTTCTCCTTGATGGCCTCGTGGGCGACCTCGCGGCCGACCCCGGCGCGCACCGCGCCCATGAGGACCTTGGTGGTCGCCAGGAAGGGCAGGTAGCGGTCGAGTTCGCGGGCGACGACGGCCGGGAAGGCGCCGAACTCGTCGAGCACGGTGAGGAAGGTCTCCAGGAGGCCGTCCAGGGCGAAGAAGGCGTCCGGCAGCGCGACGCGGCGGACCACGGAGCAGGACACGTCGCCCTCGTTCCACTGGTCGCCGGCCAGCTCGCCGGTCATCGAGGCGTAGCCGCGCAGGATGACCATGAGGCCGTTGACGCGCTCGCAGGAGCGGGTGTTCATCTTGTGCGGCATCGCCGAGGAGCCGACCTGGCCGGGCTTGAAGCCCTCGGTGACCAGCTCGTGGCCGGCCATCAGACGGATCGTCTTGGCGGTCGAGGACGGCGCGGCGGCCAGCTGGACGAGGGTGGTGACCACGTCGTAGTCGAGCGAGCGAGGGTAGACCTGGCCGACCGAGGTGAAGGCGTGCGCGAAGCCGAGGTGGCCGGCGATCCGCTGCTCGAGCTCGGCCAGCTTGCCGGCGTCGCCGCCGAGCAGGTCCAGCATGTCCTGCGCGGTGCCGACCGGGCCCTTGATGCCGCGCAGCGGGTAGCGGCCGAGCAGCTCCTCCAGGCGCGCGTACGCCACGAGCAGCTCGTCCGTCGCCGTCGCGAACCGCTTGCCGAGGGTGGTCGCCTGCGCGGCGACGTTGTGCGAGCGGCCGGCCACGACCAGCTCGGCGTACTCGGCGGAGAGCCTGCCCAGCCGGGCGAGGACGGCGACCGTGCGGTCCCGCATCAGCTCCAGGGAGAGGCGGATCTGGAGCTGCTCGACGTTCTCGGTGAGGTCGCGCGAGGTCATGCCCTTGTGGACGTGCTCGTGGCCGGCGAGGGCGTTGAACTCCTCGATGCGGGCCTTCACGTCGTGCCGGGTGACCTTCTCGCGCTCGGCGATGGAGCCGAGGTCGACCCGGTCGAGGACGCGCTCGTAGTCGGCGAGCGCCTCCTCCGGAACCTCGATCCCGAGGTCCTTCTGCGCACGCAGCACGGCGAGCCACAGTCGGCGCTCCAGCTTCACCTTCTGCTCGGGGGACCAGAGGACGGCGAGCTCCGCGGAGGCGTAGCGGCCGGCCAGAACGTTGGGGATGCGGGGCTTCGCAGTCACAGCAGTCACGTGGGCAGAGTTTACCTGGCGGTTTCTGCAGGTCGGCGCCGCCGTCCGATGTGGAGTTTGCTACGAGACGCGGGTCACGGGCGCTCGGACCGGACGCTCACCGAGGGCGCGTACGGAAGCAGCTCCGGGCGCTTGGGCGCGCGGCCGTCGCCGGAGGAGCGGCCGGTCAGGCGCCGCCCGATCCAGGGGCCCAGGTGCTCCCTGGCGAAGCGGGCGTCCGCGAGCCGCCGGCTCGCCCAGCGGGGGCGCGCGGTCGGCGCCATCGGGGTGCGCCAGTCCTCCTCGGGCTCCAGGCCGAGGGCCTGCCACACGGCCTCGGCGACCCGCCGGTGCCCCTCGGCCGTCAGGTGGAGCCGGTCCACGTCCCAGAGGCGGGGGTCGCCGAGCGACGGCGCCCCGTACAGGTCGACGACCAGGGCGCCGTGCCGGGCGGCGAGCGCGTCGATGTGGGCGAAGAGCTCCTCCATCCGGGGCCGGAAGCGCTCCATGACGGGTCCGTTCCGGCCGGGGCTGCGCATCAGGACCAGCTGCCCGCAGGCGGGTGTGAGGCGTTCCACTGCCTCGGTGAGGAGGTCCCTCACCCGGACCATGTCGACCTTGGGGCGGAGGGTGTCGTTGAGGCCGCCGACGAGGGTGACCACATCGGCCTCCATCGTTGCGGCCGGGCCGACTTGCTCCTCGACGATCTGTCCGATGAGCTTCCCGCGCACGGCGAGGTTCGCGTAGCGGAAGCCGGGGGAGCGGGCGGCGAGGCGGCCCGCGAGGGCGTCGGCCCAGCCGCCGTAGGAGCCGTCGGGCCTCAGGTCCGACATACCCTCGGTGAAGCTGTCGCCGAGGGCGACGAAACTGTTGTACGTGGCATTGATCTCCATGGCGGAGCGATCATACCGCGCGGTATGCGAGGCGTGCCGTGGAGAACCCGGGAGGGGAAATCCGATGAGCGAAGCGCTCCTGAGCGCTCTGGCCGAGGCACTGGCCGGACTGGTGACGGCGGTCGAGACCTCCGACGAGGACGTCCTCGACCCCGACACGGCGGTGAAGTGGCTGGAGACCACCGGCCACACCCTCGCCGGCCTCACCGAGGACGACCGGCGGACCCTCGACGGGCTGTTCCGCGCGGCCGCCCTGCGCGAACCCGAGGGCCCCCGGCGCGACGAGCTGCTCAGGGTCTCCGAGGGATTCGGACTCACCTTCGGACTCACCGAGGGCTTCGGGCTCACCGAGGACCCCCACGCCGCCGCCTGCGACGCCGTCCTGGACCACACCCGGCGCCTCGCCGCCGTCGTCCGCGACGCCGACCCCGCCACCCCCGTCCCCGGCTGCCCCGACTGGACCCTCGCGGACCTCGCCCGGCACGTCGGCACGGTCCACCGCTGGGCCGAGCACCTCGTACGGACCCGTGCCGCCACCCGCGTCCTCGCGGAGGACGTCCCCCTCGACCCGCCGGCCGGCCCCGCCGCGTACGCCGACTGGCTCGTCGCCGGTGCCGAGCGGTTCGCCGCCACCGCCCGCGGCGCCGACCCGGACGCCCCCGTCTGGTCCCCGGGCGCCGACCCGCACGTCCGCCACTACCCCCGCCACGTGCTCTTCGAGACCCTCGTCCACCTCGCCGACGCCGAACTCGCCGTCGACGGGAAGACCGGCCCCCTCGACCCGGCCACGGCCACGGCCGCCGTCGACCACTTCCTGACCGACGCCCCGTACATCGCCCGGATCGCGGAACCGGTCTCCCGGCTCGGCCGGGACGGAACGGTCCTGCGCCTCGTCGCCCGCGACACCGGCGCCGTCCGGACCCTCGTCCTCGGCGGGGGCGGCTTCACCTGGACCCGCGACACCGGCGCCGAGCCGACCGCCGTCGTCGAGGCGGACGCCGGGGAACTGCTGCTCCTGCTGCACCGCCGGTACGGCGCCGACGACCCGTGCTTCACGCACACCGGCGACCGGAGCCTCCTGGACGACTGGCTGGCCGCCACCGCGCTCTGAGCGAAGAAGCGAAGAACGGGCGACGAAGCCCGAAGGGCCCCGGGACGGATCCCGGGGCCCTTCGGTTCACGCGGACCGGTTACGACGCCGCGGGGCGCCCCACCAGCTCGCGCAGCACGTCCTCCATCGCCACGAGCCCGGCCTGCCGGTCGTCCTCGTCCAGCACCGCCGCCAGGTGCGTCCGGCTGCGGCGCATCGCGGTCAGGACGTCGTCCAGCGGCGTCTCCGCCCGCACCCGGGCGATCGGCCGCAGCGACGACACCGGGAACGGCAGGTCGCGCGGGACGATGTCCAGGGCGTCCTTGACGTGCAGATAGCCCACGATGCGGCGCTCCGCGTCGACCACGGGGAAGCGGGAGAACCCGGTCCGCGCCGACAGCGCCTCCAGCTCCTCGGGCGTGGTGCCGACCGGGGTGGACACCACCTTGTCCGCCACCATCACCACGTCCCGCACGGGACGGCGGCCCAGCTCCAGGGCGTCGTGCAGCCGCTCGGCGGCCCGGTCGTCCAGGAGTCCGGCGTCACCGGCGTCGGTGACCATGCGGGCCAGCTCGTCGTCCGAGAAGGTCGCGGAGACCTCGTCCTTGACCTCCACCCGCAACAGCTTGAGCAGGGTGTTCGCGAAGGCGTTGATCGCGAAGATCACCGGCCGCAGCGTCCGCGCGAGCGCCACCAGGGGCGGCCCGAGCAGCAGCGCCGAGCGCGTCGGCTCGGCGAGCGCGATGTTCTTCGGCACCATCTCGCCGAGCAGCATGTGCAGGTACGTCGCGAGCGACAGGGCGATCACGAACGAGATCGGGTGCACCAGGCCGTGCGGGACGCCGACCGCGTCGAAGACCGGTTCGAGCAGGTGCGCGATGGCGGGCTCGGCGACGATGCCGAGGACCAGGGTGCAGAGCGTGATGCCGAGCTGGGCCGCCGCGAGCATCGCCGAGACGTGCTCCAGCCCCCAGACGACACTGCGCGCCCGCTTGTCCCCGGCCTCGGCCAGCGGCTCGATCTGGCTGCGGCGGACCGAGATCAGGGCGAACTCGGCGCCGACGAAGAAGGCGTTGACGACCAGGGTGAGCAGGCCGATCAGCAACTGGATCACGATCATCGGCCGGCCTCCCCGGTCTCGTCACCGGTCTCGGTGTCGTGCGCGGGCGCGTGCAGCAGCACGCGGGCCGCGCGCCGGCCGGAGGCGTCCACGACGTCGAGCCGCCAGCCGGCGAGCTCCACGCCGTCGCCGACGGCCGGGATGCGGCCCAGCTCGTGGGCGACGACGCCCGCGAGCGTCTCGTACGGGCCGTCCGGCACCCGCAGGCCGATCGTGCCGAGCTGGTCGGTGCGGACCGCGCCGTCGGCGGACCACAGCGCCCGCCCCTCCGCGTCCTCGCCGGCCCGTGCCAGGTCCGGCGTCTCGTGCGGGTCGTGCTCGTCGCGCACCTCGCCGACGACCTCCTCGACGATGTCCTCCAGGGTGACGACCCCGGCGGTACCGCCGTACTCGTCGATGACGACCGCCATCGTCTGCTTCCCGGACAGCCGGTCGAGCAGCCTGTCCACGGTCAGCGTCTCGGGGACGAGCAGCGGCTCGCGCAGCATCTCCCCGATCGGGCGGCGGGGCCGCTCGGCGGCCGGTATGACGAGGACGTCCTTGATGTGGGCGATGCCGACGACCGCGTCCAGGCTGTTCCGGTAGACGGGGAAGCGGGACAGGCCGGTCGCACGGGTCGCGTTCGCCACGTCCTCGGCGGTGGCCTGCACCTCCAGGGCGGTGACCTGCACGCGGGGCGTCATCACGTTCTCGGCGGTCAGCTCCGCCAGGTTGAGGGTGCGGACGAACAGCTCGGCCGTGTCCGCCTCCAGGGCCCCCTCCTTCGCGGAGTGCCGGGCGAGCGCCACCAGCTCCTGCGGGGAGCGCGCGGAGGCCAGCTCCTCGGTCGGCTCCATGCCGAGCCGGCGCAGGATCCGGTTCGCGGTGTTGTTGAGATGGCTGATCAGCGGCTTGAAGGCGGCCGTGAACACGCGCTGCGGGGTGGCCACCACCTTCGCCACGGCGAGCGGCGAGGAGATGGCCCAGTTCTTGGGGACCAGCTCGCCGACCACCATCAGGACCACGGTCGACAGGGCGGTGCCCAGGACCAGGGCCACCGAGGAGGCCACCGACGGGGAGAGGCCGAGGGCCTCGACCGGGCCCTTGATCAGCGCGGCGACCGAGGGCTCGGCCAGCATGCCGACCACCAGGTTGGTGACGGTGATGCCGAGCTGGGCGCCGGAGAGCTGGAACGTCAGCGACCTCACGGCCTTGAGCGCGCCCGCCGCGCCGCGCTCGCCGCGCTTCACGGCGGCTTCGAGTTCGCCGCGCTCGACCGTGGTCAGCGAGAACTCGGCCGCGACGAAGGCGCCGCACGCGAGGGAGAGCAGGAGCGCGAGAAGGAGCAGAAGCACTTCGGTCATCGGTTCACCTCCGTCCCATGATCACGCGACGGGAGGAGGACCGCTCGGCGTCGGCGGCCGGAGCCGGAACTTCCGGGTCCTTCGGGTCTTTCGGAACCAGTGCTACTGGGAGGCTCGCCCATGGGCGGACGCTCACACCTTTCGGTCGTGGGGATGGGAAACCATGGTAAAGGACAGGCAAAGTGATGTGCCGTTCACCCCCCGTGCTCTTCGTTACGCCAGTGGCTTCACCCAGCGGCGCCAGTGGTCCTCGCGCTGGTACCCGGCGGCGGCCCAGAGCATCCGCCCCGTTCCGTTCGCCTCCAGGACCATGGCGTCCGCGCGCCGCCCGCCGAGCGCGGCGAACCGCTCCTCGGCCGCCCGCAGGAGCGCGGTGGAGATCCCCCTGCGCCGGTACGAGGGAAGGACGGCGAGCCGGTAGAGGGAGGCGCGCCAGCCGTCCCAGCCGGCGATCACGGACCCCACGATCCGTCCGTCGGCCACCGCGAGGAGCAGGGCCTCAGGGTCCCGCTCGACGAGCCGGGTGACCCCCGGCACGTCGTCCGAGACGGACGTCCCCTCGGCGGACTCCCGCCAGAAGGCCAGGACTGCCCCGGCCTCGTCGACAGTGGCGGTACGTATCTGCAGCTCGATCATGGCCGGATCCCATCACGGGGGCCTCCGGCCGTGCCAGGGGGTTCCGGGGAGCGGGACGGCGGCGCCTCACCGCCTCGCCGTGCCCAGGACGCAGGGGGAGGACGGCAGCCGCGGCCCGCCCTCCGGGACGTCGAAGGAGCGGTACGGGCCGAGGACGAACCCGGCCTCCTCGATCTCCGCCAACGGGGTGCGGGAGGTGTGGCAGCCGCCGAAGAGCAGCGGCCACACCGTGCGGTCGAGGCCCCGCTGCACCCGCGCGAGCCCCGGCGTGTCCGCCGCCCCGTGCTCGAAGAAGCGCAGCTCGCCGCCGGGACGCAGGACCCGGCGCAGCTCCACGAGGGCCGCCGGCACGTCCCGCACCGTGCACAGGACCAGGGAGACCACCGCCGCGTCGAAGGCGCCGTCCCGCGCGGGCAGCGCCTCGGCCGTCCCCGGCACCACGGTCACCGGAACGGCCGCCCGCCGCGCGGCCCGCTCGGCCAGCCTCCGCAGCCGGTCCTCCGGCTCGACGGCCACGACCTCCGTGACGCCCACCGGGTAGTGCGCGAAGTTCAGCCCGTTCCCGGCCCCGACCTCGACGACCCGGCCGGTGAGACCGGCGAGCAGCTCGGCCCGGAGCGGCCCGATCCCGCCCCGCGTCTCGGCGGAGACGCTGAACCGGGCGTAGAAGCGGGCGAAGAGGGGGTGGCGCACCCGGGGCGGACTCCCGGGCGCCGGCCGCGAAGACGTCATCGGAGGCTCCTTGCACAGGCGCGCGTACCTCCAGCCTACGGAGCCGCCCCACCCGAAGCGGCCCGACGGGCCGCCCCCCGACCGCACGGATCCCCGCGCCCGGCCCGTACGGCAGGAGCGCGTCCGGCCCGTGACGTCCCGGGCGCGCGGGACCCGGACCCCGGGGCGTACGGGGAATCCGGCACCGAGGGCGCAACCGGTGGGCGGTCAGCGCCCGTACGGCTCCGCGTGCGTCTTCGTGAACGCGTCCGCGTCCCACGTGCCGCCCAGGGCCGGGGCCAGCCAGCTTTCCGCCGCCGCGCGGAAGGCCGCCGGGGGCAGGGCGCCCGAGCCCTCCGGTACGGCTCCGAGCAGCGGCGCGCCCGCCGCCTCCGGCAGGTCGGCCAGGTTGCAGCGGGCCGCCAGGTCCGGCGCGGCCGGCCAGCTGCCGACCACCACGCCCAGCTGCTCGATGCCGCGCGCCCGCAGCGCCTCGCCCGTCAGCGTCGCCGAGTTGAGCGTCCCGAGCCCGGCCGGGGCCACCACCAGGACCGGCGCGCCGAGCAGTGCCGCCGCGTCCGCCAGCGTGCCGCCCTCTTCGTCGAAGCGGACGAGCAGTCCGCCCGCCCCCTCCACGAGGACCAGGTCGTGCCCGGCGGCCAGCTTCCGGGCGGCCTCGGCGACCTCCCGGGGCCCGACCGGCGCGAGCCCGGCCCGCCGGGCGGCCGTACCGGGGGCCAGCGGCTCCGGGAAGCGGCCCAGTTCGGCCGAGGCGACGGCGCCCGAGAGCCGTACGACCTCGTCCGCGTCACCCCGCTCGTCCGGCCCGACGCCCGTCTGGGCGGGCTTGAGCACGGCGACCGAACGCCCGGCGGAGGTCGCCACGGCGGCCACCGCCGCGGTCACGACCGTCTTGCCGATCTCGGTCCCGGTGCCGCTGACGACGACGATTCCCACAGTCCGCTCCGATCCTTCTTCTCAGCCCGCCGCCGCGGCGGCCCGTACCGCCGCGCAGATCCGGGCCACGTCCTCGTCGCCGGTCACGTACGGCGGCATCGTGTAGATCAGGTCCCGGAACGGGCGCAGCCACACGCCCTCCCGGACCGCCGCGCGCGTCGCCGCCGCCATGTCGACCTCGTGGTCGAGCTGGACGACCCCGATCGCGCCGAGCACCCGCACGTCCCGCACCCCCGGCAGGGCGGCGGCCGGGGCGAGCCCGTCGCGCAGCCCGGCCTCGATCCGCTCGACCTCGACCCGCCAGTCCTGCGAGAGCAGCAGGTCGATCGAGGCCAGGGCCACCGCCGAGGCCAGCGGGTTGCCCATGAACGTCGGCCCGTGCGCCAGGACCGGCACCTCGCCCCGCGAGATCCCGTCGGCCACCCGGCCCGTGCAGAGCGTCGCGGCCATCGACAGGTAACCGCCCGTCAGCGCCTTGCCCACGCACATCACGTCGGGGGAGACCCCGGCCGCGTCGGCCGCGAACAGCGTGCCCGTGCGCCCGAACCCGGTCGCGATCTCGTCGAACACCAGCAGTACGCCGTGCTCGTCGCAGGCCTCCCGCAGCACCCGCAGATAGCCCGGGTCGTGGAAGCGCATCCCGCCCGCGCCCTGCACCACCGGCTCCACGACCACCGCGGCCAGCTCGTGCGCGTGCCGCCCGATCGCGGTCCGCAGCAGCTCGGCGTACGACTCCTCGTACGCGGCCGGCGGGGCGTCCGTGAAGACCTGCGGCTGGAGGACCCCGGCCCACAGCTCGTGCATCCCGCCCTCGGGGTCGCACACCGACATCGGCTGCCAGGTGTCCCCGTGGTAGCCGCCGCGCCAGGTGAAGAGCCGTCGCTTCTCGGGACGGCCGAGCGAACGCCAGTACTGCAGGCACATCTTGACCGCCACCTCGACGGAGACCGAGCCCGAGTCGCTGAGGAAGACGTGCCGCAACGGTTCGGGGGTGATCTCCACGAGCCGGCTCGCGAGGCGGACGGCCGGCTCGTGGGTGAGCCCGCCGAACATGACGTGGCTCATCCGGTCGAGCTGACCGCGCGCCGCCTCGTTGAGGACGGGGTGGTTGTAGCCGTGGACCGCCGACCACCACGAGGACATGCCGTCGATCAACTCGGCCCGGCCCTCGGCGGGTTCGGCGAGCCGGAGGCGCACCCCGGACGCGGACGCGACGACCAGCGGCTCCGTACGGCCCGGCATGGGGCCGTACGGGTGCCAGACGTGCGCCCGGTCCAGGGCGAGGAGCTCGTCGTTACGCATTCGGCGCGAGGTCCGTCCCGGCTCCCCGGCGGCGCACCGCCACCAGATCGGTCCGGGCGCCGCCCGGCGCGGTCTCGGCGGCCGGAGCCTCGGCGGACTCCCGGTCCGGGACGTGCCCGCCGCAGGGGCCGCAGCCGCCACCGGAGTGCGAGCCGCAGCCCGTACCGCCCTCAGCCGCGCCGCCCTCCGCCGGGGCGTGCGAGCCGCACCCGCCGCCGGCCTCCGCGCCGCCGCCCGAACCGCAGCCGCCGCCGGCCGCCGCGAGCGCGTCCGCGCGGTGCGCGGGCAGCGTGGGCGTGCCCGCGCCCTCCACCTCGAAGCCCGCGTCCGCGATCATGTCCAGGTCGGCCCGGCCGGCCTGGCCCTCACTGGTCAGGTAGTCGCCCAGGAAGATCGAGTTCGCGATGTGCAGCGCGAGCGGCTGCATCGAGCGCAGGTGCACCTCGCGGCCGCCGGCGATCCGCACCTCGACGTCGGGGCAGACGAAGCGGACCATCGCCAGGATCCGCAGGCAGCGCTGCGGGGTCAGGTTCCACTCCTTGGCGAGCGGGGTGCCCTCGAACGGGATGAGGAAGTTGACCGGCACCGAGTCCGAGCCCAGCTCCCGCAGCGCGTACACGACGTCGACCAGGTCCTCGTCGGCCTCGCCCATGCCCGCGATCAGGCCCGAACAGGCCGACAGGCCCGCGGAGTGCGCCTTCCGCACGGTGTCCACCCGGTCGGCGTACGTGTGGGTCTTGGTGATCCCGCCGTACGTCGCCTCGGACGTGTTCAGATTGTGGTTGTACGCGTCGGCGCCGGCCTCCCGCAGCCGCTCCGCCTGGCCGTCCGAGAGCAGGCCGAGGCAGGCGCACACCTCGACGCCCTCGTTCTGCTCCTTGATGGCCTCGATGGTCCTGCCGACCCGCTCGACGTCCCGGTCCGTCGGACCGCGTCCGCTCGCCACCAGGCACACCCGCTTGGCGCCGCCCGCGACGCCCGCCGCGGCGGCCCGGGAGGCCTCGTCCGGCTTCAGCCAAGTGTACTTGAGGATCTCCGCCTTGGAGCCGAGCCGCTGCGAACAGTACGAGCAGTCCTCGGGGCACAGGCCGGACTTGAGGTTGACCAGGTAGTTGAGCTTCACCCGCCGTCCGAACCACCGGCGGCGCACCTTGCCGGCCGCGGCCACCACATCGAGCAGTTCGTCGTCGGAGGTCGCCAGGACGGCGAGCGCTTCTTCACGGGTCGGCGGCTCGCGCCGCAGCCCCTTCTCCACCAGCGTGTTCAGCAGGTCCATAACCGCTGATCCTGGCCTACCGCCCGCCCCCGGGCCAAGGAGGATCCGAACAAACGGCCCCGAACGAGGTGTGTGGATGACCACACCACGATCCCGGTCCCCTGCGGCTAGGGTCTGTGCGCTGCCTACAAAAGCCGCCGACCGGCCGACCCGCCGGCGAGGACGCCGACGGAGGATCCCGCATGCCACAGGCCGACGACGCACGGGCGGACGACGCACGGGCCGCCGGGGCCGCGCCGGACGACGCACGGACCGCCGGTCCGCGCCGCACCGCCTTCGACTGGACCGACGCCGAGGCGCGCCGCCGGGCCGACGCCGGTCTCGTCCGCACGCTGCGGCCCCGGGCGGCCGAGTCGGACCTCCTCGACCTGGCGGGCAACGACTACCTGGGCCTCACCCGCAGGCCCGAGGTCACCGGAGCGGCGGCCGGGGCGGCCCGGCGCTGGGGCGCCGGCTCCACCGGCTCCCGGCTCGTCACCGGCACCACCCTGCTCCACACCGACCTGGAGCGCGAACTCGCCGCCTTCTGCGGCTTCGAGGCGGCCCTCGTCTTCTCCTCCGGCTACACCGCCAACCTCGCCGTGCTCACGGCGCTCGGCGGCCGGGACTCCCTGATCGTCTCGGACGCGGCCAACCACGCCTCCCTGGTGGACGGCTGCCGCCTGGCGCGCGCCGAGACCGCAGTCGTCCCGCACGCCGACCCCGAGGCCGTACGGAAGACCCTGGAGGCGCATCCCGGGCGCCGGGCCCTCGTCGTCAGCGACTCCGTCTTCTCCGTCGACGGCGACCGGGCCCCGCTCGCGGAGCTCGCCGCCGCCTGCCGCGCGCACGGCGCCGGGCTCGTCGTGGACGACGCCCACGGCTTCGGCGTCCTCGGCGACGGCGGCCGGGGCGCGGCGCACGGCGCCGGGCTCGCGGGCGACGCGGACGTGGTCGCCACCCTGACCCTGTCCAAGTCCCTGGGCAGCCAGGGCGGCGCGGTCCTCGGCCCGGCCCGGGTGATCGAGCACCTGGTGAACGCCGCCCGCACCTTCATCTTCGACACCGGCCTCGCCCCGGCCGCCGTCGGCGGCGCCCTCGCGAGCCTGCGCCTGATCGAGGCCGAACCGGGACTCGCCGGACGGGTCCGCACCGTCGCCACCGGCCTGTACGAGCGGCTGACCGCGGCCGGTCTGACGGCGGCCCGGCCCGACGCGGCCGTGGTCTCGGTCCGCGCCCCCTCGCCGGAGGCGGCGCTGCGCTGGGCGGCGGACTGCCGGGAACAGGGGCTGGCGGTCGGCTGCTTCCGGCCCCCGTCCGTCCCCGACGGCGTCTCGCGCCTGCGCCTCACGGCACGCGCCGACCTGACGGACGCGCAGGTCGACCGCGCGGTGGAGACGGTCCTGCGGACCGCGCCCGCCCGCTGAGGGCCGGGCCGGAGGCGTTCACGCGTCGTACGGTTCACCGCTTCGGGCGACAGATGGGCCCCGGCCCGGTGGAACCCCGTACGGCGCGGCGCCATCGGTGGGACTCTGACGCGCAGTGGATCCGGGGCAGCGGCCCCGGGCGGGAAAGGGACAGAGTCGCCATGGCAGACCATCAGGAAGCATCCGTCACCCTGCCGAGCGAGCCCGCCTCGGTCCCCGCCGCCCGGCGGTACGTCGCGGAGGTCCTCACCGACTGGGGCCTCGACGAGTCCTCCGACCAGGCGGACGCGGTCCGGCTGATCGTCTCGGAACTGGCCACCAACGCCGTCCTGCACACCTTCGGCCAGTCGCCCACCTTCACGGTCGGCGTCCGCCTGGAGCGCGGCGAGCAGCTCCACGTCGGCGTCACGGACAGCCACCCGCGCCACCCCCGCCGCCTTCCGGCGGCGGTCCAGCAGGACAACGGGCGCGGCATGGTGATCATCCGCTCCCTGGCGGCGGAGTCCGGCGGCCGCCTCTCGGTGACCCCGACCGCGGAGGGCGGCAAGACGGTCGGCATCGTCCTGCCGTGGAAGGCGGCCGCGCCGGTGGGCTGTTAGCGCTCCTCCGGCGGCCGGGGCCTCCCCGGCGACGGTTCGGGTGCGGCGGCGCCACCGCACCCCCCCCGGCGTCCTTCACGGCGCCCGGTCAGCGCCCGGGCGGGGTCACCGGACGCGTCCGTAGTAGACCTTCGACGACCAGATCTTGTCGAGCTTCACCCAGGAGCCCGTCTTGGGCGAGTGCCAGATCTTGCCGCTCCCGGCGTAGATGCCCACGTGGTAGACCCTTCCGCCGGAGTGGAAGAAGACCAGGTCCCCCTTCTGCCTGCTGCCGGCGGAGACGTGCCGGGTCTTGTTGTACTGCTGCTGCGCGGTGCGGGGCAGCGACTTGCCCGCCTTCTTGTACGCGTAGAGCGTCAGGCCCGAGCAGTCGAACCGGGAGGGCCCCGCGGCCCCGTAGCGGTACGGCGCGCCCTTCTTGGAGGCGGCGATGCTCAGCGCCTTGTTCGCGTGTGCGGTGGTCGCCGCTTGGGCCTCCGGTGCCGCGCCCGGCGCGAGCAGCGTGCCGCCGACGGCGGCGAGGGTGAGAGCCGAGACGGCTCCGGCCCGGGACAGCAGGGACGGGACGTGCATCTGCGCAGTCATGCGCAACCCTTCGTCAGCCGCCTGTGAAGGATGACCTGTCGGGTTCGGGCAGGCGAAGATGCCCGGCCGCGGTTGCGGCTTCACCCCAAGGGCCCATCCCGCTGCGGAAACAGCGCGTACGGCCCGTACTGCTCGGGTCCTCCACTCCTGCCGATCCAATCCTGTCGACCAGACGTCCGGGACAGCGGCAGGACTCGGCGTCCGCCCGGACCGCCCCGCCTCGGATGGCGGGGGCTTGTCGTCGGCAGGGATCTTGCCCCACAACTTGGTCGAAATCCGAGTGGAAACAGCGATATGTGAGAGTCCTCACGACTGATCCATTCGAGTGGACAGGATGCTTTCGTGATCGTCGGAGGTTTGGCCAAAGGGCCCCGTACCAGCAAAGGAACGCCTGATTCGGCCAGATGTGTACACTCGCCGCGCAACTCGCCGGAGCCATATGTCGACTCATCGACTCAACCGAACGGACGAGCGCTTCCGGCGCGGATGTCGGCCGTCCGGCCCTCGACACGACATGCCGGAATGTCAACTCCGTCGCGCCCGGGGGAGCGTGACCCGCCCGGCCCGCCGCTCCCCGTCCAGCACCCGCAGGGAGCGCGCCGGGGTCTCCGCGTGGACCTCGCTCTCGCCCCGCGCGTGCATGAGGGCCAAGGAACGTCGCGCAGCTCCTCCGCGCGTCCCGCGAGGGCCTGAGCCGCCCTCAGGGCCCCATGGGCATGCGCGGTTCCGGATGGGTTGATCCTCCCCACGAGGTCGACGACCGCGAGGTGTGCGTCGACGAACTCGCCCTCGGCCCGGGTCGGGGCGGGCAGCGGCGGCGGCTCGGGAACCACGGCCCGCTCACCCGACCGCGTCGCGCCGGCTCGGGACCACGTGGTCCACGAGCCCGTACTCGACGGCGGCCGGGGCGTCCAGGACCGTGGGGCGGTCGAGGTCGGCCCCGACCCGCTCGCTGCTCCGTCCGGCGTGTTCGGCGAGCAGCCCGGCCGTCGGGGCGCGCTGACGGAGCCGCCGGGGGAGTTGATGTGGAGCGCGATGTCCCGGTCCGGCGCCGCGTACTCCAGCTCCGGGTTCCACTCCCTCGACTCCGTTCCCGGCGAACAGGGCACTTCGGGCTCGCGGCCCGCCACCACGAGCCCGGCGCTCCCCGGTGGTCGCCACCGGTCGGATGATCATGGGAACGCAAAGCCGGAGTTAACGAGCCGGAAAAACTTCCGCCCTAACGTGCAATGTCTCGCCGCGGACCGCATCCGAGCAGTTCAACAGAGTGTTGACGCTCGGTAGGGTCCGCAGCTGTCCGGGTGCCGTCCCGGTCGACGACTGTGAGGTGGAAGAGTGCAACTGAGCCCGCACGAGCAGGAACGCCTGCTCATCCATGTGGCGGCGGACGTGGCCGAGAAGCGCAGGGCCCGGGGCGTACGGCTCAACCACCCCGAGGCCGTCGCCCTCCTGACCTCCCACATCCTGGAGGGCGCCCGCGACGGCCGGACCGTCGCCGAGCTGATGGCCTCCGGCCGCAAGGTGCTCACCCGCGACGACGTCATGGAGGGCATCCCCGAGATGATCCACGACGTCCAGGTCGAGGCCACCTTCCCGGACGGCACCAAGCTCGTCACCGTCCACGACCCCATCGTCTGAACGGGCGCCGCCGAATGATCCCCGGAGAGATCCTCCACGCGGACGGCCCCGTCGCCCTCAACGAGGGACGCCCCGTCACCCGCCTCACCGTGCTCAACGCCGCCGACCGGCCCGTCCAGGTCGGCTCCCACTACCACTTCGCCGAGGTCAACCCCGGCCTGGAGTTCGACCGCGCCGCCGCGCACGGACGACGGCTGCACATCGCCGCCGGAACCGCCGTCCGCTTCGAGCCCGGCATCCCGGTCGAGGTCGAACTCGTCCCGATCGCCGGCCGCCGCGTCGTGCCCGGACTGCGCGGCGAGACCGCCGGCCCGCTCGACGCGGAGACCGCCCCGAGCACCGACGAGACCCCCGCCGGGGCGAACGGAGACCTCCGTGCCTGAGCTGCACCGCGCCGTCTACGCCGACCTGTTCGGCCCCACCACCGGCGACCGCATCCGCCTCGCCGACACCGACCTCCTCGTGGAGATCGAGGAGGACCGCTCCGGCGGCCCCGGCCGCGCCGGTGAGGAGGCCGTCTTCGGCGGCGGCAAGGTCGTCCGCGAGTCCATGGGCCAGGCCCGCACCACCCGCGCCGAGGGCGCCCCCGACACCGTGATCACCGGCGCCGTGGTCATCGACCACTGGGGGATCGTCAAGGCCGACATCGGCATCCGCGACGGACGGATCACCGCCCTCGGCAAGGCCGGCAACCCCGACACCATGGACGGCGTCCACCCCGACCTCGTGATCGGCCCCGAGACCGAGATCGTCGTCGGCAACGGGCGGATCGTCACCGCCGGAGCCGTCGACGCCCACGTCCACTTCATCTCGCCGACCGTCGTCGAACAGGCCCTCGCCACCGGCGTCACCACCCTCGTCGGCGGCGGCACCGGACCGGCCGAGGGCACCAAGGCGACCACCATCACCCCCGGCCCCTGGCACCTGGCCCGGATGTTCGAGGCGCTCGACACCTTCCCGGTCAACATCGGCCTCCTCGGCAAGGGCAACACCATGTCCCGCGAGGCCATGCACTCCCAACTGCGCGGCGGAGCCCTCGGGTTCAAGATCCACGAGGACTGGGGCGCCACCCCGGCCGTCATCGACACCTGCCTGGACGTGTGCGAGGAGACGGGCGCCCAGCTCGCCATCCACACCGACACCCTCAACGAGGCCGGCTTCGTCGGCGACACCCTCGCCGCCATCGCCGGCCGCACCGTCCACGCGTACCACACCGAGGGCGCGGGCGGCGGGCACGCACCCGACATCATCACGGTCGTCTCCGAGCCGTACGTCCTGCCCAGCTCCACCAACCCGACCCGGCCGCACACCGTCAACACCATCGAGGAACACCTCGACATGCTGATGGTCTGCCACCACCTCAACCCGGCCGTCCCCGAGGACCTCGCCTTCGCGGAGTCCCGCATCCGGCCCTCCACCATCGCCGCCGAGGACGTCCTGCACGACCTCGGCGCCATCTCGATCATCTCCTCCGACTCCCAGGCCATGGGCCGGATCGGCGAGGTGGTCATGCGGACCTGGCAGACCGCCCACGTCATGAAGAAGCGGCGCGGCGCCCTGCCCGGCGACGGCCGCGCCGACAACCACCGGGCGCGCCGCTACGTCGCCAAGTACACGATCAACCCGGCCGCCGCCCAGGGCATGGACCACCTCATCGGCTCCGTCGAACCCGGGAAGCTCGCGGACCTGGTGCTCTGGGAGCCCGCCTTCTTCGGCGTGAAACCGCTCGTCGTCATGAAGGGCGGCCAGATCGCGTACGCGCAGATGGGCGACGCCAACGCCTCCATCCCCACGCCCCAGCCGATCCTGCCCCGCCCGATGTTCGGCGCGCTCGGCAAGGCCGCGGCGGCCGGTTCGCTCAACTTCGTCGCGCGGGCGGCGATCGAGGACGACCTGCCGCAACGCCTGCGCCTGAACAAGGAGTTCACCGCCATCGGGAACACCCGGCGGGTCACCAAGGCCGACATGCGCGAGAACGACGCGCTGCCCCGGGTCGAGGTCGACGCGGACACCTTCACGGTGACCATCGACGGCGAGGCGGTCGAACCCGCCCCCGCCGCCGAACTGCCCATGGCCCAGCGCTACTTCCTCTTCTGATGACGGCGCGAACGGATACGCGGACGGATACGCGTGCGCATACGCGGACGGGGACGCGCTCGGCTCTGCTCGTGCTCGCCGACGGGCGGTTCCCCGCCGGCGGGCACGCCCACTCCGGAGGCGCCGAGGCCGCCGTCCGGGCCGGCCGGATCAAGGACGCCGACGACCTGGAGGCCTTCTGCCGGGGACGCCTGCACACCACGGGCCTCACCTCCGCCGGACTCGCCGCCGGGGCCGCGCACGGACTCGACCCGTACGCGCTCGACGCGGCGGCCGACGCCCGCACCCCCTCGCCCGCCCTGCGCGCCGCCGCCCGCAGACTCGGCCGCCAGATGATGCGGGCCGCCCGCGCCACCTGGCCGGACCCCGGGCTCGACGCGCTCGCGGCCGCCTTCCCGCGCGGCGCCCACCAGCCCGTCGTCCTCGGCGCCGCCGCCCGGGCCGCCGGACTCGGCCCCGAGGACGCGGCGCACTGCGTGGCGTACGAGACGGTCGGCGGTCCCGCGACCGCGGTGGTGCGCCTCCTCGGCCTCGACCCCTACCGGGCCACCGCCGTCCTCGCCCGCCTCGCCCCGGACATGGACCGGGTGGCCGAGCGGGCGGCGGCGGCCGCCCGGGAAGGGGTGGACGCACTCCCGGCCGCCTCCGCACCCCTGCTCGACCTCACCGCCGAACAGCACGCGGCCTGGCCGGTCCGCCTCTTCGCGTCCTGACGCCCCGGCGTCCCCGGTACCCCGGCACCCCGCCCCCTTCCCCCGACACGACCACCCCGGAGCCGCCCCATGCACCTCGACCACGCCCCCACCCACCACGGCGCCGTCTCCGCCGACGCCCACCGTCCCGACGGCACCCGCCGCGCCCTGCGCGTCGGACTCGGCGGACCGGTCGGCTCCGGCAAGACCGCCACCGTCGCCGCCCTCTGCCGCGCCCTGCGCGACACCCTCTCCCTCGCCGTCGTCACCAACGACATCTACACCCGCGAGGACGCCGAGTTCCTGCTCCGCGAGGCCGTCCTGCCGCCCGAGCGCATCCGGGCCGTGGAGACCGGCGCCTGCCCGCACACCGCCATCCGCGACGACATCTCCGCCAACCTCGAAGCCGTCGAGGAGCTGGAGGACGCCGTCGGGCCGCTCGACCTGATCCTCGTCGAGTCCGGCGGCGACAACCTCACCGCCACCTTCTCCAAGGGGCTCGTCGACGCCCAGATCTTCGTCATCGACGTCGCCGGCGGCGACGACATCCCCCGCAAGGGCGGCCCCGGCGTCACCACCGCCGACCTCCTCGTCGTCAACAAGACCGACCTCGCCCCGTACGTCGGCTCCGACCTGGAGCGGATGGCCCGCGACGCCGAGGAGCAGCGCGGCGAACTGCCCGTCCTCCTCACCTCCCTCCGCTCGGCGGAGGGCGTCGGCCCCGTCGCCGACTGGGTCCGGGCGCGGCTCGCGGCGTGGACCGCGTGAGCCTGCGCGCCACCGCCCGGATCGCCGCCGACGCCGACGGAGGGCTGCCGCTCCTGGTGAGCGACGGCCCGCTCGCCCTGCGCCGCACCCGGGCGGCGGAGCCGTACACCCGGGTCACCGTCGTCGGGGCGATGAGCGCCCCGCTCGGCGGCGACCGGCTCGCGATCGAGACGGCGGTACGGGCCGGGGCCCGGCTCCTGGTCGACTCGGCCGCCGCCACCCTCGCCCTGCCGGGCCGGAGCGCCGAGCCCGCCGCGTACGACGTCCGGATCGACGTCGCCGACGACGGCGTGCTCCGCTGGCTGCCCGAGCAGGTGGTCTCCGTCGAGGGCTCGCGCCTGCGGATGCGCACCACCGTCGAACTCGCCCCCACCGCACGGCTCGTCCTGCGCGAGGAGCAGGTCCTCGGGCGGCACGGCGAACCGCCCGGCACCCTCACCACCCGTCTCACCGTCCGCCGTGCCGGGCGCCCCCTGCTCGACCAGGAGCTGTCCTTCGGCCCCGGCGCCCCCGGCGGCTGGGACGGCGGCGCGGTCCTCGGCGGCCACCGGGCCACCGGGCAACTCCTCGTCGTCGACCCGGCGTTCGCGGAGAAACCGGTGGAGACCCGGTTGCTCGGGGAGCACGCGGTGATCGCCCCGCTCGCCGGCCCCGCCGCCCTCGTCACCGCCGTGGCCCCGGACGCCCTGGCCCTGCGCCGCCTCCTCGACACCGCCCTGGACGTCCTCGCCCCGTTCTGAACCCCGCCCGCCCGCGCCGGGCGGATCACCGCTCAGCGGTACACCGCTCTCCGGTTATTGGTTCGGCAAAGAAACACGCGTTCGCCCTTTCCTCCCGGGTACCCCGGGCGAAAGGATCCCCTGGACCACCAACACCCGGCGCCACCACGGGAAACGGCGCCCCCACCGGGGGAGGACACGTGAGACGTACGACAGTGCTCGGCTCGGCCGGCACGCTGATAGCGGGCGCGCTCGTCGCGGGCGCGCTCGCGGCTCCGGCCGCGAACGCCGCGAACGCCGCGAGCGACCGGCACCACAGGGACGCCGAGTCGGTCGGCGTCGCCGTCGCCGCGGCCCGGGCCGCGGCCACGGGCGTCGATTGGCAGGACTGTCCGGCCGGCTGGGGCCTGGAGAAGCCGATCCAGTGCGGCTGGGTCACCGTCCCCGTCGACTACGCCAGGCCGAACGGCAAGAAGATCAAGCTCGCCGTGGACCGGATCGACTCCACCGGCACCCCCGCCGAGCGCCAGGGCGCCCTGCTCTACAACCCCGGCGGCCCCGGCGCCTCCGGCCTGCGCTTCCCCCGCCGCGTCACCACCAAGAACGCCGTCTGGGCGGGCGCCGCCAAGGCCTACGACTTCGTCGGCTTCGACCCGCGCGGCGTCGGCCGCTCCGCCCCCGTCTCCTGTGTCGACCCGACCGAGTTCGTCAAGGGCCCCAAGGCCGACCCGGTCCCCGACAGCGAGGCCGACAAGCGCGCCCAGCGCAAGCTCGCCGCCGAGTACGCCGACGGCTGCGCCGAGAAGAGCGGCGACATGCTGCCCTTCATGACCACGCCCAACAGCGCCCGCGACCTCGACGTCATCCGCGCCGCCCTCGGCGAGAAGAAGCTCAACTTCGTCGGCGTCTCCTACGGCACCTACCTCGGCGCGGTCTACGGGACCCTCTTCCCGGCCCACGTCCGCCGCATGGTCCTCGACAGCGTCGTCAACCCCTCCCGGGACAAGATCTGGTACGAGGCCAACCTCGACCAGGACATCGCCTTCGAGGGCCGCCTGAAGGACTGGATGACCTGGGTCGCCCGGAACGACGCCGCCTACCACCTCGGCGACAGCTACACCGAGGTCCGCGAGCAGTGGGACGTCCTGCGCGCCGCCGCCGAGAAGAACCCCCTAGGCGGCAAGGTCGGACCGGCCGAACTCATCGGCTTCTTCCAGAACGCGCCCTACTACGACTCCATGTGGGCCCCCGTCGCGAAGGCCTGGAGCGCCTACGCCGCCGGTGACCCGCAGCCGCTGATCGACGCGGCCGCCGCCGACCCCACCGACACGGCCGGCAACGCCGCCGCGGAGAACGGCAACGCCGTCTACACCGCCGTCGAGTGCGCCGACGCCCCCTGGCCGACCAGCTGGAAGAAGTGGGACCGGGACAACACCCGCCTCCACCGGAAGTACCCGTTCATGACCTGGTCCAACGCCTGGCTGAACCTGCCCTGCGCCACCTGGTCCGCCCCGCGGCAGCGGCCGGTCGAGGTGAAGACCCGCCCGGGCCTGCCGCCGGTGCTCATCGCCCAGTCCGAGCGCGACGCCGCCACCCCGTACGAGGGCGCCGTCGAACTGCACAAGCGCTTCAAGGGCTCGCGCCTGATCACGGAGCGGGACGCCGGCTCGCACGGCATCACCGGCCTGGTCAATCCGTGCCTCAACACCAAGGTCGAGGCCTACCTGCTGAGCGGCAGGCTGGACGCCGGGGACCAGACCTGCGCCCCGCACGCCACCCCGCAGCCGTAACGGCACGGGCACACCGGTGAGAGGGGGCGGACCGCCGGTGGTCCGCCCCCTCTCA
The DNA here is from genome assembly GCF_042900925.1 of Streptomyces sp. NPDC012825. NCBI lineage: Bacteria > Bacillati > Actinomycetota > Actinomycetes > Kitasatosporales > Streptomycetaceae > Streptomyces > Streptomyces sp. NPDC012825. The sequence goes on along the minus strand of NZ_JBIBBZ010000012.1, from coordinate 12,485 downwards.
CCCGGTCGTCATCCGCGCGCCGCGAGCCACGCGTCCTCCGCCGCGTAGTCGAACCAGTCCACCCCGTACTTCGCGAGGTTCGGGAACGCCTCCCGCCACTCCCGCCCCCGCACCCGTCCGGCCAGCCACTCCACCGTCTCCGGCAGCGAGTCGGCGTACGACACCACCGGCCGGTAGCCCAGTTCCCGCTCCGCCGCCGTCATGTCGTAGACGATCGGGTGCTCCGAGGTCCACGGCGTGAGCCCCACCAGGCCCCCGGGGCCCTCCGGCGCCCCCTCGATCAGCACGTGCTCGCTCTCCACCCCCAGGACCGCGTCGACCGCGGCCCCGATCTCCGCCACCGTCGGCGCCTGCGGATCGGCGCCGTTGAGCACCCGGCTCCCCGGCCTCGCCGCCGCCAGCCGGATCAGTTCCGCGAGGTTGTCCACGTGCGCCGGGTGGAACCGCGACCTCCCGCCGTACGCGAGGACGCGCACCGGCCGCCCGTCGAGCGCCCGCTTCACGAACCACAGCTCGCGCGGCCCCGGGCAGTACGGCCCGTGGATCGCGCCCGCCCGCAGCAGCGTCGTCGGCAGCGCCCCGCCGGCCGCGAGCAACTCCCGCTCCAGGGCGATCTTCCGCGTCCCGTACGTGGTGTCGCCCGGCGCGACCGTCGGCCACTCCTCCGGGATCGGCACCGGATAGGCGGGGAAGCCGTCCGGCTCGTCCTGGGTGTCGAAGCTGCGCCCCCGGTCGTCCTCGTAGACGGCGCCGCTCGACACCACCACCGCCGAACCGATCCGGTCGGCGAGCCCCGTCGCCTGCCGGGCGTGGTCCCGGTCGTACGCGACGATGTCCACGAGCACGTCGCAGCCGTCGCCGATCCCCGCCGCGAGCGCCCCCTCCTCGTTCCGGTCGAGCCGCACCGACCGGACCTCCTCCGGCCACCCGTCGTCCCTCCCGCCGCCCCGCGAGGCGGCCGTCACCTCCCAGCCGTCCGCGGCGAGGGCCCGCACGGCCGCCCGCCCCACCTGTCCCGACGCTCCCAGCACGAACGCGTGTCCCTTGGTCATGCACCGGACGCTACGGCCGTCCGGTGCGCGGGCCCAGGGGATTGCGCCGTGCGCGGATCCGCCCTCAGCGTTCTCCGCCGGGGAACTTCCGCGGCTCCCCCTCCGAAGGGCCCCCGGCCTCCGCGGCCTTCACCACCGCCGCGTACTCGTCCACGTACTCCTGTCCCGACAGGCGCAGGATCTCGTACATGATCTCGTCCGTGACCGCGCGGACCACCGCCTTCTCGCCCTCCTGCCCGGCGAACCGGGAGAAGTCCAGCGGCTCCCCGAACCGGATGGTGACCCGGCGGATCCGCGGCACGACCCGTCCCGGCGGCTGGATCTCGAAGGTCCCCACCATCGCGCAGGGCACCACCGGCACCCCGGCCCGCAGCGCCATCACCGCCACGCCCACCTTGCCCTTGTAGAGCCGCCCGTCGTGCGAACGGGTCCCCTCGGGATAGATGCCGAGCAGCTCGTCCCGGTCGAGCACGCACAGGCCCTCGCGGATCGCCGCCTGCCCGGCCTCCTTGCCCGAGCGGTCCACCGGGATCTGCCCGGCGGCCCGGAAGAAGGCGGCCGTGAGGCGTCCCTTGAGGCCCGGCCCCGTGAAGTACTCCTGCTTCGCCAGGAAGGTGATCCGCCGGTCCAGGACGGCCGGCATCAGGAAGTGGTCGGAGAAGGAGAGGTGGTTGCCCGCCACGATCGCGGCCCCCTCCGCCGGGACGTGCTCGAGCCCCTCGATCCGCGGCCGGAACAGCAGCTTGAGCAGCGGCCCGAGGAACACGTACTTCATCAGTTGGTAGAACACTCGCGACCCCGTTCGCCCGTCCGACGGACCGTCCGTCATCCGTTCGTCTTCCCGCCACGCCCGTTGTATCCGCGCTCGGGCCCGTGGTCCACTGGTGGGGGAGCGTCACCATGACGAACGCGCACGGAACGAACGGAACGAGACGCCCCGGCCGGATCCTCACCGCGCTCCTCTGCGCGCTGACGGCGGCCGGTCTCCACGGCTGCTCCGGCACGGCCGGGTCCGACCCGCCCCCCGGCACCACGGCGCCCGCCGGCCGCTCGCCCCTCACGGGACTCCCCGCCGAACCCGCCCCCGTCCTCGCCGTCAAGATCGACAACGTGGCGGCGGCCCGCCCCCACACCGGGCTCGGCGCGGCCGACCTCGTCTACGTCGAACAGGTCGAGGGCGGCGCCACCCGGCTCCTGGCCGTCTACTCCTCCCGCCTCCCCGAGCGCGCCGGACCCGTCCGCAGCGCCCGCGAGTCCGACATCGCCCTGCTCGCCGCCCTCGGCCGGCCCGCCCTCGCCTACTCCGGGGCGCAGTCCGCCCTGAACCCGCTGCTCCGGGCCGCGCCCCTGTACCCCGTCACCGAGAGCACCACGCCCGCCGCCTTCCTGCGCTCCCCGGACCGGGCCGCCCCGCACAACCTCTACCTGCGCCCCGCCCGAGCCCTCGCCGCCGCCCCGGACGCCACGGACGCCCGGGACATCGGCTTCCGCTTCGGCGCCGCCCCGCCGGACGGCACCCCGGCCACCACCTCGACCGTCCGCTACCCGGCGGCCCGCTACACCTTCACCTGGTCCGCCGCCGACCGCGCCTGGCGGGTCGCCATGGACGGCCGCGAGGCCCGCGCCACCGACACCGGGCCGCTCACCCCGGAGACGGTCGTCGTCCAGCGCGTCACCGTCCGCCCCTCCGACTTCCACGACCGGTCCGGCGCGGTCTCCCCGTACACCGAGACCGTCGGCGAGGGCACCGCGCTCGTCCTGCGCGACGGGCGCGCCCACGAGGCCCGCTGGTCCCGGCCCTCCACCGCGTCCGGCACGTCCTTCACCACGCCGGACGGCGCGCCCCTGGCCTTCGCCCCGGGGCAGGTCTGGATCGTCCTCGCGCCGCGCTGAGGGGCGTACGGAAGGGGTCAGAGACCCGTGGGGCCCGTCGGGCCCATGGGGCCGGGGCGCTCCGGCGGGCGCCGGCGCGGACCGGCGGGGGCCGTCCCGTTCTCCGCGGCGGCGACCCCGATCGTCACCACGACCAGCACCATCAGACCGAACCAGAGCCAGCCGCTGCTGCCGAGCGCCACCGTGTACGCCGTCGTGAGCACCAGCGCGGCGCAGGTGAGCACCGCCATCGTCTTCGTGGGACCGGACATCGTCCGTCCTCCTCCCGACCGGGGCCGCGGAAGCCGTCCCGACCATCGTGACCCGCCGGAGGGGGCACGCGCTACTCCCCGGACGCTCCGGCGCGCGCCGGAAAACGCCTTCCGCACGCAGAACGGGCCCGGCGCCGCACCGGCACCGGACCCGTCCACGACCTCCCGGAGGTCAGCGCCCCCGCGCCTGGAGCGAGGTCAGATAGGCGTTGTACGCCTCCAGCTCCTTGTCCCCGTCCCGGTCGGCGGCCCGGTCCTTGCGGACCGCCTGCCGCTGCTCGGAGTGGTACCACTGGTAGACGAGCGCGATGAGGACGAGCACGGACGGGATCTCGCTGAACGCCCAGGCGATGCCGCCCGCCGCGTTCTGGTCGGCGAGCGCGTCGATCCCCAGCGAGGCCGGCGGGTTCTCGTACGCCCCGACCATCGGCTCCGAGGCCATCATCAGCGCGATGCCGAAGAAGGCGTGGAACGGCATGCCCGCGAACAGCTCCAGCATCCGCATCACGTACCCCGGCCGGTGCGGGCCCGGGTCCACGCCCATGATCGGCCAGAAGAAGACGAGGCCGACCATCAGGAAGTGGACCATCATCCCGATGTGACCGGGCTTCGACCCCATCAGGAAGTCGAAGAGGGGCGTGAAGTACAGCGCGTAGAGGCTCGCGATGAACATCGGGATCGTGAAGCCGGGGTGCGTGATCACCTTCATGTACCGGCTGTGCAGCAGCTTCAGGAGCAGCTCGCGCGGCCCGGTCGAGCCCCGGCCCGCCACCGGCAGCGCCCGCAGCGCGAGCGTCACCGGCGCGCCGAGCAGCAGCAGGATCGGCGACAGCATGGAGATCACCATGTGCTGCACCATGTGCACGCTGAACATGACCATGCCGTAGTCGTTCAGCTTGGTGCACATCACCAGGGCGACCGTGAGGACGCCGACCGCGAAGAACACCGTCCGGCTCACCGGCCACGCGTCCCCGCGCCGCCGCAGCCGCGCCACGCCCCACCCGTACAGGCCGAGCGCAGCGAGGCAGCCGATCAGGAAGAAGAGGTCGGGAGAGAACTCCAGGCCCCGCCCCAGCGTGAACGGCGGCAGGTCCGTGGTCATGCCGTGCCCGCTGTGATCCATCCGTACACTCCCGGAGCCCGATTCGCACTTGTTGTCCGCACCAGACTAGAACCGCCCCCGGCCGCGATCGCGACCGGGGGCGGGTGTCACGCACGGCAGCCGTCAGAGCACGCACTCCGCCTCGGCGTAGCGGTCGGCCGGGACCGTCTTGAGGGTCTCCACGGCCCGCGCCAGCGGGACCGTCGTGACGTCCGTGCCGCGCAGCGCGGTCAGCATGCCGAACTCGCCGCGGTGCGCCGCCTCCACCGCGTGCCAGCCGAAGCGGGTCGCCAGGACGCGGTCGTACGCGGTCGGGGTGCCGCCGCGCTGGACGTGGCCGAGGATGACCGGCCGGGCCTCCTTGCCGAGCCGCCGCTCCAGCTCCACGGAGAGCTGGTTGGCGACGCCGGTGAAGCGCTCGTGGCCGTAGATGTCGGTGCCGGCGGTCTTGAACTCCATCGAGCCCTCGCGCGGCTTCGCGCCCTCCGCGACCACCACGATCGCGAAGCGCTTGCCGTCCTCGAAGCGGGCGCCGACCCGGGCGGTCAGCTCGTCCATGTCGAAGGGGCGCTCGGGGACGACGACCGCGTGCGCGCCGGCCGCCATGCCGGAGTGCAGCGCTATCCAGCCGGTGTGGCGGCCCATGACCTCGACGACCAGGACCCGCTGGTGGGACTCGGCGGTGGTCTTCAGCCGGTCGAGGGCCTCGGTCGCCACGGTGACGGCCGTGTCGAAGCCGAAGGTGACGTCGGTGGAGGCGATGTCGTTGTCGATGGTCTTCGGCACGCCGACGATCGGGAGGCCCGCCTCGGAGAGCAGGTTCGCCGCCTTCAGGGTGCCCTCGCCGCCGATCGGGATGATCGCGTCGAGGCCGAGGTCCGCGACGTGGCCCCGGGCGCGCTCCACGCCGTCGACCAGATGGGCGGGCTGGACCCGGGAGGAGCCGAGGATGGTGCCGCCGCGGGCGAGGATGCCGCCCACCGCGTCGAGGTCCAGCTTGCGGTAGTCGCACTCCAGGAGGCCCTTCCACCCGTCGTGGAAGCCGATGACCTCGTCGCCGTGGTCCACCACGGCGCGGTGGACGACGGACCGGATGACAGCGTTCAGACCGGGGCAGTCTCCGCCGGAGGTGAGCACGCCAATGCGCATAGCCCGAAAACCTTTGCAACGTGGGCCGACTCCCGGACCACGTCGTCCGGCTGGATCCCCGCCACCCTATCGTCGCGGGGTGGCGGGGCCGAACCGGATGTCCGCACAGTGGACAACGTACGTTCGTACGAGAGGCGCGGACGGACCGTGCGGGACGGTCAGGCGGGCTGGGTGGCCGTCGCGATGCGCTCGGCGCGCAGCGCCTCGTACCAGCGGTCGTCCGTCGGCGGCAGCGCGTTCACGTCGAGGGCCAGCTTCAGGAGCAGGTCCGCGATCTGCGGGTTGCGGGCCATGACGGGGCCGTGCATGTACGTGCCGAAGACGGTGTCGTTGTACGCGCCCTCGGTGCCGTCGCCGGTGCCGTTGCCCTTGCCGAGGACGGTCCGGGCGAACGGCCGGGCCGTCGGGCCGAGGTGGGTGATGCCCTGGTGGTTCTCGAACCCGGTCAGCTGGGGCAGGCCCAGGCGCGGGTCGATGTCCGCGAGGACGTCGCCGACGCACCGCTCGCCCTCGCCGCGGGTCGAGATCACGTCGATGAGCCCGAGGCCGGCCTCGCGCTCGCCGAGGTCGTTGATGAACTCGTGGCCCAGGATCTGGTAGCCGGCGCAGACCGAGAAGATGATCGCGCCGTTGGAGGCGGCCCGGCTCAGGCCGCCGTCCCGCCGCAGCCGCTCGGCCGCGAGCCGCTGCGGGCGGTCCTCGCCGCCGCCGATCAGGTAGATGTCGCCCGAGGTCGGCACCGGCTGGTCGCTGCGGACGTCGACGCGCTCGACGCTGAGACCGCGCTGCAGGGCGCGGCGCTCGACGACGAGGACGTTGCCCTGGTCGCCGTAGGTGCTGAGCAGGTCCGGGTAGACCCAGACCAGGCGCAGGCTGCTGTCACTCATGCTGCATGTCCTCTACGGGTCAGTTGCCGACGCGGCGGCGGACGTCCTGGAAGGCGGTGTAGTTGGCGATCAGCTCGATCTGTCCGGGCGGGGCCATCGTGACGGCCTCGTCGAGGGTCTCGCAGACGCGGAAGTCCACGCCCGCGACCTCCAGGCGGACCGCCAGGTCGAGCCGGCGGTCGCCGATCACCATGATCGGGTGGCCGGCGAGCCGACCGTAGTCGACGTCCCACAGCCAGGAGGTGTCCGTGCCGTCGGCGCCGCGCGCGTTGACGGAGAGGATCACCGGGGCGGGCGGGCCGTCGATGAGGGAGAAGGTCTCCAGCCAGCCGGCCGGGTTCTTCGCGAGGAGCAGACGCAGGTCGCGGTTCTGGAAGGAGACCACGTCGTAGCGGCCGGCGACGGCCTGCACCTGGTACATGCGCTCCAGGGCCACCTGCGGCGGCACCCCGAAGACGGCGGCGACGGCGGCCGAGGTGGTGGCGTTCGCCTTGTTGGCGCGGCCGGGGAGCTGGAGCCGGATCGGCCAGGCCGAGCCGTGCGGGTCGAGCACGTGGTCGCCGCTGAGCGCCCAGCTCGGCGCGGGGCGCCGGAAGCCGCACTCGCCGCAGAACCAGTCGTCGCCGGGGCGCTGCATGACGCCGCCGCAGGCGGGGCACGACCAGGCGTCGTCCTTCCACTCCTGGCCGGCGGCGACCCACACCACGTTGGGGGAGGAGGAGGCGGCCCACACGATCAGCGGGTCGTCGGCGTTGGCGATGACCACGGCCTTGGTGCCGTTGAGGCCCTCGCGCCACTTCTCGGCGAGCATCCGGGTCTCGGCGGCGCGGTCGAGCTGGTCGCGGGAGAGGTTGAGCAGCGCGATCGCCTTGGGCGTGGTGTCCCGGGCGACGCCCGCGAGGTACTTCTCGTCGACCTCGATCACGCCGTACCTGGACTCCGAGCCGCCGGCGAGCGCCGAGGTGATGCCCGCGGGCATGTTGGCGCCCAGGGCGTTCGAGACGACGGGTCCGGCGGCGCGCAGGGCCTCCGCGATCAGCCGGGTCGTGGTCGTCTTGCCGTTGGTCGCCGACACCAGGACGACGTCCAGGTGCTGGGCGAGGCGGCCGAGGAGGTCGGGGTCGAGCTTCAGCGCCACCCGGCCTCCGATCACCGATCCGCTGCCGCGCCCCGCCGCCCGCGACACCGCGGCCGCGGCCCTGCCCGCCGTCACGGCCAGCTTGGCGCGCGGCGACAGCGGCTCTGGATTACCGGGGTGTCCTGACATCGTTCCTGTTCCTCCTCGCGTCGGTCCGGGCTCAGCCTATCGAGATCCGGCCAGGAGCCCGAACAGCGGCACCGCCGAGCGTCGTGGGAAACGGGCAGGTCACGGCGGACCGTACCCTTACCGGCATGCGAAACCGTCCCATCCCCGGCAGTTCCGGCCTGGTCCGAGCGATGACCCTGCTCGGCGACCCCGTGCTGCACGCGCCCTGCGCGCCCGTCACCGACTTCGGGCCCGAACTGGCCCGGCTCGTCGAGGACATGTTCGCCACGATGTACGCGGCGAACGGGGTGGGTCTGGCGGCTAACCAGGTGGGCGTGGGTCTGCGGGTCTTCGTGTACGACTGCCCCGACGACGAGGAGGTCCGCCATCTGGGGCACGTGGTGAACCCGCGCGTGGTGGAGGCGGACGGAGACGTGGTCGGGGGGCCGGAAGGGTGTCTCTCCCTGCCGGGCCTGGAGGCCCCGACGCCCCGGTTCGACCGCGCGGTGGTGGAGGGCGTGGACCTGACCGGGGCCCCGGTGCGGATCGAGGGCACGGGGTTCTTCGCCCGCTGCCTCCAGCACGAGGCCGACCACCTGGCGGGCGGGGTCTACGCGGACCACGTCACGGGGTGGCGGAGATCACGTCTGCTGCGAGCGATCCGCAAGCAGCCGTGGGGCGGCGGCGTCTCGGCCCTGGAGGGCTGAGACACCGCCGGCGGGTCTCAGAAGCCCGGCCCGTCCGCGCGGTCGTCGGCCTCGGCCAGGCGGCCCCAGAGGAGGTCCGCCAGGCTGCGGACGAGCTCGGCGCGGGAGCAGGGGCGCTCGCCGAGCCACCAGTCGCCGGCCGCGTGCATCATGCCGACGATGCCGTGGCCCCAGATCCGGGCCTGGGCCTCGGCGGCGGGGCCCAGGTCGACGCGTTCGGCGATGACCCGGCCGAGCTCCTCGCCCATGCGGCGAAGCAGCGGGGCCGAGTGGCGGCCGACGTCGAAGCCCTGCTCGTTCTGGTGGGGTTCCTCGGCGGGATGCATGAGGAAGCGGTAGACCTGGGGCATCGCCTCGATCGAGGCGAGGTAGGTGTCGAGGGTGGCCTCGACCCGGCGGCGCCGGTCGGAGGGGGCGTCGAGCGCGGCCCGCAGGGCGTCGAGGAGCGCGTCGGTGTGCCGGGTGGCGAGGGCGCGGTAGAGACCGCCCTTGTCGCCGAAGTGGCGGTAGAGGATCGGCTTGGTGATGCCGGCCTCGGCCGCGATCGCGTTCATGGACGCCTTGGGGCCGTCCCGGAGCACCACCCGGTCCGCCGCCTCCAGCAGCTCGCGCCGCCGCTGCTCGGCGGGCGTCTGCTGGTCGGTGGTCCGGTGCGCGATGTCCATGTGCCTGTCTCCCCGGCCGTACGGTCTCGATCCCGCCGTCCCGCGCCCGGCGGTCCGGCGGTGCTGTGTGCTGTGTGTGTCGGGCCGTCGCAACGTAACACCCGGTCCGGTCCCGGTGCCGGTCGGGCCGGACCGCCTCCGCGCAGGTTGACAGCCCCTACCAGGCGGTAACAGACTGCTGTTACCGCAAGTAACATACTGCTGGGAGGGAAAATGGGCGAGTTCACGTTCGAACTCAACGAGGACCAGAAGCAGGTGCGCGACTGGCTCCACGGCTTCGCGGCCGACGTCATGCGTCCCGCGGCCGCCGAGTGGGACGAGCGTGAGGAGACCCCCTGGCCGATCATCCAGGAGGCGGCCAAGCTCGGAATCTACTCCCTCGACTTCTACGCCCAGCAGTTCTTCGACCCGACCGGCCTCGGCATCCCCATGACGATGGAGGAGCTCTTCTGGGGCGACGCGGGCATCGCCCTCTCCATCGTCGGCACCGGCCTCGCCGCCGTCGGCGTCCTCGCCAACGGCACCGAGGAGCAGATCGGCACCTGGGTCCCGCAGATGTACGGCGACGCGAACGACGTCAAGGTCGCCGCCTTCTGCTCCTCCGAGCCCGACGCCGGCTCGGACGTCGCCTCCATGCGCACCCGGGCCGTGTACGACGGGGCCAAGGACGAGTGGGTCCTCAACGGCACCAAGACCTGGGCGACCAACGGCGGCATCGCCAACGTCCACGTCGTCGTCGCCGTCGTCGACCCGGAGCTCGGCTCCAAGGGGCACGCCTCCTTCATCGTGCCGCCGGACACCCCCGGCCTCTCCCAGGGCCAGAAGTTCCAGAAGCACGGCATCCGCGCCTCCCACACCGCCGAGGTCGTCCTGGAGGACGTCCGGATCCCCGGCCACTGCCTCCTCGGCGGCAAGGACAAGCTCGACGAGCGCCTCGCCCGCGCCCGGGAGAAGGCGAAGGCCGGGGGCGAGCGCGTGAAGAACGCCGCCATGGCCACCTTCGAGGCCTCCCGCCCCGCCGTCGGCGCCATGGCCGTCGGCACGGCCCGCGCCGCGTACGAGGTGGCCCTCGACTACGCGAAGACCCGCGTCCAGTTCGGCCGCCCGATCATCGAGAACCAGGGCGTCGCCTTCCAGCTCGCCGACATGGCCACCCGGATCGACGCGGCCCGCCTCCTGGTCTGGCGCGCCTCCTGGATGGCGACGGCCGGCAAGCCCTTCACCTCGGCCGAGGGCTCCATGTCCAAGCTGTACGCCAGCGAGGTCGCCAAGGAGGTCACCGGCCAGGCGATCCAGATCCTCGGCGGCAACGGCTACACCCGCGAGTACCCGGTGGAGCGCATGCACAGGGATGCCGCCATCTACACCATCTTCGAGGGCACCAGCGAGATCCAGCGCCTGGTCATCAGCCGGACGATCGCCAAGTAAGTCAGGTCGCCTCGGCGCGCGTTCGCCCCGCACCCCTCCCGGGGTGCGGGGCGGACGCGTCAGAACGGCCGGAGCACGTCCGCGACCGCGTCGAGCGCGGTCCGCCACGGGTAGGAGGCGGGGTCCTCCAGGTCCGGCGCGTGCGGCACGAACCCGCCCTCGCCGTACAGGACCCGCACCCCGGCGCCGCGCAGGATGTCCAGGGACAGGTCGAACCGGGGGTGCGCGGCGTACGCGGAGTTCACGCACGGCATCACCGCCGTCGGGATCCGCTTCCCGATGCCCTCGGCCACCACCCCGACGAGCCACGTGTCCGTGAGCCCGAGCGCCCACCGGTTGACCGTGTTGAAGGTGGCCGGCGCCACCACGATCGCGTCCGGCTCCGGCCACGCGTCCGGCTGCCCGGGGAGCAGGTGGTCCCAGCGCACGGGGTGGCCGGTGAGCGCGGCGAGGCCGTCGAGGGAGCCGGCGAGCCAGCGGGCGGCCGTCGGCGTGAGGCCGAGGCACACGTCCCAGCCGTCGGCCTGCGCCTCCTCGACGACCCGGGCGACGTCGAAGACGGGTGAGGCGGCACTGCTGAACAGGTACAGGGTCCGAACGTTCATGACCTCCATCCGATCACACGGAGGTCGTACGGGAACGCTCTCGGTCCGGACTCAGCCCTTCCGCTTGCCGTCGCGGAGGTGCAGCGAACGCAGGACCGCTTCGAGCGCGAAGCGGCGGTCGGGGTCGAGGAGCCGGTCGCCGAAGTGGCTGTCCAGGTTCCGCAGCCGGTAGCGGACCGTCTGGGCGTGCACGCCCAGCATCTCGCCGACCTGCTCGGCCGGCGCCCGGGTGGAGACGTGGACGCGCAGGGTCTCGATCAGCCGGTCCCGCCGGCTGCCGGACAGGCCGTCGAGCGGGGCCAGTTCGCGCGCGGCGAGGTGGTGCGTGAGCGCCGGGTCGGAGAGCAGCCACAACGTTGTCAGGTGCTCCTCGCAGCGCACGAGGGGCGCGTCCGGCACGACGCCGTCGTCGATCAGCTGGAGGACGCGCCGCGCCCAGCGGATGGAGTGGGCGGCCTGCGCGGGCGGCACGGTCAGGCCGACGACGGCGGGGGTGCCGGCCAGGGCGGCCTCGAGCATCGTGAGGCGCTCGGCGGTGAGCGGGCCGGGGATGAGCAGGTGCGGCTGGGGGAGGCTGAGGTCGGAGAGGACGTCCCGGTCGAGGCCCGCCTGGACGAGTTCGGCGACCGGGGCCCGTAACGCGACCATGGTGCACTCGGCGGGCAGTTCCCAGGAGGACTCCCGGCACAGCTCGGCGATGGTCGTCCGGGGCAGCGGCGGACCGGCGAGGACGAGGTGGAGGAGCTGCCTGCGCAGCGCCGCCGTGTCCGACATCGCGCGGCCCTGGACCATGCCGTACCCCTCGCGGGAGAGCGCCTCCAGCTCCTCGACGTAGGCGAAGAGGGCGTCCGCGAAGGCCAGGATGAGGGTGGGGGAGAGGTTGTACGTGCGCCCGATGCTCTTGGCCCGGCGCAGCGCGATGCGGGCGCCGAGGCGGTAGGCGCCCTGCAGGGTGTCCAGGTCGCGGCCCTCGTAGGCCTCCACCCGGCCGAACTTGCGCAGCAGTTCGTCGCGGAGGGCCGAGTTCGTCCCGGGGTCGGCGACCCGGTCCACGAAGGCGGCCAGGGCCTGCTCCACGCCCTGGCGGATCGCGTCCGAGTGGGGCCCGTTGAAGAGGTGGGCGTACACGGGGTAGGTCCGCTGGACCTCCACCCCGATCTCCTTGATCAGGCCGGGGATCTCCGGCCTCATCAGATCGGCGAACTCCCGGGGGAGGGGGTCGATGGGCTCGCCGACGCTCGGCGGCTGTGCGATAGCGGGCATGGACCGATCCCTTGCTCTTCTGCGCGACCGGTGGGGGAACGGCGGTGGGGGGGGGGGGGGGGGGGGGGGGGGGGGGGGCGCCCCCCCCCCCGGGGGGGGGGGGGGGGGGGGGGGGGGGGGGGCGGGGGGGGGGGCCGGGGGGGGGGGCCGGTCAGCATGACGGGCATGGAGCACGTGGTCAGATCATCGGACTATTCCTGCCGTCGGGTGATCGGCGGGTTGCTCGTGGTGGTCCTG
>NZ_JBIBBZ010000011.1:0-207763 GCF_042900925.1 Streptomyces sp. NPDC012825 | reverse complement strand
CGTGGTGGGGTTGGTGAGGGTGCCGTCGACGGTGGTGGTCCTGGGGGCGGCCGGGTCGTCGATGTTGTGGCGCAGGTTCTGGCCGGTGTCGCTGACCACGCGCAGGCGGTTGGCGGCCGGGTTGAAGTCGACTCCGAAGTACCGGCCCTGGAGGGCGACGGTCAGCTGCGAGACCTTCACCGCCGCGGCCTTGTCGCTGAGGGTGTAGACGCCACCCTTGTCACCGACGCCGTACAGCTTGCCGTTCTGGACGCGGAAGTCGATGCCCACCAGCCTGCCGTCGCCCTTGAGTCCGGTGACCTTGCCCAGGGACCAGGCGTCGGCCGGGTTGCGGACGTCGAAGCCGACCAGGCGCTGGTCGGAGGTCAGGCCCACGCTGATCAGACCATGGTGCGCGGCCCGGTCCCGCGGCGCGAACGGGTCACCGCCACCGGCCTTCGCCGACGCCAGGACGGGAGAGAGCAGGGAAGCGGCCACCGCGGCGGCGGCCACGGTGGTGGTGACGACTCGAGTACGCACGGAAGAACTCCGATCGGTCGGCGGCCCGCCCCTCGATGAGGCGGGTCCGCCGTTCCTTCGGCGCTCCCGCCCGCCGAAGATTGGTGTCGCGTTCCACAACCCCCCGAACGGCCCATGGAACTCCTGCCGCGGCTCTCACCAGGAGACCGGCCCGCCGCTCCTCGCGGCCGGATTCCCGCCGGAGGGAGAGCCGGGCACACGCCACCGGGTGCGTGCGCCGTCCCGCCGGCGCCGGGCCGTAAGGTGATGCCATGCCTAGAACTTCTCCTTCCGTCGCTCTCGACGCCCTCTTGGCGGGCAACAAGCGTTTCGTCTCGGGCTCGCCCGAGCATCCGAACCAGGACGCGGCCCGCCGCGCGGAGCTGGCTCCCGGACAAGATCCGTTCGCCGTCGTGCTCGGCTGCTCCGACTCGCGGCTCGCCGCCGAGATCATCTTCGACCAGGGCCTCGGGGACCTGTTCATGGTGCGGACCGCGGGGCACGTGGTCGGCTCCGAGGTGCTGGGGAGCGTCGAGTACGCCACCACCGTCCTCGGGGCCCGTCTCGTCGTCGTGCTCGGCCACGACTCGTGCGGTGCCGTCGCCGCCGCCCGCGCGGCGGTCGAGGACGGTTTCGCGGCGGGCGGCTTCGTCCGCGACGTGGTGGAACGCGTCACGCCGAGCATCCTGGCCGCGCGCACCGCCGGGCTCACCTCGGACAGCGACGTGATCGACGAGCACATCCGCCACACCGTGGACCTGCTGCTCGACCGTTCCCGTCTCCTCTCCGAGCAGATCGCGGCCGGCGAGATCGGCGTCGTCGGCCTCGGTTACGCGCTCGCCGAGGGAAGCGCCCGCATCGTGACCACGCGCGGCGTCGAGGCCCCGGAGGGAACCCCGGCCGAGCCGAAGACCCCGACCGGGGAGAAGACCTCCGCCTCCTGACCCCCCGACCCACCCGACCCGGACCGAAGCGTCGCGGCGGGGGCGAGCCCGCCTTCGCCGCGACGCCCCGAACGATCCGCCGTTCAGGAGCACGCGGGGAAGTTTCCTGGTGCGCGCGGAGGGAACCGGTGATCACCGTCAATGCGGTTCATGAGGATCACTCGGAAGTGATCTTGCCAACCCGACACGCCTATGACTTTCTGGAGTCAGCACATAACCGTCCGTAGCGGGCGGTCGGTGAACGGCGAAGGGATGACGATGAGCACTCCCCAGACGGCGACCACGGGCGACGAGGGTTCCGCCCCTCCGATCAGCACGATCGCTGGAACCGGGACCGCGGGGTTCAAGGGGGACGACGAGCCGTCCGTTTCGGCCCAGTTGAACCGCCCGTACGGGATCGTGGTGGACGGCAACGGCACCCTGTACTTCTCCGACTTCAACAACCACCGGGTCCGGAAGATCACCACCGACGGCAGGATCAGCACGATCGCGGGGACCGGGGTCGCGGGGTTCAAGGGAGACAACGGGCCCGCCACTTCGGCCCAGTTGAACTCGCCGCGTGAGGTGACGGTGGACAGCGCGGGAACCGTCTACATCGCCGACGCCAACAACCACCGGGTACGGAAGGTCACCGCCGACGGGACCATCAGCACGGTCGTCGGCACGGGCACGGCGGGGTTCAGCGGGGACGGCGGCCCGGCCGCCGCCGCCCGGTTGAACCTTCCCATGGGCGTGGCGCTGGACAGTACCGGCGCTCTCTACGTCTCCGAGTACCACAACAACCGCGTTCGGAAGATCACGCCCGACGGCAGGATCAGCACGGTCGCGGGCAGCGGGCCCCTCGGATCCGGGGGCGACGGGGGTCGGGCGGTTTCGGCCCAACTGAACCGCCCGCACGGACTGGCGGTCGACGACGCGGGCGTCCTCTACATCGCCGACTACGCCAACCACCGGGTGCGGCGCGTGGCGGTGGACGGGACGATCAGCACGGTCGCCGGCACGGGCACCGCAGGGTTCGGCGGGGACGGCGGCCCGGCGGCCTCGGCCCGGCTGAACGGTCCCGTGGGACTGGCGGTGGACAGCGCGGGTGTCCTCTTCGTCTCCGAGTACAGCAACCACCGGGTGCGGCGCGTGGCGGTGGACGGGACGATCAGCACGGTCGCCGGCACGGGCACCGCAGGGTTCGGCGGGGACGGCGGCCCGGCGGCCTCGGCCCGGCTGAACCAGCCGTACGGGCTCGCCGTGGACTGTGTAGACACCCTCTACGTCACCGACTTCAGCAACAACCGGATCCGGAAGGTCGCGTCGGCGAGGCTGAGCGGGCTGCCCGACTCGGGCGCGGTGATCTCCTGGTCCAACGTCCGCAGCAGGCTGCGGATGGGGGTCCACCGGGAGTCCCTCAAGGACGGGGCGGAGATCCATCAGGCCCTCGCCGTCCCCAGGAGCCACCAGCAGTGGCGGCTTGTCGCGACGGGCCAGGACGACGGCGAGGTCCTGTACCGGATCGAGAACGTGCGCAGCGGCAAGGTCCTGGAGGTCGTCGAAGCGCAGGAGACGGCGGGGGCGGTGGTCGCACAACGCGCCTACGAGGGCGGCGGCGCGCACCACCAGCAGTGGAGGCTGATCCCGGTGGGATCCGCGACCGACACCCCGCGGGTCTACGAGATCGCCAACCGCAACAGCGGGCTGCTGCTGCGGGTCGACACCAACGCCCGTACGGCGGTCAAGCAGCACGGGGCGGAGGGCGATCACCGCAACCGCCAGTGGCAGTTGCTTCCCGTGTAACACGCGCGAGGGGGGCAGGGGCGGCCCCGCCCCTGCCCCCCTCGCGCTTCCGGGTCCTACTGGGAACGGGAGGGCTTCTCCGCGGTCGCCTGGGGCGCCTTGGGCGCTTCCGGGGCCTTCGGAGCCTCCGGGGTCTTGGGAGGCTTGGTGAAGTCGCTCTTCTCCGGCCTGTCCTCCAGGTCCTCGTCCTTCTTCAGATCCCCCTCCCTCTCCACCGTCTCCCTCGCCCCCTGCATGCCGTCGGACGCGGCCTTGGTGACCGAGCCGGGATCCCGGGCGTACCGGGCCTGCTCGCCGGCGGAGGCCTGGGTGGTCTGGATGAAGGAGCCGAGGAAGCCCAGGACGGCCCGTGCTTCGGGCGACGTCTCCTGCACGATCTTCGCGCGGGAGGAGGCGCCGTGGATCGCGCTGTTGAACAGGCTGGGGTTGGTGTCGTCGTACGTGTCGTCGTCGGAGTCCTCAAAGTCGACGCCCTCGCCCGGCCGGGGCTTCGTGCTGTCGGTGGTCACGGAGAAGAGCCCCGCGCCCTTGCCCGCGGAGTTGAAGATGTTGTCGAACACCATGGTCGTCACCTCTGGTCGTCGTCGTGGCGGCGGTGCTGCGTGGTCAGGGCTGCTTGTAGAGGGTCTGCTGGCTGACGGTCAGGTTCTCGATGTCGAGCAGGGTGTGGTGGACGTCCAGGGCCGAGACGACCTCGGCCAGTCCCTTCATGCGGAACCCTCCGGGCGTCAGGTCGATGTCGCTGATGTCGCGGGCGACCGTCCGGCTCAGGCCGGGGTAGGTCCCGGACTGCGGGGGCGAGAGGACCGCCACCGGCACGGCGTACTGCACCGCGATCAGCCCGGAGAAGGTCACCGGGATCTCGTAGGTGTACTGCTTGCGGGTGCGTCGCTGCGAGACGACGGTCTCCACGCGGGAGTTGGCCGGGACCTTGCCGGAGATCTGCGACTTCGAGGCCCAGCTGGTGTTCAGGGAACCGCCCACGGTGGCCGCGATGCCCAGGGCCAGCTGGGCGTTGAGCGACGCGTTGCCGGTGGCGCTGCCCGTGGTCGTGAATCCCACCGAGTTGGTCATCGTGTTCGACGAGGAGTTCGTCGCGGAGCTGCTCGCGGACGTCTCGCTGGTGTTGGCGTTGTCGACGCCGACGCTGTCCTTGCTGTTCTTGTTGGTCACCGTGTTCGCGTTCTTGTTCGCCGTCCCGTTCTGGCACGACGCCGCGAGCTGCGACTGCAGGTCCAGGCGGAGCTGGTTCTGCAACTGCAGCTGCAACGATGCTCCGACGCTGCCGCCGAAGGTGAGTTTGGCGTCCCCGTGGAGCGACCACGTGACCC
This sequence comes from Streptomyces sp. NPDC012825, assembly GCF_042900925.1. Lineage (NCBI taxonomy): Bacteria > Bacillati > Actinomycetota > Actinomycetes > Kitasatosporales > Streptomycetaceae > Streptomyces > Streptomyces sp. NPDC012825. The sequence continues at coordinate 203,205 of NZ_JBIBBZ010000011.1, read as the reverse complement.
CGTTCGACACGGTGAAGTCGACCGAGTCGGTGAAGGTCATCTCGGAGGCGCTGCGGTTGACGTACGTACGTGAGGAGAAGGTGTCGGGCGGGGGCTGGCCGATGTCGCCCCGCACCTCGATCAGCGGCTCCCCGAGGTTCATATAGGCGAGCCAGCCCAGTTGGAACGCGGTTCCGGGGAAGGTGCCGAAGCTCGACTTGTTCACGGAGAACCCGACGGGCTTGTGCTTCACGCCCGAGGCGTCGACATAGACCAGGTTGGGGTGGTCCAGAATGGACTGCCAGGTCTGCTCGATGTTGAGTTCCCGCAGGTTCTTCTTCGTCAGTGGCTGACGCTTGGCGTCTACCAGACTGTATGCGGTGGAAGGCATCTACCCGTCCTCGACTGTTTTCGGCCGAACCGCGCTCGGTGAAATGTAAACAGAGATCTGTGCACGTTCCGGCAGGTGAAATTACCGTGCTCTTCCCGGCCCGGAAAGACACATCCGCAGGTCACGCTCGTTCGAGTGATCGATTTTCGGCAATCGCTTCCGAATCGCCGAAGAAGTGACCTTTCTTCAGCGCACGTCACTCCATCGATGAGTTTCCCGTCCTCTTTCCCGTGGGTAGCGTGGCCCCGGGCATTGCCGTGGGCCGCGTTCTTTCAGCCGCTGATTCCGGCATTGTTCTCCCCTCCTTCGGAACAGGTGAGGTTTCCTCGATGTACACCCAAGAACGTACGGCGATGTCCAATCTGGTGGTCGGCGGCCCGGTGGCGGTGAACAGCCACGACAACGCGATCGTGGCGGCGCTGGTCGAGAACCGGCCGGTCATGCTCGTCCACGCCTTCAACGGCGGCTATCTGCGGCCCGCCGAGCTGGGCGAGGAGAGCCACGACAAGGGCGTCCAGCTGGCCACCGCCCTCGACGAGACCGTCAAGGAGGCGAAGGGCCACCTCTGGTACGTCACCCCCGCCGGCTTCTTCGGGCAGCGGCCGCTGTACGTCCTGGAGAGCGCCGCCGGCCAGGCGACGCCCAAGCCCGCCGGCACGGGCGGAACCGACGCCGGACGCGGCGACGACGGCACGCCCAAGCCGCGGCGCAGGCGCGTCACCGTCCACCAGGACGCGCCCAAGAGCACGGCCGACACCGTCCAGGTCGGCCTGCCCGACAAGGTCGGTGACAAGTGGCGCGGGAAGAACGGCGCGCCCGAGGACACCCAGCTCTGGGTCGTCACGGTCACTCCGTGGGGCGGGATCACCTTCGTGCCCATCACCCACCCCGACACCATCCTCGGGTTCAAGGACCACGCGGTGGCGGCCAACAGCGAGGCCCGGCTCACCTACAACTGGGGCGGGGACTTCACCGGGACGGTCATCAACACCTTCTACCCGCGCCTGCCCAGCGAGTGGAACGTCCCGTACCACCACGTCTTCACGTGACCCGGAGCCACCGCCGCTCCCCGCCCGCCCCGAACCGACGCCCGCACCGCCTGGAAGAGGCACCACGATGTCCGTGCCCATGGAAGAACTGAAACTGGAGATCGTCAACGCCGCCACGGGGAAACCCCTCGGCGCCAGAGCCGTGCCCGGCACGGACGGAGCGCTCGTCGTCCGCGACTTCCCCGACGACGGCCCGCGCCCGGAGCGGTGGCAGCTCGCCCCGGTGCGGTCCGCGCGGGACGAGCAGACGTACGTGATCCGCGACGCGGCCGGCGGCAAGGTCCTCGACCGGCTCGCTGCCGCGAACGGGGGCGTCCGGCGGGGGGACGCCGCCGACGGCAGGAAGAGCCAGCAGTGGCGGGTCGTCCCCGTCGAGGGCGAAGCCGGCCTGTACTTCATCGAGAGCGCGGCCGACGACACCGTCCTCGACCTCGATCCCGACGCGTCCGACGAGAACGGCACCCCCGTCATCCTGCGCGCGTACGACGAGGAAGCGGCCGGCCAGCGGTGGCGGCTCGTCCCGGTCGAGCCCGAGCGCGTCGGCGACCTCGTCCTGCGCTTCGCGCCACTGGACCACTGGAACGGACGCCGGTCCTGGCGGCTGACCCGCTCCGCCGCGCTGCGCCCCGTGCCCGGGGCGACCCCCTCCTTCAGCGACATGCTGCTCGTCCTCGACCGGTTCGGGAGCGACCCCGACGCCGGCGGGTGGAAGAGCGAAGGCGTCGCCCCCTCCCCCGACGACCGGCCGGGCCGGTGGGCCGAGCTCGGCGCGCGGTTCCTCGCCGACACGGCGGGCGAGGGACGAGCCGACATCATCGGGCTCAAGCCCGCCAAGGGCGCCGTGACGTCGGCCGCCCGGGGCGACGGCACGTTCGAGGAGGAGGAACGCGTCCTGCATCCGTCCGCGCCCTCCTCCGGTCCCGCGGACCTGTGGACCCTCGCGGACCTGACGGGCGACGGCAGGCCCGCCGCCGTCGTGCTCGCCGCCGACGGTGTCCGGATCTCTCCTCGGGGGGAGGACGGGACGTTCGAGCCCGCGGCCGGTGAGCCGGCCCTCAAGGCGTTCGGCCACGGTGATCAGGCCGGCGGGTGGCTCGTGGACAAGCACCTCCGGTTCCTCGCCGACACCAACAGCAACGGCAGGCTCGATGTCGTCGGCTGCCACGACGACGGCGTCCGGATCTCGCTCCAGGACGAGGACGGCACGTTCGCACCGCTCGCCGACGAACCCGTCCTCAAGGCGTTCGGCCACGGCGAAGAGGCCGGTGGGTGGCTGGTCGACAAGCACCCCCGCTTCCTCGCCGACACCACCGGCGACGGACGCCTCGACGTCGTCGGCTGCCACGACGACGGCGTCTGGGTCTCCCAGCAGGAGGAAGACGGTACGTTCGCCGAACCGCTGTACGTCCTGGACGACTTCGGGACCGAGCAGGGATGGACCTCGGCCGACGAGCACCCCCGGTTCCTGATCAGGACCGTCGGCGACGGAACGGCGGACGTCGTCGGCTTCGGCCCCCACGGCGTCGTCGTCGCGCGCGGCCTGGGCGACGGCACCTTCGAGCCCTCGAAGCTCGTCCTGAACGACTTCGGCACCGCCCAGGGGTGGACGTCCGGGAAGCACCTCCGCTTCCTCGCCGACGTCACCGGTGACGGCAATCCCGACATCGTCGGCTTCGGTAACGAGGGGGTCTGGGTCTCCCACAACCTCGGCGACGGGACGTTCGACCAGGCCCGGCTGGTCTGCCGCGGCTTCGGACATGACGACGACGCCGGCGCCTGGCGGATCGGCCACCACCCCCGGTTCCTCGCCGACGTCACCGGCGAGGGACGCCTCGACATCGTCGGCTTCGGCGGCCCAGGCGTGTACGTGGCCCGAAACCTCCACCGCCGCTTCAGGACCCGGTAACTCCCGAGGGGGCCGCCACGGCCGCACCACGACGTCGTGCCCCACCCATGGCGCGAGAGCAGGCGGCGGTCTTCTCACACGGGCCCCGCACCCGGGTCGCCCCTATGATTCGGAGGTGATCGAACTGCTCCCTGACGATGTGGCCGTGGTCGTCGCCGTCGAAACCGACTGGTGCGACGCCGTGCTGCCGGCGGAACGGCAGGGGCTGAGTCCTGACGTCACAGGCGCACGACTGCGCGAGTTCGCCGCCGGACGGAACTGCGCCAGACGGGCGTTGGCATCCTTCGGGATACACGACGCCGCGATACCCGTGGGGCGGCAGCGTCGGCCGGTGTGGCCGGCCGGGATGGTGGGCAGCATCACTCACACCGTCGGGTTCTGCGCCGCGGCGGTCGCGTCCAGCGGCAGCCACGAGTCCCTGGGCATCGACGCGGAACAGTCCCGTGCGCTCACGCCCTCGGAGCGCCGGAGGGTCTGCACGCCGTCGGAACTGGCGAGCGTTCCCCACGGGTACGGCGACCTCTGGCCGATCATCCTGTTCTCCGTCAAGGAGGCCGTCTACAAGGCGTGGTCCCCCCTGACCGAGACCAGGCTCGGATTCCACGACGTGGTCGTGGAAGCGGACGCCGCCCGAGGGACCTTTCTGGCACACGTGTCGGCCAAGCGGCTGGCGGAGGCCGCCGGCACCGGGCGCAGGGCTCCCGCCGAGGTTCCGGGCCGGTTCTCGGCGGATGCCCGGCTCGTGTGCTCGGCGGCGGTCCTGCCCCGCGATGAACCGTCTCGGGTCCGGTAGGGACCGCGTCCTCCGGTGGGCACGGGGCAGATCGCCTCGGCACCGCCGGACCCGGAACGGTTCGACGTCAGTCCAGTCCCTGCGAGATCACCAGACGCTGGATCTGGTTGGTTCCCTCCACGATCTGCAGGAGTTTCGCCTCCCGCATCCAGCGCTCGACCGGGTGGTCGGAGACGTAACCGGCGCCGCCGAGCACCTGCACCGCGTCCGTGGTGACCTTCATCGCCATGTCGGTGGCGAAGAGTTTGGCTTTGGCCGCTTCCAGCGAGAACGGAAGGCCCGCGTCCTTGAGTCTGGCCGCGTGGAGAGTGAGCGCCCGTGCTGCCGCGATCTGCGTGGCCATGTCGGCCAGCATGAAGCCGACTCCCTGGAAGGAGATGATCCGCCGGCCGAATTGCTGTCTTTCCTTGGCGTACCTGATGGCGTAATCGGCGGCGGCCTGTGCGAGGCCCACCGCACAGGCCGCGATGCCCAGGCGCCCGCAGTCCAGGGCGCCCATCGCGATCAGGAAACCCTTGCCCGGTCTGCCGATCAGCCGTTCGGCAGGGACGGTGACGTCGTCGAACCCGATCTGCGCGGTGGGCGAGGACCAGACTCCGAGCTTCTTCTCCCGGGCGTATATCTCCATGCCGGGCGTACCGGCCGGGACGACCAGGCACGAAAGCCCCCGAGCGCCAGGGCCTCCCGTACGGCTGAACACGTTGTAGAAGTCCGCGTGACCGGCATGGGTGACCCACGACTTGGTGCCCGAGATCCGGTAGGCACCCTCTTCGGCGACCGCACGCGTGGTGAGCGAGGCCGCGTCCGATCCGGCCTCCGGCTCGGACAGGCAGTACGCACCGAGCTGATCACCGCCCAGCATGGCCGGCAACAACTCCGCGCGCTGTGCCGGGGTGCCGAAGGTGGCGGTGCCGTAACAGGAGAGATTGTGGACATTGACGGTCTCGGCGACGGCCAGCCAGTGGTACGCGATCTCCTCCAGGACCTGGAGGTACACCTCGTAGGGCTGTCCCCCGCCGCCGTACTCCTCCGGATAGGGCAGGCTGAGCAGCCCGGCTTTGCCGAGGGTGCGTACGGCTTCTCTCGGGAACTCGTGGTCCGCCTCGAACCGGGTGACCCGGGGAGCGAGTTCGCCGGCGGCGATGTCCCTGGTGAGAGCGAGCAGTTCGGTCGCCTCCGGAGACGGCAGGATGCGCTGTACCTTCATCGGATCACCTCTTGGGGGATGGGCGTGTGCTCGGCCAGCAGACCTTCCAGAACGACCGCGACCCCGTCGTCGTCGTTGGAGGGAGCGATCAGGTCCGCCTCGGCGTGCAGCGCGGGATCGGCGTTGGCCATGAACACTCCCCGACCGGCCCAGCGGATCATCTCCAGGTCGGTACGGGCGTCGCCGAAGGCGATCACTTCGTGCGGAGCGATGCCGCGCGAGGCGCAGAGCTTCTCCAGTGCGACGATCTTGCTGACGCCGGGGGCGACCAGGTCGACGACGCCGCTGTGATGATGGGAGACGTCCACCAGTCCGTCGAACAGGGCCTCGAGTGTGCTCGTACCGATCTCTCGCAGCCGGGGAGAGACGGCGAAGAGTTTCAGCACGGACGTGTCGATCTCGGCGGGGTCCTGCCGGTAGGACGTGCCGATCAGCAACGGATCGGGGTAGTCCGGGGCGTATCCCACCGTCCGGTCGGGACGCATCCAGCCGATCCTGGCGTCCGGCAGGGCCTCCTTGATCCTTCTCGCCGCCTCGCGTGCGGTGGCGGCTTCGACGAGGTGTTCCTCGACCAGTTCCATGGACGGGATCCGCCAGAGGCCGGCGCCGCCGCAGCAGATCGCCTCTCCGGTCAGCCCGAGCGCCTCGACGATGTACTCGATCGCCGCGGCGTGGCGCACCGTCACGAAGACGGCCTCGATGCCGTGGTCGCGGGCCAGGGCGATCGCCTTCCGGGTGCGCGGGGAGACCGACAGATCGGACCTCAGCAGCGTTCCGTCCAGGTCCAGGGCGATCAGGCGGAAAGGCGGAGGGGGGTTGGTCATGCGAGATCCTCTATGGTGTCGTCGGCCTGGGCGGTGCCTCGGGCGAGGAAAGTCCGGACGGACGCGAGGAACGCGGCCGCCCACGTGTGGCTGTAGAGGTCGTGCCGGTAGCGCAGCTCGACGGCGATGTCGTCCTTGCGCCGATATCCGATGACGCGCAGTCCGCCGCGGGGCACCTCGGGCATCGGGATTCCGACCGGCTGCACGTCCAGGCCGGCCGGGCAGAGCAGGGGCTCCCGGGCGTCTTCGACCATGTCCATGTCGAAGTTGAGGTAGATCGGCACGTCTCCGGGCTTGCGGAAGCGCACGCCGTACTGCTCGGGGGCGAGTTCCCGCAGGATCAATGAGAACGGGACGCGCTGGTGCCGCATGGCATGGAACAGCGTCTGGGCCTCTTGCCGGACGAGGTGGCGGAAGGTCGTCCGTGAGGTGAACCGGGTGCGGAAGGTCGCGGGGGTGGCGACGTATCCCACCATGTCGTCGATCTCCGGCCGCGTGCGGTTGGCGAGCGATCCGAACGTGGCCACGTCGCCGGCCTCGGCGTCACCGAGGGTCTCCCGGCGCAGTCGCCACATGGCGGCCTTCAGTGCCGCGGCGATCACGACCGCCGAAGTCGTCCGCTCCCGCAGGGCCAGCGCCTCGATCTCCTGGCTGAGATCCGCGTCCAGGGGCTCGAGGAGTTTCGTGACACCGGGCTCCGCGCCGGTCGGCGGGGCGGGATCGGCGAGCCCCGAGGACGGGATCGGGGTGATGCCGTCGAGTTGCCTGCGCCAGTAGCCGAGCTGGCGGTCGAGCTGCTGTCCGGTGAGGTGGCCGTGCTGCCAGAGCGCGAAGTCCGGGAACTGCACCGGCAGCTCGGGAAGCGGAGGAACGTCGTCGCCCTGAGCCGTCGCGTACAGGGTCAGCAGGTCATTGATCATGATGCGCGCCGACCAGGCGTCGAAGACGACGTGATCGGTGGTCATCGACAGTACGTGCAGGGTGTCGCTCACCCTGCCCAACACCGGCCGGAAGAGCGGGCCGGCGGCGAGGTCGAACGGCTGGTTGGCGTGCTCGGCGAGGAGGGCGAGCACCCGCCGCAACCGGGACTCCTCGGGTTCGTCGGGAGCCTCGATGACCGGCAGCGGCAGGGGCCGGGGCGGAAGCAGCAGCATCACGTGCTGTTCCGCGCTTTCCGGGTCGGCCTCGGGGAAGACGGTGCGCAACGACTCGTGGCGTTCGCTCAGTCGCTGGAGGCTCCGCTCGAGGAGGGGGACGTCCAGGGGTCCGTCGAAGCGGAGTCCGAGTGCGATGTTGTTGTTCACCTGGTGCACGTGCCGTCCCCAGAGCAGGCGCTCCACCTGGGTGTGGGTGGCGGGGACGGCGCTGCCCCGCTCCGCGGCGGGGATCTCGGTGGAGGTGTGGGGGGTCGGTCGCGTCACGTGGATCGTGGCGGGGGTGGTCATGGTGCGCCGTTCCAATCGGTGAGGTGGCTGCGGGCGGGGATCGCGTTCAGGAGGACGAGGCGTCCGACCCGGCCCGGCCGGTGTCGGTGCGGCGCCGTCCTCCCAGCAGTGCCAGCAGGGGCAGGAGCAGGATGGCTCCGCTGATCGCCGTCAGAGGCCCGAATCCGAGCCGTTCGAGGATGATTCCGGACAGTGCGGCGCCACCGGCCGCAGCGATGTTCATGGCCATGTCGGAGAAGCCCTGGACGGCCGGCCTCGCGGCGACCTCGACGCTCTCGGAGAGCAGGACGGAAGCGGCCACCAGAACCGCCGACCAGGCCAGTCCCAGCAGAGCGAGACCGACGGCGAGCTGCGTGACATCCGTACCCCGCGCGGTGCCGGAGACCAGCATCGACAGCAGCATCGCGGCCAGGCCGCCGAACAGCACCGAGCGACTGTCGAACTTGTCCACCGCCCAGCCGAACAGCGCGGAGAAGCCGAACATGCCGGCCAGATGGCCACTGAGAACCGCGCCGATCACGCCGAGTCCCACGTCGGAGTGATGCATGTGGATGCCCGTCATCGACATCACCGCGATCATCACCAGGTGCCCGGCGACGATGGTCAGGATCGCCGTCTTCCCGGCTCTGTTGTCACGCAGGGTCAGCAGCATGTCCCGCAACGGCGGCGCCTTCTCCCTCTCCCCCGCCGCGACGTCCTGTCCGCGGGCAAGCAGGAGGGGGTCGGGTCGCAGGAAGAGGGCGATCATGGCGAAGGCGATGCCGAAGCCCAGCATCGCGAACAGGAAGGTACCGGACAGTGCGGGCAGCCCGAGGCCCTCGGCCAGCGCGGCGCCGGGCCCGGTGAGGTTGGGGCCGACCACGGCTCCGACCACCGTGGTGGTCAGCACCAGGGACATGGCCTTGCCCCGCTGGTGCGGTTCCGCGAGGTCGGCGGCGGCGAATCTGGCCTGGAGTCCGGTGGCCCCGGCCGCTCCGTAGAGGACCATCCCCACCAGGAACAGCGGAAAACTGCGCTCGACCGCCGCCACCACGCAGATCACCGCTCCGACGGCGGCGGCCAGGTATCCGGCGGACAGGCCCGGCCTGCGGCCCTTCACGTGGGTGAGGGCCGCGACGGCACCGGCTGCGACGGCGCCGCCCAGGGTCGCCGCGGTCTGCGAGAGGCCCGCCAGGGAAGCGCTTCCGCTGATCTCCTCCGCCAGCAGGCTGGTGACGGCGAATCCGGTGGCGATCCCACTGCCGCTGACCACCTCCGCGACGATCAGGGTTCGCACGGTTCTGCGCTGCACCCTTGTCCGGTTCTCCTGGTGACGGCCGGAGCCCTCGGCCACAGTTCTCATGTCTTTCCTCGGGTTCGGATGGTTCGGAGCAGGGGTCGGAGTCGGCGCTCGTTCCGGTCAGCGCTCGTTCCAGTCGGCGGTGTCGGGCCAGTGTCTGGCGACCCGCCGGACGGCGTAGTCCCAGTAGGAGCGGACCGAGAGGTCGGCGTAGATGAAGTCCTGCTTGGCGGCCACGTCCTGGTCGGTGGACCAGGTGTAGTCGACGCCGGCACCGTGGGCCGTCAACTGGAGTCGGCAGGCCCGCTCGAGGACCTGGGCGAAGACCGCGGCGTGTCGCACGCTCTTGCCCACGATCACCCCGCCGTGGTTGCGGAGCAGGACGGCGGGGTGGTCACCGAGGTCTTCGGCGATGAGTTCCCCGGTCGCGATGTCCAGGACGGTGTTGCTGGTCCGGGTGAACAGGCCCACTCGTCCGTGGAAGTACGCGCCGTCGTGAGAGACCGGCTGGATCGGCAGGTCGGTGGCGCCGAACAGCAAGGTGTGGGGGGCGTGGCTGTGCACGATGCCGTTGACGTCCGGACGTGCCTGGTAGATCGCCTGGTGCAGGGGCAGCTCGGGCGGGGCCAGCGGAGGTGACGGCAGGGTGTGGTCGACGGAGCAGCGCACCACGTCCTGCGGCGCTGCTTCGTCGAAGCCGACCAGCGCACCCTTGATGAAGAAGTCGTTCCGGCCGGGCAGCCTGGCCGATATCTGTCCCTGGTTGAAGTCGTCGTGGCCGTCGAGGGAGAGCATCCGGGCTCCGAGCGCGACCTGTTGAACGAGTCTGCGCTCGGCCGGGTTCAGCGGCCGTGCGTCCGCACTGCTCATGGCGTGCTCCTTGCTGTCAGTTCGTCATAGACGTCTCGCATGGTCACCAGGCCGGGCCGGGCGCTTCGGGCCCACCTGGCCGCCGCCAGCGCGCCCCGGGCCGGAACGGACCAGCTGCCGACGTGGTGGCGGATGTGCAGCGACTCGCCGTCCCAGGAGTGGGTCAGCTCGTGTTCACTGACCGGAAGTCCCGCTCGTTCGTCGGCGATGTCGTCGGGCTGCCTGCCGCTCGCCTTCGCCCAGGTCTCCGCCAGCGTCACCGCGGTCGCGCTGGGCCGATGGGCCTTGCCCACCGGGTGCCGCTCCCGCACGGTGGTGGAGGCCGGCTCCGCGGCCCCGGTGACGAGTCCGGCGAGGAATTCCGCAAGGCTCAGCTGGAGATGGTGGGCGAAGGACAGGTTGGTGGCCCGGACCACCGGCACCGCCCGGGACAGTTCCGCCAGTGCCGCCCACTGACTGCTCGTCAGGTTGGAGACGCAGGCCACGAGCGGGACGCGACGGGCCGTGCAGTAGGCCAGCACGTCGTGGTGAGCCTCCGGAGAACTGGCGTCGACCATGACATCCGGTACCGCGCTCGACTTCCAGCCGGATCCGCGATCGGCGGTCAGCACGACCGCGAGACCCTCGGCGCGGCAGATGTCCAGCAGGGCCCCGCCCAGCCTGCCGCGGCCGACCACTCCGAGCCTCAGGCCACCGTCGTCGAGGCCGTCAGGCACGTACTTCTCCGCCGCTCGCGACCACCAGCGCGGTGATGCTGTCGATGGACTCGTAGTGTTCGACGTCCGCCTCCGGGTCCAGGTAGACGCCGAGGTCGTTCTCGATGCTGTCGATCAGACGCATGTAGGCGAGGGAGGAGAATCCGACGGCCGACAGCGCGTGGCCGGCGTCGGCGAGCTCGCGCTCGGAGAATCCGCCCTCACCGGCGGCGACGGCGAGGGACACGATCTTCTGGCGAAGAGCGGCGTTGTTTTCCACGGGAGGACTCCTGAGTTCGGGTATGGGGCGGTGGTCAGTTGCTCTGTGCGTCGTCGAGCAGGCGGCGCAGCCGCTGTACGCTCGGCTTGCCGATCGAGTTCGCCGGGATCTGGTCCGTCAGGTGGAGGATGCTGGGCACCTTGAACGCGGGAAGCACCTGGGCACAGTGCTTGCGGAGTTCCTGTGTCGTCGCACCGGGGCCGGCGGAGACGACGGCGGCCAATGTCGGCTCGCCGTGCCGGTTCTCGTACTCGAAGACCACCGCGTCGACGACGCCGGGGGCTTCGCGCAGGACCTCGGTGACCTCGATGGGGTCGATCTTGCGGCCGCCGACGTTGACCATGCGACCCGTCCGGCCGGTGAGGTGCAGTCCGTCCGCCTGGAGGCGGCCTTGATCGCCCGTGTGGTAGTAGCCCCGGTCGTCGACGCGGGCTTCGAACACGCCCGGCGCGTTGAGGTATCTCGAGCCCATCGATTCGCTGCGCACCCGGATGCCGTTCGCGTCCGTGAGGAGCCGGACACCGGGCAACGGGGTGCCGAGCCCGGCACCGGTGCCGTCGGCCGCGAACGTCAGGGGGCCTGCTTCGGCCACACCGTAGTAGTTGTGGATGGGCACGCCGGTCAGGCGGGTGAACTCCTCGCGCACGCTCTCCCGCAGGGGAGCGCCGGAGGAGATCGCCGTTCTGACCTTCTCGAATCCCGCTCCCGAGCCACGACGGACCATGGACTCGTACAGGGCGGGAAATGCCACCAACCGTGTGGCCCCGGTGCTTTCCAGGAGCCTCACCACGCGGGAGGCGGTCGGCAGTCCCCGGGACAGGTGCAGCGAAGCCCCGGAGAGGAAGGACGCCAGCAACGACGTGTTGAAGGCGAGGCCGTTGGACAGCGCGGCCAGGCAGGCGATCCGGTCCTCGGCCCCGAGCGCTGTGCCCTTCGCCCAGTTCGCCGCTGCCGCGTGGACGGCTCCGCCGGAGAACTCGATGCAATTCGGCCGTCCCGTCGATCCGGAGGTGAACCGGCACACCTCCGTCGTGGCGAGGAGCGGCAGGCGGGAGGCGGCATGACCTCGAAGGCGACTGGCAGCGAGGGCTCCGAGCTCGCCGCCGTGCGGCAGGGGCTCCTCCGTCAGCGAGGTCACGGCGGCGTCCGGCGCGTGAATCAGCAGATCCAGTGAACAGTCCTCGGCGATACGGGAGAGTTCGAAGGGGCCGAAGGCCGAATCGACGAGGAAGGGGACGGCGCCGGCGAACAACGCGCCGACGTAAGCGGCGACATAGTCCGCCGAGTTGGTGGCATAGATGCCTACTCGTGTTCGCCCTTCGTCACCGCCGTGGCCGGCCATCCACGCCGACACGGCCTCGCTCCGGTCGGCCAACTGCGAGTAGGTGAGCGAACCGTCCGGATCGGCTACCGCGAGGGCGTCCCCGAATCGCGAGAACGATGCGGCGAAGACTCCTGGAAGCGTGGGGTTCACAGTTTCCTCACTGCTCGTTCTGGGCGATCGCGGCGCCCAATCGGTCCAGTTTGATCCCCGAGTCGTCCGGCGTGCCCAGCAGCAGAACGTAGAGGATCTCGTCGTTCTCGGGGAGGCCGGCCAGCGATCGCCACATGGCCGCGTCGAATCCCCCGATGCCGGTGACACCTATTCCCGCCCGGGTGGCTCCCAGATAGAGCATCTGCCCGAGCACGCCGCAGCGGAGGGCGAGTTCGCCGAGATTTCCCGTCTCCGTGCCCGTCTCCACGTCCGGCCCCTCGGCGGAGACGCTCTCGAGCGCGGCACGGGGCGCGTGCATGAGCACCACCGCCGCCGCCTCGGTCAGGGTCCGCTGTTGCATGCACGCCTTGGCCATCTCCTCGCCGGACGGCAACCGTCCCGTCCCCCTCCCCTGCCGGGTCAGCGGATGGACGGCGTTCTGTTCCGCCTCCGCGGCGGACCGTATGACCAGGGTCGCCGCCAGCGAGGAGGTGTCCGGCAGGTCGGTCACGACAGGAGTGGTCAGGGCGGACACCGCTTGCCAGATGTCGTCGGCCGGCACCGGAGTGCCGACGAAGGCCTTGCTGGAGGTTCTGGCCGCCAGCAGACCCGGCCATGTTCCCGGTTCCCCCAAGCCGGCTCCCTCCCGGTGAAGCCGCGCCCGCGGGAGAAGGCCGACCAGAGGACTGGGCATCCCCGCGGTGCCCAGTGCGTCGGGACGGACCGGCCGGGCGGCAAGCGACTCCCAGCAGGCACGCTCCAGCCATGACTGCCAGGTAGCCTCTCGGTGCGCCCGGCCCGTCCCGTCATGCATGGTCCAGGCCGGCTCGAAGGACCTCGGCGCCACATGGCCGAGGACCACAGCCGAGTGGACTTCCCGGAAACTTTCCGTGGCCTTGAGCAACTCCGTCAGCGGGCTCCGCGGGAACCGGGACCGAAGCACGCCGGGCGCTCCCCGGCCCGCCGAAGCGAAGAGGAGGTTCCCGACCGCGTGCCCGGCGTCGAGCTGTGCGTAGAGATAACCCCGGTCGCCGTACTTGCGCATGGACAGCCAGGGGCGGATCAGCGTGACCACCACCGCTCCTCCGTCGGGCGGCAGCGAAAGCCCGGAAGAGGTCAGACAGGCGGATACCCCGGCTCCGGAAGCCAGACGGGTGCAATGTCGGCGGTCGCCGTCGATCCGGAAGGCCGAGGGACGGCCGTCTTCCATGACGATCGCGGCGAATTCATAGGGATAGACGGCTCCGGCCGAAGGCACCGCCCTCGTCCCGCGCGGACGCCCGTTCCCTCCCAACAGCACTCCCTCGTCCAGCAGGGACAGCACCATTTTCAGGCCCGGCGATCTGATCGCCTCTGCGGGCGCGTCAGCGGTCGCTGACGACAGGGCCATTCGAGCCCACATGTCGGTGGCCGGCTCCGGATGGCGGGCGGCTGCCGTAACTGCATGTGCCTGCACTTCTGACGTACCTCATCTCGCACGACAACGGAATCAAGGACTATCTGCGGCGCGGCGAACAAGGGACTGCCGCCCTGGTGGAGCGACAACCTGCGAGCAATGGCTTCAGGGGGGTGTGCACCCTCGACGACCCAAAAGCGGCATCCGGCGCTCCGAAACGCGCCAAACCGACCATGGAGATCCAACTCCGTTTCAAATCACCAGAGTTGACTCTGTCCACCCCCCCAAGCGACGGTGATCATCGTGGGGGGGCCCGGCGAGGCCTGTCAAGCATTGGCATAGACCATTCAAGCGGTCGAGACCGCCCTACCCGCCTCCGCCCGGCGACATCCCCGCCTGCTCAACTCCCCTATTCAGAAAGGGAGTTGAAGTGACGAGATGCACCTCGCCGATCCGCCGTGTCGGCCGTCGGCAACGAGTTCGCATTGCTCCTCGCCACTCGACGCACGTCTCACCATGCGAACATATGCCGTTCGCGCATGCCTCGAAGGGCCTTGTTGCCGTCAAACCCGTCCAACTCGTCTTCTATCAAGGGCGATCGGCAGCGCGCTCGAGTCGGTCGACCTCCGAAAAAGGCCGGCGCCCCCAGCATCGGGGCGCGGGTGGGTCGCCGGGCGCGGAACCCATGGAGTGCGACGCCTCCGGCCGGTTCCTTCCGGACGCCCTCCCGCTGCCCGATACTGGATGCCGGCGGGGCGGCTGTGACAGCCTCACCGGACCTGAACGCTCGTCAGCCAAGTCGGCGAGAGGTCGGCATCACCACCGCCACAGACCGCCGCGGGCCGTGTCTGAGCAGGCGAAACGCAGCTCAGAGGCCCAGTTGCCAGATTGTGTGGGAGGAACCGTTGAAGATGCTCATCAACGTCCCGGAGACCGTCGTCGCCGACGCGCTGCGCGGGATGGCCGCCGCGCATCCCGAGCTGACCGTGGACGTGGAGCGGCGGGTCGTGGTGCGGAGGGACGCGCCCGTGGCGGGGAAGGTGGCGCTCGTGTCCGGCGGCGGTTCCGGGCACGAGCCGTTGCACGGGGGGTTCGTGGGGCCGGGGATGCTCGCCGCGGCCTGCCCCGGCGAGGTTTTCACGTCTCCCGTGCCCGATCAGATGGTGCGGGCCGCCGCCGCGGTCGACAGTGGCGCGGGCGTGCTGTTCGTCGTCAAGAACTACACCGGGGACGTGCTGAACTTCGAGATGGCGGCCGAGCTGGCCGAGGACGAGGGGATCCAGGTCGCCAAGGTGCTCGTGAACGACGACGTGGCGGTGACCGACAGCCTCTACACGGCGGGGCGGCGCGGGACCGGGGCCACGCTGTTCGTGGAGAAGATCGCCGGGGCCGCCGCCGAGGAGGGCGCCCCGCTGGAGCGGGTGGAGTCGATCGCCCGCCGGGTCAACGAGCGGTGCCGTTCCTTCGGGGTGGCCCTGAGCGCCTGCAGCACCCCCGCCAAGGGCGGCCCCACCTTCGACCTGCCGGACGGGGAGCTGGAGTTGGGCGTCGGCATCCACGGCGAGCCGGGCCGCGAGCGGCGGGCCATGATGACCTCGCGGGAGATCGCGGACTTCGCCGTCGACGCCGTCCTGGAGGATCTGCGCCCGTCCGGGCCGGTCCTCGCCCTGGTGAACGGGATGGGTGCGACCCCGCTCCTCGAACTGTACGGCTTCAACGCGGAGGTGCAGCGGGTGCTCACCGAGCGCGGGGTGCCGGTGGCCCGGACACTGGTGGGGAACTACGTGACCTCGCTCGACATGGCGGGCTGTTCGGTGACCCTGTGCGAGGCGGACGAGGAGCTGCTGCGCCTGTGGGACGCGCCCGTACGGACCCCCGCCCTGCGCTGGGGACTGTGAGACGGGCGGGAGGAACGACGGATGACGGCACGGGAGTGGGAGACGGCATGACGGAGACCTTCGGCGCGGAGTTCCTGGTGCGCTGGCTGGCGGCGGTGGCCGAGGACGTCGATCGCGAGGCGGACCGGCTCACCGAACTGGACTCGGCGATCGGCGACGCCGACCACGGCGCCAATCTGAGGCGGGGGTTCGCCGCCGTGGCCGAGACCCTGGCGAAGGAGCCGCCCGGGACGCCCGGCGCGGTGCTCACCACCGCCGGACGGCAGCTGATCTCCACGGTCGGCGGCGCGTCGGGCCCGCTGTACGGGACGCTGCTGCGGCGCGCGGGGAAGGCGCTGGGCGACGACGAGCGGGTCGGCCGGGAGCGGCTCGCGGAGGCGCTCGGCGCCGGGGTGGCCGCCGTGTCGCAGCTGGGTGGTGCCCAGGTGGGCGACAAGACGATGCTGGACGCGCTCGTGCCGGCCGTGGAGGCACTGCGGGAGTCGTTCGCCGCGGCCCGCGCCGCCGCCGGGGAGGGCGCCCTCGCGACCGTACCCCTGCGGGCGCGCAAGGGCAGGGCGAGCTATCTGGGCGAGCGGTCGGTCGGGCACCAGGATCCGGGGGCGACCTCGTCGGCCCTGCTGTTCGCGGCGCTCGCCGTCACGGCGGCCGCGGAGGGGGAGGAAGGATGAGCCCGGTGGGGGCGGAGGGAGCGAGTGGCGTGGGGCCCGTCGGCGTCGTGCTCGTCTCGCACAGCGCGTCGGTCGCGGCGGCGGTGGCCGAGCTGGCCATGGGGCTCGCCGGCGGCGGTGACGGTCCGCCCCTGGTCCTCCCGGCGGGCGGGACCCCGGACGGCGGCCTGGGGACGAGTTCCGAGCTGATCGCCGCGGCGGCGAAGGCCGTCGACCGGGGTGCCGGGGTGGCGCTCCTGGTCGACCTGGGCAGCGCCGTGCTCACCGTGAAGGCGATGCTGGCCGAGGGCGACGAGCTGCCCGGGAACTCCCGCCTGGTGGACGCGCCCTTCGTCGAGGGCGCGGTCGCGGCGGTGGTGACGGCGAGCGCGGGCGGGGACCTCGACGCGGTGACGGACGCGGCCTCGGAGGCGTACTCCTACCGGAAGGAGTGAGGGCGCCGGGCCTCCGGCGTCCCCCCGCCCTTTCTTCGTCACGATTTGTTACCGAGTAGTAGACGTCACGCCCCGATTCTTCTGCAACTAGTTGCAGAACCCGCGCGGAGTCCCCTACAACAGGGGATGACGATCCTGCGCGAGGAGGCGCCCGCATGACCCCGTACCCGCATCTGCTGAGCCCGCTCGACCTCGGGTTCACCACCCTGCCCAACCGGGTGATCATGGGCTCGATGCACGTCGGTCTGGAGGAGGCCGAGCACGGGTTCGAGCGCATGGCCGCCTTCTACGCCGAGCGCGCCCGCGGCGGCGTGGGCCTGATCGTCACCGGCGGCATCGCGCCCAACGAGGCCGGCCGCCCCTGGGACGGCGGGGCCAAGCTCACCACCGCCGAGGAGGTCGCCGAGCACCGGACCATCACCGACGCCGTGCACCGGGAGGGCGGCCGGATCGCGATGCAGATCCTGCACTTCGGCCGGTACGCGTACCACCCCGCCCTGGTCGCGCCCAGTGCCCTCAAGGCTCCCATCAGTCCCTTCGTACCGAACGAGCTGACCGACGACGAGGTCGAGCGGACCGTCGAGGACTACGTCCGGTGCGCCGGGCTGGCCAAGGAGGCCGGGTACGACGGCGTCGAGGTGATGGGCTCCGAGGGTTACCTGATCAACGAGTTCATCGCCGCCGCGACCAACCACCGCACCGACCGCTGGGGCGGCTCGTACGAGAACCGCGTCCGCTTCCCGCTGGAGATCGTCCGCCGGATCCGCGAGCGGGTCGGCGAGGACTTCATCCTGATCTACCGCCTCTCGATGCTGGACCTCGTCCCCGGCGGCTCCACCCTGGAGGAGGTCGTCCGGCTGGCCAAGGAGATCGAGGCCGCGGGCGCCACCATCATCAACACCGGCATCGGCTGGCACGAGGCGCGCATCCCCACCATCGCCACCTCCGTGCCGCGCGGCGCCTACACCTGGGTGACGAAGAGGCTGATGGGCGAGGTCTCCGTGCCGCTCGTCACCAGCAACCGCATCAACACCCCCGAGGTCGCGGAGGAGATCCTCGCCGACGGGCGCGCCGACCTGGTCTCGCTGGCCCGCCCGTTCCTCGCCGACCCGGACTTCGTCGCCAAGGCCACGGCCGGCCGCGCCGACACCATCAACACCTGCATCGGCTGCAACCAGGCCTGCCTGGACCACACCTTCAGCCTGAAGATCACCTCCTGCCTGGTCAACCCGCGCGCCTGCCACGAGACGGAGCTGGTCCTCTCCCCCACCCGCCGCGCCAAGCGGATCGCGGTGGTCGGGGCGGGCCCGGCCGGGCTCTCCTGCGCGGTGTCGGCGGCCGAACGCGGCCACGCGGTCACCCTGTTCGACGCCGCCGCCCAGATCGGCGGCCAGCTCAACGTCGCCAGGCGGGTGCCGGGCAAGGACGAGTTCGACGAGACCCTGCGCTACTTCCGCGTCCAGCTCGCCGAGCGCGGTGTCGAGGTGCGCCTGAACACCCCGGTCACGGCGGCCGACCTGGACGGCTACGACGAGGTCGTGGTCGCCACCGGCGTCTCCCCCCGCACTCCCGCCATCGAGGGCGTGGACCACCCGAGCGTCGTCAGCTACCTGGACGTGCTGCGGGACGGCGCGCCGGTCGGCGAGCGGGTCGCGGTCATCGGCGCCGGCGGCATCGGCTTCGACGTGGCGGAGTTCCTCACGGACGGCGGGGAGGGCGCGAGCCAGGACCCCGAGACGTACTTCCGCCAGTGGGGCGTGGACACCTCGTACGAGAACCGGGGCGGGCTGCGGGCGCCCGAGCGGACCGCGCCGCCGCGTCAGGTGCACCTGCTCCAGCGCAAGGAGACCAAGGTCGGCGCGGGGCTCGGCAAGACCACCGGGTGGATCCACCGCACGGAGCTCAAGCACCGCGGCGTGGCCATGGTGGCGGGCGTGACGTACGACCGGATCGACGACGAGGGCCTGCACGTCACGATCGGCGGGGAGTCCCGGGTGCTCCCGGTCGACACGGTCGTGCTCTGCGCGGGCCAGGAGCCGCGGCGGGACCTGTACGAGGAGCTGGTGGCGGCGGGCCGCACGGCGCACCTCATCGGCGGCGCGGACGTCGCCGCCGAGCTGGACGCCAAGCGGGCCATCGACCAGGGCACCCGCCTCGCCGCCGCCCTGTGACCGCCGCGCGGTGACCGTCCCGCCGTGCTCGCCGCCCGGTGAGCACGGCGGGCCCCGAATCTAGGATGCGAGCATGTCCCTCCCGCACGCGATCCTCACCGCGCTGCTCGAGAAGCCGTCCTCCGGTCTCGAACTGACGCGCCGCTTCGACAAGTCGATCGGTTACTTCTGGTCGGCCACGCACCAGCAGATCTACCGCGAGCTGGGGAGGCTGGAGCAGGCGGGGCACGTCCGCGCCCTGCCCGCCCCGGTGCCCGTCCGGGGGCAGCGCAAGGAGTACGAGGTGCTGCCCGCGGGCCGCGCCGAGCTGAGCGACTGGGTGGCCGGGCCCGAGGACCCCAAGCCGATGCGGTCCGCCCTGCTGCTGCGGATGCGGGCGGCCGCGATGGTCGGCGCGACGGGACTCGGGGCGGAGCTGGAGCGCCATCTCTCCCTGCACCGCGAACAGTTGGAGGAGTACCTCGCGATCGAGGCCAGGGACTTCCCGGCGGAGCGGCGGAGCTCCGAGCCGGACCGGCTGCGCCATCTCGTCCTGCGGGGCGGGATCGACCTGGAGCGGTTCTGGGTGGAATGGCTGACAGACGCCCTTGCGGAACTCGATCGGGAGGGGTAGCCCCAGCGGGCGGGGGCCGGTGCCGGGCGATACTGGGGGCCGCCGGTTCCACGCGACACGAAAGGGCGGGCATGACCGACGACTTGGGGCACCGCACGACACGTCACGCGGTGGTCATCGGGGGAAGTCTCGCCGGCCTGCTCGCCGCGCGGGTCCTCGCCGAGCACGCGGAGAAGGTGACGGTCGTCGAGCGCGACCGCCTGCCCGAGGGACCGGAGGCGAGGCCGGGCGTCCCGCAGGGCCGGCACCTCCACGTCCTCGTCGAGGGCGGACAGCGGGCGCTCGACGAACTGCTTCCCGGCTTCACGGACGAGCTGCGCGACCTCGGCGCGCCGAAGGTGGGCATGCCCGAGGACATGGTCCAGTGGCAGAACGGCGCGTGGTACCGCCGCACGCCCGCCGTCGTGCACTTCTACTCCGGCCCCCGCCCCCAGCTGGAGTGGCTGGTGCGGCGGCGGGTGCTCGCCGATCCGCGGATCGAGCTGGTCGAGGGCGCCGAGACCGTGGGCCTGACCGGGGACTCCTCGCGCGTGCGGGGCGTACGGCTGCGGAAGCGCGGCGCGGGGGCGGACAGGGAGACCCGTACGCTGGCGGCCGATCTCGTGGTGGACGCCTCCGGGCGGTCCACGAAGGCGTCGGACTGGCTGGCGGGCATCGGCGCGGAGGCGCCGCACGAGGAGACCCTCGACACGGGACTCGCGTACGCGACCCGGGTCTACGGGTCCCCGGTCGGCGGCCCGGACACCGACGCGCTCGGCTACTACGTCGTGCCGAATCCCTCGCAGCCGTACGGCGGTGTGGTGCTGCCGCTCGGCGACGGGCGGTACCTGGTCACCCTCTCGGGGCTGCGCGGCGACGAACCGCCCACCGAGGAGGGCGCGTTCGAGGAGTACGCCAAGCGGCTGTCACAGCCGGTCATCGGCGACTGGCTGGCCCGGGCGGAGCCGGAGTCGCCGGTGTACGGCTTCCGGAAGACCGCCAACGTCCGGCGCCGGTACGACCGTCCGGGGCGCCGCCCGGCCGGCTTCCTCGCCACCGGTGACGCGCTGTGCTCCTTCAACCCGATCTACGGGCAGGGCATGGCGGTCGCCGCGCTCGGCGCGGTCGCGCTGCGCCGGGCGCTCGCCGATCCGAGGCGGACGCCGACGACCCGGGTGGTGCAGCGGGCGCTCCTGGACGCCTCGAAGCAGGCCTGGGACATCTCGGCGGGATCCGACAGGAAGATGCCCGGGGCCACCGGTGACGCGGCGCGTTCCGGGGCGCTGGACCGGGTGGTCGGCTGGTATCTGGGCCGGGTGCTCGGCCGGGTCGGGGGCGATCCGGTGGTGGGGGTGCCGTTCCGCGCGGCGATCGCCCTGACCGGTCCGCTGACGGCCCTGTTCGCCCCGTCGGTGGCCCGGGCGGTGCTCTTCGGGCCGCCCGTCGAGACGCCCGCCGAGCCGCCGCTGTGGCGCGACGCGTAGGCCGTCCGGGTGAAGCCGCCGGGGACGGAGGCGGTGAGCGGTGAGCACCGTCGGGCGCCGGTTCAGGCGACCGGGGCCGCCGTGATCACGCCGGCGGCGATGGCCGCGCCGAGCGCCGCGTAGTCGTCGGCGTTCTGGTGGGCGTAGGCGAGCGCGAAGTCGGCGACGGCGCGGTCGAAGACGTCCGAGCCGCCGAGGTAGGCGGCGATGGCGACGCGGTCGCCGGAGCGGGCGTGGGCGCGGGCCAGGGCCCGGCCGCAGAGCCGCGCGTAGTCGCGCAGCAGGGCCGGGGACATGGTCTCCACCTCGGCCGAGCCCTTCATGTCGCGCAGTTGGCGCCAGTAGAAGTGGCGTTGTTCGGGGCCGGTCATCCAGCCGAGGAAGATGTCGCCGGCCGCCTGGACGAGCCGTTGCCCGCAGACGACCCGCTGTCCCTGGTGGGGGTAGGCGGTCGGGGCCAGGTACTCCTCCAGGACGGAGTGGCCGGCCTCCTTGATCTGGAGGATGAGCGGATCACCCTCGTCCCGGCCTTCGAGGAGGAGGACGAAGCAGCGGGTGCCGACGCTGCCGACCCCGACGACCTTGCGGGCGGCGTCGAGGAAGCGGTAGCGGTCGAGGAGGAGCCGCCGCTCCTCGGCCAGGGAGCTGCGGTAGTCGCTGAAGACCTTGCCGAGGGTGATCCGGTCGATGTCCGTGGCGCGTTCGAGGAGGGGCGGGTCGTCGACGATGTGCCGGTGTCCGTCCGCGTCCGCCTCGGTGAGCTTGGCGAAGGCCTGGAGGCTGGTGCGGCGGCGGGCACGGGCGAGCCGGTTCTCCAGACGGGCGCGGTCGCCCCGGTGGACCAGGGCCAGGAGGTCGTCGGCGGCGATCCGCTCGTACCAGACGGCGAGTTCCCCGAGGCCGGCGAGGCGGCGCATGGACGTGCGGTACGACTCGACGGCGACGAGGGCGGCGCGGCGGGCCTTGGGTCGGGAGCCGCCGTTCTGGAGGGCGGCGACGGCGATGCTCGCGGCGAGGCGCTTCACGTCCCATTCGAAGGGGCCGGGGAGGGTCTCGTCGAAGTCGTTCACGTCAAAGAGGAGCGTCCGTTCGGGTGAGGCGTAGACGCCGAAGTTGAGGAGGTGGGCGTCGCCGCAGAGCTGGACGGCGAGCCCGGTGTCGGCCTGGGCGCCCAGGTCGGCGGCCATGACGGCGGCGGCGCCGCGCAGGAACGCGAAGGGGGAGGCCGCCATCCTGCCGTACCGGAGGGGGACGAGGTCGGGCAGCCGGTCCCGGGCCTGGCGCTCCAGGACGCCCAGCGGGTCGGGCCGCTGGGAGCTGGGTATCCAGCGCCCGTGGGAGGACCGGGGGACGCGTTTGCGGGCCGCCCTGCCCTGTGCGGCGCGCTCCGACGACGTCGTCATCCGGCCTCACCCGCCTCTTCCACCGGGGTGGATTCGCCCCCGTCACCTGGAACCTCATTACAAGGCGCAACGCGCGTTTCGGCCACTCTTTCCGACCGGACTGGCAAAATGGTTTAGACCAATGATAGAAATTGATCACCCATACGGCCCATGCGGTCACGCTGAGCAAAGAGAGGGTTGATCATGGCCGAGCCCGATTCCGGGGCGGCGGCGGAAGTGCCGCTCTACCTCCGGGTCGCCGCCGCCCTGCGTGAGGATCTCGCCCAGCGGCGCATCTCCCCCGGCAGCCGGCTCCCTTCGGAGCGTTCGCTGTCCCAGCGCTACCACGTCAACCGGCAGACCGTACGGAGCGCCCTCCAGCTCCTGCGCGACGAGGGACTCGTCGTCACCGACCGGCGCGGCACCTTCGCCGCGGGACCGGGGACCGAGACCGGCGCCGGGGCCGACGTCCCCGTCCCGAGGGTGCCCCGGCCGACCTTCCCCGGCGGGCCCAGAGCGGCGGGGACGCTGGTGCGGGCCTCGCTCGCCTGGGAGCCGCCGCCCGTCCCGCTCGCGCCGCGCCTCCTGCTCGCCCCCGGCGAACCGACGCTCGTCCACCGGCACGCGGTGCTCGATCCGCGGGGGTCGGCGCTCCAGCGGGCGGTGTCGTGGTTCTCCCGGGCCGCGCTCGCCGAGATCCCCCAGCTGTCCCGCTACCGGCGGGACCGGGACCACCGGCAGCAGCCCGATCTGCGGCTCCTCTACCACTGGATGCACCAGGCGGGGCTGCGGGTCGTCCACCGGGAGTCGGTGGGCGTGCCGACCGACCCCGGGACGACGGCCGGCCCCGGGACGGCGGCCGACGCGGGTACGGCGGCCGGCGGCGCGGCCCGGCTGCTCGTCCACCGGGTGGTCAGCGACCAGCACGGGCGCGCCCTGGAGATCACGGACATCGATGTCACGGCCCGGGCGGCCGCCTGGACCTACGAGTTCAGCGCCTGATCCCGGGGACACGGGGGCGCCCGGGCGGCGACGGGCCTGCCCGGGCGTTCCCGTGCGGAGTGCTGCCTCGTACAAGGTTCTAGACGATCCCCTCGGCGATGTCCGCCTCCTCGCGGGCCGTGCCGTACGCGGTCGGCGTGCCGTACGAGCGGCGGGCGACGTACCACCAGACGCTGGCCAGGACGAGGACGACGGCGAGGGCGATGACCGCGTAGTTCATGGTGTCGACCGTCACCGGCGACTTCTGCGGCAGGCAGAAGAGGACGGTCACGAACGCCACCCAGACGACGGCGGTCCAGCCGATCGGTCTGCTCCAGCGGCCCAGGCTCCACGGGCCGGGGGTGAACCGCTTCCCGGCGCGCAGCCGCAGGTAGATCGGGATGGCGTAGGCGGGTGTGATGCCGATGACGTTGATGGCGGTCACGGCGCCGTAGGCGGTGGCCGAGTACAGCGAGGGCACGGCGATGAGCGCGGCCACGCCGACCGAGAGCCAGACGGCCGGGACGG
Organism: Streptomyces sp. NPDC012825; assembly: GCF_042900925.1. Lineage (NCBI taxonomy): Bacteria > Bacillati > Actinomycetota > Actinomycetes > Kitasatosporales > Streptomycetaceae > Streptomyces > Streptomyces sp. NPDC012825. The sequence goes on along the minus strand of NZ_JBIBBZ010000011.1, from coordinate 179,476 downwards.
GGGTCTGGGTGCGGGTGCTGACCTTCCGCCAGAGCGCCGAGCCGGGCAGGGCGTTGTCCCGGCTGAAGGCGAAGACCATGCGGCTCGCGGCGGCCACCTCGGCGTTGCCGCAGAAGAGCTGGGCGACGATCACGACGAGCAGCAGGGCGGTGGCGCCGCCGGAGCCGAGCGCGTCCAGGAGGATCTGGGCGGGCGGGACGCCGGTGGCGCTGTCCTGCGTGGCGGCGTAGTCCTGGATCGCGAAGGTCAGTCCGGCGAGCAGGGCGAAGCCGGCGATCCAGGAGACCCAGATGGCCCGCACGATGCCCCTGGCGGCGGCGACGGAGGCGTTCGAGGTCTCCTCGGAGAGGTGGGCGGAGGCGTCGTAGCCGCTGAAGGTGTACTGGGCCAGGAGCAGGCCGATCGCGGCCACGTAGAAGGGGTTGGCCCAGCCGGTGTCGTTGACGAACTCGGTGAAGACGAACTCGGCGGACTGGTGGCGCTCCGGGACGATCGCGAGGGCTCCGACGATGACCGCGACGCCGGCCAGGTGCCACCACACGCTGATGGAGTTCAGGACGCTGACCAGGCGGACCCCGAAGAGGTTGAGGACGGCGTGGAGCAGCAGGATCGCGAGGAAGATGAGGAAGGTGGAGCCGGCGGTGGGTTCGAAGCCCCACTGGAGGTTGAGGAAGGCGCCGGTGAAGAGGGCGGCGCCGTAGTCGATGCCGGCGATGGCGCCGAGCAGGCCGAGGAGGTTCAGCCAGCCGGTGTACCAGCCCCAGCGGCGTCCGCCGAGCCGGTCGGCCATGTAGTAGAGGGCGCCGGAGGTCGGGTAGGCGCTGGTGACCTCGGCGAGAGCGAGGCCCACGCACAGGACGAAGAGGCCGACGCCGGCCCAGCCCCACAGCATGACGGCGGGGCCGCCGGTGCCCAGGCCGAAGCCGTAGAGGGTCATGCAGCCGGAGAGGACCGAGATGACCGAGAAGCTGATCGCGAAGTTGCCGAAGCCGCCCATGCGGCGGGCGAGGACGGGCTGGTAGCCGAGTTCTCTCAGCCGCTCCTCCTCGTCCTGGACGGGCGGTGGCTTGCGTATCGCGTCGGTCGGGACTTCGGTGCGGGCCATGGGGAACTCCGGGGGACGGTGACGGGCGGGGGCGGTCGACGGGCTTGGACGGTTGACAGGCTTGGACGGTTGACGGGTGAGGACGGGGCGTACGGGGGACATGGGACGTGCGAGGGGTGCGGGGCGTGCGGGGGTACGAGGTCGGGTCCGGGGCCTCAGTCGCCGAGACAGCGGGCGCGGGCCCGCAGGAAGACCTCTTCGGCGAGGAGGCGGTCGTCCGGACGGGCGGTCCGGTAGGCCCAGGGCAGCGTCGTGTAGTACGGGCCGAGCGCCTCGAAGACCCGGGCCGCGTCGGCGAAGCGGAGGGCGCCGAAGAGTGCGTGCGCCAGGTGGTTGAGGTCGAGCAGGGAGGCCTCGTCGACGGCGCAGAAGAAGAACCAGGTGTCCAGGGCCCGTTGGACGTCGCGCACGGCGTCCTCGGCGACCCAGTGCAGGTCGAGGGCGCGCTCGTGGCCGCGCTCGCGCCGGTAGCGCTCGACGCGCACGTAGAGCGGCAGGGCGTGCAGGGCGGAGCCGACGGGCGCGGAGGAGGCCGCCCAGTGGGAGTAGTTGACGGCTTCGGAGAGCGGTCCGGAGCGCCGGGCGTAGACGAACTGGAGCATGCGGTGGTGCGCCTCGCGGTTGTGCGGGTCGCGCTTCTCCGACTCGGCGAGCAGGCCCCAGGGGCCCGGCGGCAGCATGGGGGCCGGCGGGGCGACCCGGTGCTCGGCCATGTGCTGGGGTCCGTCGAGGGCGGCGAGGGCGAGCAGCCCCACCCAGGGCACCGGGTCGGCGGGCGAGCGGTCGACGGCCTCGCGGCAGGCGGCCCTGGCCTCCTGCCACAGCTGCCCGGCGCGGGCGTGACCGGAGCGGTGGGCGCGTACGGCCCGTTCGACGGCGACGCGGCTGTGCATCACGGCCGCGGCGGGGCTCTCGGGATGCTCGTCGCGCCAGGTGCGGACGACGTCGGTGCCGGCGGCGACGGCGGCGAGGACCTGGGTGCGCCGGGTCCAGGCGCCCCAGTCGGAGGTCTCGTCGAGCAGCCGGGCCATGGCCACCCAGCGGCCGGTGCGTAAGTCCTGGAGGGCGTGGCGCAGGGCGTGGTCGTGGCCCGCCGGGTGGTAGACGGGACGGAAGCCTTGGCCGGCCATCAGGGGGCGGGGCGTGGTGTGGGTGGCATGGTTCCTCGGTGGATGGGGAGGGGTGGTCAGTCCCTTGGGCGGTGTCCCGGCCGTTGATCGGCGATCACTATAGAGCGCTCTGGACTCGGCCGGTCCACTTTCCCGGGGGACGGCAACTATTCGGACAACGACTGAATTTGACTTACTGTCAGGTTCCGCGACGGACCTGACGGGGTCGTCCGGCGAGGCTTGACGGAGCCCTCCGGCGGCGGCACCCTGGCCCTTTTCGGTGACCGGACGATCACCGAACGGGACCACGGACGGGAGCGGCAGGATGACGGGCGGCCCGGTACTCGCCGTCGACCAGGGCACGTCGGGCACGAAGGCCCTCGTCCTCTGTCCGGAGCGCGGTGTCCTCGGCAGCGGTGCGGCCCCGGTCCGGCCCCGGTACCTGCCGGGCGGCCTGGTCGAGGTCGACCCGCGCGAGCTGTACGACTCGGTGGTGACGGCGGGGCGGGCGGCGCTCGCCGGGGCGGGCGTCCCGGTCGTGGCCGTGGGCCTCGCCAACCAGGGCGAGACCGTGCTCGCCTGGGACCCCGCCACCGGCGAACCGCTCACCGACGCGCTCGTCTGGCAGGACCGCAGGGCCGCCGGAGTCTGCGCGGAACTGGCTCCTCATGCCGAGGAGCTGCGCCACCTGACCGGCCTCCCGGTGGACCCCTACTTCGCCGCCCCGAAGATGGCCTGGATCCGCCGCCACGCCACCGGCGCGGGCGCCGTCACCACCAGCGACGCCTGGCTCGTCCACCGGCTCACCGGCGCCTTCGTCACCGACGCGGCGACCGCCGGGCGCACCGGGCTCCTCGACCTCGACACGGTCTCCTGGTCGGGGACCGCCCTCGACCGGTACGGACTCGGCGGCGAGCCGCTGCCCCGGGTCGTGGACTGCGACGCGCCCGTGGGCACCACGACCGCCTTCGGCCCGCCGCTCCCCCTCACCGGCCTCCTGGTGGACCAGCAGGCGGCGCTGCTCGCGCAGAGCGCCGACGACCCGGCCGCCGCCAAGTGCACGTACGGCACGGGGGCGTTCCTGCTCGCGCAGACCGGCCCCGCGCCGCTGCGGGCCGCCTCGGGCCTGGTGAGCTGTGTCGCCTGGCGGCTCGGCGGGCAGGTCACCCACTGCCTGGACGGCCAGGTGTACACGGTGGCCTCGGCCGTCCGCTGGCTCACCGACCTCGGCGTGATCGCCGGGCCCGGGGAGCTCGACGCGGTCGGCGGCACCGTCCCGGACGGCGGGGGCGTCACGTTCGTCCCCGCGTTCGCGGGACTCGCCGCGCCCTGGTGGCGGGGGGACGTGCGCGGCTCGCTCACCGGCCTCGGCCTGGACACCGGCCCCGGGCACCTGGTCCGGGCCCTGTGCGAGGGCATCGCCGCCCAGGTCGTGGAGCTGGCCTCGGCCGCGGCGGCGGACCGGGGCGCACCGCTGACCTCGCTGCGCGCCGACGGCGGTCTGACCCGGAGCGCGCTGCTCATGCAGACCCAGGCCGACCTGCTGCAACGGCCCGTCGAGGTCTCCGCCCTGCCCGACGCCACGGCCCTCGGGGCCGGCGCGGTCGCCCGCCTGGGCCGCTTCCCGGGGCTCGCGCTCCGGGAGGCCGTACCGGAGTGGAAGCCGTCGGCGGTGTACGAGCCCCGGATCTCCGCCGCCGAGGCGGAGACGCGCCTCGCCCGGTTCCGCGCGGAGGTCGCGGGACTGCTGGAACGGCAGGGGGCGCCGACGGCCGACGGCGGGGCGGCATGAGGACCTCCGGGGCGGGGAGGGGTGCGCCGCCGGGGCACGCCATCGAGGACGGTGGGACGGGGGCAGCCGAGAACGACCGGGCGGGAGCCGCCGGGGACGGTTGGACGAGCGTCACGGAGGACGGTCGGGCAGGAGCCGCCGGAGACGGTCGGGCAACAGTCACCGAGGGCCGTCGGGCGGGGGCCGCCGAGGACGGCCCGGCAGCAGCCGCGGGGAAGGTCACCCGGTCGGGGCCACTCCCCGGCGGCGAGGGCGCCGTGTACGACGTCGTGGTCGTCGGGGCCGGGGTCGTCGGGGCCGCGATCGCCCGCGCGCTCGCCCGTCACCCGCTGCGGATCGCCCTCGTGGAGGCCGCGGACGACGTGGGCGACGGCACCTCGAAGGCCAACACGGCCATCCTGCACACCGGTTTCGACGCCGTGCCCGGCAGCCTGGAGGCGCGGCTCGTCCGCGAGGGGCACCGGCTGCTCACCGCGTACGCGCGGGAGGCCGGCATTCCCGTGGAGCCGCTCGGCGCCCTGCTCGTCGCCCGGGACGAACCGCAGCGCGCCGCGCTCCCCCGCCTCGCGGAGAAGGCCGCGCGCAACGGCCATCGCACCACCCGGATCATCGACGCCACCGAACTGGCGGCCCGTGAACCCCACCTGGGCCCCGGCGCGCTCGCGGCGCTCGACGTGCCGGGCGAGTCGATCGTCTGCCCGTGGACGACCGTCCTCGCGTACGCCACGCAGGCCGTCCGCTCCGGGGTCGACCTGCACCTGAACTGCCGGGTGGAGGAGGTGTGTCCGGGCGATCCGCACCACCGGCTCGTCACCCGGCGCGGAACGCTCCGGACCCGCCACCTCGTCAACGCCTGCGGCCTGTACGCCGACGCCTTCGACGCCCTGGTCGGGCGCGAGGACTTCACCGTCACCCCGCGCCGGGGCCAGCTGCTCGTCTTCGACAAGGCCGCCCGCGACCTGGTCCGGCACATCCTGCTCCCCGTGCCCGGACCGCTCGGCAAGGGCGTGCTCGTCTCCCCCACCGTGTACGGGAACGTCATGCTCGGGCCCACCGCCGAGGACCTCGACGACAAGACGGCGACCGGCACGACGGCCGAGGGGATCGCCGGTCTGCGCGAGCAGGGCGGCCGGGTCCTGCCCGCGCTGCTCGACGAGGAGGTCACGGCCGTCTACGCGGGGCTGCGGGCCGCCACCGGGCGGGAGGACTACCGGATCGCCGCGCACCCCGCCCTGCGGTACGTGACGGCGGGCGGGATCCGCTCCACGGGGCTCAGTGCCTCCCTGGCGATCGCGGAACACGTGCTCGGCCTCCTGGCCGGCTGCGGGCTCGACCCGGGACCGGAGCGGCCGCTCGCCCCGGTCCGCATGCCGAACCTCGGCGAGGCCTTCCCCCGGCCCTACCGGGACGCCGGACTCATCGCACGGGAGCCCGGGTTCGGGGCGATCGTCTGTCACTGCGAGCGGGTCACCCGGGGGGAGATCCGGGCCGCGCTCGCCTCGACCATTCCCCCGGGCGGCCTCGACGGGCTGCGGCGCAGGACCCGGGCCCGGGGCGGCCGCTGCCAGGGCACCTTCTGCGGCGCGGAGGTGCGGGCGCTGTTCGAGGAGCCGGGGTCCCCGGCGGAGAAGGACGGAGGAGGCGGCCGGTGAACCGTACGGTCGACGTGCTCGTCGTGGGCGCGGGGCCCGCGGGTCTCGCCGCGGCCGCCCGGCTCGCGGCGGCGGGCGCGGGCCGCGTCGAGGTCCTGGAGCGGGAACCGGCCGCGGGCGGGGTCCCGCGCCACTGCGCGCGCCCGGGGTTCGGCGCGGACGCGCGGGGGCGGCCCCTGGACGGGCCGGGCTACGCGCGGCGCGCGGTGCGGGAGGCGCTGCGGGCCGGGGCCGCCGTCCGTACCGGTGTCTCGGCCACGGGCTGGGCCGGGCCGCTCGCCCTGGACGTGACCTCCCCGGCCGGGCTCGAACGGATCGGGGCCCGCGCGGTGCTCCTCGCCACCGGGGCGCGCGAACGGCCCCGCAGCGCCCGGCTCGTCCCGGGGACACGGCCCGCCGGTGTGCTGACCACGGGCGAACTCCAGCGGACGGTCGAGCGGTTCGGGGGACGGAGGGGGCACGCGGGACGGGAGTACGTGGGGCGGCGGGCGGTGGTCGTCGGCGGTGGGCCGGTGGCCCGTGACGCGGTGCGGACGCTGCGTTCGGCCGGGGTGGAGGTGGCGGCGGTCGTCACCGGACTCCTTCGCCCGGCCGCCGGGTTCGGGGGTATGCCGCTGCTCACCGGCACGGTCGTGACGGAAGTGCTCGGGCGCGGGCGGGCGAGCGGGGTCGCGGTCCGGGGGCGGGACGGCCGCGCGTCCGTCCTGCGGTGCGACACGGTGGTCCTCACCGGCGACTGGATCCCGGACCACGAGCTCGCCCGTGCCCGCAGGCTGCCGCTCGCGCCGGGCACCCGGGGCCCGGTGGTGGACGGCGCCTTCCGCACCGCCGCCCCCGGGGTCTTCGCGGCCGGCGACCTCCTGCACGGCGGGGAGCCGGCCCCGGTGGCCGCAGCCGAGGGGCGGGCGGCGGCCGACGCGGTGCTCGGCCACCTCGGCGGCCCGTCCCGGCCCGTCGGCACGGTGCCGGTCACGGCGGCGGGGCCGCTGCGGTGGGTGACGCCCGGTCTCCTCGGTCCGGAGGCCGCGCCCCTGCTCGTACGGCCCGGAAGCCGTCTCGTACGGCCGGTCCTGACCGTCTCGCAGGACGGCGTGCGGCTGCGGCGGGAGCGGCTGCGGGGAACGCTCGCGCCGTGGCGTTCCGTACGGCTCGGGCCCGACTGGACGCGCGGGGCGGATCCGGCGGGCGGGCCCGTGACGGTCGAGGCGGAGGAGCAAGAGGAGTAACGGGAGGTGCGGGATACGCCGCCGAAGGCGTCCCGGCGGGCTGCGCGGGCGGGGGCTGTCGGACACACTGGGCCCATGCCGGTCGAACGCGTCAAGCGCAGCGCGGGTCTCCTGGTCTTCCGCCGGACGGCGGACGGCGGCGACAGCGGTGTCGAGGTTCTCGTCGGGCACATGGGCGGGCCCTTCTGGCAGTCCCGCGAGGAGGGCGCCTGGTCGATCCCCAAGGGGGAGTACGGGCCCGACGAGGCGCCCGACGCGGCGGCCCGCCGGGAGTTCCGGGAGGAGCTGGGCCTCGCCGCCCCCGAGGGCGACTGGATCGACCTCGGGGAGAGCAGGCAGCGCAACGGGAAGCTCGTCACCGTCTGGGCCGTCGAGGGCGACCTGGACCCGGAGCGGATCGTGCCGGGCACCTTCACCCTGGAGTGGCCGCCCCGCTCCGGCCGCACGGCGGAGTTCCCGGAGATCGACCGGGTCGGGTGGTTCGCCCCGGAGGCGGCCGCCCCGCTGCTCGTCGCGGGGCAGCAGGTCTTCCTGGAACGGCTGGCCGCCCACCTCGACGGGCGGGGCTGAGCCCGATTGTCAGAGGCGTGCGAGAAGGTGGTGGAAGCCGAACTGTCGAGAGGGAGCCCGACATGACCACGATCACCGCCGACGAGCGCGCGGCGGCCCAGGCCTATCTGCGGCTGCTCGAATCCACCCGGGCCGTGCTGGCGGATCCGCGGCTCGCTCCGTACGCGGGGGCGATGCTCACCCGTCCGATGGAGGAGGCCGACGAGGCGCTCCGCGCGGCCGGCCTCGCCGGGAACGAGGCCCGGCTGCTGCGCGTCGTCTCCTCCCTGCGGGCCTTCTCCCCGACGGCGTGGGGGCGGGCGGGCTGAGGGGCCCGCCGGCCGGCCCCGGTGCCGCGCCGGGAGGTCAGGGGACCGGCCTGACCGGGAGCGTGCGGACGCTGTTGCCGACGAATCCGGCGTGCGGGGCCAGGCCGTCCTCCGGGACGGCCAGGTCCAGGTCGGGGAAGCGGGTGAAGAGGGCTTCCAGGGCGGTCGTGGCCTCCAGGCGGGCGAGCGGAGCGCCCAGGCAGTAGTGGGGGCCGTGGCCGAGGGAGAGGTGCTTCGCCGTCGTGGCCCGGGTGAGGTCGAAGCGGTCGGCGTCCGGGCCGTGGGCCCCGGTGTCGCGGCCCGCCGCCGAGTACCCGGCCAGGACGGGGGTGCCCCGGGGGACGAGGGTGCCGTCGACGGTGAGGTCGCGGGTCGGGTAGCGGAACGGGAAGTAGCTGACCGGGCTGTCCCACCGCAGGGTCTCCTCCACCACGTCCGCCCAGGTCGCGCGGCCCTCGGTGACCAGGGCGAGCTGGTCGCGGTGGGCGCAGAGCGCCCGGACCGCGTTGGTGATCAGGTTGAGGGTGGTCTCGTGGCCCGCGACGATCATCAGGAGCAGCGTGCCGATGAGCTCGGGCCCGCTGAGCCGGTCGCCGTCCTCGCCGTGGGCGGCGATGAGGGCGCTGGTGAGGTCGTCGCCGGGATCGGCGGCCTTGGCGGCGACGATGGAGGCCAGGAGTTCGGCGAGCTCCCGGTTGGCGGCGACGGCCCGCGCGGGCTCGGTGTCGGTGGCGACGACCAGGCTGGAGAGGTGGTGCAGCCGGTCCTGGTGGGCCGGGTCGACGCCGAAGAGTTCGCAGATGACCCCGAGCGGCAGCGGCAGCGCGTAGTGCCGGCGCAGGTCGGCGACGCCGTCGCCGGCCGCGGCGGCCCCGGCGAGTCCGTCGAGGAGTCCGGCGGTGACCGCTTCGACGCGCGGGCGGAGCGCCTCGACCCGGCGGGCGGTGAAGGCGCTGCTGACCAGGGTGCGCAGCCTGCGGTGGTCGGCGCCGTCCGCGGTGGTCATGCCGGGCACGGTGGCGAAGGTCCGCAGCGGCCAGCCGTCGGGGATGCGGCCCTCGGCGAGGGCGGTGAAGTGCCGGGCGCCCTTGGCGACGTCGGGGTGGGCGAGGAACTCGCGCAGCGCGTCGTGGCCCAGTACCGCCATGCCCTCGACCTCGCCGGGCAGGATCACCGGGACCACGGAGCCCCCGGCGAGCAGCCGTGCGTTGTCCGCGTGCGGGCAGCCGCCCGCCGGGTCCATGCGGTACGGCGGCCGGCCGGAGGGGGTGGCGGGGGGCGGGGTGTTCACGGTGTTCACGGGAGGAGCTCCTGACTGCGGAGACGGCCGGTGCGGCACGCGAGGGGTCAGATCCTACGGTCAATCCCGTTGTCCCCGCGCGGAGTTGTCCGGTACGGCGGGACGTCCGGCCGGACGGGCGGCCGAGGGCGGCGGGGCTCCCGTACGGAACGGCGACGGGCCGGGGCGAGAGGCCCGCTCGTGCGAACGGTGCTGTTCCGGGGCGGAGGGACCGCTCGTGCGAACGGTGCTGCTCCGGCGCGGGTGTGAGGGGTCGTCACCGGCGGGCCCGGGTGTCCGGGGGCGGTCCGGGACCACCCGGTCGGCTCACGACGCGCCGCCGTACGCCACACCCGCTCCCCCGGTCGGCGCACTCCGATCTGCGGGTCCGTCACCTCCTCCCTACGGTGGCCGAATGATCGTCACGTCAGCTGTCCGTCACGCTGCCGCCGGTTCCGCGGCCCTGCTGCTCGTGCTGCCCGTTCCGGCGGCCGTCGCCTCCCCCGCCCCCACGGCCCCGCCCGTCACGTCCGTCTCCCCGGCCTCCGCCCTCGGGGAGCCCCCTCCGCCCGTACGCCGGCACGTCGACCCGGCCCGGCTCGACCGGCGGGGCGTGCAGGTGCAGCCGCTGGCGGGCGCGCCCCGGCTGCCCTCGGCCTCCGCGCTGTCGTGGGTGGTCGCGGACGCGTCCACGGGCGAGGTGCTCGCCGCGCGGGACGCGCACCGGAAGCTGCCGCCCGCCAGCACGCTCAAGGCGCTGTTCGCCCTCACCGCGCTCTCCCACCACGCCCCCTCCGAGCGGCACACCGTGGCCGACTCCGAGCTGGCCGGCATCGGGGCGGGCAGCAGCCTGGTCGGGATCAAGGAGGGGTACACCTACAAGGTCTCGGACCTGTGGAACGGCGTCTTCCTCAGCTCCGGGAACGACGCGGTGCACGTGCTCGCCGCGATGAACGGCGGGTGGGACGCGATGGCCGGGAAGATGCAGGAGAAGGCCCGCTCCCTGGGCGCGAACGACACCCACGTGGTCTCCCCGGACGGCTACGACGCCCCGGGGCAGGTGTCCTCCGCGTACGACCTGGCGGTCTTCGGCCGGGCCGGGCTCCAGGACCCCGCGTTCACCCGCTACTGCTCGACGCGGTACGCGGACTTCCCGGCGGGCTCGTGGTCGTACGGCATCGCGAACACCAACCGGCTCCTGACCGGGCAGAACGGGGTGGACCGCTACCCCGGGCTCATCGGCATCAAGAACGGCTACACGAGCAACGCGGGCAACACGCTGGTCTCCGCGGCCGAGCGGGACGGCCGGACCCTCGTCGTCTCGGTGATGAACCCGCAGCAGGGCGGCGGGTTCGCCGTGTACGAGGAGGCGCGGTCGCTGCTCGACTGGGGCTTCGAGGCGGCGGGGCACGTCCGGCCGGTGGGCTCGCTGCTGCCGGAGCGCGCGAAGACCGAGGCGGACGCGCGTGCCGTGGCGGCGGCCCGTGACGGACGGGACGGGGCCGGGGCGGAGAAGGCTACCCGGGCGGGGGCCGGGGCGGAAACCGGGACCGGGCCCGGCGAGAAGGTCCGGGCGGAGGACGCCCCGGCGTCGGGCGCCCCCGCGAAGAACGCCCCGGCGTCGGGCGCGCCGGGGAAGGGCGCCCCGGCCGGGGACGTTCCCGGCACGGCCGCCCTCGGGGAGGACGCGTCCGCCGTGGCGGCACCCTCGGGCGCGTCGGCCGGCCTTCCGCTGGGTCTGATCGGCGCGGCCTGCGCGGCGGCGCTGACGCTGTGGGGATGGCGGCGCCGGGCGGGCGCCGGGACCGACCGCTCCCCGCAGGAGTGAGAACCGCCGGGTGAGGGCCTCGCCCCCGGGGCCGCGTGGCGAGGGCCCCGGGGCCGCGCGGTAAGGACCTGGACGGTGGGAGCGGCGCCGCCCTGCCCCTCCCCGCCCTCGATCAGGCGCCGACGTACTCCGCGAGGTGTTCCCCGGTGAGGGTGGAGCGGGCGGCGACCAGGGCGGCGGGGGTGCCCTCGAAGACGATCCGGCCGCCGTCGTGACCGGCGCCGGGACCGAGGTCGATGATCCAGTCGGCGTGTGCCATGACCGCCTGGTGGTGCTCCACGACGATGACGGACTTGCCGGAGTCCACGAGCCGGTCGAGCAGGCCGAGGAGCTGCTCGACGTCGGCGAGGTGGAGCCCGGTGGTCGGCTCGTCGAGGACGTAGATCCCGCCCTTCTCGCCCATGTGGGTGGCCAGCTTGAGCCGTTGCCGCTCGCCGCCGGAGAGCGTGGTGAGCGGCTGGCCGAGGGTCAGGTAGCCGAGGCCGACGTCGGCGAGCCGACCGAGGATCCGCCGCGCGGCCGGGGTGGCGGCCTCGCCGGAGCCGAAGAACTCCTCGGCCTCGGTCACGGACATCGCGAGGACCTCGCTGATGTCCCGGCCGCCGAGGAGGTGTTCGAGCACCGAGGCCTGGAACCGCTTGCCCTCGCAGTCCTCGCAGGTGGAGGCGGTGCCGGCCATCATCCCGAGGTCGGTGTAGAGGACGCCGGCGCCGTTGCAGGTGGGGCAGGCGCCCTCGGAGTTGGCGCTGAAGAGGGCGGGCTTGACGCCGTTGGCCTTGGCGAAGGCCTTGCGGATCGGGTCGAGCAGGCCGGTGTACGTGGCGGGGTTGCTGCGCCGGGAGCCGCGGATCGGGCTCTGGTCGACGGAGATCACGTCCGCGCCTGCGGGGAGCGAGCCGTGCACGAGGGAGCTCTTGCCGGAGCCCGCGACGCCGGTGACGACGGTGAGGACCCCGAGGGGGACGTCGACGTCGACGTCGCGCAGGTTGTGCGCGGACGCGCCGCGGATCTCCAGGACTCCGGCGGGCTCGCGCACCGCGTCCTTGAGGGAGGCGCGGTCGTCGAGGTGGCGGCCGGTGACGGTGCCGGAGGCCCGCAGGTCCTCGACGGTCCCCTCGAAGCAGATGGTGCCGCCGGCCGTGCCGGCGCCGGGGCCGAGGTCCACGACGTGGTCGGCGATGGCGATCGCCTCCGGCTTGTGCTCGACCACGAGGACCGTGTTGCCCTTGTCGCGCAGCTGGAGCAGGAGGTCGTTCATCCGCCGGATGTCGTGGGGGTGCAGGCCGACGGTGGGCTCGTCGAAGACGTAGGTGACGTCGGTGAGCGAGGAGCCGAGGTGGCGGATCATCTTGACGCGCTGGGCCTCGCCGCCCGAGAGGGTGCCCGCCGGGCGGTCGAGGGAGAGGTAGCCGAGGCCGATCTCCACGAACGAGTCGAGGGTCAGCTGGAGCGCGGTGAGCAGCGGGGCCACGGAGGGTTCGTCGAGGCCGCGGACCCAGGCGGCCAGGTCGCTGATCTGCATCGCGCAGGCGTCGGCGATGCTGGTCCTCCCGATCTTCGAGGCGCGGGCGCCCTCGGCGAGCCGGGTGCCGTCGCACTCGGGGCAGGTGGTGAAGGTGACGGCGCGCTCCACGAAGGCGCGGATGTGGGGCTGCATGCCCTCCTTGTCCTTGGCCAGGAAGGACTTCTGGATGCGGGGGATCAGACCCTCGTAGGTCATGTTGATGCCCGCGATCTTCATCCGGGTCGGCTCGTGGTGGAGGAAGGCGTCCAGCTCCTTCTTCGTGTACGAGCGGATGGGCTTGGCCGGGTCGACGAGGCCGGACTCGGTGTAGAGGCGGTGGTTCCAGCCGCCGGTGGTGTAGCCGGGGACGGTGAGCGCGCCCTCGTCCAGGGACTTGGAGTCGTCGTAGAGCTGGGTGAGGTCGATGTCGGAGACCGTGCCCCGGCCCTCGCAGCGCGTGCACATGCCGCCGGTGCGCTCGAAGGTCGCCTTGACGGCCTTCTTGGCGCCCTTCTCGACGGTGATCGCGCCGCTCGCCCGCACGGAGGGGACGTTGAAGGAGTACGCGCTCGGCGGGCCGATGCGGGGCTCGCCGAGCCGGCTGAAGAGGATGCGCAGCATCGCGTTGGCGTCGGTGGCGGTGCCGACCGTGGAGCGGGGATCGGCACCGAGACGCTGCTGGTCGACGATGATCGCGGTGGTGAGGCCTTCGAGGACGTCGACCTCGGGCCGGGCGAGGGTCGGCATGAAGCCCTGGACGAAGGAGCTGTAGGTCTCGTTGATCAGCCGCTTCGACTCGGCGGCGACCGTGTCGAAGACGAGCGAGCTCTTGCCCGAGCCCGAGACGCCGGTGAACACCGTGAGGCGGCGCTTCGGGATCTCGACGCTGACGTCCTTGAGGTTGTTCTCGCGCGCGCCGTGCACACGGATCAGGTCGTGGCGGTCGGCGGCGTGCGGCACGGACGTCTGCTCGTCCGACCCGGGGGCCTTGCTCATCGTGTCTCCAGCTGTCGCGCGGGGCCGAAAGGGTGGTCCATCGCGTCCGGTCCTCGGATCCGGTTCTCGGGTCCGGTCCTCGGAGGGGGGCGCGATGCCCATGGCTGTCACGCTAATGGCGGCACGGTGACGGCGCTTCTCGATTCCTGATCTCTTCCGGGGAACACGGCGGCGCGTGCGGAGAGGACCGGGCCCGGCGGGTCAGGCTCCCGGCAGTCCCTCCAGGGCCGGCCGGGCCGGGGCGCGGTTCCCGGTCACGTACCGTTCGGCGGCGCGGACCGCCGCGCGGGCGCTGCGCTCCCCCATCAGGACGCAGAGGGTGTACGCCGTGTCCTCGAAGCGCCGTCGTGCCGACAGGTCGCACGGCCCGGCGAGCACGGTCCGCTCCTGGGCGCGGTAGTGCCGGAGCAACCGGTCGACCGTGTTCCTGTCGGGAAGCAGCATGGCGTCCTCCTGTTCCTGCGTCGCTCCATACTGGCGGCCGTCGGCCGCACCCGCGACCCGCGCGGACACGGTGGGTGACGGGAGGGGAGGACGCGCGGTCGCCGGGGTCCGGGGAGGGTGGTCCCCGGACCCCTCTCCCGGGCCGTCAGCGCGGGGCGGCCGACCAGTCGACGATGCGGATCCCCGCGCCCGCCGCCTCGCGTCCCCGGCAGTGGGCGCGGTGGCGGCGCAGGACGGCGTCGATGTCGAGGTGTCGGGCGAACTCGGCGCGTGCGGCAAGGCGTTGGGCGTACGCCCAGAGGGCCGGGTGGTCGGCGACCCGGTCCATGGCGGCGGCGTCCAGGTGCCAGCGGTGGACGGTGTCGAGCTGGACGAGGGTGCCCCAGACGTGGACGTCGGCGAGGGTCGGTCCGTCGCCGAGGACGTACGGCCGGTGGGCGAGGCGGTCCTCCAGGGAGCCGAGCGCGGCGAAGAGGACGCCGAGGGGTTCGCGGTGGGCGGCCCCGTCGTCGAGTCCGAGTTCGCCGGCCCGCTGGGCGGCCCGGTTGACGCTCCGCTCGCACAGGTCGGCCACGGCGTCGATCTCGGCGCGGTGCTCCTCCGGCAGCAGGTCGGGGCCGTCGCCGCGGAAGCGCAGGGCGAGGTCCCGGAGGATGTCGGGGACGTGGGTGGTGACGATGCGGCCGGTCCAGCCGTCGCTGAGGACGGGCGCGGAGGCGGGGCCGTCGTAGAGGTGGGCGCTGGCCTCGTAGAGCGGGCGGAGCGCCGCGTACCCGCCGCCGGGCGCGTCGGGGGTGTCGGGCAGGACCGTGAGCGGGAGGGTGTCGTCGAGTCCGAGCAGGCCGTGGGTGAGGGCGATGCCCAGACAGCCGGGACTGGACGGTGCGACGTGGAGGCGGTAGCGGTGCGGTACGGCGTAGTGGCCGCTGTGCACGTCGCGGCCGATGCGTCCGCGGAAGGCGGGCACGGCGGAGGCGGGCAGCAGCGAGGACGGGACGACGGACATGCTTCTCCCTCGAATGGTGCTCGTGCCGGGCCGGGGCGGCGCACGGCGGCGCCGGTCGCGGCGGCTCGGCGACGGCGCGGGCCGAACGGGGCCCGGGGACGGCGGAGATACGTGCAGGAGGAGGCGGGCGGACCGCGAACGGGGAGGGCCCGGCGGGCGGGGTGCGGCACGGGCCGCCCGGGAGGCGACGGCGCCTACGCGGCGCTGCAGACCCGCAGCAGATCGATGTGGCGGCGGGACGTCAGGGGGAGGGAGCGCGGGAGGAGCGCGGCGGATGCGGTGTCCCTCCGGCCGGTGCGCCCCATGGTTTCCTACCCGTTCGCTCGGTTTTCCCGTCCACGAGTGTCCGGCCGGTCACGGACGGCGTCAAGGGTGCGGTACGACCCGTCTCACAGCGCGGTACGGCGAGGCGGTACGGCGAGCGGCGCGACGTGCCCCGAAGGAGCGGGGCGGCGCGTCCCACGGGCGCGTGGATCCGTCCCGACCGTACGGAATAATGCGCCCATGCGCATTTCAGCCAGGGCCGACTACGCGGTGCGTGCCGCCCTCCAGCTCGCCGCCGCCCGGGACGCGGGCCCGCTGAAGGCCGAGGCCATCGCGGAGGACCAGGGCATCTCGCACAAGTTCCTGGAGGGCATCCTCGGGGACATGCGCAAGGGCGGTCTGGTGCAGAGCCAGCGCGGCGGCAACGGCGGGTACTGGCTGGCCAGACCCGCCGAGACGATCTCGGTCGCGGAGGTCATCCGCTGCGTGGACGGCCCGCTGGTCTCGGTGCGCGGGGAGCGGCCGCCGGAGCTTTCGTACACGGGCCCCGCCGAGTCGCTCCTGACGCTGTGGATCGCGCTGCGGGCCGGGGTCCGCGAGGTGCTCGGCGTCTCGCTCGCGGAGGTGGCGGCGGCGAAGCTGCCGGCCGGGATCGTCGCGCTCGCCGACGACCCGGAGGCCTGGACCAACCCCTGATCACCCCCTGACCGACCCCTGCCCCCACCCCCGTCCGCCCTCCGCCCCGCCCCCACCGACCCCCGGCCGGCCGGGCCAACCCCGCGCAACCTGCGCCGACTTGACCCTGTCTCACCGCTCAAGACGCCCTTGTCCAGCCTGCGGACGCCCCTTGGGGAGCGGCAGCCACCTCTGCCACTATCCCTACTATTCCAGTGGGGATACTAGGGATCATGTGAGGTGACGTGAGTACGCCGAGGAAATCGCCGAAGAGACCAGCTGTACGCACCGCCTCCGCACCGGCCGGCCGGGCCGCCGACCGGTCGGCCGACGACGAGATCTGGCCCCGCGTCACCCGGGAACTCGCCGACGACCTGGCCGTGGACGCCCTGACCAGGGACCGGGCGGGCAAAGCCCCCTTCGACGAGGTCGCCCGGCTCCAGGAGGCGGGCCTGCCCGCCCTCCTCACCGCGCCGGGACCGTCCCGGCGGGGCGCCGACTGGCGGGCCGCGTGCGCGGTCGTACGGGAGATCTCCGCCGCCGACAGCTCCGTCGGCGAACTCCTCGCCCACCACTACGCGCTCTCCTGGAGCAGCCGCTTCTTCGGCCCCGCCCACGAGGCGCACGCCGCCCGCGCCGCGTCCGCGACGGAGCACCGGGACCCCGCGGCGGAGACGGACGGCGCACGCGGACCGGGCGCCGCCCACCGGCGCCCGCTCGCCCTCGACGTGTGTACGGCGGAGGAGCGCTGGCTGCTCGCCGGAGACGTCGAGCCGCCGCGCGCCACGACCGACCCCGGCCTCGTGCTCACCCCCGCCGAGGGCAACGGCGGCGGCTGGATCCTCGACGGACGGCGCGCCTTCGCCTCCGGCGTCACGGTGGCCGACCGGCTCGTCGTCGGCGCGCGCCCCGGCGGCACCGGCGACCTCCTGGTCGTCCTGGTCGACCCGGCCCACCCGGGGGTGTTCACCGACGCGGGCACGGACCGGGTCGGGCAGCGCCTGGCCGGCGCGGGCACCGTCACCTTCGACCACGTCCCCGTACCGCCCGAGCACGTCCTCGGCGTCCTGCCGCACGACGAGCACGCCGTCGCCCCGTTCACCACCCTCGCCCCGCTCGCCCTGCGGCTGCTCCTCACCCAGGTGGCCCTCGGCATCGCCGAGGGGGCGCTGGCCGAGGCCCGGGACATCAGCCGCGCCGACCAGGCCGGGCCCTCCCCGGCCGGCGGCGCGGGCGGTCCGGCGGCCGGGGACGGCACCGGCCCCGCCGGGTCGGGGGACGACCCGTACCTCCTCCTCGCCTACGGGGAGCTGGCGACCGCCGCGCACGCCGCCGCCGCGGTGGTGGAGCGGGCGACGGACGCCCTCGCCCGCGGACTGCACGCCGAGTGGTCGCTGACCCCGGAGGAGCGCGCCGACCTCTCCGTCCTCGTCGCGGCGGCCGAGACCGTCACCGGCCGGGCGGCCGTCCACATCACCACCCGCATCCTCGAACTCGTGGACGGCACGGCGGGCGCCGACTCCCGGGGCGGCGGGCCGGGGTTCGACCGCTTCTGGCGCAACGCCCGCGCGCTCACCGCCCCGACACGGGCGGACCACCGGCTCCGGGACATCGGGGACCACTACCTCAACGGCACCCACGCCCGGCTCACCCTGCTGGCCTGAGCCCCCCGCCGTGCCTCCGCGACGGAGGAGAACGGCATGTCGGGACGTACGGCCCTGCCGTCGGGCGGCCGTTGGGCCCAAGCTGGAGGGGAGAGAGTCCGCCGCCGGCGGACCCGCACCGCACCGACGGAGGCAGCCTGATGAGTCGTGAGATCGTCGCAGGAGTGGACGGTTCCCCGGAGAGTCTCGCCGCGGCGGGCTGGGCCGCCCGCGAGGCGCTCCACCGGGGCCTCCCGCTACGGCTCGCGCACGCCTGGCGCTGGGAGCCCCTGGACCTCCCCCTGGCCCAGGACCCCGAGGCCCAGGGGCGGGCCGCGTGGGCGGTCCTGCGCGAGGCCGAGACGGAGATCGCCCGCCGGCACCCGGACCTGGAGCTGTCGGCCGAGGTGCTGCCCGACACCCCGGTCGCCGCGCTGCTCGGCATCGGGGAGCGGGCCGAGATGCTCGTCATCGGCTCGCGCGGACACGGCCCCGTGGCCGGGTTCCTGCTCGGCTCGTACGGACAGCAGATCATCGCCGGCGCCACCCGTCCCGTGGTGGCCGTCCGGTCCCGCGACGGCGAGCGCGCCGAACCGCCCGCGGGGCACGTGCTCGTCGGCCAGCTCGGCAGCCCGGAGGACAGCGCCGCCGCGCTCGGCTTCGCCTTCGAGACCGCCGCCGCGCGCGGGGCGTCCGTGCGGGCCGTGCGCGCGTGGAGCCTGCCGGCCCTCTACGCGTACAGCCCGGCCTCGATGCGGCTCGCCGACGAGGCCGGCGGGCTCGTCCCGTACGAGGAGAAGGCGCTGCGCGAGGCGCTGGCCCCCTGGCGGGAGAAGTACCCGGACGTCCGGGTCGAGGAGCACGTCGAGCTGGGCAGCGCGGGCCAGGTGCTGCTCTCCGGGTCGGGGGCCGCGCAGCTCCTCGTGGTCGGCCGGCGGGCCAAGCGGGGTGCCGTCGGTCCGCGGATCGGCTCCGTGGCGCACGCGGCACTCCATCTGGCTCCCTGTCCGGTGGCGGTCGTTCCGCAGGGCTGAAAGGCTTCGGCGTGAGCTGACGCGCCGAGTTGACGAGGGGTGTCGGGACGGCCGGGGCCGGAAAGTGTTGCCACCGTCGTCCCGGCGGCTCCCCGGCGCCGGTCGTGCGGCGACCCCGGCGAGAGAGCGGAGCCCCATGCGGTACCACACCCGTCCCCGACCCTCCGACCGGCCCGCACGGGTGAGCGGCCGACACCGCGGAAAGGGCGGAACACGGCGCCGCCCGGGCTTCCGCACGGTCGTCGCCGTCGCGGGAACGGCGGCCGTCGCGCTCACGGTGGCGGCGGGGACCCACCTGGTCTCGACGGCGGGCGACCCGGCGGCCGGTGGCACGACGGCCGCCGTCTCCGCCGCACCCGTGACCGCGCCCGTGCCCGTACGGGGGGAAGGCGAGCCGGAGCAGGCGCGGGCACAACTGGCGGAGCGGTGGCCCGTCCTGGTCCCCGGAGCCGGGACGGCCGCCACCCGGAAGAGCGAGCGGTTCGTCAAGGAGGTCGTCGCCCTGACCAACGCCGAACGCACGAGGGCCGGTTGCCGGCCGCTCAGGACCGACAAGAAGCTGCGGGCGGCGGCCCAGGCGCACGCCGCCGACATGGCCGCCCGCGGCTACTACGAGCACGTGAGCCCCGAGGGACGGGACGCGGGCGACCGGATGAAGGGCGCCGGTTACGCGTGGTCGACCTGGGCGGAGAACATCCACCGCGGGCCGAAGACCCCGGCCCGTGCCGTGGCGGACTGGATGGGGAGCTCCGGCCACCGGGCGAACATCCTCGACTGCTCCCTCAAGGACATCGGCGTCGGGGTGGCCGTGACCTCCAACGGCCCCTGGTGGGTGCAGGACTTCGGCGTCAAGCGCTGATCCGGCGGTCATCCCCGCCCGGGGGCGGGCGCGGCCAGCTTCTGCACCCAGACCGTGCCCCCGGGGCCGGGCACCGACGCCACGCCGGTGTCCCGGTAGCGGCAGTCGAGCATGTTCTCCTCGTGCATCGAGCCGTCCCGCCAGTCCTCGACGACGGCCTCCGGGCCGGCCGCGCCCCTGGCCAGGTTCTCGGCCCAGGCGCTCCAGTCGTAGCCCGCGGCGGTGATCCGCGCGTCCGCGAAGTCGCCCTCGGGGCTGCTGTGCCCGTAGTAGCCCCGCGCGACCATGTCGCGGGCGTAGGCGCGGGCCGCCGCGACGAGCCGGGGGTCGGTGTGCAGGGGGGCGCAACCCGCCCGTGTCCGGAGCCGGTTGACGAGGGCGGTCACCCGCTCCCCGGGAGTGGGCGGCGGCGGGGTGGTGCGGCGGGGCGCCGGGGTGGTGGTCGTCGGCGCGGGGACGGCGGTGGTGGCCTCCGGGGTCGGGGACGCGGTGGTCGGGGCGGGGATCGTCGTGGGGGTCGTCGTGGGTGCGGCGACGGGCCGCTCGGGCCGCACGCGCGCCTCCGGCGCCGAGGGTACGAGGAGGGCGACGGCACCGAGCACGGCGACGGCGGCGGCCCCGGCGACGACCGCCCCGCGCCCCGGGGTCCACCGGCCGGCGGTCCCTCCCGCGTCACCGGACGGCACGCCGGAGCCGTCGCCGGACGACGCACCGGAACGGTCCCCGGGCCCGGGCGCAGCGGGCTCCCCGGGCGCGGTGGGCTCCCCGGCCCCGGCGGGCTCCGTGCCCGTCCCGGTTCCGTGTCCGGCGAGCTCCGGATCCGGTCCGTCCGCCGTGACGGCGGCGATCCCGAGCGGTGGCACGAGCCCGATCCCGACCAGCAGGCCCTCGACGGGGGCGAGCCCGCTGCGGCCCGTCGCCCGGGCCGTGCAGGTGTCGCAGCCGCGCAGATGGCGGGCGACCCGCTTGCGCCAGAGCGGGGAGGGGCGCCCGTCCCAGGGGCCGAGGATCTCCGTCAGCTCCGGGCACGGCGGCAGGGCGTCGAGGGCGCGGACCACCGCCCGGCCGGTCTCCAGGCGCTCCTTCATCCGCTGGACCCGTACGGCGGCGTGCTGCGGGGGGACGCCGAGGCCCTCGGCGAGTTCGGCGCGGGTCAGCTCGCCGGCGGCCTCCAGCCACCACAGGGCGAGGAGTTCGCGGTCGTCCTCGTCGAGCCAGCGGGTGGCGCGGGCCACGTCGCGGCGCTGCCCGGAGAGGCCGAGGCGGAGGATGGTGAGCTCGGTGAAGTCGCCGGCCGGGTCGGCGAGACCGGCGGCGTGGTCGAGGCCGGGGACGGGGGCCTGCTGGCGTTCGCGCCAGCGGCGCCGTATCCCGTTCATCGCGATGGCGACGAGCCACGAGCGGAACCTGGCGGGGTCGCGGAGGCCGGCCAGGCCGCCGAGGGCGCGGACCATCGTCTCCTGGACGATGTCGTCCGTGTCGGCGTGACCGTCGAGGGCGCGGCCCACGACGTTGTGGACGAGCGGCAGGTAGGCGCGGACCAGTTCGTCCCTGGCGTGGACGTCACCGGCCCTGGCCGCCTCCACAAGGGCGGTGGTGCGGCGCTCGTCGCTGTGCATGGATCTGCTCCCTCGTCCCGGGTCCGTGTCCCCCGTCGTTCGGAGACCCGTGGGCGCGGGAGGGATAACACTTCTCGCGGTACCGGATACGTGTCGTACTCAGGTGTTCACGGTGTGCGGGGTGTCCGGGCGCGGGGCCCTACACCAGGGGTCCGGGGAGCTTCGGGACCGTGGCCCCGTTCCCCTCCCGGACGGCTTCCACGACGGCGTCGTGGAGGTCGCGGCTCTCCTCCTCCGTTGCGCAGGGGACGGGACTGCCCGACATGGTGAACCAGTCGGACGCGCCGCTGTACTGCACGGCCACACGCGCTTCGCGCTCGGTCCAGGTGGTGTGCACGGTCAGATCGCCCGTGACGGTCCCGGCCTCGTCGGTCAGCACACCGCCTCGCCCGGTGTAGACACCGGTGGTCGTCCAAGATGCCCAACTCATCCATCCAGGTTCACACCCGGATGCCGTATGCGCCACCGACGGGACCGCCCCGGCCGGAGGAGTTTCCGGCCGGGGCGGTACGGGGCCGTGCGCCGGATCAGGCGAGGGACGCGAGGGCCTCGTTGAGGGTGGCGGACGGGCGCATCACGGCCGCGGCCCTGGCCGGGTCGGGCTGGTAGTAACCGCCGATCTCGGCCGGGGAGCCCTGGACGGCGATCAGCTCGTCGACGATCTTCCGCTCGTTGGCCGCGAGGTTCTCGGCGAACGGGGCGAAGGCCTTGGCGAGGTCGGCGTCCTCGGTCTGGGCGGCCAGCTCCTGCGCCCAGTAGAGGGCCAGGTAGAAGTGGCTGCCGCGGTTGTCGATGCCGCCGAGGCGGCGGGTCGGCGACTTGTCCTCGTTGAGGAAGGTGCCGGTGGCGCGGTCGAGGGTGTCGGCGAGGACCTGGGCGCGGGTGTTGCCCGTGGTGGTCGCGAGGTGCTCGAAGGAGGCGGCCAGGGCGAAGAACTCGCCGAGGCTGTCCCAGCGGAGGTAGTTCTCCTTGACGAGCTGCTGGACGTGCTTCGGGGCGGAGCCGCCGGCGCCGGTCTCGAAGAGGCCGCCGCCCGCCATCAGCGGGACGACCGACAGCATCTTGGCGCTGGTGCCCAGCTCCAGGATGGGGAAGAGGTCGGTCAGGTAGTCGCGCAGGACGTTGCCGGTGACCGAGATGGTGTTCTCGCCGCGGCGGATGCGCTCCAGGGAGAACTTGGTGGCCTCGACCGGGGACAGGACGCGGATGTCCAGGCCCTCGGTGTCGTGCTGCGGCAGGTACTGCTCGACCTTGGCGATGAGCCGCGCGTCGTGGGCGCGCTCGGCGTCCAGCCAGAAGACGGCCGGGTCGCCGGTGGCGCGGGCGCGGGTGACGGCGAGCTTGACCCAGTCCTGGATGGGCAGGTCCTTGGTCTGGCAGGCGCGGAAGATGTCGCCGGGGGCGACCTCCTGCTCCAGGACGACGTCGCCCGCGGAGTTCACCAGGCGGACGGTGCCGGCCTCGGCGATCTCGAAGGTCTTGTCGTGGGAGCCGTACTCCTCGGCCTTCTGCGCCATGAGGCCGACGTTCGGCACGGAGCCCATGGTCGACGGGTCGAAGGCGCCGTGGGCGCGGCAGTCCTCGATGACGGCCTGGTAGACGCCGGAGTAGCTGTGGTCCGGCAGGACGGCGAGGGTGTCGGCCTCCTGGCCGTCCGGGCCCCACATGTGGCCGGAGGTGCGGATCATGGCCGGCATCGAGGCGTCGACGATGACGTCGGACGGCACGTGGAGGTTGGTGATGCCCTTGTCGGAGTCGACCATCGCGAGGGCGGGGCCCTCGGCGAGCTCGGCCTCGAAGGAGGCCTTGATCTCCTCGCCCAGGTGCGGGACGCCGTCCAGGCCGTTGAGGATCGAGCCGAGGCCGTCGTTCGGGGAGAGGCCGGCGGCGACGAGGACCTCGCCGTACTTGGCGAAGGTGGCCGGGAAGAAGGCGCGCACGACGTGGCCGAAGACGATGGGGTCGGAGACCTTCATCATGGTGGCCTTGAGGTGCACGGAGAAGAGCACGCCCTCGGACTTGGCGCGGGCGACCTGCTCGCTCAGGAAGGTGCGCAGGGCGGCGGCGCGCATGACGGCGGCGTCGACGACCTCGCCGGCGACGACCTTGAGCGGCTCGCGGAGCTCGCTGACGGTGCCGTCGGCGGCGGTGAACTCGAAGCGGAGCGTGTCGTCCTCGGCGATGACGACGGACTTCTCCGTGGAGGCGAAGTCGTTCTCACCCATGGTGGCGACGTTGGTCCTGGACTCGGAGGTCCAGGCGCCCATGCGGTGCGGGTGGGCCTTGGCGTAGTTCTTCACCGAGGCGGGGGCACGGCGGTCGGAGTTGCCCTCGCGCAGGACCGGGTTGACGGCCGAGCCCTTGATCTTGTCGTAACGGGCGCGGATCTCGCGCTCCTCGTCGGTCTTCGGGTCGTCCGGGTAGGCCGGGAGGGCGTAGCCCTGGGCCTGGAGCTCGGCGACGGCCGCCTTGAGCTGCGGGATGGACGCCGAGACGTTCGGCAGCTTGATGATGTTGGCCTGGGGCGTCTTGGCCAGCTCACCCAGCTCGGAGAGGGCGTCGGCGATGCGCTGGCCCTCCTCCAGGTACTCCGGGAAGACGGCGATGATGCGGCCCGCGAGGGAGATGTCCCGCGTCTCGACCGTGACTCCGGCCTGCGAGGCGTACGCCTGGATCACGGGCAGGAACGAGTAGGTCGCCAGGGCAGGCGCCTCGTCGGTGTGGGTGTAGATGATGGTCGAGTCAGTCACCAGGGTGCTCCGCTCCACGTCTGCGTATGCGAGATTGCTCGACATCAAGATATCTCGTGATCGTGGTCCTCGGTAAAGGGCCCCACGAGCTCGGCCTCCTCCGGAGCCCCGGCGGCCTCGACGAAGGGGCCGGCGAGCCGGTACGGGGGCGGGGGGCCGCTCACGTCGACGTGGCGGAGCAGGGTGAGCAGGGCGATTCCGGCGGCGGCGGTCACCCCGGCGGCGAGGGCCTGTCCGCAGCGGTGGGCGAGCCGGAGCTCGGCCGGGTCGTAGGGGGCGGTGGCGGGCAGGGCGAGGGTGTCGCCGAGCAGCCAGATCCCGGTGCCGAGGCCGCCGGCCGCGACCAGGGCGAGCGGGAGGAACACCAGGAGGGACGCCGGGGCGGGCAGGCGCCTGGGGGCGGGGCGCACCTGGCCCCTGCGGGCGCGGAGGGCGAGCAGGCCGCAGAAGACGGCGAGGACGAGGAAGGCGGCGGCGACGACGTCACCGGGCCGGTGCCGGCCGTCGGCGAGGGTGTACGCGCCGACGGCGGCGGCCCAGAGGGTGGCGGCGCCGACGGCGGGGGTGCGCAGCCGGCGGGGGACGACGAGGGCCAGGCCGAGGGCGACGCCCAGGGCGAGGACGGTCTGGGCGCTGGGGAAGCCGCTGGGCAGGAGGGCTCCGGTGTCGGCGGCGCGGGGGCGCGGCGCGTACAGGCGGAGCAGTCCGGTGAGGGCGAGGGCGGTGACGACTCCGCCGGCGGCGAGGCCGGTGAGGGCGTACCGCCCGCGTATCAGGCCGACGGCGAGGAGGAGGACGCAGCCGAGGGCCAGGGAGAGGGTGATGAGCCCGGCGAGGGAGGGGTGGTCGCGGAGCAGTCCGGCGGCGGCGGTGTCGGCGTGCCGGCCGGTCGTGGCGGCGTCTCCCCAGCGGCGGCCGGTCGCGGTGAGGACGAGTCCCGCGTAGACGACCGTGAGCAGGAGGACGGCCCCGAGGCAGCCGCGCCGGGCCCGGATGCGGACGCGGGCGGTGAACGAGCCGGCGGTCTCGCCCGCGATGGCGGCGTACCACCAGGTGTCACCGGCCCTCAGCGGCCTCGGGGAGCCGCCGGTGCGGGGCCTGTCGTTGGAAGCCATGCCCCGATTCGAACCCACGCCCGGCCGCCCCGCCCGCTGGGCTCACCCGAACGACACGCCGGACGACGGGCCCGGCGACACGCCGGGGGCCGCCGCCCTGGCGGGAGCCGCCCCGGCGGAGCCGTTCAGGAGGAGGCGCGGACCACCAGTTCGGTGGGGAGGATCCGGCGGGGCTGCTCGTCGGGGTCGCCGGGCGAGGCGATCTCCTCCAGGAGCAGCCGGGCCATGGCGCGGCCCATCTCCTCGATGGGCTGGCGCACACTGGTGAGCGGCGGGTCCAGGTGCCGGGCGACGGCCGAGTCGTCGACGCCGACGAGGGCGACGTCCTCGGGGACCCGGCGGCCCGCCTCGCGCAGGACGGCCCGCGCGCCCGCCGCCATCACGTCGGAGGCGGCGAAGACGGCGTCCAGGCCGGGCCGGCGGTCCAGGAGTTCCCGCATGGCCCGGCGGCCGCCCTCCTCGGTGAAGTCGCCGGTCGCGACGAGTCCTTCGTCGGCCGCGAGCCCCGCCCCGGCGAGACCCTCGCGGTAGCCGTCGAGGCGGCAGCGGGCGACGTACATGTCGAGCGGTCCGGTGATGGTGGCGACGGCGCGACGGCCGCGTGCGGCGAGGTGGGCGACGGCGGTCCGGCCGGCGCCGGTGTTGTCGGAGTCGACGAAGGCGACGCTCTCGTCCCGCGAGCGGCGGCCGTTGAGGACGGCGGGCAGGCCGAGGGCGCGGACCCGGTCGGGCAGCGGGTCGTCGCCGTGCACGGAGACGAGGAGGACGCCGTCGACGCGCTGTGCGGCGAGGTACTGCTCGAAGCGCTGCCGCTCCTGCTCGCTGCGGATCAGGGTGAGGAGCAGCTGCTTGTCGGCGTCGGCGAGTTCGGCGCTGACGCCGCGGATGATGTCGAGGAAGTACGGCTCCGCGAAGAGCCGCGCCTCGGTCTCGGGGACGACCAGGGCGACGGCGTCGGTGCGGCTGCCGGCGAGGGCGCGGGCGGCCCGGTTGGGGACGTAGCCGAGTTCGGCGACGGCCCGCTCGACGGCGGTCCTGGTCTGTTCGCTCACCTTCGGGGAGCCGTTGACGACCCGGGAGACCGTGCCGCGGCCGACTCCGGCCCGCGCGGCGACCTCCTCCAGGGTGGGCCTGCCGGTCCGCCGCCCGCTCGCCGCCATGTGCCGCTCCTCCCCCTCGGGCCGCAGCCCCGCCCGCGTCGCCCGCGAACCTATCAGGCGGGGTGGGGTGTCACCCGGGCCCCGGGGAGGGCCTGCGGGTCTTTGGACGAAGGACCCAAGCAGTCCCGGACCGGTCCCGGACCGCTCCCGGGCGCCACCGTCCGTACCCCCCTCCGCACCCCTCCGTATCACCGCAGGTCAAACCACCTCTATATGCATAAGACACTCATTCGGCGTACCGTCGTGGGGTTACCTTCCTCCTCGACGCCCCGGGAGAGCGCGTGCCCCGCTCCAGGACCGACCATGACCCGACGCCCCGCGAGGGGCGCCGTCCGCGTCTGCGGACGGCCGCGATCGCGACCGGCGTGGTCGCGGTGGCCGCCGGGGGGCTGTACGGTGCGGGCCTGCTCGCCACCGGGGACGACATATCCGCCGGTACCCGGGTCGCCGGCGTGGACATCGGCGGCATGAGCCGCTCCCAGGCCGAGGCGAGACTCGCCGCCGAGGCCCCGGCCGCGTGGAAGGCGCCGATCCCGGTGCGGGTCGGCGACCTCTCGGCCACCGTGGACCCGGCCTCCGCCGGCCTCGGCGTCGACGTGGCGAAGACCGCCGAGCTGGCGGCCGATCCCTCCCGCGACCCCGTCACCGTCGTCCGGCGCCTCTTCTCCTCCGGCGAGCGCGAGATCCGGCCGGTCTTCGCGTACGACGAGGCCAAGGCGAAGGCCACCGTGGCCGATCTGGCGAAGCGGAACGACCGGGCGGTCCGCGAGGGCTCCGTCGCCTTCCGCGACGGGAAGGCCGTCGCCACCCAGCCGGTCACGGGCCGGAAGCTGGACACCGCCCGGTCCGTCGACTCCCTCCGCGCGGCCTACCCGGCCGCCACGGGCGCGGCGCCGGTCGCCCTCCCCGTCGCCCTGACCGAGCCGAAGCTGCCCGCCGCCGAGGTGAACCGCTTCCTCGACACGTACGCCGAGCCCGCCCTCTCCGGCCCCGTGACGCTGACGGCGGGGGGCCGGCGCGTGCGGATCTCCCCGGCCACGCTGAGCGACCACCTCACCGTGAAGAACGACGACGGGCACCTCAGCGGGAACCTCGACGCGGAGGCGCTGCTCCGCGACCCGGACGTGGCGCGGCCGCTCGCCTCCCTGACGAACGCGCCGACGCAGTCGACCCTCGGGGTGGAGAACGGCAAGGTCGTCGTGGAGTCGGAGGGCCGGCCCGGCCACGAGGTGACCGCGCAGGCCCTCGGCGACGCCGTCCGCCCGCTGCTCACGAAGACCGGCGACACGGCCCGTACGGCCCCGGTGGCCACCAAGGTCACCCAGCCCGACCTGACCTCCGACTCGCTGGCCCGCCTCGGCATCACCGAGCAGATGTCGTCCTTCACCGTGGACTTCCCCTCGGCCCCGTACCGGACGACGAACATCGGCCGGGCCGCCGAGCTGATCAACGGCTCGCTCGTGCAGCCCGGCGCGGTGTGGAGCTTCAACAGGACGGTGGGTGAGCGCACCCCGGACAACGGCTTCGTCGACGGCACGATGATCCTCGACGGCCAGTACCGGTCCGCGCCCGGCGGCGGCGTGTCCGCCATGGCCACCACCGTCTACAACGCCATGTTCTTCGCCGGGGTGAAGCCCGTCGAGCACGGCGCCCACTCCTTCTACATCGAGCGCTACCCGGCCGGCCGCGAGGCGACCGTCGCCTGGGGCAGCCTGGACCTGAAGTTCCGCAACGACACGGGCAAGCCGATCTACATCAAGGCGAGCGCGACGGACTCCTCGGTCACCGTGAGCTTCCTCGGGACGAAGAAGTACGACTCGGTGGAGGCGGTCGCCGGACCGCGCACCAACCTCACGCAGCCCACGAAGCGCGAGGGCACCGACAAGGCCTGCGTGCCGCAGCCGCCCCTGGAGGGCTTCGACATCTCGGTGGACCGGGTGTTCAAGAACGACGGCGTCGAGGTCAAGCGGGAGACCTACAAGACCCGTTACACCCCGCGCGACGAGGTGACCTGCACGGCGGACCCCGCGGAGAAGCCCAAGGACACCGGGGGTGCGGCGGACGTGCCCGAGGGGCGCTGACGGCTCCCGGGGGCGACTCTCGGGGGCGTGCCGCGGGCGATGGCGGGCCCGGGGCGGCGCACCGGAGCGCGCCACGGGCGGCGGCGGGTCCCGGCGGGTGACGACGTCCGCCGGAAGGGTGTCTTCCCCTTCGGTGCGGGCATGACTTCGGAGCGCGGTCCTTCGGTGTGCCGGACGGGCCGCCCCGATCCCGTCGGAGGCCCGCCTTGGCACAGCGCACCGACCCCTGCGAGCGACTGCTCGGCGACGCCGTGCGCGCGGGCGTCGCCCCCGGCGCGGCGTGGGCCGCGGGCGACGCCCGCGCCACCCTGTCGGCCGGGGCCGTCGGCGTCCTCGACCCGGCGGACCCCGCCGGACCGACGCGCCCCGACACCCTCTTCGACGTGGCGAGCCTCACCAAGGTCCTCGCCGTCTGGGCCGTGACCGGCACCCTCGTCGACGCCGGCAAGCTCGACCCGTCCGCCCCGCTCGGTTCGTACTGGCCGGAGGCGGCCGGCCGGCCGCTCGCCGGGGTCACGGCCCAGCACCTCCTCACGCACACGGCGGGCCTGCCGCTGCGCGCCAACCTGCGGCACCTGTACGGCTCCGATCCGCAGGACGTGCGGGACGGGGTCCTGTCCGAGCCGCTGCGGCACCGGCCCGGCGAGGCCGTCGCGTACACCGACCGGGCGGCCCTGGTCCTCGGCTACCTCGCCGAGCACCTCACCCGGCAGCCCCTCCCCCGGCTCGCCGGGGACCGGGTCTGGACGCCCCTCGGCATGACGGACACCCGGTACGGGCCGCTGCCCGCCGCCCTCCGCGAGCGGTGCGCGCCGACGGAGTACGACGAGGAGAGCGGCGTCCGGCTCAGGGGCACCGTCCACGACTTCTCGGCACGGCTCCTCGGCGGCGCCTGCGGCATCGCGGGCGTCTTCACCACCGCCGCCGACACCGGCCGCTTCCTGCGGCACCTGCTCGACCCGGTGCCGGGCACCTTCTCCGCCGAGTGGACCGCCGCCTCGCTGCGCGTGCGCACCGACCGCCTCGACCCGCCGCGCGGCCTCTTCTGGCATCCGGCGCCGCACACGGGCCCGGCGGACGACGTCTGGGCGCACTTCGGCTTCACCGGCACGGCCGTCTGGGTCTCCCCCGCCCGGGGACGCTGGGCCGTCCTGCTGACCAACCGGCTCTACCTCACCCGCGACCCCGGACCGCTGGCCCGGGTCAGGGACGCCTTCCGGTCCCTGGTCTTCTCCTGATCCCCCTCCCCCGGTCCTCATCCGGGCGCGGGGCGAGGGGGCGTCACGAAGGGGCCCGTCTCACATCCCGTACCCCTTGATCGATCGAACGGGCCGGGGGTTACCATATGAGCGCCGCCTAGCTCGAAAGATAATCCTGTGACTGTCAATGACGACTCGTTCACCAGCTGGAAGAACCGCGAGGAGATCGCGGAGTCGATGATCCCGATCATCGGGAAGCTGCACCGGGAGCAGGACGTCACCGTCCTCCTCCACAGCCGCTCCCTGGTGAACAAGTCGGTGGTCAGCATTCTCAAGACCCACCGCTTCGCCCGGCAGATAGCCGGCGAGGAGCTGTCGGTCACCGAGACGCTCCCCTTCCTCCAGACGCTCACCACCCTCGACCTGGGCCCGTCCCAGATCGACATCGGCATGCTGGCCGCCGACTACAGGACCGACGACCGCGGTCTGTCGGTGGCGGAGTTCACCGCCGAGGCCGTCGCCGGCGCCACCGGTGAGAACAAGATCGAGCGTCGCGACGGACGCGACGTCGTCCTCTACGGCTTCGGCCGCATCGGTCGCCTCGTCGCCCGCCTCCTCATCGAGAAGGCCGGCTCCGGCAACGGTCTGCGGCTGCGCGCGATCGTGGTCCGCGGCGGGGGCGAGCAGGACCTCGTGAAGCGCGCCTCGCTGCTGCGCCGCGACTCCATCCACGGCCAGTTCCAGGGCACGATCACCGTCGACGAGGCGAACAGCTCCATCGTCGCCAACGGCAACACGATCAAGGTGATCTACGCCAACGACCCCTCCGAGGTCGACTACACGGCGTACGGCATCGAGAACGCCATCCTGATCGACAACACCGGCAAGTGGCGCGACCGCGAGGGCCTCTCCACGCACCTGCGCCCCGGCATCGACAAGGTCGTCCTGACCGCGCCCGGCAAGGGCGACGTGCCGAACATCGTGCACGGCGTCAACCACGACACGGTCAAGCCGGACGAGCGGATCCTGTCCTGCGCCTCCTGCACCACCAACGCGATCGTCCCGCCGCTGAAGGCGATGGACGACGAGTACGGCGTGCTGCGCGGCCACGTGGAGACCGTCCACTCGTTCACCAACGACCAGAACCTCCTGGACAACTACCACAAGGCCGACCGCCGCGGCCGTTCCGCGCCGCTCAACATGGTGATCACCGAGACCGGTGCCGCCTCGGCCGTCGCCAAGGCGCTGCCGGAGCTGAAGGCCCCGATCACCGGCAGCTCGATCCGCGTCCCCGTCCCGGACGTATCGATCGCGATCCTGAGCCTGCGCCTGGGCCGCGAGACCACCCGCGACGAGGTCCTGGAGTACCTGCGCGACGTCTCGCTGCACTCGCCGCTGAAGCGCCAGATCGACTTCACCACGGCCCCCGACGCCGTCTCGATGGACTTCGTGGGCTCGCGCCACGCGTCGATCGTCGACGCCGGCGCGACCAAGGTCGACGGCGACAACGCGATCCTGTACCTGTGGTACGACAACGAGTTCGGCTACTCGTGCCAGGTCATCCGGGTCGTCCAGCACGTCTCCGGCGTGGAGTACCCGACCTTCCCGTCGCCGGCGGTCTGATCCCCCGGCGCCCGGCGGCCGTGCCGCACCCTCCCGGGGGTGCGGCGCGCTCCCGTGTCCGGGCGCCGTGAACCGAACACGCGTCCCCCGCGTCCCTCCCGCCATGGAGAGGCTCGTCCACGGAACACGCCAGCTGCTGCGCTTCGCGGTGCTCGAGGCGCGCTGCTGCGCCTTCGCCGTCGCGCTCGTCGGCGGGATCGCCGCCTCGACGCTGCTGCCGGAACTGCCGGTCGCCCGCTACGACCTGCTCCTCCTGTACGGGACCGGGCTCACGCTCCTCGCGTGGCGGGTCGGCCGGGACACCGGCCGGGACGTCGCCGTGATCGCCGGCTGCCACGCCATCGGCCTGCTCTTCGAGCTGGTCAAGGTGCGGATGGGCTCGTGGAGCTACCCGGAGGACGCCCTGACGAAGTTCGGCGGCGTGCCCTGTACGGCGGGTTCCTGTACGCGGCGGTGGGCAGTTACGTGTGCAGGGCCTGGCGGCTGTTCGACCTGCGGCTCACGGGCTACCGGCCCCGGGTGACGGCGGTCCTCGCCGGAGCCGTGTACGTGAACTTCTTCAGCCACCACTGGCTGCCCGACGCGCGCTGGGCGCTGGCCGCGCTGCTGCTCGTCGCGACGGCGGGCACGCGGGTGCGGTTCCGGGTCGGGGCCCGGGACCACCGGATGCCGCTGGCCCTGTCGTTCGTCCTGATCGGCTTCTTCCTGTGGGTCGCGGAGAACGCGGCCACGTACGTCGGGGCCTGGAGCTACCCGCACCAGCTGCACGGCTGGCAGCCCGTGCCCCTCTCCAAGTTCGGCGCGTGGGCGCTGCTCATCAGCGTCACCTTCGTCCTGGTGGCCGGCGGTGCGCGGGGCGGTGGACGGGAGGCCGGGCGGGGGGCCCGGCGGAAATTCGTTCCCGGCGGCTCCGGGTGAGAAATTCGAGGATTCCGCGCACGGGCGCCGACGACGTGCTACAGTCGATGTCAGTTGCAGTTGTGGTTCCCAAATACTTACAAGTGCCTTCGACGATTCGACGTCGTCAGGCACTTGATTTGTTTTCGGTGCAGTTTCCGGACGGGGCAATCATCACGGCGACTCCGGGTGTCGCACAGTGCGGCTCCCAGGGCTACGCCCCGAAGGAGACAAGACAATGGCCAATGGCACCGTGAAGTGGTTCAACTCGGAAAAGGGCTTCGGCTTCATCGAGCAGGAGGGTGGCGGCCCGGACGTGTTCGCCCACTACTCCAACATCGCCACCTCCGGCTTCCGTGAGCTCCAGGAAGGCCAGAAGGTGACCTTCGACGTCACGCAGGGCCAGAAGGGCCCGCAGGCGGAGAACATCCTCCCCGCCTGACGTTGACACGTCCGACGCGGCCGGTGTCCTCACCCGTGTGGTGAGGGCACCGGCCCGTCGCGTTTTCCGGTTTTCCCACGGCCCGGACGCCGTGCGCCGCTCCCGCGGCACGTCCGGTATCCGCACGCATACGGCATTCGGTACGTCGCGGCGTTCACGGGCCCGCCGCCCGTCGTGAATTCCTCGGAGCGCACCGTTTCGGCGCACCGTTTCCAGGAAGGTCACATGAACAGCACACCCCGTACGGACGACGCCCGGAAGGACGAGTTCGCCGCGTCCCCGACACCCGGCACCGGCTTCGCCGGGTTCGGCCTGCCGGCCGAGGTGCTCCGGGTGCTCGGCCGACTGGGTGTCGACGAGCCGTTCCCGATCCAGGCCGCCACCCTGCCCGACGCCCTCGCGGGCCGCGACGTCCTCGGGCGCGGGCGGACCGGCTCCGGCAAGACGCTCGCCTTCGGCCTTCCGCTGCTCGTCCGGACCGCCGGACGCCGGGCCGAGGCGCGCAGGCCGCTCGCCTTGGTCCTGGTGCCCACACGGGAGCTGGCCCAGCAGGTCACCAACGCGCTCGCCCCGTACGCCACCGCGCTGGGACTGCGGCTGGCGACCGTGGTCGGCGGCCTGTCGATCGGCCGGCAGGCGGGCGCGCTGCGCGACGGGGCCGAGGTCCTGGTCGCGACGCCGGGCCGCCTCATGGACCTCGTGGAGCGCAAGGACTGCCGTCTCGACCGGGTGGCGGTCACGGTCCTCGACGAGGCCGACCAGATGGCCGACCTGGGCTTCATGCCGCAGGTCACCGAACTCCTGGACCAGGTGCGCGCCGAGGGGCAGCGGCTGCTGTTCTCCGCCACGCTCGACCGGAACGTCGACCTGCTCGTCGAGCGCTACCTCACCGACCCGGTCGTCCACTCGGTCGACCCGTCGGCCGCCGCCGTCTCCACGATGGAGCACCACGTGCTCCACGTGCACGGCGCCGACAAGTTCGCCACCGCCACGGAGATCGCCGCCCGCGACGGGCGCGTGATCATGTTCCTGGACACCAAGCACGCCGTGGACCGCTTCACCAAGCACCTCCTCGGCAGCGGCGTACGGGCCGCGGCACTGCACGGCGGCAAGTCCCAGCCGCTGCGGACCCGCACCCTGGACCGCTTCAAGAGCGGTGAGGTGACGGTCCTGGTCGCCACCAACGTGGCGGCGCGCGGCATCCACGTCGACGCGCTCGACCTCGTCGTCAACGTCGACCCGCCGGCCGACGGCAAGGACTACCTCCACCGCGGCGGGCGCACCGCGCGCGCCGGCGAGTCCGGCGTCGTCGTCACCCTGGTCACCCCCGAGGAGAGCCGGGACGTGGCCCGCGTCATGGCGGACGCGGGCATCCGCCCCCGGGTCGCCCGGGTCCGTTCCGGCGAGGCCGAACTGACCCGCATCACCGGCGCCCGGAAGCCCTCGGGCGTCCCGATCGCCGGCAACGCGCCGACCCAGGAGGGCGCCAAGCGCGGCGGCGCGGCCTTCCGCGGCATCGGCACGGTCCCCGGCCGCCCGGGCCGCGCCAAGAACGAGTCCCGCCGCGCCGCCGAGGCCCGCAGGACGGCCGAGGCCCGCCGCGCGGCGAAGATCCGCAAGGGCGGCTGACCCCGCCGGGGGTACCGATATCGGGGCGCTGGTACCGGCGCGCCGATATCGGGACGTCTGTCAGGACGCGTGCCGCGTCACGTCCGTGATGCGGCACGCGATCCCGGACGTGACCCGGTTCGCCCCCTGGGCCCCCACCTTCGCCTCCTGCCCCGGCGCCACGGCACTGGCCGAGACGACCGCCCCGTCCAGCCGCCTGTTCGACGCGTCGACGAACTCGACGTTCACGAAGTAGGTGCCGGCCTTGCCGGAACGGTTGGTGATCAGCAGTTCCGCCCGGGGCCGCTCCGTGGACGGGTCCACCGCGCAGGCCGTGATCTTCACGTCCCCCCTGGGACCTTCCTCCCGCGGTTCCCCCGACCTCACCGGGGACGGCGTGGCCGTGCGCTCCGGCTCGTCGTCCCCGCCCCGGAAGCGAGCGTGACGGCGAGGATCACCACGATCAGGGCGACCACGCCCAGACACGAGAACCCGACGACCTTTCCCGTCCTGCCCCTGCGACGGGGCGGGAGCCCGCCCGGCACGCCGGGCTGTGGCTGCCCCCCAGTTGGATGGCGGTTCCTGATGCGACATGGCGTCAGCATCCGCCCGGCCCTGCGAACACGCATGCGGACTACTCCGTACGCGTGATCGGACAGATCCAGGGCCGGCTCGCGGCGTGTTCCGGCAGGAAAGTCCCCTGGGAAGCCGGGGCCTCCCCCGCGGGTTTCGTGGCGGGTGCCGGGATCTGCCGTACGCGGAAGAAACCTTCGGATCATGGTGTTCTCCCTCAGCGACGGGGGATGCGCGACGCCCGTCGGCACCGCCCCGGACGCGCCCGGGACCCGTTCCCGGGCCGCGCCGGATCCGCCCCCGACCGCGCTCACGGAGGACGTGTCATGAAGATCGGCATCATCGGCGCCGGCAACATCGGCGGCAACCTCACCCGTCGTCTCACGGCCCTCGGCCACGACGTGTCCGTGGCCAACTCCCGCGGGCCCGAGACGCTCACCGCGCTCGCCGAGGAGACCGGCGCCACCCCGGTGCACGCCACCGAGGCCGCCCGCGGCGCCGAACTGGTCGTCGTGACCATCCCGCTGAAGAACGTCCCCGACCTGCCCGACGACGTCCTCGCCGGTGCCGCCGAGGGGTTCGTCCTCCTCGACACCAACAACTACTACCCCCGGGAGCGCGACGGGCGGATCGACGCCATCGAGGACGGGGGCCTGACCGAAAGCCGCTGGACGGAGAAGCAGTTGGGCCACCCGGTGGTCAAGGCGTTCAACGGCACCTACGCCCAGGACATCCTCGACCGGCCGCGCCCGGCCGGCGACCCCGAGCGGATCGCCCTGCCGGTCGCCGGTGACGACGAGGCCGCCAAGGACACCGTCCGCGCCCTGATCGACGAGCTCGGCTTCGACACGGTCGACGCCGGCGGCATCGACGACTCCTGGCGGCAGCAGCCCGACACGCCCGTGTACGGGCTCCGTGCCGGTGTCGAGGCCGTGACCAAGGCCCTCGCCGAGGCCTCCCCCGAGCGCCCCGCCGCCTTCCGGGGCTGAGCGCGCGGCACCTCACCCGGCCCGGAGGACCCGTGTCCCCGGGCCGGGCGGTTCGCGATCCGGACCGCCACGGCGGCTCGACCCTCCGGCAGTTGCGGGGCGGCAGCCGACACCGCCGCCCCGCCCTCGTGCGTCGTCACCCGACACCTCCGCCCCACGTCGACGCGTGAGTGCCCGACACCTGCAACCTCGGGGCGATCCACCACCGGCGGGGGTGGTACGAGGAGGCGCTGGGACACTGCGCCACCGCCCTCTCGCTCGCCGAGAAGAGCGGCCGGCCCCGTCCGGTCGCCGGCAGCCTCTGCTTCGTCGCCGGGGCCCAACTGGCCCTGGGCCGGACGGCGGAGGCCGTCGACACCCACCACGAGGCCCTGTCGGCGCTGACCCTGCACACCAGTACGTGGCTGGAGATGCAGGTCCGCGTGCGGCTCGGCGGCACCTACGCGGCCGCGGGCCGGCACGCCGAGGCCCGGCGGGAGTTCGAGGCCGCCCTCGCCCTGCCCGGGGAACCATCCCCACGAGTACGGCCTGGCCCGCGGGGGCCTGTCGGGCGCGGTGCCGCCGTCCCCGGGGGAAGGCTCCTGACGGCCCGGGACCGTGCGGGCCCCTGCGCGCCGAACACCGCGCGCGGCGCACAGGGCCCGTCCGACCGGTCGATCCGGGGCGGCGAGAGCCACTCCTCCGTCCCGGGACCGGCACGAGCCAGTCAAGCAGCTCCCGGCCCACCGGGGCGATTGGATCCGGACACGGAAAACGGTCCTCCCGCCGGGCACGGGTACGGTGGATCGTCCAAGAGGCCATGGCCCGCTTCGGACTCGCATCTGCCAGGTGAAGGCCTGGAGGGGGCCAGCCGATGCGGTTGTCGGGCGGCGCCCTGCCCCGGGGCGGTCAGAGGGGGACGATCGTGGTCTCGGTGGCCTTGACTCCGGTCCAGACGGGTACGCCGTCGGCGAGGCCGAGTTCGGCGGCGGCCTGCGGGGTGATCTCGGCGACGAGGTCGGGGGTTTCGGCGGAGGTGACCAGGACGCGGAGGCGGCTGCCGCTGGCGGTGATCTCGCGTACGGTGCCGGGCCAGACGTTGCGGGGGCTTCCGGCGGGCTTCTCGCGGTGCAGGGACACCGCCTCGGGCGCGACGATCGCGAGGGCGGGGGTGCCCGGCGGCGGGGGTTCGGCGGCGATCAGGGTGCCGCCGCCGTCGAGGGCGAGGCCGTCGGGGACGGCGGTGCCGGGCCAGGCGTTGCGGCCGAGCATGCGGGCGACCCAGGGGGAACGGGGGTGGCGGGCGACCTCGGCGGGGGTGTCGTCCTGGAGGGCGCGGCCGTCCTGGAGGACCAGGACGCGGTCGGCGAGGGAGACGGCCTCGACCGGGTCGTGGGTGACGACGAGGCAGACGCCGCCGAAGCCGGCGAGGTGGGTGCGCAGGGTGTGGCGGACGTGGGCGCGGGTGGTCTGGTCGAGGGCGGCGAGGGGTTCGTCGAGGACGAGGAGGCGGGGGCGGGCGGCGAGCGCCCGGGCGAGGGCGACCCGCTGGGCCTGGCCGCCGGAGAGCTGCGCCGGTTTCCTGTGCGCCAGGTGGCCGACGCCGAGGCGGTCGAGCCAGGCCTGCGCCTCGCGGCGGGCCTCGGTCCGGGGGACGCCCTGGGCGCGCAGGCCGTAGGCGGTGTTGGCGAGGGCCGACAGGTGCGGGAAGAGCGCGCCGTCCTGCGGCACCCATGCGACGTGGCGGCGGTGCGGGGGCAGCGCGGTGACGTCCTCGTCGCCGAGCCGGAGGTCGGCGTGGGCGCGCGGGGTGAGGCCCAGGAGCGCGCGGAGCAGGGTGGTCTTGCCGGCGCCGTTGGGGCCGACGACGGCGATGGTGGTGCCGGGCCCGGCGTCCAGGACGAGCCGGGTGGAGCCGGTGACGTCGGCGTGCAGGGACCAGCGGTCGTCGGCCGGGGAAGCGGACGGGACGGCGTCGGCCGGTGGTTCCGGCGTGGCCGGTTTCGGCGTGGCCGCCGTCACGGCCGGTCCCTCCGTGACCGGTTCCTCCGTGACCGGCTCCTCCGTGGGGGCGGGGGGGCGCTTCCGGTCCTGCGGGGTGCCGGTCCAGCGTCCGCGCAGGGCGATGAGGACGCCCATGGCGATGGCGAGGAGCAGGAGGGAGACGGAGGTGGCGGCCTCGGGTTCGTCCTGGAGCAGGAGGTAGACCTGGAGCGGAAGGGTCTGGGTCGTCCCGGGCAGGTTTCCGGCGAAGGTGATCGTGGCACCGAACTCGCCGAGGGCCCGCGCCCAGGTGAGCGCCGCGCCCGCGAGGACCCCGGGCGCGACCATCGGCAGCGTGACGGTGAAGAAGACGCGGACCGGTGGGGCGCCGAGGGAGGCCGCCGTCTCCTCGTACCGGGG
Source organism: Streptomyces sp. NPDC012825 (assembly GCF_042900925.1). Classification (NCBI taxonomy): domain Bacteria; kingdom Bacillati; phylum Actinomycetota; class Actinomycetes; order Kitasatosporales; family Streptomycetaceae; genus Streptomyces; species Streptomyces sp. NPDC012825. The sequence continues at coordinate 141,744 of NZ_JBIBBZ010000011.1, read as the reverse complement.
GCGGAGGCCGCCGAGCGCACCCTCCAGGCTGATGACGAGGAACGGCATGGCGACGAACGTCGCCGCGATCACCGCGCCGGAGGTGTGGAACGGCAGGGTGACGCCGAAGGTGTCCTCCAGCCACGGCCCGAGCAGTCCGCGCCGGCCGAAGGCCAGAAGCAGCGCGACGCCGCCGACGGTCGGCGGCAGCACCATCGGCAGCAGCACGAGGGAGCGGACGACCGCCTTGCCGGGGAACGAGACCCGCGCGAGGAGCCAGGCCAGGGGGACCCCGAGGAGCAGCGAGAGGCCGAGCGCCCAGAAGGAGACCAGGAGCGACAGCTTCAGCGCCTCGACGGTCCCCGGCGTGGTCAGGTGGCCGGTGAGCCCGCCCCACTCGGTCCGTACGAGGATGCCGATCAGGGGGAGCGCCAGGAAGGCCACGGCCGCCAGCGCGGGCAGCACGAGGGCGAGGGGCGGCCGGGAGCTCCCGGAACGCCTCCCGGAGACGCGTGTGCCTGCTCGTTTCATCGATGGTCCCGGAGAGGTGAGGGCGTGGAGCGGAGGGGCCGCCCGGTCCCCCGGCGCGGACGGCCCCTCCCGATCGTGGTCGATCCCGTACGTCACGGCTTCTGGAAGCCGGCGTCCTGGAGGATCTTCTGCCCCTCGGGCGAGGACAGCCAGGCGACGAACGCGGCGGCGGCCTCGGTGTTCTTCGAGTCCTTCAGGGTGGCGGCCGGGTACTGCGCGACGGCGTTCCGGTCGTCGGGGATCTCGACGGCGTCGACCTTGTCCCGCGCGCTCTCCGCGTCCGTCTTGTAGACCAGGCCGGCGTCGGCCTCGCCCAGCTCGACCTTGCTGAGCACGGCGCGCACGTTGGGCTCCTGGGAGACCGGCTCGACCGTGATCTTCTGCTTGTCGAGGATCTGCTTGCTGTACTTGCCCGCCGGGACCTCGGGGGCCGCGAGGACGACCTTGAGCTTGGTGTCCGCGAGGTCCTTCAGGTCGTCGACCTTGTGCGGGTTGCCCTCGCCGGTGGCGATGACGAGCCGGTTCTTCGCGATGACCGCCGGGGTGCCGGTGTCGGCCTTCACCTTGTCCATGCTCTTGGTGTCGGCGGTCACCAGGACGTCGGCGGGCGCCCCCTGCGAGACCTGGGCGACCAGCTCCTGCGAACCGGCGAACGAGAAGGTCAGCTTCGTACCCGGGTGGGACTTCTCGTACGCGGCGCCGGCCGTCTTGAACACGTCGGTCAGGGAGGCGGCGGCGAGCACGGTGAGGTTCGCCGCGGGGGCGCCACTCGCGGAGCCGGAACCGGAGCCGGAGGCGGAGGGAGTGGAGCCGCCGGTGTCCTTCTTGCCGTCGTCGCCCGACGAGCAGGCCGCGAGCGGCACGAGCAGGGCGGCGGTGAGTACGGCGGCGGCGGTGCGGCGTCCGGCGGGGGCGAGGCTCATGGGATCGGAACTCCTTGGAGAGGAACGGAGGATGTGCGGACGGGCCGGTCGCGCCGACGGCCGGGTGTCTCGGGTACTGCGCGGAAGCGTGGTCAGGAGCGGTCGGCGCGCACGCCGGCCGGCCTTGCCCCGTCGGCGTCCGCCCGGCGCCGTGCCGTGTCCGGGCCGGTGCCTGGCAGATGCGCGCCCCGCCCGAGGATGTGGTGTTGCATGTGCGACACCGTAGGGCGTGATCTCTCTCATCTGCAACAAGATCGTGGAACTCTCCATCGCGAATGGGAGGAGCGTGGTAGGAATCGCCGAGAAGTCCCCCCGGTGGTCTCACGCCTCGGACGGGAGGGTCCCGGCGAGCCGGAGCGGGCCGACCCAGATCCCCGTGACGGCGCTGACGTAGCGGGCTCCGCAGCGGTCGGACGGGACGACGAGCTGCGGGCCGTCCCCGTCGAGGTCCCGGTCGTCCATCCGGGTCGCGAGGAGGACGGGGGCGTCGCCGAAGTCGGCGTCGACCTCCGCCCACGCCAGGAGCGCGTGGTGGCCGTCGCCGCCGTCGACGGCGATCAGGAAGCGGGAGCGCTCCTTGCGGCGGGCGGGGTCGAAGCGGGGGTGCGCGACGGTGACGACCTCCCGGAGGAGGGGGCCGGTGAAGGTGTGGCGCTGGGGCCCCGCGGTGGCGCAGTCGAAGACGACCTCGACCCGGTGCTGCTCCCAGCCCCGGCGCAGGTCGGCGACGGTGAGCGTGGCGGGGCGGACCACGTCCCCCCGGAGCGCGAAGGATCCGGCGGGCGGAGGCGTGGGGGCGGGGGCGGGCGCGGGCGCGGGGGCGGCCCCCGGCACGGTCGCGGCTCCGGATTCGATCTCGATCACGATCGCGGGTGCGGTCGTGGCGGCGGGTGTCGGGTGGGGCGCGGTGTTCGGTCGGCTCATCGTCGGTCCCCTCGCGGCGGTCGGTACGGCGGCTGCGCGCAGTGATACCCGACCGAGAGAGTGGAGAATCGTGTCTGCCAAGGAAATTCGCCATATCGTCCCGCACATGTGAGCTTTCTACGAGACGATCCCTCGCCCTTGCCCGGTTCATCGGCCTACGTTCCGCGCCCTCCGGTCGAGGGCGAGCCAGACGCGGTCGCGGGTCACCGGCAGTTCGGTGAAGCGGATGCCCGTGGCGTCCCGCAGGGCGTTGGCGAAGGCGGGGGCGACCGGGTTGAAGGGGCTCTCGCTCATCGACTTGGCCCCGAGGGGCCCGATGGCGTCGGCCGTCTCGGTGAAGTGGACCTCGGTACGGGGCACGTCGGCGTACTGGGGAAGCCGGTAGCGGCGGAACGCGGCCGTGGTGACCTCGCCGCGCTCGTCGACGCGCACGGTCTCGAAGAGGGTGGCGCCGAGGGCCTGCGCGACCCCGCCCTCGACCTGGCCCCGGCACTGCATCGGGTTCACGACCCTGCCGGCGTCGGCCGCGTGGACGCTGCGCAGGACGCGGATCTCCCCGGATCCGGGATCGACGGCGATCCGGAACCACTGCGCGTTGAAGGCCACCGAGCGCGGCGAACCGCCCCAGTGCCCGTCCGCCGCCAGCTCCTCCGCCGCCCCGAGCGCGTGCCCCGCCTCGTACAGCTCCTTCAGCGTCACCGTGCGCCCCGCGCAGTCGACGGACTCGGCTCCGAGCACGCACAGGTGCCGGGCCGTGCCCGTGTGCCGGGCGGCGAGGGTGCGCAGCCGTTCCGCGAGGGAGGTCGCGGCGAGCAGGACGGCCTTGCCGGCGACGACGGTGCCGGCGGAGGCGAAGGCGCCGGTGTCGTGGCGCACGACGTCGGTGTCGGACTGGCGGACGGTGAGCCGGTCCTCGGTGGTGTTCAGGGCGCCCGCGGTGATCTGCTGGTGGACGGTGGTGGTGCCGTTGCCGAACTCGGCCGTGCCGACCGCGATGTCGTACGTGCCGTCCGCCAGGAGGGAGACCCGGGCGTCGGCGTAGTGGCCGCCGGGCGGCCCGGTCGCGATCATCGCCATGCCCGTGCCCTGCCCGACCAGCCAGCCCTCGGGCGCCTCCTCGGCGCTGCGGTCCTCCGCGATCGCCTTCCGCACGACCGAGAGGCACTGGTCGAGTCCGTAGGAGGCGATGTGGAGGTCCTCCTCCTCGCCGATCGGGCTGTGCAGGCCCTCCCCCGGGCCGATGACGTTCCTCTCCCGGAAGACCAGCGGGTCCATGGCGAGGCGGCGGGCGAGTTCGTCCATCACCGACTCGACGGCGAAGGTGACCTGGCCGAGGCCGTAGCCGCGGAAGGCGCCCGCCGGGACGGTGTTGGTGTAGACGGAGTAGGCCTCGACCTTCTTGTGCGGGGCGCGGTAGACGGCGAAGGACTCGCCGACGCTGTGGAACATGACGGCCGGACCGTGGTTGCCGTACGCGCCCGTGTTCGACACCACCCGCATCCGTACGGCGGTGAGGGTGCCGTCCCGGCGGGCGCCGGCCTTGACGCGGATGGTGAACGGGTGGCGGGTGGTGGCGCCGTAGAACTGCTCGGCACGGGTGTACTCCAGCTTCACCGGCCGCCGCAGTCTCAGCGCGGCGAGCGTCACGACGTCCTCGGTGAGCATCTCCTGCTTGCCGCCGAAGCCGCCGCCGACCCGGCCCGCGACCACCCGTACCTCGTCCTCCGGCAGGCCGTACAGCGCGCACAGGGCCCGCCGGGTCAGGAACGGGGTCTGGGTGGAGGAGCGGACGGTGAGCCGTTCGCCCGTGCCGTCCTCCTTCGGCTCGAAGTACGCGACGCAGCCGTGGGTTTCGAGGCTCGCGTGCTGCACCCGCTGGGTGCGGAAGGTCTCCTCGTACACGACGTCCGCCTCGGCGAAGCCGTCCTCGACGCGGCCGATCTCGCCGTGGACCTCGCCCGCGACGTTGTTCTCGACCCGGGCGATGCGCTCCCGCGGTCCCTTGCCCGCGTGGACGACGGGGGCGCCGGGGCGCATCGCCTCCTCGGGGTCGACGACGTAGGGGAGTTCCTCGTACGTCACCTCGATGCGGCGGCAGCCCTCCTCGGCGGCCCCCTCGCTGTCGGCGACGACGGCGGCGACCCGCTGGCCGACGTACCGGACGACGTCGTCCAGGACGCGGGTGTCGTCGGGGTCCTCGGTGGGGTGTTCGTGGCGGGCGCTGGAGTACAGGGTCGCGGGGGCGTCCTCGTGGGTGAGGACGGCGTGCACGCCGGGGACGCGGAGCGCGGCGGCGGTGTCGATCGCGACGATCCGGGCGTGCGGGTGCGGGGAGCGCAGCAGCTTCATGTGGAGCAGGCCGGGGACCTCGACGTCGAAGGTGTAGCGGGCGGTGCCGGTGACGACCCGCGGTCCGGCGGGGGCGCCGACGTTGCGGCCCACCGCCTGTCCCGCGCACGGGCGTTCGGTGTGCTTCACGCCCCGTACGGCGTCCTCGATCGCCCGGTAGCCGGTGCAGCGGCAGATGTTGCCCTTGAAGGCGCGGGGCAGGTCGTCGAGCTTGCCGTCGTCGTGCGGGGTGTCCCGCTCGGCCTCCAGGGCGGCGGTCGTCATGAGGAAGCCGGCCGTGCAGAAGCCGCACTGGTAGCCCTGCGCGTCGAGGAACCTCCGCTGTACGGGGTGGAGTTCGCCGTCCGGGGAGGCGAGCCCCTCGACGGTCGTGACGGTACGGCCCTCCGCGCGCACCGCCGGGTACAGGCAGCTGTGGACCGGCTGCCCGTCGACGTGGACGGTGCAGGCGCCGCAGTCGCCCGCGTCGCACCCCTTCTTCACCCCGAACCAGCCGCACTCGCGGAGGTAGGTGCGCAGGCACTGGCCGGCGCGCGGCTCGGTGTCGGACGGCCTTCCGTTGACGTGGACCTCGAAGCTCATCGGACGCCTTCCTCCGGTGCGGTCAGTTCGCGGCGGACCTCCTCGGCGAGGCGCAGGCCCATGTGCCGGCGCCACTCGGGCAGTCCGTGGATGTCGTCGAACCAGTCCTCGTCCCGTACGGCGGTGTCGATCGCGGTCCGGAGCCCCTCGCGGGTGGGCGGGAGCGGGAACCAGAACCGGAACGGGCGGACGGTGGCGGCGGTCACCGTGACCGTCAGCGAGCCGTCCACCGGGTCGAGCGTCCCGATGACCAGCGCCCCGGACCGGCCGAGCCCGTACAGCGAGGCCTGCCGGAAGGCCGTACGGCACTCCAGGGCCCGTCCGGGCAGCGTCACCGAGCGCAGCAGTTCGCCCTCCGCGAGGTCCTTGACGCCCGCGCCCCGAATGAATTCGGCCACCTTCACCTCGCGCGTGGAGCCGTCCTGCGCCCGGAGGAGACAGCTTCCGTCGAGGGCGGCGGTGAGCGAGATCACCGGTCCGGCCGGAAGGCCGTTGCACAGGTTCCCGCCGACGGTGGCCATGTTCCAGATCTTGAAGGAGGCGAGGAAGGCCCGGCAGCACTGTTCGAAGAGCGGCGCCGCGGGGGCGTCGAGGAAACGCCGTCCGAAACGGGACAGTTGGGTGATCGTGCAGGTCGCCGCGATCTCCAGCGAGCCGTCCGGCCGGCGCGTGAGCGGTTCCCAGCCCGTCCGGCTCAGGTCGACGAGGCGGCGCAGGTGCGGCTGGGGCTCGGAGAACAGATAGGTCCCGCCTCCCAGCCAGGCGTCCCCCGGGCGCCAGGGCTCGCGCAGGCGTGCGTCCCTCACGTCCGTGACCGTGTGCAGATCCATCCCGCCCCCGCCTTCCGACCGGTGTCCTCCGACCGATTCCTTCAGGCCAGTGAAGCCCGGCGGGGGCGTGCGGCACGACTGGACGCGCACCCGGAAAACGCCCCTCTCCCGTCCGCCGGCCCTGGAGGATCGACCAGGAGCTGTTCTCGGCCCGGACCCGGGCATCTACGATGCAGCGACTCGTATTCGCCTCGTGAATGCGAGGGCGGGGTTCTCCCGCGACCGCGCAAGGAGCCCCGTATGCACGTCGACCACCTCCTCCGACTCGACCGTCTCGACCTCTCCCTCGTCTGGGGCGACGAGGCGCTGCTCGGTCAGGAGATCGCCGGGGTGACCGCGACCGACCTGGAGGACCCGGAGCGCTTCCTCCAGCAGGGCGAGATCGTGCTGAGCGGACTCGTGTGGTGGAGCCGGGACGGCGCGCCGGCCAAGACGGACCGCTTCGTGTCGGCCCTGCGCCGGGCGGGGGCCGTGGCGCTGCTCGCCGGCGAGGAGACGCACGGGCACGTGCCGCGCGAGCTCGTCGACGCGTGCCGGCGGCACCGCGTCGCCCTCGTCGCCGTGCCGCCGCACACCAGCTTCCGGGCCGTCACCGAAGCCGTCTACCTGCGCCAGTGGGGCGAGCTCAGCCGGCACCCCGCCGCCGGCCACCACGCCCTGCCGGAGAACGTCCGTCTGGACCTCGACCGCGCCCTGGAGAGCGGCGCGACGACCGGCGAGCTGCTCGACCGGGCCTTCGCCCACCTCGGCACGCCCGCCTGCCACCTGCTCACCGCCGCCGGGCGGACCGTGGCCCGCACCGGCGGGGCGGCGGACCTGCCCGCCCGGGAGGCGGCGGAGGTCCTGCGCGGCGGGCGGGGCACGACGCTGCGCGTCGAGGCCGAGGGCACGGACTTCGACACCTGGCACCTGCACCTGCCGGAGGAGGGGCGGGTGCCGCCGCGGGTCCTCCAGGAGATATCCGAACTCCTCGGCCGGCACCGGCGCCGCCGGGACCGGCACCGGGCGGCGCGCGATGCCGCTTCCGCCCGGCTCGTGGAGGCCGTCGGCGCCCTGCGCGCCGACACCGACCGTCTGCGGAGCGCGCTGGCCTCCTGCGGCCTGGCGGACCGGGCCGCCCTCACGGTGGCCGTCGCGGTCCTGGAGCCGGACGGGAACGCCGGTGCCGACGGCGTCGCGGCGCTCGCCGAGGCGCTCGGTCACCTGCCGTCCGCCGCGTTCGCCGTCGCCCGGGGCGCCGACGGCGAGGCGGTGGCCGTCCTCGCCCACGGGGAGGACGCGGCGGACGAGGTGGCGAAGCGGCTGCGCGAGGTGTGGCCGCTGATCCGGGCCTGTCGGCCGGAGAGCACGTGGCGGGTCGGTCTGAGCATGCCCGTCACCGCTCCCACGTCGCTGAACACCGCGCTCGCGCAGGCCCGTTACGCCCTCGCGGCGGCCCCCGCCGTGCCACCGCCGTTCTCGCCGGTCGCCGGGCTCCGCGACCTCGGCGGGCTGGCCCTACTCCTCGCCGGCGTCCCCGCCGACGTGCGGGAGGTCTATCGCACGACGGTCCTCGGCCCCCTCCTCGGCGCCGGGCGGGGGTCGGGCGCCATGCTCCTGGAGACCCTGGAGGCCTTCCTGGCGCACGACTGCTCCTGGACGAGGACGGCCGAGGCCCTGCACATCCACGTCAACACGGTCCACTACCGCGTCGAGCGCATCGAGACCCTCACCGGCCGGGACCTGTCCCGGCTGGACGACCGGGCGGACCTGCGCGCCGCCCTCCTCTGCCGCTGACCCGGCCGGGACGATCCGGCGCCTCGCCGGACGGGTGCGGACCGGCGGTACGTCCGGGCGTGTGCCGACGGCTCTCAGCCCGCGGTGATCCGCAGGACGCCGGTGACCGTGCCCTGGAGGTAGGAGCCGTCCGGGGCGACGGTGCCGGCCATCTGGAGCGTGTCGTACAGGGATCCGACGCCGACCTGCTTGGAGCGGGTGACGCGGCCGGTCTCCGGGTCGATCTGGACGTAGCGGTACGGGTCGAGGACGCCCGTGCCCCTGGTGCCGGGGATCAGCGGGTCGCGCAGGACGGTGTGCAGGGTGTTCGTCGCGGTGGACAGCTTCGGGACGGCCGCCGAGCGCAGGGTGTTGTCCCAGACCGTGGCGCAGCCGGTGCCGTCGGGGCGGACGTCCACCCGGGTCAGGCCGCCGGCGAAGTCGGCGGAGGAGGGCACGGAGGGGCCCGCGCCGTCGGGGAGCGCCGGGTACGGGTAGCCGTAGGTGCCGGCGACGAAGACGCTGCTGCCCGCGCCGACGGGCGAGTTCTCGCTGCCGGGGCCGGCGGCGGCCTGGAGGACGGGGATCGAGCAGATCTCGCCGCCGTCGGCGGTGCGGTACACCTTGAGGCGGACGGTGGTGTCGGCGTTGTCCACGATCGCGACGTAGTCGGTGCCGGTCCTCGGGCCGAGGAAGGTCGGGGTGGAGCCGCTGCCCCAGCTCAGCAGGCCCGGTTTGCGGGCCCGGCCCCGGTCGTACGCCTGCCGCCAGACGATCCCCGGCGTGCCGTCGGCGCCCGCGGTGAGCAGGTAGGTGGCGTGGGTGCTGGTGACGGCGGTGCCCTCGGGGGCGGTGGAGATGCTGTTGGCGACGCGCTCGCCGGCCGGGAGCCGCAGGGTGCCGATCCGCCCGGTCCGGTCGTCGGCGAGGCCGACCACGCCGTTGCCGGTGGCGAACCAGACGCGCCCCTGCCAGTCCGGCGAGAGGCCGGTGACCGCGTCGTCGGCGGGGACGGCGGAGGCGAGGGAGAGGCTGCGGTCGACGGAGAGGCGCCAGGTGCCGGCGGCGTCCTTGCGGTGGGCGACGCGCAGGAGGCTGCGGCTGCCGTCCACGACGACGAGCCGGTCCTCGTTGTCGAGGTAGGCGTAGACGCCGCCGAGGAGCGAGCCCTTGGTGAGCTGGAGGGTGGCGAGGGAGGAGCCGTCGGCCGGGTTCAGCAGGTGGACGGTCGGGACCTGGCCGAAGATCGGGGTGCACAGCACGACCGGGTGGCCGTCGGAGCCGACGAGGACGGTGGGGCAGGCGGAGGCGAGCGCCACCCGCTTCGAGGCCAGGGCGCCCGCGCCGGGGCCCGCCAGCGGGGTGGTGTCCGAGGAGCCGGTGTCCCCGTGCATGGTGGCGGTCCCGTCGGGGCCCGCGTACGGGTTGTGCGGCGGCACGGGGGCGAAGCTCCCCGGAGTGGGCGCCGCTCCGGCGGGGACGGCGGTGGCCGCGAGGGCGAGGGCGGAGAACAGCGCGGCGGCCAGGGGCCTGCGGCGGGCGCGGGGGCGTGCGGACGGGACGGCCATGACGAGGACGGGATCCTTCCGGAAGGAAGCGGAGAACGGGGGCGGAGAACGGGAGCCGGGTGCCTGCGGGCGCGGGAAAGCCCGTACGTACGGGCTTGCGGGCGCCCGCGGGCACGGGGAAGCCCGTACGGGCGGAGTGGTGCGTACAGGCAGGTCGGCGGGCACGGCCGGGCGGCCCCCTCGGCCGGCGCTCCCGGGATCGCCGGGAGCGGGAGGAGGAAGGGACCGGTGGGGCAGGAGGGACGCCCGGGCGTCACGGGGCCGGGGCGCGGTCCCGGCGGGCGGCGGCGCGCTGGTGGTGGCGGGCGGCGGCCGGGACGGACACCCCGGCGGCTACGACCGGGACGGGTGCCCCGGGAACGGCGGCCCGGGCGGGCGCCCCGACGGGGGCCGGGGGCGGCGCCGGCGGTCGCGGAGAACCGCGGCCGGGGTCAGCGTCCGCTACAGAGGGCGCCGGACGTGCGCGCGAGGTCGACATGACGTCGTCGCGTGAGGGTCGTCCGGCGGCTCTTCATGTGCATGATCGAAGCAGGTGTCCGTCGGCGGGGTCAAGGCGCACCGGCCGGTGTTCCACGGAGTGGGACGGTGACGCGGGCGACCCCAACGCTCCTCCTGGGCAGGAGGGTTCGGGCCCGCGCCACCACAGGCCGCCGGAATCCCGCCCGTACCCCCGCCGGCGCCGCCGTTCCCGGTTGTCGAAGAGGTTCGTCGCGAGGGCCGCCATGACGAGGCCCGCCGCCGGACCCGCTCCGCGCACCGGTGCGGCGGCCCGGCCGCCGGGTGCTCCTCCGCCCCACCCCTCCCCCGGGACCCCACCCGTCCGCATCGGGACCGGCACCCGTTTTCGCCCGCCGAACGCCTTTCCGGCCGCCATCGGGAGAAGTGCCCGGCATGCCCGTTTCAAGGAGCGTGTTCGCGGCAAGTCGCCCGGCATGATGCAGATCGGGTACACGATGATGACCGAGCAGGCCGGGCCCCGTGAGCTGGTGGGGCACGTGGTCGAGGCGGAACGCGTCGGATTCGACTTCTCCGTGATCTCGGACCACTCCTTCCCGTGGCTGGACTCCCAGGGACACGCCCCGTACGCGTGGAGCGTCCTGGGCGCGGCGGCGCAGGCGACCTCCCGCATCCCGCTGATGACGTACGTGACCTGCCCGACCTTCCGCTACCACCCGGCGATCGTGGCGCAGAAGGCGGCGACCGTGCAGTTGCTGTCCGAGGGCCGCTTCCGGCTCGGCCTCGGCTCGGGCGAGATCCTGAACGAGCACGTCGTCGGCGCGGGCTGGCCCTCGGCCGGTGTCCGCCTGGAGATGCTGGACGAGGCCGCCGGGATCATCCGCGACCTGTTCTCCGGCGAGTACGTGACCCACCGCGGGACCCACTTCCAGGTCGAGAACGCCAAGCTGTGGGACGTCCCCGACACTGCCCCGCCCATCGGGATCGCCGCGTCGGGCCCGCACTCCTGCAAGGTCGCCGGGCGCCGGGCGGACCTGGTGATCGCCACGGAGCCGAAGGGCGAGCTGCTCGACGCCTTCGACGAGCACGGCGGCGCGGGCAAGCCGCGCGTCGGCCAGATGCCGGTCTGCTACGACCCCGACCGTGACGCGGCGGTGGCGCGCGCCCACGACCAGTTCCGCTGGGCGGTGGGCGGCTGGGGCGTCAACTCCGAGCTTCCGCTGCCCTCGGGGTTCGCCCAGGCCACCGAGACGGTCCGTCCCGAGGACGTGGCGGAGAGCATTCCCTGCGGCGACGACGTCGACGCGTTCGTGGAGGCCGCGCGCCCGTACGCCGAGGCCGGGTTCACCGAGCTGGCCCTCGTCCAGATCGGCGGCGAACACCAGGAGCCGTTCCTGCGCTGGGCGGAGAAGGAACTCCTCCCGGCCCTGCGCGACCTCTGAGCACGGGTGGAGACGGGGCACCGACCGTGAGCGAATGGATCTTCTCCGCGAGGGTAGCCGCCGTTCCGAACGAACTGCCCCGTCTCCGACAGGAAGGGCGATCATGCTTCTCTCCTCTCTCCCCGCCGCCGCACCGCCTTCCCTGCTGGCCGCCGGGGGTTCTTCCTCTCTTCTGCTGATCGTGGTCGGAGTGGTGGTGGCGGCCCTGCTCCTCGGCGCGTTCTGGTGGGGTTCCCGGCGGGTGGCCCGGCGTCGGCAGGCCCCCGGTGTCGTACAGCCCCCGGCGGCGGAGGCGAGGCGGGACTCCTGGCAGTCGCCGGAGCAGTCCGAGCGGGAACAGGGCCGTTGAGGAGCGGGACCATGAGGACTCCGGCGAGGACTTTCGAGAAGGCGCCCGCGCCGTCGGGCCGCGCGTTCGCGGCCCCCGGCGCCCCGTTCCGTACGAGAGGCCGATCTCTGTGACCCAGGTGACCCCTCCCCTCGGCGAGGACTTCGCCGCGCCGCTCGGCCCCCGGCCGGCGGACGCGCCGGCACCGCGCGTCTACCGGCTCCCCGGGGTGTACGCGCCCCAGGGGGACACCGCGCTGCTGCTCGCGAACCTGGCTCGCGAAGAGTTCCGGAGCGGCGCGCGGTCGCTCGACCTGTGCACCGGGACCGGTGTCGTCGCGGTCGCCTCCGCCCTGCGGGGCACGCGGGCCACCGCCGTGGACATCTCCCGCGCCGCCGTCACCACGGCCCGCCTCAACGCGCTCCGGCACCGCTGCCGGGTGCGGCTGTTCCGGGGCGACCTGGAGGCTCCGGTGGCGCACGAGCGCTTCGACCTGATCACCGTGAACCCGCCGTACGTGCCCTGCGAGGACCCCGCGCTGCCCGCCCGCGGCAGGAGGCGCGCCTGGGACGCGGGGACGGACGGGCGGATCCTGCTCGACCGGGTCTGCGAACGGGTGCCCCGGCTGCTCACCGCCTCCGGGACGCTGCTCGTCGTGCAGTCGTCGCTCTCCGGCGTCACCGCCACCCTGGACGGACTGCACCGGGCCGGGCTGCGCGCCCGGGTGACCGACCGCCGCGTCCAGCCCTTCGGCCCTGTCATGGCCTCCCGCGAGGAGTGGTTCGCCGCCCGGGGGCTCGTCCCGCCCGGGACGCGCACCGAGGACCTCGTCGTGATCCGCGCGTCCCGCGCGTGACCCCCGCCCCCTCCCCGCCGTACCGCCCGCGCATGGGCGCGGTACGGCGGGGCAGCCGCGCAGCAGAGGAAACGAGACAGCCGATGGGTGGTGTGTGATGTCCCCTTCCCCGGACGTACGGCCCGGGGCCGTGCCCCCGGCACGGGCGGAAGGCCCCGCGCGAAGCGCGCCGACCCTGGTCCGGCCCCTGGACGACGGGCCGATGCTCGTCGAGGGGCCGGTGGACGTCGTCATGCCCGACGGATCGGTACGGCACTGCGAGCGGCCGATGGTCGCCCTGTGCATGTGCCGGCGGAGCAAGCGGGCCCCGTTCTGCGACACCAGCCACCGCCACCGGCAGCGGCGTCCCCGCCCGGCGGCCGACTCCCCGGAGGACCCGACCCCATGACCGTCGCCCCGCAGATCGTCCGTACGGCCTCCGGCGCGCCCGAGGTCCCCGAGGCCCGCGGCGAGGTGTCGCGGGCGGTCCGGCAGCGGCTGCTCGGCGCCCCCGGGGCGCTGCCGGACGGCCCGGAGATCGCGCGCTGCGATCCGTACGGCGAGGACCTCCAGCTCGCCCTGCACCTCTGCTACGCCCTGCACTACCGGGGGTACGACGGGGTCCCCGACACCCTCGAATGGGACCCGCACCTGCTCAGGACCCGGGCGCTCCTGGAACACCGCTTCGAGAGCGCGCTGCGCCACGACTGCCGGCACCACGGGGACGTGGACGAGGAGCTGGGCGCCCTGCTCGTGGAGCCCGCCGAGTCCACCGGCGTCTCCGCGTTCCTCGCGTCGCGGGGAGAGCGGTGGCAGGTGCGGGAGTACGCGGCGCTCCGCTCCGTGTCGCAGCTCCGGGAGGCCGACCCGTACCTCTGGGTGATCCCCCGGCTGCGCGGCCGCGCCAAGGCGGCGATGGTCGCGATCGAGTACGACGAGTTCGGCTGCGGGCGCGCCGACCGCATGCACGAGCGGCTCTACGCCGACCTCATGGTGGACCTGGGGCTCGACGCGGGGTACGGGCGGTACGTGGACGCGGTGGGGGCCGAGACGCTGGCGGCCGTGAACCTGTCGACCCTGCTCGCCCTCCACCGGCGGCTGCGCGGCGCGCTCGTGGGGCACTTCGCCGTCGTGGAGGTGACCTCGCCGCCGGCCGCCGCCCGGCTCGCCGAGGCCATGCGGCGGACGGGCGCGGGACCGGCGGCGGAGCGGTACTACGACGAGCACGTGGAGGCCGACGCCGTCCACGAGCAGCTGGTGCGCCGGGAGGCCGTGGGCGGCCTCCTGGAGGACGAGCCGGACCTCGCGCCCGACGTCGCCCTCGGCATCGCGGCGACGGTGTTCCTGGAGGACCGGCTCGGGGCCCGCGTACTGGAGTCCTGGGAGCGGGGCCGGAGCGCGCTGCGGGCACCGCTCGACCCCGTGGACGCCTCCTAGGGCGTGTGTCGAAAGTAGCGCCGTCTGCCCGAAGGGCAGGCCCGGCGGTGTCCGGTGCGTGCGATCGCAAGGCGGAGGGTCGCCCCGATACTGGTTGTATCGGGGCGATCCCGACAACGCGGCGAGCGTGCGTGCCGGGCGCCGCCGGGCAGGCGGGACTTTCGACACACGCCCTAGGGGCGTCCTTCGTAGCGGGCGGCGAGGGTGCGCACCGTCTCGGCGACGCGGTCGCGCAGTTCGGCCGGGGCCACGACCTCGACGTCGGTGCCCAGGCGCAGGAACTCCCGGTGGGCGTGGTCGATCGACTCGATGGGCACGCGGGTCTCCGTCCATCCGTCGCCGGCGGGCGCGACGCCGAGGCGGCGGGCGCCCTCCGGGGTGAGTCGCACCAGGGCCTCCGCGGTGTGCAGCCGCGCCCGGAAACCGGCCAGGTGGTCCTTCCAGTACCCGGCCAGGCGGAATCCGTCCGGAGCGGCGAACTCGTCCTCCAGCGGCCGGATTCCGAGGATCTGGTCGACCCGGTAGGTGCGGACCCCGGACGGTCCGCCGGCGACCAGGTACCAGCGGCCTGCCTTGAGGACGAGCCCGTACGGCTCCACCCGGCGCTCGATCTCCTCCGGCGCCCGCCAGCGCCGGTAGCGCAGGACCACCGCCCGGCGCGCCCACACCGCGGCGGCGACCGCGGTCAGATGGGGCACCCGGTCGGCGCCGCCGTACCAGCCGGGGGCGTCGAGCAGGAAGCGCTCCTGGATCAGCTCGGCGTGTTCGCGCAGCTCCGCCGGGAGGGCGGCCCGCAGCTTGAGCCGGGCGGTGGCGAGCGCCTCGCCGAGGCCGAGCGCGGCGGCGGCGCCGGGGAGCGCGGCGAGGAACGCGGCCTGCGCCTCGTCCGCCGTCAGTCCCGTGAGCCGGGTCCGGTAGCCGTCGACCAGGCGGTAGCCGCCCGCGTGTCCGGCTTCGCCGTACAGGGGGATGCCCGCGGCACCGAGCGCCTCGACGTCCCGGTAGACCGTCCGGACGGAGACCCCCAGTTCCTCCGCCAGCTGCCGGGCCGTCGTCCGGCCCCGGTTCTGGAGCAGCAGAAGCAGGGCGACCAGCCGACTCGCGCGCATGCCGCCCAGTATCCACTGACAGGAGATGTCAGCGGACCGGCCCTAACCTGCGGCGCGTGGACGACAGAAGGACCACGGACCTCGCACGCCCCGGGAAGGCCACCGCATGAGCATCGTCGAACTCCGGCAGTACACCCTGCGTCCCGGCGCCCGGGAGACGCTGATCGAGCTGTTCGAGCGCGAGTTCGTGACCGGCCAGCGGGCGGCCGGCATCGACGTCGGCGGCCGGTTCCGCGACCTGGACGACCCGGACCGCTTCGTCTGGCTGCGCGCCTTCCCCGACATGACGCACCGCCGGCGCGCGCTGGAGGCGTTCTACACCGGCCCGGTCTGGCGGGAGCACCGTGACGCGGCCAACGCCACCATGGTCGACAGCGACGACGTACTGCTGCTGCGCGGGCCGGGCTTCACGCCGGAGCCGGGCGCGGACGAGGTGCTCGCGACCGTCTGCCACCCCGCCGACGCGGCCGCCTTCGACGCGTACGCGGCCCGGCACCTGGGCCCGGGCCACGCGCTGCACCGCACCGAGCACGCCGAGAACGACTTCCCCCGCCTGCCCGTCCGGACCGGCGAGGACGTCCGGGTGTGGTTCGGCCCGGCCGGACCGGCACCCTGGCCGACCCGGCTGCTGCGGCTGGAACCCGTGAAGCCCCTGGAGTGACCGGGCGGCGGCGTCGTCCGCCGGTCGGGAGCGGGCCCCCTCGTTCCCCGGACACGACGACTGGTCGATGTTCGGCGCCGGCGGCTGCGGCGCCACCGCGGTCCACGTGGACGCGACCCCCGTGCGCTTCGACACCCCGGTCCCCGGGGACCTGCTGCCGGAGCTCACCTGGCGCAACGCCCGGGGCAGGACCCGCACCCTGAAGCACGTGGTGGACGGCCGCCTGGAGCGCTCGGTCAGCCTCCAGGGCTTCTACCGGCTGGCTCCCGAGTCCGCCGGCGCGCTGGCCGGTCTCGCCGTCGGCGCCCCCTGAGGGAGACCGCCGTCGACCGGACGTGCGCGCTGTGCGGGGGTGCCACGCCGTCGGCCTCACCGTGCGCGTGCCGTACGCGCGCGGCGCTTTGCCGACCTCCACCCCCCGGACCTGGCGTTCCGGCGCGCCCGTCAGCCGTTCTCCCCGACCGCGGCGACGGCGTCCTCCGCGCCCTCCGTTCCGGTCTCCGGCTCCCAGCGGAGCAGGTCGCCCGGCTGGCAGTCGAGGACCTCGCAGAGGGCGCCGAGGGTGGTGAAGCGCACCGCCTTGGCGCGCCCGTTCTTGAGCACGGCGAGGTTGGCCGGGGTGATGCCCACGCGTTCCGCGAGCTCGCCCACGGACATCTTGCGCCGGGCCAGCATCACGTCGACGTCCACGACGATCGGCATCAGATCACCTCGGCGAGCTCGGCCCGCATCCGTGTCGCCTCGGCCTCGCGCTCGACGGCCTGGGCGAGCAGCATCCGCAGTACGAGCACGATCAGGGCCACGCCCAGGACCGCCAGGCTCGCCCCGCAGATCAGGAGCACGACGCCCGGGGCGACGGCCTCGCCGGGCGCCAGGAGCACGGCGAACGCGAACACCAGGACGGCGCCCGCGGCGAAGGCGCCGGTGACGACGTCCACGTACCGGAAGGCCCCGTGCGAAAACACCGTGCCGCGCCGCACCATCGTCACGAGCCGCCACACGCAGACCAGGACGGTCTGCGCCGTCAGCGCGCCCAGGACCAGGAGCACGAGCACCGGCGTGCGGAGGTGGGCGTACTCCGGCCGGAGCCCGTTCAGGTCGGCGGCCAGGAGCGGCACCATCACCGCCTCCACGAAGACCGAACCCGCGAACAGTCCCGCGAGCACGGCCCGCAGGGCGAGCACCGTCAGTTTCCCCATGACATCCCCTTCGATCGAAAACCGATAACAAGCTATCGATTTTCGATAGGTACGGCAAGGCGGGGGCGCGGAGAGGGCAAGAGGGCGGTGCTCAGGGTTCGCGGCGGACGAGCAGGAGGGCGACGTCGTCGGTGCGGTGGTCGGGGTCCTTCACGTGCCGGATCAGGACGTCCGCGAGGGCGTCGAGGTCCTCGGGCCGGGACCGCGCGAGACGGCCGGACAGCTCCGCCGTGGCCGTGCCGATGTCGACGCCGGGTGTCTCGACGAGGCCGTCGGTGTAGAGGGCGAGGACCGAGCCGGGCTCCCAGGGCACCTCGGTGGTGACGTACTCGACGTCCGGGGTGATCCCGAGGAGGAGGCCCGGCGGGGCCTCCAGGAGGCGGGTCCGGCCGTCGGGCCCGCGCAGGAGCGGGGGCGGATGCCCCGCCGTGGCGAGCCGCAGACGGTGGCGGGCCGGGTCGAGTTCGACGATCAGGCAGCTGGTGAAGCGGTCCGGGTCCAGGTCGTTCAGGAGCCGGTTGGTGCGGTCGAGGATGTCGCCGGGGGACGCGCCGGCCGTCGCGTGCGCGTGGACGGCGGTGCGCACCTGCCCCATGAGGGCGGCGGCGTTCGGATCGTGCCCCTGGACGTCGCCGATGACCGCGATGACGGTGCCGGGCGCGGCGCGGACGAGGTCGTAGAAGTCGCCGCCCACGTCCATGCCGTGACCCGCCGGCAGGTAGCGGGCGGCGACCCCGACCCCCGGGAGCGGGACCAGGCCGTGCGGGAGCAGACTGGTCTGGAGGCTGTGCGCGAGGGACTGCTTGGCGTCGTAGAGCCGGGCCCGGGCGAGGGCCTGGGCGATGAGGCCCGCCAGGGAGGTGAGCATGGCCCGCTCGGCTCCCGGGAAGGGACGCGGCCGGGCGTACGAGAGGATCAGGGAGCCCACCGGGCGGCCGGAGGCGATGAGCGGCAGGAACGCCCAGGCGGAGCGGTCCGCGTAGCGCGGGGCGTGGGGGTGGGCGCGGTACAGGTCCTCGGGGCTGGTGAAGAAGACGGGGACGCCGGTGGCGAGGACCTGGGCGTCGGCGACCGGCGCCGTCAGGGGCGTGCCGTCGTACCGGTCCACGAACTCCCGGCTGTAGCCGCGGTGTCCGATGATGCGCAGCCGTCCCTCGTCCGCGCTCATCAGGACGAGGCCCTGCGGTCCGAAGGCGGGCACGATCTGGTCGGCGACGAGCTCGACGACGTCGTGGACGCCGGCCGCCTCCGCCAGGGTCGCCGCCATGTGCATGAGGTGGTACACGGCCCCGGCGCCCACGGGCTCGGCGTGCCGGAGCGGCGGGGCCGGCCCCCCGGAGGGGACGGGCGCCTCGGAGGCCTTGGACGTCTCGAAGGCCCCGGAAGTCTCGAAGGCGCCGGAGGCCTCGGAGGCACCGGACGTCTCGGAGGCCCCGGGCATCTCGGAGGTGCCGGAGGCCTCTGGGACTCCGGGGGCTCCCGGTGGGGCGGCCGTCCCGGGCGGGGTCGCCGCGCCCGCCCCTGGTCTCCTACCGATCCCTCCGCCCTTCCTCTCCCCCTCCCCCGCGCCCACGCCCGTCGCGGACGGCCCCGCCACCGGGGTGATGTGGACGCTGATGCCGGTGGCGTCCGGGTACAGCTCGAACAGCAGCCAGGTCGCGGGCCGCCGCATGACGGTGAACGACACCGGCTGGCGGGCGACCACCGCCGCGCGGTAGCGGTCCTCGAAGAGGGGGTCGTTCAGCCAGAGCAGCACCTCCCACGGGCGCTTGCCGAGCAGCGCCGCCGCGCCCGCCTGGAGCAGTTCCGCGGCGGCGGTGTTGAGGAAGGTGAGGCGTCCTTCGAGATCCAGGGCGCAGCACCCGAGGGGCAGCCGTTCGGCGAAGTGGAGGGCGGACCTGGCCAGGACGGGATCGGCCTCCGGGGGCCGGGCCGGATGCACGACGCGCGGCTCGGAGGGATACGCCGCCGGCCCCCGCCCGGCCGCCCGCCGCAGCAGGCCGGCGGCCCGGCGGCCGCAGGCGTCGAGCGCCCCGCGCTCGCGTTCGTCGAGCCGGGGCGGGTGCCAGACCGGCCACAGCAGGACGATCCCGCCCCACACGTCGGTGTCGTCGGCGATCGGGGCGGCGGCGAGGAGGAAGTCGTACGGCAGCACGATCCCCAGGCGCGGATAGCGGCGGGCGATCTCCTCCTGGCCGCCCAGCCAGACGAGGCTCCGGTCGCGCATGGCGTCGACCACCGGGATCGGCGCGTCGGCCGGGATGCGGACCCAGGGGGCCGCGATCTCCTGGGAGACGCCCGACACCAGCGCCAGGCGCAGCATGCTCTCCCCCGGGACCCGGAGGTAGACGAGGCCGACCGAGGCCCCGGCGTCGCGCATCACGTCGCCGAGGACGGTGTCCAACCGCCCCGATCCGAAGACGTCCTCGGCGTCCGCGGGCTCTCCCATATCCGGACCCTACGCCGGGCCCGCCGGGGACGCTCGACAGGACCGGCCCGTCGGTGGACCCCGGCGGACGAGCTCCACGGAAGTTCGACTCGGGTGAGCCTCGGCCAAGTCCCGATCGAAGGCGGGGAGGTCCGGGCCCGTCCGCTTTTCGCGTTCCTTCCGAAGACCGCGAGCGATTCCACGGCGACGGTACGGAACGGTGGCGCGGGCAGGGCCGTGGACGGCGCCATGGTCGTGGGGCGGGATGGATCGGCGCCGGACACTGTTCGCCCGCATTCGATTTGGGCGGTAAACATCCGGGCGCGAGGGAGCCCGACCACCGCCTGCGATCCCCTTCGGCCATGGCGCACCACCCCCTCTTGCGCGGCCTTCACCTACGATCCGCCACGGGGGCACGGGGCTGCCGCGATGCGGCGGAACCGCCTTCCCCAACTGCGCTTCCCCGTCGGACGGGCCGTGTGGCCGCACCTCGTCATCCCCCCGCGACCACAGCCGCCGGAACCGTCACGACCTTCCTGAAAGGAACCTTCCGGCTGATTTCCGGGCCGAATCGATCACCGAGCGTGTCCGGAAAGGCACTTGGTGACACCTCTCACAAGCCGGAGGGCTCGTGTTTACCGGCGTAGGCGTGAGGTAGACGGCCCTTCGCGACGCCGACCGGTCATTACGGGATCAGGTCGATCATTTTCCTGAATGGGGAGAACATGCCGAACGGGATACTCCGGGTGGCCGGTCACGTGCCGTCCCGGGTGGTGGACAACCGCAGGATCAGCGACTGGGCGGGGACCGACGAGGACTGGATCGAGGAGCGCACCGGCATCCGCGAACGCCGTTACGCGGACCCGGAGACGGCGACGTCCGATCTCGCCGCGGCCGCGGCGTCCCGGTTATTGGGGACACGGTACGGACCCCACGACATCGACGCCCTGATCGTCGCGACCACCACCCCCGACCAGCCGCAGCCGGCCACCGCCGTCTTCGTCCTGGAACGGCTCGGCCTCGGCGCCGTGCCCGCCTTCGACCTGAACGCCGTCTGCTCCGGCTTCCTGTACGCCCTGGACGTGGCGGACTCGCTGCTGTGCGCCCACGGCGACTGGCGCAACGTCCTGGTGATCGGGGCCGACACCTACTCGACGATCATGGACCGGACGGACCGCAGGACCGTCAGCCTCTTCGGCGACGGCGCGGGGGCCGTGCTGGTGGGACGCGTTCCCGACGGCTACGGCATCCACGCCAGCTCCCTGCTCGCGGACGGGACGACCACCGACCACGTACGGGTCGAGGGCGGCGGCTCGCGGCGGCCGGCCGCCACCCTCCGGGACCCCGGCGCCCACCACTTCCGCATGAACGGACGGGCCGTCAAGGACTGGGCCGTCCAGCACGTGCCCAAGGCCGTGCACCAGGCGCTGGACGAGTCCGGCGTGGGCCTCGGCGACATCGACCGCGCCGTCTTCCACCAGGGCAACCTGCGGCTGGTGCAGACCCTCGCCGACACGCTGGGCATCGACTCCCGCAAGGTCGCGGTCACCGCCGACCGCTACGGCAACACCGCCGCCGCCTCCATCCCGCTCACCCTCAGCGAGAGCCACCGCGCCGCGCCCCTGCACCGGGGCGAGCGCGTCCTGATGGCCTCCGTGGGCGGCGGCATGACGGCCGCCGCGTCCGTCATGACCTGGTACTGAGCCCCGTCCGGCCGCACCGCCCCGCGCCGGCCCACGCGCCGGCCCCGCACGTCCA
Organism: Streptomyces sp. NPDC012825; assembly: GCF_042900925.1. Classification (NCBI taxonomy): domain Bacteria; kingdom Bacillati; phylum Actinomycetota; class Actinomycetes; order Kitasatosporales; family Streptomycetaceae; genus Streptomyces; species Streptomyces sp. NPDC012825. The sequence continues at coordinate 120,650 of NZ_JBIBBZ010000011.1, read as the reverse complement.
CCCCGCACACAGTCAGGAGACACCCATGCTTCCCACCGTCAGCCACGGTGCCGGCGTCCACGTCTACGACACCGAGGGCCGGGAGTACCTCGACGGCTGCTCCGGAGCGATCAACACCAACCTCGGCCACGGACTCCCCGAGATCACCTCCCGCATGCACCGGCAGATCGACGCCATCAGCTTCGCCTACCGGACCCAGTTCACCTCCGAGCCGCTGGAACGGCTCTCCGCGCTGCTGACGGAGCTCGCCCCGGGCACCCTCGGCAACCCGGTGTACTGCAACTCGGGCTCCGAGGCCGTCGAGGCCGCCCTGCGCCTGGTGACCCTGTTCCACTCCCGGGCCCACCGGCCCTTCAAGTGCACGGTGCTGACCGAGGAGCCCAGCTACCACGGGATGACCGCCGGCGCGCTCGGCGCCTCCGGGCACCCGGCGCGCAAGCACGGTCTCACCCCCCTCCTCGCGAACCAGGCCACCGTCGCCAAGGTGCGCCCCCGCCAGGGCGACATGCGCGCGGACGTCGAGCAGTGGGAGCGGGCGATCGAGGAGGTGGGGCCGCAGAACCTGGCCGCGGTGATCGTCGAGCCCGTCGGCGGCGCGTCCTCCGGAGCCGTACCGTGCGACCACGCCGTCCTCAGGAGGCTGCGGGAGCTCGCCGACCGGCACGGCTTCCTGCTGGTCGCCGACGAGGTCATGACCGGCCTCGGCAGGACCGGCGCGTGGTTCGGCTGCGACCACGCCGGGGTCGTCCCCGACGTGATGGTCCTCGGAAAGGGCGTGACGGCCGGATACGCGCCGCTGTCCGCCGTCCTGGTCCGCGACGAGGTCGCCGTCGCCTTCGAACAGCCCCTGGGATCGGTGGTGTTCGGGCACACGATGGCCGGCGCGCCGCTCGCCGCCGCAGCGGGTCTGGCGACCGTGGAGTACCTGAAGGAGCACGACGTCCCCGCCCTCGCCGCCCGGTCCGGCCGTCACCTGCGCACCCTCCTGGAGGGGCTCGTCGACCGCCACGCCGTGGTGCGCGACGTCCGCGGGCGCGGTCTGCAGCTCGCCCTCGGCCTGCACGCCACCCCCGGCCGGTCCCCCGGGACCGCCCACGACCTGGTCCTGACGGCGCGCGACCACGGACTGCTGCTGTACCCCGCCGGGGTGAACGCCCTGACGGAGTCCGTGATGGTGGCGCCGCCGCTGAACAGCACGGAGGCCGAGCTGGAGGAGCTGGCGGTCCGTCTGGACCACAGTCTCACCGCCCTGACCCCGGCCCCCGCCGCCCGGGCCGACGAGCTCGTCGCCGCCCCCTGACCCGTCCCTTCGCACCGAAAGGCAGACCATGCTCCAGCACTTCACCGACCCGGCGCTGCGCACGCGCTACGCGGACCTCGCCGCCGCCACCGTCGCCAAGCGCGCCGACGACTGCAGGGCCGAGCGCGTCCTGGACCGGGAGTCCTGGCAGGAGGTGAGCGACGCCGGCATATGGCGGCTGGCCGTGGACCGGGAGTGGGGCGGCGACGGCGGCACCTGGTGGGACTTCACGGCGGCCTTCGAGGGCGTCGCGGCGGGCGGCCGCGACCTCGGCTTCTCCCTGTCCATGGTGGCGCAGGCGGGCCTGATCCGTTCCCTGCTCACCTACGGCAGCGACGACCAGAAGGGCCACTGGCTGCCCCGGCTGCTCTCCGGGGAGGTCGGGGCCACCGCGCTGACGGAGACCACCGGCGGTTCCGACGTCACCCGGATCAGGACGGCCGCCGTCCGCGACGGCGACGTCTACCGCCTGAACGGCCACAAGGACCACATCACCAACGGCCCCGTCGCCGACGTGGCACTGGTCCTGGGCCGCGTGCCCGAGCAGGGCGCCCGGGACATCACCCTCTTCATGGTCGACCTCCACGCCGAGGGCGTCAGCCAGGGCCCCGTGGAGCGGATGATCGGCAACCACACCAGCCCGACCGGGCCCATCGGCTTCGACAACGTGCGGGTCGACGCCCGGAACCTCGTCGGCGAGATCGGCGCGGGCATCGAGGCGATCTACAACACCATCGCCCTCGACCGGCTGCTGTACGGGGTCCTCGCCGCGGCCTACCTCGACCCCCACCTGGACGAGGTGCTCGCGTACGCGCGCCGCCGCCAAGCCTTCAAGCAGCCGATCGCGGACCACCAGTACGTGCAGGGCCGGATCACCGACGCCAAGTTCGCCATCGAGGCGGCCCGGTACGTCTCCTACGGCGCCCTGGACGCCCTGCTCAGCGGCGACCCGCAGGCGTCCCTGCTGTGCTCCACCGCCAAGTACCACGCCGGCGAGACGCTCCGGCTCGGCACCGAGACCGCCCTGCGCGTGTACGGCCACCTCGGCTACATGGACGGACCCGCCGCGCACGCCCTCCAGGACGCCCTGGGCACCCTCATCGCCGGCGGCACCGCGGAGATGCAGCGCAAGAACGTCTTCAACCAGATGCGGGCCCTCGCGCAGGCCTCCTGACCCCTTCGCCACCCGACCGAAAGGCAGTCATGTCCGACACCACCACGTCACCGCGTCCCGTCCTCGACTCCCTCGTCGGCTCCTCGGCCACCCGTCGCCACGTGGTCGGGCCCCGCGACTCCGCCACCGCGTGGGAGAACGACGTGGACGTCCTCGCGACCCCCGTGCTGCTGTGGCTCGGCGAGGTCACCGCCATGGACGTCCTGCGGGAGGAGATCACCGCACCGTGGATGACCCTGGGTCTCCACCACGACTCCGCGCACGTGGCGCCGACGCCCGTGGGCGAGGAGATCACCGTCACCGCCACGCTGACCGAGGTCGACGGCAAGCTCCTCACCTTCGCCGTGGAGGCGCGGGACAGCCGCGCCGTCATCCTGCGCGGCGTGCACGGACGGGCCGTCGTCAACCGCGACTCGTTCGAGAAGAAGCTCGCCGAACGCGCCTGACCCCGCCGTCCCGAGGGACCGCGCCGGACGCGGCCCACCGCGTGAGGGGGCCGCGTCCGGCGCGGTCCCCTCGCGCGGCAGAACCCGTGCGAAAGGACCTCCCGTGCCCCGACTCGTTCTCGGCAACGTCACGAGCGAGTACATGTTCGCCAGCCCGCTCACCTCGTTCGGGCCCAAGGAAACCCACAAGCAGCACGCCGTCTCCACCCGTACGGCCTGGCTGCTCGAGGACGGCGACGCGATGCTCGCGCACCGGCGGCCGACGCCCGGCTTCCGGAACTACCTCGTCTCGTCGCTCGGCCTCGACCCCACGACCCTGACCTTCTTCGTCCCGGACGGACCGGACGAGGGCACGTTCCTCGACGCGCGCACCGCCCTGGCCGAACCGCTGGTGGAGCGGCTGCGGGAGACCGTGCGTCCGGACTGGACGCTGACGCCCTACCTGTACGACCGGACCGTCGCCGAGCTCGCGGGCCGGCTCGGCCTGCGCGGGACGGACTCCGCGTTCTCCGCCCAGGGCGGCAGCGACTTCTTCAACAGCAAGTCCTTCTTCCGGGCCTGGTCGACCGGCACGGGCGTCCCGGTCGCCCGGGGGGAGGTCTGCCGCAGCCGGGGGGCCACCGCGCGGGCCGTGCGCGAGCTGCTGCACCACACCGGCAGCGTGATCGTGAAACAGGACTTCAGCGCCAGCGGGTACGGCAACGTGCTGTTCACCGTCGACGCCGAGGTGCCCTCCATCGGCGCCTCCGCGAAGCACGTCGTCGGCCCGCTCTCCGGCCTCCGCGAGATCGAGGCGGCGCTCGCCGGCTCCTTCCCCGTCGTGGCGGAGGTCCGCGACTTCCCCACCGGCCTGCGCCCGAGCGAGGCCGTCGTGGAGGTCTACCACCCGTACAGCCGTACCCTCTACAGCGAGCTGTTCCTCCCCGACCCGCCCGGCGAACCCGTCCTCCTGAACCACGGCGACATGCGCATGGAGCCGGTCTGGAACGGCTTCGCCATCCCTCCGGTGGCCCTGGACCCCGCGGCGGAGCGGCGGATGCTGGAAGCGTCGCTGGCCATGGCGCGGACGATCCGGAACCTCGGCTACCGCGGTTACCTGAACTGCGACTCCATCGTCACTCCCGAGGGCGGGGTCCTGTTCAACGAGGTGAACGCGCGCGTGGGCGGCTGCACCCACGTGCACGCGGCGGCCCGGCGGCTCCTCGGCGACGACTACTCGGACGGCTACACGCTGCTCACCCGCAACGACCTGCCGGTCCGGGACTTCGCCAAGCTCGCCCTGGCCGTCGGGCGCGACCCCCGGCTGAATCCGGACGGGGAGAGCGGCGCCGTGGTGCTCGTCGACGACAGCCCCTACACCCGCACGGTGGAGTACCTGGTCTACGACCGCGGTCCCGAGGCGGCCGGGGAGACGGAGCGCCTGCTGCGGCGCGTCGCCTCGACCCTCTGAACGGCCCTTCTCGGCCCCGGGGTGAGGAGCACCGGCCCGGCCGGCGTCCTCACCCCGCCTCCGCGGCGGTCGTCCGCCGCTTCTGCGTCTCGCGCATCCGCTTGACCTTGGCGATGCTGCCGCAGGCCCGGCCGCTGTCGCCCGCGTACATGCTGCACCAGGTCCGCGTGTTGTTCCGCGACTGGTCGTAGAAGACCCACCGGCAGTCCGGGCAGGCCCTGAGCCGGCGCCAGCGCTCGGCGAGCACCAGCCGGGCCGCCTGGCGCAGGACGGTGTCGACGGGGGCGGCCGGTCCTTCGAGCCGCAGTTCGCCCTCGCCGATGCGCACCGTCTGCGGTCGCCGGGCGAGCCACTCGTCCAGCCGTCGCGTGCCGCGCTCGTCCACGTCGGCCCGCAGGTCGTCACGGAGCCGGAGCAGGTCGGTCAGTTCGTCGGTGCGCGGACGCGGCAGGTGCGGCAGCACGCGCGCCCAGTCGTCCGGGGACGCGGCGAGGTCCGGGAGGTTCTCCGTCTCCTGCCGTGTGTCGTTGGGGATCACCCAGGTGTTGAGGAAGGACCTCATGTCCTCCACCTGCGGTCCGGCCACCGTCGTTCCCATCCGATTTCCCATACATAAAGAATAGCCGGTAAACAAGGTTTGACACTCCGGCGAGCGGTTACCGGTAAAAACCATGAGTGGTAACACAGCGCCGGTCGCGCGACCCGCCCCCACCTACCGCGACGTGCTGTGCCGCGAGGGCGGCACCGCCTGGTACGTCGCCATGGGACTGATCCGCACTCCCGTCGCCATGGCTCCACTGGCCCTGGTCTTCCTGGGCCACAGCACGGGATCGTTCTCTGCGGGCGGCGTCCTCGCCGCCTCGCACGCGCTCGGCGAGGCAGTCGGGGCCCCCTTCATGGGACGCGGCTTCGACCGGCGCCCCTTCCTCGGACAGCTCCGCTTCGCCCTGCTCGCCGAAGCACTCGTCTTCGCCGCCGTCGCCGTCCTGGCGGGTCACACGCCCATGGTCCTGCTGGTGGCGATGGCCTTCGCCGCCGGGGCGGTGGCCGCGGGCGTCCCCGGCGGCATGCGCGCGCAGCTGTCCGGCACCACTCCGGAACACCTCCGGCACACCGCGCTCGGGCTGGAGAGCGCGCTGAACCAGGCCGTCTGGGCCGCCGGCCCGGTGCTGGCCTCGCTGGTGTCCACCCAGGTGTCGCCACGGATCGCGCTCCTGCTCATGGCCGTGGTCTCGGCGGCTCCCCTGGCCTTCGCCGGGCGCATCCGGCACGCCGCTCCCGACGTGCGGGAGGACGCCCCGGAGCCCGTGGGGACGCTGAGCGTCGTCAGGATGGCCTGGCCCACCGTCCTGCTCGCCGCGGCCATCATGTTCCTGGTCGGCGCCATGGACGTGGCCCTGCCGGCCCGTCTCGAGTCGACGGGCCGGCAGCTGGCGCTGACCGGCGTCATCACGGGGGCGTTCGCCCTGGCGAGCATCGCCGCCGGACTGGTCTACGGACGACGCGCCTGGCCGGGCTCCCCCGGGACGCAGACCCTCTTCCTGCTGCCGGCCATGACCGCGGCGCTGACGCTGTGCGCCGTCACCGGCCGCCTCTGGGCGTTCTTCGCCGCGTTCCTGCTCGGTGGCCTCTTCTACAGCCCGCTCATGATCATCCGTAACCTGGCGCTGCAGAACCGCCTCCCGCAGAACGTGTGGGCCACGGGTTTCTCCCTCCTGTACGCCGCGGGCGGCCTCGGCTACGGAGCGGCCGCCCTGCTGACGGCCGGTCTCGTCAAGGCCACCACCCCGGTCGTCACCATCGTCGTCTGTACGGCGCTGACCACCGTGATCGGTCTGGTGGCGGGCATCGGGGAACGCCGGGGGGCCGCACCGGGCGGCGCTTCGAAGGAGGACCGCGCGCGGGACGAGGCAGTTCGGTAGGAGACGGGGGCGCGCGGAAGGTCGAGGACACCGGTCCGGCGCATGGCCGGCCGGGAGCGCGGACGGCCGCGCGCCCCTGACGCGGGGTGCGCGGCCGTCCGTCGTGCGGGGGGGTGTCCTCAGCGCCGGCTGCGGACGAGCAGGTGGAGGAAGTACGGCGTGCCGATGACGGCCGTCATCATGCCGGCGCCGAGCTGGGCCGGCGCGATCACCGCCCGTCCCACCAGGTCCGCGGTGCAGACGAGCGCCGCGCCGAGGAGCACCGCCACCGGCACCACGCGCGCGTGCCGGCGGCCCACCAGGGCGCGGGCGGCGTGCGGGGCGACGAGCCCGACGAAGCCGATCGTGCCGGCGGCGGCCACGGCGGTCGCGCTGAGCAGGACGCTCAGCACGAGGAAGCCCAGGCGGCCGCGGCCGAGGTCGAGCCCGAGGAGCCGGGGGGTGTCCTCGTCGAGCGAGACGAGGTCGAGCTCCGCGCGCCGCAGGACGGCCACGACCAGGCCCGCCGTCAGGACCACGGCGAGCGGCACCGCGTCGGGCAGGGTCCGCCCGTAGGTGGAGCCGGACAGCCAGGTGAGCGCCTTCGTCGCGTTGAACGGGTCGCTCAGGACGATGAGCAGGCTGATCAGGGCGGCGCTCGCGGTGGCGACGCCGAAGCCGACCAGGACGAGCCTGTTCTGCTGGAACCCGCCGCGCGCGGCGAGGCCGAAGACCAGGACGGCGCCGAGGACGGCGCCCGCGAACGCCGCGCCCGCCACGCTCCAGGAACCGGCCAGGGGGACCGTGGTGACGAGGAGGACGGCGCCGAGCGCGGCGCTGTGGGAGACGCCGAGGATGCCGGGCTCCGCGAGCGGGTTGCGGGTGACGGCCTGGATGAGCGTGCCGGACAGGGCGAGCGCCGCACCCGCCAGGAGCGCCGCGAGGACCCGGGGCACCCGGGTGTCGAGCACGAAGGAGACGGTCCGGCCCGCCCGGCCCTGTGCCCAGTTCACGACGTCGCCCAGGAGCAGCTCGGAGTCGCCGAGCAGCACGCCCGCGACGACCGCGCCGACGACCACGGCGACGAGGACGCCGGTGGTGACGAGGAAGGCGGTACGGCTCCGGATGCGCAGCTTCTCGACCGGCGCGGCCCCGGCGGTGTCCTTGACCCTGATGGCCATGACGATCAGGAAGGCGGCTCCGACGAGGCTGGTGACGACGCCGGTCGGCACGGCGACGGCGACGTCCGCGGGGATGACGGCGCGCAGCAGCACGTCCGAGCCGAGGACGAGGGCGGCGCCGGTGAGGCCCGCGACCGGCAGGCCCGCGCGGAAGCGGTGGAGCCGCTGGGCCCGGCGCGCCAGGCCCCGGACGAGCGCGGGGGCGCACAGGCCGACGAAGCCGATCGGACCGGCGAGCGTGACCGCGGTCGCCGAGAGGAGCGCGGCGAGGACGACGGCCGTGACCCGGGTGGTGCGGACGGGGACGCCGAGGCCGCGGGCCGCGTCGTCGCCGAGGGCGAGGGCGTCGACCCGGCGGGCCAGCAGGATCAGTCCGGCGAGGGCGGCGAGGGCGACGGGCGCCATCTGCAGGACGCCGTCGAAGCCGTTCTGGGAGATGCTGCCCTGGTTCCACTGGTAGAGGCCCTCGGTCTCCTTCGGGAAGAGCAGGAGCAGGCCCTCCGCGACGGCGGTGAGGCCGAGGGTGAGGGCGCTTCCGGCGAGGACGAGCCGGACGGTGCCCGCGCCGAGGCCGGAGAGTCCGAGGACGACGGCGGCCGCGGCCAGGCCGCCGGCGAAGGCGACCCCGGAGGTGGCGAAGAGCGGCAGCGAGACGCCGGTGACGGCGGCGAGGCCGAGCGCCAGGTAGGAGCCGGCGTTGACGGCGAGGGTGTCGGGCGAGGCGATGACGTTGCGGCTGACGGCCTGGAGGGCGGAGCCGGCCATGCCGAGGACGGCGCCGACGAGGAGTCCGGCGACCGCCCTGGGCAGCCGGGAGGCGACGACGACGGACGCGTCGGCGGGGTCGGACCGGCCGGTGAGGGCCTTCCAGACCTCGGCGCCGCCGACGGCGGCGGTGCCCTGGGTGAGGTCGACGAGGGCGAGACCCGCGACGAGGAGGGCCAGTGCGGCCGTCACCACGGCCGCGCTCCTCCGGGACGTGACCGCCGTCGGACGGGTGGAGGGTGTGGTTGCGGTGACGGCCATGGTGTTACTTCGTCAGCTCCGTGACGGCGGAGTCGACGTACTTGCCCATCGACGCGGGTCCGCCGAACATCCAGATGCCGTCGGGCAGACGGTGGACGTGGCCCTTCTTGACGAACGGCAGCGAGTTCCAGACCTTGTCCTCGGCGAGGGCGCCGGTGAACGGGGTGCTGCTCGGGTCCTGGTCGTTGGCGATGTAGGCGAAGTGCACGTCGCCGAGCCGGGTGAGGCCCTCGACGTCGGTGGCGCCGAGGCCGTAGGACGGGTCGCCCTCGACGGTCCAGGCGTTCTTCAGGCCGAGCCTGTCGTTGACGGCGCCGATGAGCGAGCCGCCGGTGTACGGCCGGATGGAGACCTGGTGGGAGACGAGGTAGCCGTCGGCGAAGGCGTACTTCGCGCCGGCGAGGCCGGCGGCGGCGAGCTTCTTCCTCCCGTCCTCGATCGTGGCGTCGAAGTCCTTCTTGAGCCGGTCGGCCTCGGCGGTGGTGCCGGTGGCCCGCGCGATGAGGTCGAGGTTCTCCGTCATCCGCCCGATCGGGTCGGCCCCGTCGGCGGCCTTGAGCTCCAGGACGGGCGCGACCTTGCGCAGCTGCTTCACGACGGCCGGCTTGAGGTCGCTGGTGGCGACGATGAGGTCCGGCGCGAGACCGGCGACGGTCTCGATGCTCGGCTCGCCGCGCGTGCCGATGTCCTTGGCGTCGTTCTTCAGCGGGGCGGTGGTGTCCCAGGTCTTGTACCCCTTGACGTCCGCGACGCCGACGGGGTCGACGCCGAGGGAGATCAGGCTCTCGACGACGTTCCACTCGGTGCCGACGACCTTCTCGGCCGGGCCGTCGAGGACGACCTCGGTGCCGGTGGAGTCGGTGAGGGTGATGCTCTCGGCGGTCTTCTCCGCCTTCTTGTCCGCGGCGGGCTCGGTGGTGCCGCAGGCGGTCAGGGCGAGGGCCGCGGCGGTGGCGGTGGCCGTGGTGAGGAGGAGGCGTCTCATGAGGGAGTGGTGAGCCTTTCGCTTCGCGTGTGGTGCCGGCCGACGGCACGGGTGCGCAGCCGGCCGGTCAGGGGGTCGGTGTCGACTTCGATGCGGATGCCGTACGTGCCGGTCAGCCGCTCCGCCGTCAGGACGTCCTGCGGGGAGCCGTCGGCGACGACCCGTCCGGTGTGGAGGAGCACGATCCGGTCGGCGACGGCGGCCGCCTGGTCGAGGTCGTGCAGGACGGCTCCGACGGCGATGCCGTGGTCGTCCGCCAGGTCGCGGACGAGGTCCAGGAGTTCGACCTGGTAGCGCAGGTCGAGGTAGGTGGTGGGCTCGTCGAGGAGCAGGACGCCGGTCTCCTGGGCGAGGCAGCTCGCGAGCCAGACGCGCTGGAGCTGTCCGCCGGAGAGGTGCTCGGCGCCCCGGTCGGCGAACTCGGCGACGCCGGTGAGGGAGAGGGCGCGGTCCACGGCGGCGCGGCCGTCCGGGTCCGTCCTCCCCCAGCGTCCCCGGTGGGGGTAGCGGCCGAACTCGACCACGTCCCGCACGGTCAGGCCGCCGGGGGTGGGGCGTCCCTGGGTGAGCAGGGCGACGTGGCGCGAGAAGTCGCGGGGGGACAGCGCGAGGGCGTCGGTGGCGTCGTCGATGACGAGGGTGGCGGTCCGGGGTTTCTGGAGCCGCGAGACCGTCCGCAGGAGCGTCGACTTCCCGCTGCCGTTCGGGCCGACGAGGACGGTGACCTCGCCGGGCCGCAGGGTCAGGGCGGCGTCGTGGACGACGTCGACGCCCTCGTAGGCCACGGTGACTCCCGTGGCCGCCAGTTCGTGGCCGCGGGGGGCACCGGCCGCGGATCTCTCTTCTCCAGCTCGCACAGCCGAAGGTTAGCCTAACCTAAGTACTGAGTGGAACAGGGGATGCGTCCGCGTGAGCAAGACGAGAATCGGCCAATTCCGTAGCGTGTGCCGCACGGCGGGTAGGGGGTCCCGGAGAGGACTTTCTTCCTTCCGGACGGAGCGGATCGACCGTGTGCACTGCCGAGGACTACCCCGTACGGGCCGCCGCCCGGGCGCGCACCCCCGCCGGCCTCGACGCGCGGCTCGTGCGGTGCCGGGCCTGCCCGCGCCTGGTGGCGTGGCGGGAGGAGACCGCCCGCGTCGGACGCGCCGCGTTCCGGGGCCAGGAGTACTGGGGGCGCCCGGTGCCAGGGTTCGGCCCTCCGGACGCCGCCCTGCTGATCAGCGGTCTGGCGCCCGCCGCGCACGGCGGGAACCGGACCGGCCGGATGTTCACCGGCGACCGGGCCGGCGACCTGCTGTACGCGACGCTGTACGAACTCGGCCTGGCTTCGCGGGAGACGGTGACGGGCCCCGGCGACGGGCTCGAACTGTACGGGGTGAGGGTCACGGCGCCGGTGCACTGCGCCCCGCCCGACAACCGCCCCACGCCCGGCGAGCGGGACGCCTGCCGCCCCTGGCTGGCCCGCGAGGCGCGCCTGCTGCGCCCGACGCTGCGGTCCGTCGTCGTCCTGGGCGGCTTCGGCTGGCAGGCCGCGCTGCCCGTCCTGGCGGAGGCCGGCTGGCTCGTGCCCCGGCCGCGCCCGAAGTTCGGGCACGGCGTGCGGACGGTCCTGGCGCCGGCCTCCCCCGGCGACCCCGCGCTCACGGTGTTCGGCAGCTACCACGTGAGCCAGCGCAACGTGTTCACCGGCCGGCTCACGCGGGAGATGCTGCGCGAGGTGCTCGCGGAGGCCGCCCGCACGGCCGGCCTTCCGGTGGAGCCGGTGGAGCCCCCCGCGCCCGGCTGACCGGCCCCGGGGGCCGGGGACTCAGAGGTCCTGGACGCGCCGGAAGGGCCGGTCCGCCTCCAGTTCGAACGCCAGCTCCAGAAGGGCCCGTTCGGCGCCGGGGCGCCCCGCGAACATGACGCCGACGGGCAGCCCGTCCTCCGTCGCGCCCACGGGCAGCGAGAGCGACGGCGTGCCCACGACGTTGTCGATCGGGGTGAAAGCGACGTACGCCAGGATCCGCTCGATCAGCGTCGCGTACGGGACGTCCGGGGCGAGGTGGCCGAGCCGGGGCGCGGGATGGGCGAGGACGGGGGAAAGGACGAGGTCGAGGCCGCGGAAGGCCGCCGCGTACGCCTCCCTGGTGCGCTTCAGCCTCCGCAGGACGGCCGGGGTGTTCCGCCAGTTCTCCAGGTACGTCGCGCGCAGGCCCCGGCTGAGGCCGTCCATGCGGCGGCGGTCGAAGTCGGCGCCGAGGGTGCGACCCGTGGTGCCGAGGAGGAAGGAGAGGAAGCCCCAGTAGGTGAGGAAGTCGCCGGTGAAACGGGGGTCGACGGCGATCTCCACCGGCTCCACGGCGTGGCCGAGCCGGTGGAGCCGCGCCACGGTCTCCGTGACGGCGGCCCGGGTCGCGGCGTCGGAGGTGACGCCGGTGGGCGAGTCGAGGAGGAAACCGACGCGCAGCCGGCGCTCCGAGGGGCCCTCCACCAGACCCAGGGGCGGCAGCTTCGGGTTGCGCCAGTGCTTCTCGGCGGCGGCGAGGAAGGCGGCGGAGTCCCGTACGGAGCGGCTGACGATCCCGTCGGAGACGATGTCGAGCGGGAGCCGGCGGCCCTGGGCGCTGGGCACGACCCGGCCCCGGGTCGGCTTGAGCCCGACGAGACCGCAGCAGGCGGCCGGGATCCGGATGGAGCCGCCGCCGTCGTTGGCGTGCGCGATCGGCACCGCTCCGGCGGCCACGAGCGCCGCGCTGCCGCCCGAGGAGCCGCCCGCCGAGCGGGCGGTGTCCCAGGGGTTGCGGACGGGTTCGGCGCCCTCGTACTCCGTGGAGGGGCTGAAGCCGAACTCGGGGAGCCTGGTCTTGCCGAGGACGGTGACGCCGCTGCTGAGGAACTGGCGGGTGAAGGCCGCGTGCCGGCGGGCGGGCCTCGGCGTGAAGGCGGCGCTGCCGTGGCCGGTGGGCAGCCCCCGGTAGTCGGTGTTGTCCTTGACGAAGGCCGGCACTCCGGCGAGGAGGCCCGTCCCCGGTCCGGGCAGCGGGTGTTCGGCGTACGCCTGGACCGCGTGGAGCCGCCCCTCCACGGCCCGTACCCGCTCGGCCGCGTCCCGGGCCGCCTCGGCGGCGCTCACCTCGCCCCGCCGGATCGCCGCCGCGAGGCCCACCGCGTCGTGGTCCCCCAGGGCGTCGTCCCGGAAGGCGTGCACCGTGGTCCGTTCGTCGAAAGTCGTCACCGCTGCCCCAAGTCCCCGCGTGTGGTTGGTTGGCCGCCATCATCGCGTACCGACGGGTAACAGGCGAGGGCCGGAAGGAGGGTGAGTCCTTTTCGCCCCTCCCCCGAAGGACGAATGGCCGGATGGACCCGCTCCCCCGGCGGATGTCGGTACGAGGCACGGCGCGCTCCCCCGCACCCGGCGCCCCCGGCTCGCCAAAAGGAAGTACCGCGCCGTCGTGCACACCGACCTCCTGGAACCGCCGCGCCGTCGTCAGCACGACCGAACGGGTATTCTGACCCGCCATGTTCTACGAGGAAGTCCCGGGCCACCCGGGGGTGGTGACGGCCACCGTGTCGGAGGCCGCGGCACCGGCCCGCGCGCTCGTGTCCGTGCTCGACGACGACGAGCGCGCCCGGGCCGCCCGGTTCCTGTTCCCGGTGGACGCGGACCGGTACCGGGTCGCCCACGTCCTGCTCCGGCTCGTCCTGGGCCGGCACGTGGACGAGCCCCCGGAGCGCCTCGTCTTCCTCCGGCAGCCGTGCGCCGACTGCGGCGGCCCGCACGGCAAGCCGTACCTCCGGGGCCACGACGCGCACTTCTCGCTCTCCCACTCGGGGGACCGGGTCCTGGTGGCGGTCGCGCCGGTTCCGGTCGGCGTGGACGTCGAGGCGATCCCGGCGGACGGTCCGGTACGGGACCTGATGAGCGCCCTCCATCCGCGCGAGCGGACGGAGCTGGAGGCCCTTCCGGTCCCCGACCGGCCGGCCGCGTTCGCCCGCTGCTGGTCCCGGAAGGAGGCCGCGCTGAAGGTCTCGGGCGTGGGCCTGGCGCGGGGCGCCGTCGAGCCGTACGTGAGCGCCGCCGACCGGCCGGCCCCGGTCCCCGGCCTCCGCCTCACCGACCTGCCCCCGCTCGACGGCCACGCCGCCGCCCTGGCCCTGCTGATCCCCTGACGCGTCGTACGCCTCTCCACCCCCCGCGCGGCACGTTCTTCACCCGCATGGGCCACCGGCTTCCGGGCACCCGGGGGAAGGGGTTCTGAGGGGGATCACGCGACGGAGAGGGAACCAGCCATGGCTTCTGGAGTGTCACGGGCGCCCGCACCGGGCCCGGGAGAGACGTCGACGGTCACCACCGCCGTCCCCGCCCGCCTCGACCGCCTCCCGTGGTCGAAGTGGCACTGGATGATCGTGATCGGCCTCGGCACCGTCTGGATCCTGGACGGCCTCGAGGTCACGATCGTCGGCAACGTCGCCGGCCGCATCGCCGAGGACGGCAGCGGCCTGGACATCAGCGCCGCGCAGATCACCGGCGTCGCCGCCGCCCTGTACGTGGCCGGCGCCTGTTCCGGCGCGCTGTTCTTCGGCTGGCTGACCGACCGCTACGGCCGCAAACGCCTCTTCATGGTGACGCTGGTCGTCTACCTGGCGGCGACCGCGATGACGGCGCTGTCGTTCGAGTCCTGGTGGTTCTTCCTCTTCCGGTTCCTCACCGGCTTCGGCATCGGCGGCGAGTACGCGGCCATCAACTCCGCCATCGACGAGCTGATCCCGTCGCACTACCGCGGCCGGGTCGACCTCATCATCAACGGAAGCTACTGGCTGGGCGCGATCGGCGGCTCCCTGCTGTCCATCGTGATGCTGGACACCGACATCTTCCCGAAGGACCTCGGCTGGCGGCTCAGCTTCGCCCTCGGCGTCGTCCTGGGCCTGGTCATCCTGCTCGTGCGGCGGCACGTCCCGGAGAGTCCGCGGTGGCAGTTCATCCACGGCTACGGCACGGAGGCGGAGAAACTCGTCGGCTCCGTCGAGAAGGAGATCGAGGCGGAGAAGGGCCTCCGGCTGCCCCCGCCGGACCGCGAGATCACCATCCACCAGCGCAAGAGCATCGGCTTCGGCCTGATCGCCAAGACGGTCTTCCGCTCCTACCCGCGCCGGGCGGTCCTCGGGCTCTCGCTCTTCATCGGCCAGGCGTTCCTCTACAACGCCATCACCTTCGGCTTCGGCACCATCCTGATCACCTTCTTCGACGTGCCCACGGGCAGCACCGGCTACTACTTCGCCGTGATCGCCGCGGGCAACTTCATGGGGCCGCTGCTCCTCGGCAAGCTCTTCGACACCGTCGGCCGCCGGATCATGATCTCGTCGACGTACCTGCTCTCCGGCATCCTCCTGTTCGGCACCGCCTGGCTCTTCGACCGGGGCTCGCTGACGGCCACGACGATGACGGCCTGCTGGTGCGTGGTGCTGTTCTTCGCGTCGGCGGGCGCCTCCAGCGCGTATCTGACGGTCTCCGAGATCTTCCCCATGGAGACCCGCGCGATGGCCATCGCCTTCTTCTACGCCCTCGGCACGGCGGCCGGCGGCATCAGCGGCCCGCTGCTCTTCGCGGAGCTGACCGAGTCCGGCGTCGTCGGCGACACGGCCCTCGCCTTCCGGATCGGCGCCGGACTGATGTGCGCGGCCGGTCTCGTCGCCGCCTTCCTGGCGGTCAACGCCGAGCGCCGCTCCCTGGAGGACATCGCGGAGCCCCTGTCGACGGTGCGGTCGGCCCCGGACACCCGGACGGGCACCTGATTTCCACCGAAAGGCGTTTGGATCCTCCATTTCCGCGTATGCGTTCGATGTAAGCGTCCGATAAACACGGAGCGGGCCGAACGGCACACGCGAAGGAGACGGGAACCATGGGAATCATCGCCTGGATCATCATCGGACTGCTGGCGGGCCTCATCGCGAAGGCCCTGACCCCGGGCCGTGACCCGGGCGGGTTCGTCATCACCACGCTGCTCGGCATCGCGGGCGGTCTTCTCGGCGGCTGGCTCGGCAAGGTGATCTTCGGCGTCGACTCCGTCGACGGCTTCTTCGAGCTGTCCACCTGGATCGCGGCCATCATCGGTTCGGTGATCCTGCTCCTGCTCTACCGCCTCTTCACCGGCAACTCGCGACGTCACGCGTAACGGCGTGAGGACCGGTCACCCGGCCCGCACCGATCCACGCACGGCCCGTCCACGGGCCTCGCGACCGGCCCCGCCCTCGGCCCCGACGAGGACGGGGCCGCCGCACGTCCGGCGACCGGCGGCCCGCCCCCTCGACCCGTCCGCTACCGTGGGGCGCGCTTCCCGCCCGGGGCCCGCCGCGCCCGGGCGCTCCGTCCCGCACGCCGAGGAGGTCCGGTGTCACCCGTCCCTCCCGCCGGCGTGTGCGCGGACCACGGTGGCGTACCACCGCTCCCGAGGACCACCGGACCCGACCGGCCGACCCCCGCCTCCCGAATCTTTTCCGGAAGGCCGGGGGATTTCTGTTATCGGCCCGGCGCCCGGTGGTCTCCCATGTGTTGGCCCCCGAGGACGACCGGAACAGGCAGGGTGATTCGAGCATGAGTACACAGCAGCTCACGGAGCTGGTCAGGGCGGCGCAGAGCGGGGATCCGCAGGCGCAGGACCGGCTCCTCACCCACCACCTGCCGCTGGTCTACAACATCGTGGGCCGGGCGATGAACGGCCACCACGACGTGGACGACGTCGTGCAGGAGACGATGCTGCGGGCGCTCGCCGGACTCGGCGGCCTGCGCGCCCCGGACAGCTTCAGGTCCTGGCTGGTGGCCATCGCGATGAACGTCGTCCGCGGTCACTGGCACCGGCAGCAGAACGGTTTCGCCACGGGCGGCCTCGACGACGCCCGCGACCTCCCCCAGCCGGGCGCCGACTTCGTCGGCCTCACCGTGGTCCGGCTGAACCTGTCCGGCCAGCGGCGCGAGACCGCCGAGGCGACCCGCTGGCTGGAACCGGACGACAGGGCCCTGCTGTCGCTGTGGTGGCTGGAGTGCACGGGCGACCTGACCCGCCACGAGGTGGCCTCGGCCCTCCAGCTCTCCCCGGAGCACACGGCGGTGCGCGTCCAGCGCATGAAGGCGCAGCTGGACGCCGCCCGCGTCGTCGTCCGGGCGCTGACGGAGAACCCGCCGTGCCCCGACCTGAGGTACGAGCTCGGCGGATGGGACGGACGCCCGTCGAGTCTCTGGCGCAAGCGAATAGCCGGGCACGCCCGCGCGTGCGTGTACTGCACCGGCCTGTCCCACGGCCTCTACCCGGCCGAGGGACTGCTCGCGGGCCTGCTGCTCGTCCCCCCGGCCGGACTCCTGCTCGCGACCCTCCGCGAGCGTGCGGGCTTCGACCTCGCCGCCGCGGTCGCGGCGGCCGACCACGAGTCCGGCCACCAGCCGGGGTACCAGCAGCCGGGAACGACCGGTTACGAACCGGCGGAATCTCCCTGGTACGCGTACGAGACGCCGGGAACACCCGGGTACGCCTACGAACCGGCGGAGACGGCCGGGTACGCCTACGGGCCGACCGGGTACGGAACGACCGGAACAGCCGGGTACGGAACCACCGGGGCGACCGGGTACGAGCAGGCCGGAACGACCGGGTACGAAACGTCCGGGGTGACCGGGTACGAAACGCCCGGGCCGACCGGGTACGGAACCACCGGGCCGACCGGGTACGAGTCGGCGGGAGCGTCCGAACCGAGCCCCTCCCCCGTCCTCGGCGCCCGCAGCGCCCGCAACGCGCGGCGCCGCAGGCGAGAGCAGCAGCAGCGCGGGCGCCGACGCGTGGTCATCGCCGCGGGCATGGCGGTCGCCACCGTCACCGGCGGGGCCTTCACCCTGGCCAACGGTCCCGACGAGGACGACCTGACGGCCCTGGACGCGCCGCGCGCCTCGACCGTGGACCTCACCGTCTCCGCGTCGGCCCCGGCCCCGGCCTCCACGACGCCCACCGCCTCGGCCCCCGTCACTCCGACGGCCACGCCGTCGGGCACGCCGCGGCCCAGCAAGAGCGTCTCCGCCAGGCCCAGGACCAAGACCGGGGCCGGGGCCGGGCCCTCGGCCCAGGCCCCGGTCACCGCGCCGACCACCGCCCCGCACACCCCGCGGCCGACCGCGGACCGGCCGACCCACAGGCCCACGCAGGCACCCGCCCCAAGGACGCCCACGGCCCCGAGCAGCCCCACGGCCACCCAGCAGGACTCCGGTCACACCTCCGTCGAGGAGCAGGTGATCGCCCTGGTCAACGCCGAGCGGGCCAAGGAGGGCTGCGGCTCCGTCACCGGGAACTCCCTCCTGGCGCGGGCCGCCCAGGGCCACTCCGAAGACATGGCCGCGCGGGACTTCTTCGACCACACCAACCCGGACGGCGCCGGGCCCGGCGAGCGCGTCACGGCCACCGGGTACGGCTGGTCGACCTACGGCGAGAACATCGCGATGGGCCAGCAGACGGCGGAGCAGGTGATGGAGGCCTGGATGAACAGCCCCGGCCACCGCGCGAACATACTGAACTGCTCGTTCAAGGAGCTGGGCGTCGGCCTGCACACGGGCGACGGCGGCCCCTACTGGACGCAGGTCTTCGGCGCGCGCTGACCGCGGGGTCCCGCGCCGGGCCCCGCGCCGGAGTTACGGTCTGCGGCATGGCTGGTGATCGTCAGGGATGGCTCCGGTGTCTGCTCGGCGGGGCCGTGTTCGTCGTGGGGATGGCCGGCACCACGCTGCCGACGCCGCTCTACCCGCTGTACCAGGAGAAGTTCGGGTTCTCCGAGCTGACCGTGACCGTGGTGTACGCCGTGTACGCCTTCGGGGTCATCGGAGTGCTGCTCCTCGCGGGCGACGCCTCGGACACGGTCGGCAGACGGCCGACACTGCTGTGCGGTCTCGGTTTCGCGGTGGCGAGCGCCGTCTGCTTCCTGTGCGCCGACGGCCTGGGCTGGCTGTACGCGGGCCGGCTGCTCTCGGGCCTGTCGGCGGGCCTGTTCACGGGCGCCGCCACCGCCTACGTCATGGACCTGGCTCCGCCGGGCGGGGCGTCCCGGGCGACGCTCGTGGCGACGGCCGCCAACATGGGCGGCCTCGGCTGCGGCCCCCTGCTCGCCGGGCTGCTCGCGGAGTACGCCCCCGAGCCGCTGCTGCTCCCGTTCGCCGTGCACCTCGCCCTGGCGCTGCTGTCGGCCGTCGTCGTCCTGCGGCTGCCGGAGACCGTACGGGAGCGCCGGCCCCTGTCCGCCGTACGGCCCCGGCGGCCCGCCCTCCCCGGGCCGGTCCGCCGGGTGTTCGTGCCGGCGGCGCTCGCCTCCTTCGTGGGCTTCGCCCTGTTCGGGGTGTTCACCTCGGTCAGCCCCGCGTTCCTCGCCCGCTTCCTGCACGTGGACAACCACGCCGTGACGGGTCTGATCGTGGCCCTCGCCTTCTTCTCCTCCACCGCCGGTCAGCTCGCCGTCGGCCGCTTCGGGGTGTCCCGGTCCCTGCCCCTGGGCTGCGCCGTGCTCTTCGCCGGCCTGGCCCTCCTGGCGGGCGCGCTCGCCGCCGACCTGCTGGTGCTCGTCGTCCTGGCCGCCGTCGTCGGCGGCACCGGGCAGGGCCTGACCTTCCGCGCGGCCCTGTCCGCCGTCGCCGGGGCCGCGCCGGAGGACCGGCGCGCGGCGGTGATCTCGACCCTGTTCCTGGTCGCGTACACGGGCATCTCCCTCCCCGTGATCGGCGTCGGTCTCCTGACCGGCCCGCTCGGTCTGGAGCGGGCGGGCCTGGTGTTCACGGGCTGCATGCTGCTGCTCGTCGCCTGCGCGGGGGCCTACCTGATCCGGCGCCCGGTGCGGACGGAACCGGAGTGACGGGCCGACGGGCCGGGAGGGGGGGCCGCGACCTCAGGAGAGGATCTCGACGTACCCGTCGGTCCCGTGCACCCGGATCCGCTGCCCGTCCCGGATCAGCCGGGTGGCCCCGTCGACGCCCACGACGGCCGGCAGGCCGTACTCCCGGGCGATCACCGCGCCGTGGGTCATCAGACCGCCGACCTCGGTGACCAGGCCCGTGATGCCGACGAACACGGGTGACCAGCTGGGGTCCGTGTAGGCGGTGACCAGGATGTCGCCCGCCTCCAGGTCGGCCTCCTCCATGTCGAGGACGACGCGGGCCCTGCCCTCGACGGTGCCGGCGGAGACCGGCAGGCCGGCGAGGGCACCGGCCGGCACGTCGTCCCGCCGGTACGCCCCGTTGAGGGCCTCGCCGTCCGAGGTCAGCACCCGGGGCGGGGTGAGTGCCCGGTGCGCCCGGTACTCCTCCTCGCGCCGCCGGACGAGCCCCTCGTCGACCCGCCGCGTGCGCACGGCCTCGTGGAACTCCTGGAACGTGAGGTGGAAGACGTCCTCCGCCGAGGAGAGCACACCGGCCCGCACGAGGCGCCCGGCCTCCTCCAGGAGGGCCCGCTTGTAGACGGAGTAGCGGCTGACGATGCCGTACTTCGGGTACTCCCGGTATCCGGCGAAGGTCCGGACCCGGTCGATCATCCGCTTCGTCCCGGCGGCCTTCCGCTCCCCGTCGGGCAGGGCCCGCAGCCGGTTCAGTACGTCCCGCTCCTTCTCCAGGGCCGTCCGCCGGCCCTGCTCGAAGCGCCGCTCGGCGGCGCCGGGACCGAAGTTCCTGACGTTGTCGAGGATCGCGGGCAGGAGGGCGGCGGGGCGCTCGCGCCAGCGCGGCCTGGTGATGTCGATCTCGCCGACGCAGCGCATGCCGTACCGGTCGAGGTAGGCCTCGACGGCGTCGCGCGCCCCGGTTCCGCCCGGGAGCTTCGGCAGCTCGTCCAGGAAGCCGTCGTCCCCGGCGCGTTCCAGGAACACGACGACCTCCGGGTGGGGGCGGATCGCGTCCGCGACGTCGAGCAGCGCGAGGCCCATCTCCGAGGTGACGTTGCCGGGGGCGGAGAGCGTGAGCGCGTCGGCCGCGTTCTTCTCGCCCAGCCACTCCTCCAGTTTGTCGTTGAGCCACCAGGCGGCCTCCATGCCCGCCATGAGCGCCCGGAAGCTCAGCGGGTCGGAGAGGACCCGCTTGTGCTCCTCGAAGGCTTCGAGGAGGAAGTCGAACAGCTCCGGTCCGGTCTTCGTCCGGATGTCGCGCTCCAGCGCGGCGACGGACTCCTGGCTGCGCTCGACCAGCGCGGTGACGATCGCCGGGTCGGCCTCGATCGGCGCGGGCGCGGGCGCGGCGGGACCCGTGGGCGCGGCGGGGTCCGCGTCCGGCGGCGGCAGGGGGAAGTCGTCCCGGTCGAGGACGGTCTCCAGGGCATCTCTGATCAGCGGATCGCCCTTGCCGATGACGTCCAGGAGGGCGGCGCGGCTCGCGGGCGAGGCCAGGCGCCGGGTGACGTCGACGAACAGCCTCCCGCCGGCCTCGTGCATGGGCACCATGGCCGTCAGCTGCCACATGGAGTACCCCAGGGCCTTCATGGCGTCGGTCATCATCTGCTGGTGGCCGACCGAGACGTAGACGTGGTTGTCCCGGTCGTCGGTCTCGGGCACGGGGAACAGCGTCGTGATCGGCCGACTCTGGACGATCCGGAAGTCGTCGCCGACCAGACACCACTCGATGTCCTGCGGGCGGCCGAAGCGCGCCTCGATCCGGCGTCCGAGCCGCACCAGCCGCAGGACCTGATCGCGCGTCAGCGCCGGCCGCTCCCGCCGCTGTGCGTCGACCTCCACCTCCCGCGTGCCGCCGCCGGGCAGGGGCCGGAGGACGCGGTGCTTGGCGGCGATCGTCCCGGCGACGACCTCGTCGTCCCGTACGGTGAAGACGTCCGGGTTCACCAGGCCGGAGACCAGGGCCTCGCCGAGCCCGAGGCCGGCGTCCACCCTGGCGACCCGCCGGTCGCCCGTGACGGGGTCGGCCGTGAACAGGACGCCTGCCGCGTCGGGAACGACCATCCGCTGGACGACCACGGCCATGCGGACCGTGCGGTGGTCGATGCCGTTGCGCCGGCGGTAGGTCACGGCCCGCTCGGTGAACAGCGAGGCCCAGCACCGGCCGACGTGCCGGAGGACCTCCGCCGGTCCCACGACGTTCAGGTAACTGTCCTGCTGGCCGGCGAAGGAGGCCGTCGGCAGGTCCTCCGCCGTGGCGCTGGAGCGGACGGCGTAGGCGTCGTGCCCGCCGAACCGGGCGAGCGCGCCCGTGATCTCCTCAGCGACGTCGTCCGGGACGCCGACCGCCTCGACGGCCCGGCGGACCTCCCCGGCGAGCGTACGGGTCGCCTCCCTGTCGTCCGGGTCCGTGCGGGACAGCCGGTCGAGCGGGCCGTCGATCGAGGGCGCCCCCTCCACGGCCCGCCGGAAGGCGTCCGTGGTCACGCAGAAGCCGGCCGGTACGCGGACGCCGTCGATACGCGACAGCGCGCCCAGATTCGCGCCCTTGCCCCCGACGACCGCGAGCTGCGTCTCGTCGGTCTCCCCGAGGTCCCGCACGTACCGCGTGCTCATGGTGTTCCTCTTTCCGCAGGTCGTGGCCGAGACCAGCGATTCTGCGGCACGACCGGGCCCTTGCCGCAAGCCCCCCTGTGCGCTATAAGTTGAGAGTGGCGAGGAGAGCGATCTCCTCGCCTTCGTCGTTTCTCCCCTTCATGGAGTCGGGGGCAGGTCCGGTTCAGAGCAGGCCGACGGTCCGGGGCGGGGCGTAGACGTGGCGGGCGAGGTGTTCGCCGCCGCAGCGGACGTCGTGGTCCCGCCGCGGGCCCGGTTCCCGGTCCTCGGCGATCCGCTCCCGGTGGCGGGCGCAGGTCTCGCAGGCGGGGTCCCAGTCGGGCAGGAGGTCGCGGTGGCGGGCCGCGAGGTGGGCGCCGAGGGCGATCTGGGTGGTGACGGTGCTGTCGAACGGGTCCCAGTCGACGCCGCGTTCGCCGGTGAGGCGGAGTTCGGCGATCCGGTCGCCGACGTCCCGCATGGTTCGGTAGAGGTCGGCGCACTCGTCGCAGTCCCACATCCAGGGCGGAGGCAGGGGCCACTCGTGGCCGGGGTCGATCTCGTCCGGGGTCATGGGAGGCACGATAGTCCGAGGAGCCCGGGGGTCCGGGCCGTTTCCCCGATACAGGGGCTACCGCCCGGTACCGGGGGCGCGGCGGCCCGGGGCGCGCTATGACGCTCGCTTTCCGGGGGCGCCGGCCGGGCTACAGGTCCTCGCAGAACGCGCGGGCCCGGTCCAGGTCCTTCTTCCCCGTCACGTCGAACCGGGAGAGCAGGGAGAGCCGTTGCTGGGAGCGGCGGACGGCCTCGGCGAGTGGCTCGTACCGGGCGTCGCCCGCCGCCGCCGAGGCGGAGAGCACACCGGCCGCCGCGTAGCGGTTGACGGCGATCTCGCCGGCGGGGCCCGCCTCCGTGTACTTCGCCGGGTCGAATCCTTCGAGTGCCCGGCAGGCGGAGCGCGCGTCCCCCTCGGGGCCTCCCCCGGCCGGGCCGGTGCCCGCGCTCAGCATCCAGGCGGCGCCCGTTCCCGCGACGCCGAGCAGGAGCCCGGCCATGAGGGGAAACGCCACCGACCTGACGCGGTTGCGGGGCTGTTCCGGGGCCGTCGGGGCGGGGGCCCGGTAGGGCTGCTGCGGCTGCATGCCGCTCAAGGTAGCGGCCCCGCCCGCGGCCGGGCCATCCCCCGGAACGGCCGCGCACGGGCGAACGGCCTCACCGGAAGGGGGGGCGGTGAGGCCGTTCGGTTCCCCGGGAGAAGCGGGGGAGGGAGGAGCCGTCACTCCACGGGGGCGAGCATGCCCTTGCGGAGACGGGCCAGATTGCGGGAGAGGAGCCGGGAGACCTGCATCTGGGAGATGCCGAGCCGCTTGCCGATCTCCGACTGCGTCAGCTCCTCGACGAACCGGAGGTGGAGCAGCAGGCGGTCCCGTTCGCCGAGTTCGGCGACGAGGGGGGCGAGGGCGTGGAAGTCCTCGAAGAGTTCGAGGGCCGGGTCCTCTTCTCCTATGAGGTCGGAGAGCATGGCGCCGCTCTCCTCCCCCTCGCCGCCGACCGCGGCGTCGAGCGAGGTGGAGTTGTAGCCGTTGGAGGCGATCCGCGCCTCGATGACCTCGTCCTCGGAGAGGTTCATCAGGGTCGAGAGCTCCGCCACGCTCGGCGACCGGCCGAGGCGGGAGCTGAGCTCCTCCGTCGCCTTGGCCAGCTCCACGCGGGCCTCCTGGAGGCGGCGGGGAACGTGGACGGCCCAGGAGGTGTCGCGGAAGAACCGCTTGATCTCCCCCACGATGCAGGGCACGGCGAAGGTGGTGAACTCCACCGCGCGGGAGATGTCGAAGCGGTCGATCGCCTTGATCAGGCCGATGGTGCCGACCTGGACGATGTCCTCCATGTCGTCGCCACGGGCCCGGAAACGGCCGGCCGCGTAGCGCACGAGGGACATGTTCATCTCGATCAGCGTGTTGCGGGCGTACTGGTACTCGGGAGTTCCCTCCTCCAGTACCGCCATGCGGTCGAAGAACACCTTCGACAGTTCGCGCGCGTCCTTCGGTGCCACCTTGTCGGGGGCTTCGAGTACGGGAAGGCCCCCCACGGTCTTCTCGTCAGCGGCATTCATCTCGGTCAGCACTGTGGTCAGCACTCCGATGACCCCCTCTTTCGTCGACAACCCGTTCTTCCCCCGGACGGCCCGCATACCCCGGCTCTCAGGGAGCATGCGCACATTCTCAAAAAAATTTCTCCGGGGCGGTACGGGCCCCTCCGCCGGGCGGGATCAGACGAGGGAGAGGCGTGCCCTGACCCGCTTCCCGGAGGGGGACGGCTCCACGCTGACGCTCTCGCAGACGGCGACGACGATCTCGACGCCGTGCTGGCCGACGCGGCCGGGGTCGTGGCCCCGGGGGACGGGAGAGGCCTCCAGTCCGTCGAACACCGAGATCTCCAGAGCGTCCTCGAACAGTTCGAGCAGCAGGCGACAGGGGCCGGGCGCGTGGCGCACGGCGTTGGTCACCAGTTCGCTGACCACCAGGCGCGCGAGGTCGACGCGCTCGCGGGCGACCGGCCGGCGCCCCGCGGCGGGGGAGGCGGTGAGGAAGTCGGCGGTGAAGTCGCGGGCGGACGCGACCATGCCGTCGTCGGCGTCCGTACCGTCGTAGTCGACACTCGCGTACAGCAAGGGCGCCTGTGTCACGCGCTCCGCGGCGATCGCGTCCGTCATCGGCCTGCCTCCCCTCACACGGCTCGGTGCCGTGCTCCGTACCTCATCCTGCGCACCTTCCCTCCTTTGCGATTTCCACACCGTCCGCACCCGAGAACGCGGACACGACCGTACTCACACGGCGGGAGGGCCGGGAAGGCGTCGGTGCTCCTCGTCGGTGACCGCGCGCCGCTCGGCGGGGACGCGGCCGTGCCAGTCCAGACAGAGTACGAGAACGTCGTCCGGCAGTCCGCCGGGGGGCTCCTCGCGCAGCTCCCGGACCAGGGCGCGGGGGGTGTCCGCGCAGCTCGTGCGGCGGGTCCGTTCGATCGCGCGGCGCACCGCGCGGTCGAGGGCCGCGTCGCCGCCGGGCGGGGGTTCGCCCCGGTCGCAGGCGACGAAGACCAGGCGGTCGCCGGGGAGGACGCGGAGGCGCTGGGTGGCGTAGACGGTGTCCTCGAACATGCCGAGGGGGAGCTGGCGCTCCAGCTCGATCCGCTCGGTCGCCGCGCCGCGGTCCCGCCAGACCGTGGGCGAGCCCGCGTCGACGACCCGCACCTCGCCGGTGGCGCGGGCGAAGCTCAGCAGGAGGGCGGAGAGGGGCCGCTCGCCCCGGTGCTGGCCGTAGAGGGCCTGGTCGGTGAGGCTGGCCTGGCCGACCAGGTCGAGTCCGGCGCGCCGGGCGTTGCGGATGGCGTTCAGGGCGAGGTTGCTCACCAGGGCGGACGGGGCGCCGGGCCCGGTGCCGTCGGCGACGACCAGGGTGAGTTCCTCCTCGGTCGCGCACCAGTCCAGGACGTGTCCGCCCGAGGTGTAGGAGGGCTCCCAGTAGGCGTACAGGTCGAACTCGGCGCCCGTGCACGCCTGCCCGGGAAGGACGCCCCACTGCATCTCCGCCGGGACGCTGAGGGCGCGCGCCCTGCGCGTCCGGCGGTACAGGTCGGTGTGGCGGTCGGCGACGCGCAGGGCGTGTCCCAGCGTCTCGGCGATGTCGGCGAGTTCCCCGGTCACCGCGGGAGTGGCCCGGTCAGGGGGCAGGACGACCACGAGGACGCCACACCGTTCGCCGCGAACCGTCACAGGAAGGTACGCGGTCGCCGTGGGCCCGTCACCACCGAAAAGATATGGTTGCTGTGTGGAAAGAGCGCGACCCGCGGGCCCCGACCCCACGGCCCCGTGCCGCGTCCCGGCCGGATCCTGCACGGGCTCGACGGGTCGCAGCGACGTGAGCCCGTAGTCGACGAGCAGCAGATCGGTGGAGAGCGCGGCGAACCGCCGCGCCAGATCGACACGGAGGGAGTCCAGGAGGCGGTGTGGCGGCGCCCCGCGCAGAGCGCGTTCCACTGTCACGTGTCGGTCCACCGAACCCGTACCGCCTTCTGGAGAGATGTGGAGATGACCGGCGCGTCGCGCGGCCGACGCCTTCCGCCCCGGACGCCTGAGGAGTGTCGGTAGCCATGGACACGAACCCCGACCCGTCCCCGCGGGAGCCGCGGGAGACGGCACAGGCCGCCCGGGAGCTCATCGAGCTTCTGGAGGTGCTGTGGGAGCGCGGCCGGGACATGGTGTCGTCGACACCGGTGTCGGCGTCCCAGCTCCGCGTGCTCTACAGCCTCGACCGCGAGGAGGGCATCAACCTCCGCGCCCTGGGAGAACTGCTCGGTTCCGCGCCGCCCTCGGTGAGCCGCATGTGCGACCGGCTGGAGGCGCTGGGGTTCGTGCAGCGGCTGCCCAGCCCCGTCAGCCGCCGGCAGCTGGAACTGCACCTGACCGTACGGGGCAAGGCGTACCTGCACGACCTGCGGGTCCAGCGGGAGGAGGCCCTGCTCGCCGTCATCTCCGGCATGTCCCCGACGAGCCGGAAGGCGCTGCTGCGCGGTCTGACGGGCTTCCAGGACGCGCTGGACGACGAGAGACCGTCGGCGCCCCCGGTGCACCGGGGCGCGCCGCTCAAGGACGTGCGGTCCGCCTGACCCCCGCGCGCCGTCCGGTCACGTAGCCCATGTCCCACTTGTCACCCTCTGCTCGTCTGCGGCGTGTCCACCTCGGACACGAGCCAGGTGTTGCCCCAAGGATACAGTTGCCGCACGGCAACTGTTGACACTGGGTACACGGCCGAACCCGTGGGGCGGGTCAGCCGTCGGCGGCCTCCGGGGAGCCGGGGCCGTGCCCCTCCTGCTGCCCGTACCAGTCGAGGCAGACGACGAGCGCGTCGTCCTCCAGCGGGGTGTCGCCGTGGTACGCGGCGAGTTCGCGCAGCACCGCGCCCGGGACCTGCGAGGGCGGCAGCAGCTTCGTGGCGGTGAGCGCGCGGGCCAGCGCCCGGTGCCCGTAGGACTCCCCGTCGGGGGAGGCCGCGTCGTACACCCCGTCGCTGCCGAAGAGCAGCCGGTCCCCCGGGCGCACCGTGAGGCGCTGCGGCGTGTAGACGGTGTCCTCGAACATGCCCAGGGGCAGCTGGGACTCGAACGAGACGTGCTCGACGGAGCGGTCCCGCAGGCGCCACAGACGCGGCGATCCGGCGTCCACGGCCTCCACCTCGCCCGTGGCGAGCTCGAAGCGCAGCAGGAGCACCGAGACGAAGGCGTCGCCGCCGTACTGCGCGTACACGGCCTGGTCCGCCAGGGCCGCCTGGTCCGCGAGGCCGAGGCCGGCGCGGCGGGCGTTGCGGAGCGCGTTGAGGGCGAGGTTCGTCAGGAGGGCGGCCTCGATGCCCTCCCCCATCCCGTTGGTGACCGCCAGGGTCAGGTGGCCGGCCGAGGCCGACCAGTCGTAGTTGTCCCCGAAGATCGCGTAGGCGGGTTCCAGGTGGGCGCCGAGGGCGAACTCCGGGCGGGAGCAGGAGCGGCCCGGCAGGAGCTGCCACTGCATCTCGGCCGCCAGCGTCAGCCGGGTGGCGCGCCGCGCGAGGTCGTACAGGTCCGTGTCGCGCTCGGCCACCAGGATCTCGTGGCCGAGCGCCTCGCAGACGTGCCGCAGCTCCGGCAGCAGGGGCACGAGGTCGGCGCCCGCCGGCAGGGCGACGGTGAGGACGCCCATCCGGTCCCCCCGGACGGTGACCGGCAGGTGGACGGAGACGGCGTCGGCCTCGCGGACGACGTACGGCTCCTGGGCGCCGAAGGCGCGTCCCTGGGGGCTGCCGTGGATGAGGACCGGGGGGTTGGCCTGGGGCACGCGTTCGACGAGCTGGAGCGAGCGGAGCGCGTAGTCGGCGAGCCGGAGCTCGACCCGCAGCGCTCCGCACTGCTTCCGCAGGGCGTCCGCCACGACGCTCACCAGCAGGTGCGGAGCGGCCCGGCGCAGGGCCTGCTCGACACCGGTGATCTCGTCCACGTGCTCCGGCTTTCTAGCTCTCGTGCCCGGCCGCGACCAGCGCGCCCGCCACGTCGGAGTGCAGGGGCGTGCTCATCGTCAGCCCCGTGATCTCCAGGATGCGGCGTACGGCCGGGGTCGGCGCGGCGAGATGCAGGTCTCCCCCGGACTCCCGCGCGTCCCGTCCCGCCCTGATCAGGACGTTCAGGCCGGACGAGTCCATGAAGTCCAGGGCGGAGAGGTCCAGGACGAGGTGACGGCGACCGTGCAGGAACTGGTTGGCCAGGTGGTGGTGGAGCATGGTGGCCGTCTCGACGTCGAGTTCGCCCCCCACGGAGACGACCGCCGTGTCGGCGTCGCGGACCTCCACTTCGACGTCCAGGTTCATTTCGCGCTCGGGCATGCTTCCTGCTTTCCACAAAAGGGGGTGATGGGGATCGGGCGTGCGGTCAGGTGACGCGCACTCCGATCAGACATGTGTCGTCGTCGGTGTCGGACTTGCTGTGCGTGAGCAGCAGGTCGAGGCGCCGCTCCAGGCCGTCGGCCGGCGTCTGCGCCGTGGCGAGGAGCTGGTCCAGGGAGTCGTGCACGGAGGTGTCCCGCCGCTCGACGAGGCCGTCGGTGTACATCAGCACGGTGTCCTCGGGCTCCAGCTGGATCTCCGTCTCCTCGTACTCGGCCTCGGCGAGGGCCCCGAGCAGCAGTCCCTGGAGCAGCGGCAGGGTGGTGGCCCGGTCGCCCCGTACGAGTACGGGCGGGAGGTGTCCCGCCCTGGCCCAGCGCAGGGTGCGGGTCGTGGGGTCGAAGACGCCGCAGACGGCGGTGGCCGTGACCTGGGCGGTGAGGTGGTGGGCCACGTTGTTCAGCCAGGACAGGAGCTGTGCGGGGCCCGCTCCGGTCACGGCGAGGCCGCGCAGGGCGTTGCGCAGGACGACCATGCCGGTGGCGGCCTCGATGCCGTGGCCCGCGATGTCCCCGACGCACAGCAGGATCTTCTTGGACGGCAGCACGACGGCGTCGTACCAGTCGCCGCCGACCAGGGACTCGGTCTCGGCGGGCCGGTAGCGCACGGCGACGTCGAGGCCCGGGGCGTCGAGCGGGGCCTTGGTCGGCGGCATGATGGCGTGCTGGAGCTGGAGGGCCAGCCGGTTGCGTTCCGCCGACTCCTGTTCGGTGACGGCGAGTTGGTCGCGGGTGGCCGCCAGGGCGACCTCCGTCCAGTGCTGGGCGGAGATGTCCTGGTAGGCGCCCCGCACGGCGAGGAGCCGCTCGTCGATGTCGAGGGAGGGCTCGGCGATCACCCGGATGTGACGGGTCACCCCGTCCCCGCGGAGCATGCGGAAGGCCGTCGAGCTGGCCCGCCGCTGCCTCAGCACGGCCTGGAGGAAGCGGTCGATGGCGGCCGCGTCGTCGGGGTGGGCGTGGGCGGCGAGGTCGCGCAGGGAGACCGGCCCCTCGGTGATGTCCCGGCCGAAGAGGTCGAAGAGCTGTCCGTTCCAGGTGATCTCCCCGGTCAGGACGTCCTCCTCGAAACCGCCGATCCGGCCGAGGCGCTGGGCGTGCTGGAGGAGACTGGCGAGCCGGGCGGACTCGTCCTCGATGCGCCAGATGAGCAGCAGGCTGTCGCCGTGGCGGCTGATGCTGATGTCGGCGGCGGACGCGAGCGGCACCTGGTCCACGAGGGCGGTCAGGCGGGTCCGCCGGGCGCGGAAGGGCTCCCCGGTGGCGTAGACGCGCTCGATCCGCTCGAAGAGCTCGTTCTCGCCGGCCGTGGTGGGGTACGCCTCCAGGAGCAGGGCCCCGTCGACGGCGCCGCGCGAGCGGCCCGCCGGGTCCTGGAAGTGCTCGTTGGCGTGGCGGATGCGGAAGTCCCGCAGGCGCCCCTCGTCGTCGAGGTGCGGGGTGAGGACCAGGGCGGGGTCGTAGAGGCCGTCGGCGAGCTCCATGAGCTCCGACGCCCCGGCGGACCCGGACGAGAGCGCCCGCGTCCGCACCGGCTGCACGGGGAGGGTCTCCAGGGTGTGGGCGCACAGTTCGGCCAGGGCCTCGATCTGGCGCTGCACCGCCTGCGGCTGGGGCTCCAGCGGCCGGGGCCAGCAGATCTCCAGGACGCCGTGGATCCGTCCGCCGGTCCCGGCGGGCACCGCCACCCGGCCGCCGTCGGGGTGGCGGGCGTGGCCGATCGAGGGGACGCCGGCCGACGCGAGCGAGGGGAACCGGACGGTCCTGCGGGCGGTGAGGGCCTCCCGGGCCACGGTGGCCACGCCCGGCGGCACGTAGCGCCAGCGGGCGGGCTCGTCGGCGCCGAAGCCCGCGTGGCCACAGAGGGTCAGGGAGGCGTCGGGACCGGTGGTCCAGATGGCGACGGCGCTGGCGCCCAGGGGCGCGAGGGCGTGTGCGAGGAGGGACTCGGCGACGGCCTGGCTGTCCCCGGCGTTGAGCGCGGCGCTCTCGGCCGTGCGCAGGCGCACGGCGACCGACCCGTCGGCCCCGGTGCCCTCCTCCGGCGCGTCCGCGTGCCGTACGGTCCTGACGAAGCCGTCGGCGACCTCGGCGACCTGGTCGTGGGCGGCCTGGTTGATGATGTCCGCGGCCAGTTCCAGCTGGGAGAGCCCGGCCTGGGCCGCCAGCTCGGCGAGCTGCTTCGCGGCCTGGGCCGGACCGCAGCCGAGCCGCTCGACGATGACGCCCTTGGCGAGTTCGATCAGGGCGCGCCCCTCGGCCGCGGCGTGCGCGGCGCGCACCTCCTCGCGTAGCCGTTCCACCGTCGCGGCCAGCCGGCCCACGGCGGAGTGGTCGTCCGACGGGCGCCGCTCCTCCTCCCGGGCGGGAAGGGGCTCGGCGGGCCCGGCCGGTGTCGGAGCGCCGTCCCCGTGGGGACCGACGGCGGGGTACCCGCCGTGGCGGTGGGGAGCACTCATGACGCGGACTCCTCGGGGACGGCGGCCGGAGCCGCGGGCGGAAGGGGACGGAGGGGGGTGGTGGAGCGGGAGGGCCCGGGCGGGGCCCCGGCCCGTCAGTCGTTCAGCCACCGGCGGATGCAGGCGATGAGGTCGTCGGCGTCGACCGGCTTGGTCACGTAGTCGCTGGCGCCCGAGGCGATGCTCTTCTCGCGGTCCCCCGGCATGGCCTTGGCGGTGACCGCGATGACGGGCAGCCCGGTGTGGGCGGGCATCTGCCTGATCTTCGAGGTGGCGGTGTAGCCGTCCATCTCGGGCATCATCACGTCCATCAGGACCAGGTCGATGTCGGGGTGCGCGGCGAGCGCCTCGATCCCCTTGCGGCCGTTCTCGGCGTGCAGGACCTTGATGCCGTGCAGCTCCAGGATGCCGCTCAGGGCGTAGAGGTTGCGGGCGTCGTCGTCGACCACGAGGACCGTGCGGCCGTGCAGCGTGGTGTCGATGGTCTGCGGCGCCGGGGGCCGGTGCTCGCCGCGCACCAGCGGCACGACGTCGCCCGGCTGGTCCGCGGACAGGTGCAGGGCGATCCGCTCGCGCAGTTCGTCGAGGCTGGAGAGCAGCTCCAGCGGGCGCATGCGGGCGCGCGTCTGGAGGGCCCGCTCGTGGTCGGCGGTGAGCCTGCGGTTGTTGTGGGCGAGGACGGGGACGGTGCGCAGCGCCTCGTCGCCGTCCATGGCGTCCAGGAACTGCAGGGCCTCGCCGTCGGCCATGTCGACCTCGAGCACGACGCAGTGGAAGGGCTGGGTGGCGAGGGCGGTCGCGGCCTCCTGGGGGCCGACGGCCGTGATCAGCTCGATGTCCTCCCGGTCCGCGCGGTCGCGGCCGGCGGTCAGCTCCACGACGGCGTTCTCGGCGACGAGCGAGAGCAGCCCGCGCGGGCGCTCCTCGATCACGAGGAGGCGCCGGGTCTGCCGGGCCGGCGGGGCGGGGGGCAGGGCGGGACGGACGGCGGAGGTGTCGGAGAGCTCCGCGGTCCTCTCGTCCTCGTCGGACCGTACGAGCGGGATCTGGGCGGACTGCTCCTTGAAGTCGGCCCGGGCGACCGGCAGGTAGAGGGTGAAGGTGCTGCCCTCGCCGGGCTGGCTGGCGACCGTGAGGGCGCCGCCGAGCAGGTAGGCGATCTCCCGGCTGATGGAGAGGCCGAGTCCGGTGCCGCCGTACTTGCGGTTGGTGGTGCCGTCCGCCTGCTGGAAGGCGCCGAAGATGGCCTCCAGGTGCTGGGAGGCGATGCCGATGCCGGTGTCCTTGACCCGGAAGGCGACGACGGGGCCGCCGCGGTGGACCGTGGCGGGCAGCTCGTCGTCCGAGGCGGGCTCGATGGACAACTCGACGCTGCCGCGCTCGGTGAACTTGACGGCGTTGGAGAGCAGGTTGCGCAGCACCTGCCGCAGCCGGGAGTCGTCGGTGACGAGGTCCACGGGCACGCCGGCGGCGGTGGAGACGGTGAAGGTGAGGCTCTTCTGGGAGGTGAGCGGCCGGAACGTCGCCTCGACGTAGTCGAGGAGGCGGCGCAGCGCCACCCGCTCCGGGTTGAGGTCCATCTTCCCGGCCTCCACCTTGGACAGGTCGAGGATGTCGTTGATCAGCTGGAGCAGGTCGGAGCCGGCGGAGTGGATGATGCCGGCGTACTCGACCTGCTTGGCCGTGAGGTTGCGGGTCGGGTTCTGGGCGAGCAACTGGGCCAGGATCAGCAGGCTGTTGAGCGGGGTGCGCAGCTCGTGGCTCATGTTGGCCAGGAACTCGGACTTGTACTTGGAGGCGAGGGAGAGCTGCTGGGCTCGGTCCTCCAGCTCCTGCCGGGCCTGCTCGATCTGGAGGTTCTTGGCCTCGATGTCGCGGTTCTGCGAGACGAGCAGGGCCGCCTTCTCCTCCAGCTCGGCGTTGGAGCGCTGGAGCTCCTCCTGCTGGACCTGGAGCTCCTCGGAGCGCGCCCGCAGCTCGTCGGCGAGGCGCTGGGACTCCTCCAGGAGCTCGTCGGTGCGGGCGTTGGCGACGATCGTGCTGAGGTTGACGCCCACCGTCTCCATGAGCTGCTCCAGGAAGTCCCGGTGCACGGAGGTGAAGGGGGTGAAGGAGACCAGTTCGATGACGCCCAGGACCTGGTCCTCGACGACGATCGGGAGCACGATCAGGGCGCCTCCGGAGGCCTGGCCGAGGCCGGAGGAGATGTACACGTAGTCGCCGGGCACGTTCTCGGCGGCGATGGTGCGGCGGCTGCGGGCGGCCTGTCCGACGAGGGACTCGCCGAGGCGGAAGCGGTCGCGGCTGTCGGCGGGGCGTCCGTAGGAGCCGACGAGCTTGAGCTCGACGCCCTGCGTGCCGTCCTCGGCGAGGTAGAAGGCGCCGTACTGGGCGGCCACCAGCGGGGTCAGTTCGTCCATGACCAGTTCGGCGACGACGGCGAGGTCGCGGTGGCCCTGCATCAGCTCGGAGATCCGGGCGAGGCTGGACTTGAGCCAGTCCTGCTCCTGGTTGGCCCGGGTGGTCTCGCGCAGCGAGCCGACCATCGCGTTGATGTTGTCCTTGAGCTCGGCGACCTCGCCGGAGGCGTCGACGGTGATGGAGCGGGTCAGGTCGCCCTCGGCGACCGCGCTCGCGACCTCGGCGATGGCGCGCACCTGACGGGTGAGGTTCCCGGCCAGCTCGTTGACGTTCTCGGTCAGGCGCTTCCAGGTGCCGGAGACGCCCTCGACCTCGGCCTGGCCGCCGAGACGGCCCTCGCTGCCGACCTCGCGGGCGACGCGCGTCACCTCGGCGGCGAAGGAGGACAGCTGGTCGACCATGGTGTTGATGGTGGTCTTCAGCTCCAGGATCTCGCCCTGGGCGTCGACATCGATCTTCTTCGAGAGGTCGCCGTTGGCGACGGCGGTGGTGACCTGGGCGATGTTGCGGACCTGGCCGGTGAGGTTGTTCGCCATCGAGTTGACGTTGTCGGTGAGGTCCTTCCAGGTGCCGGCCACGTTCGGCACTCTGGCCTGGCCGCCGAGGCGGCCCTCGGTGCCGACCTCGCGGGCGACGCGCGTCACCTCGTCGGCGAACGCCGACAGGGTGTCCACCATCGTGTTGATGGTGTCGGCGAGCGCGGCGACCTCGCCCTTCGCCTCCACGGTGATCCGGCGGGAGAGGTCGCCGCGGGCGACGGCGGTGGCGACCTGGGCGATGGAGCGCACCTGGCCGGTGAGGTTGGACGCCATCACGTTGACGTTGTCGGTGAGGTCCTTCCAGGTGCCCGAGGCGCCCCGGACGGTGGCCTGGCCGCCCAGGTTGCCCTCGGTGCCGACCTCGCGGGCGACGCGCGTCACCTCGTCGGCGAAGGCCGAGAGCTGGTCGACCATCGTGTTGATGGTGTTCTTCAGCTCCCGGATCTCGCCGCGGGCGTCGACGTCGACCTTCTTCGAGAGGTCGCCCTTGGCCACGGCGGTGGCGACGTGCGCGATGGAGCGCACCTGCGCGGTGAGGTTGCCGGCCATGGAGTTGACGGAGTCGGTGAGGTCGCGCCAGGTGCCGGAGACGCCCTTCACGTCCGCCTGGCCGCCGAGGATGCCCTCGGTGCCGACGTCGCGGGCCATGCGGGTGACCTCGTCGGCGAAGGAGGAGAGCTGGTCGACCATCGTGTTGATGGTGTTCTTCAGCTCCAGGATCTCGCCGCGGGCGTCGACGTCGATCTTCTGGGAGAGGTCGCCCTTGGCGACGGCGGTGGCGACGTGAGCGATGTCACGGACCTGGGTGGTGAGATTGCCGGCCATCGCGTTGACCGAGTCGGTGAGGTCGGCCCAGGTGCCGGAGACGCCGGGCACCTCCGCCTGGCCGCCCAGGGTGCCCTCGGTGCCGACCTCGCGGGCGACGCGCGTCACCTCGGAGGTGAAGAGGGAGAGCTGGTCGACCATGCCGTTGAAGACGCTGGAGATCTCGCCCAGGAGTCCGCCCGCCTCGTCGGGCAGGCGGGTGCCGAAGTCCCCGTCGCGCACGGCGGTGAGGCCGGCCAGGAGCTGGCGCAGCTCCGCCTCTCCCACGGCGGCGGGTCCCGGCCGCCGTGCGGCCGAGGAGCCCTCGATCGTCGTCTCAGACATGCCTCATCCTCGTTCGCTCGCCAGGCACCACGGTGGTCCTGAACACAACCACGGCCGCCGATCGGGCCGCCGCTCCCCCGGTACGACCCCGACCTCGACCGTTGTCATACGACAATAAACGACGACCCTACTCTCCTGTGATCGTCGCGAGGAGGGCCGCGGGTGATCAAGCGGCCGGAACGCGCCGGTACGGAGGGGACCGCCCTGGTCCGGGGCGCCGTGCACGGGACACCGTGCCCTGTTTCCCGATCGCATACAACGTGCGGGCCCGGGTAAGCGGCGCATCGAACCGGGCGGTCGGCGCCCTGACGGCGAGGGGAGACCCACTGTGTTGATGGCCCATCCCGCGGTGTTGAGCAACCTGATCGAACAGTACGAGACGCTGAGGGTGCTGCACGCGGAGAACGGGAGCCCGGAGGTGCAGCAGCGCATGGACGACATCGCGTACACGCTGTGCGTCTCCACCGGAACGCGTGACGTGGACACGGCGCTGGTCGCCGCCCGTCACCGGCTGCCCGGCGCGCGTCCCGAGGACGACTCGGTACTGACGGCCTGATTCCACCTTCCGCACGCCGGAACCCGGCACGGCCCTTCGCGGGGCGTGCCGGGTTCCGGCGTTTCCGGGGCCGGCGTCGTTCCCGGGGCTCGCGGGAACGCGTTCGCGCCCGCCACCGGTGTCGGTGACGGGCGCGGTCGGCGTCGGGACGTGCGGGTTACCAGCGGTACCAGCGGCCCGAGCCGCCCTTCGGCCGGGCCACGAAGCCGATCAGCCAGAGGACGAGCAGGATCACGGCCACCCACCAGAGGGCCTTCAGCGCGAAACCGGCACCGAAAAGAATCAGCACGAGCAGAAGAACAAGAAGAAGGGGAACCATTTTTATAGACCTCCGAATCAAACGTACCCCGGAACCGCTTTTCCGTTCCCTCGACAAGGCATTCTCCATGCCCTTTGGCCGGGGAATTCGGATTGTTTTTCAGCGGGTGGGAAAAATATGTCGCGCCGGGCGGGGAAGTGGCCCCGGAGCCCCGGGGTCACCCCTCCACCCGTGTCAGATACGGCCGCCGGTGAGCCGGGAGAGCGGGCCGCGCGAGCGCAGCCCGGCCCGGCGTCCGAGGGCGTACGCCCCGGTGAGCGCGGCCGCGGCACTGACGGCGGTGCCGCCGGTGAGCGTCTTGCGGGTGCGCACGGCGGTCAGCACGAGGCCTCCGGTGCCGCGGACGGCGTGAACGGCCGCGAGGGTCTTCTCGGCGAGGGGCGCGGGAAGCGCGCTCAGCGTTCCGCCGGCCGCCTCTCCGGTGTCCTTCGCCGACTGGACCGTCTTCTTCTCGGCGGCCGTCCCCCGGCTCGCCGCGCCGCCGTTCCCGGTGCCGTCCGAAGCAGGACGCGAACTGCTCCAACCGGACTGGTTCTCGTTGCTCTTCTCCGATGCGCTCATGTGCTTCGTCTAGCCGGACCCGGCGGGAACAAACCCTTCTTCCCGGGAGTTAGCGGATTCACAGAATCCCGCGGTCTCGCAGGAGTTTTCCGAGCGGG
Source organism: Streptomyces sp. NPDC012825 (assembly GCF_042900925.1). Classification (NCBI taxonomy): domain Bacteria; kingdom Bacillati; phylum Actinomycetota; class Actinomycetes; order Kitasatosporales; family Streptomycetaceae; genus Streptomyces; species Streptomyces sp. NPDC012825. Next base: position 84,145 of record NZ_JBIBBZ010000011.1, on the reverse strand, counting down.
CCGACGAACGCGATCTCCCGCCGGCCGGTCACCATTCCGGCTCCTCGTCGGAGGCGGCCCGGGTGAAGGAGGAGGGCACCCAGGGGCCGGTGATCTCCACGCGCAGCCCGGGGCCCGTGTCGTCGGGCCGGGGGACCGCGTCGAGGAACGCCTGCCGCTCCCCGTCGGGGACGAGGTAGACGGCGTTGAGCACGTTCCGGCCGGGTGCCCGGGACAGTCGCGTCTGCTGGAGCGGGTGCAGGATCGCCTCCGTCGCCGTACCGGCGAGGGTCTCGTGCAGTTCCCGCGCGGTGCGGGCCACCGTGTCGTCGGCGTTCTGCCGCTCGCGGTGCTCCCCGGGGAGTGGGCGCGGGTGGTCGCGGCCCGAGCCGCCGTCGGACGGCGCGGTCCCGGTGGACCCCGGGGCGTCGGGCGCGGAAGCGGCGGGGGCGGCCCTTCCGGGCGTCTCGTCGGCGTACAGCTTGACCCCCCACTCGTGGGCGCCCGTCAGCCGGCCGAGGGCCTCCGACAGACCGCGCTCCCCTTCCGCGAGGAGGCGGCGCACGCCCGGCTCGCCGCGGCAGACGGTCGCGAGCCGCAGGGGGACGGTGGTGGTGCGCCGGCCCGCCGCCGCCACCACGCCGTGGTGGGCCCTGGCGACCGTCGCGAGCCAGTCCAGGTCCTCCAGTCGTTCGCGCAGGGGCGCCTCGTCGAAGTCGGCCGCCGGAACCTGTTCGACGACGGCGGTGAGGCCCCGGTGCTCGACGGTCGCGAGCCCCCCGCCCAGCGTCACGTCGGGCGGGGGGTCGGCGGGCTGCCCGTCGACGTCGGCGGACCGGACGACGGCGTACACGTACAGCAGCGGTTCGTCACTCATGACTCCTGCCTCGTCTCCAGTTCGGTGATGAGTCGGCGCGGTTCCTCGTTCTCGCGGCCGGGTTCGCCCTTGCGGGCCCGGGAGGACAGGGCGGGGACCTGTTCCCACCGATCGACGCCCCTCTCCTCGGCCCGCTCGACCGAGGCCACGACGAGTCGCGGCTCGACGGTGAGGGGTTCGATGTCGAGGGGGTCGATGCGGATGCCTCCGGTTCCGTCGGCCTCCGGCCCGGATCCGCAGGTCCCACGGGGTCCGCGGATCCGGTGCGCCGTCCGTGTCGGACGGTGTCTCGTCACGGGTTTCCTCTCGGCTCCGGGCGGTCCGGGAGCGCGCCCTCCCGGCGGTCGGACCCCTCCTCGTCGGTCTCCCCCGCCTCGAACGCCGATCACCGGGGCGGCCGGTCCGCGGTGGACGAGGGCCGGGTCGCGGTACTCCCGCTCCGCCGTCCCCACCACCTGCCGCAGTACCCGGGCGGTGTCCCGGACCGGCGCGGTCGGCAGCGGGGGGACCTCGGTGAGCGGTCCCACGGGTTCAGCCCGCCTCGACGAAGCTGTACGGGGGCAGCGGCCCCGTCACCTGCTCCCGCAGGTGCCCGTGCTCCTGACGGAGGGCGCGCACGGCCTTCAGGAACTCGTCCCGTCGCTCGCGCTCCACGAGGAACGACAGGTTGGCCAGGTGTCCGGTGCCCCCCGGCCCGCGCACCGTCGCCGCCGCGTAGGGGGCGAGAGTCCGCTCGACGAGGGCGGTGTCGGTCCGCTCGCGTTCGGCGACGGCCCGCGCCACCATCTCGCCGAAGGCCGGCCCGTCCTCGTGACTGCCGTCGCCCGCCGCGCGGTCGACGGCGTGCCGGGCCATCAGGTCGGGGTTGTCGGCGAGCACCGCGTGGAGCACCGCCTCCTCGTCGTGGTCCACCTCGAGGGTGAACTCGTCCTTGCCGTCGAGCGCCTTCAGCCGCTCCACGTAGAGGGCGTGGCGCTCCTCCAGGATCGCGGCGACCGTGGCGTCGTCGGGAGAGACCCCGCCGAACCGCAGGGGAAGGACCGGGCCGTCCTTGCCGGCCTCGATCACGACGTGCTGGTGCGCGAGGAGGTCGCGGCGCTTCGCCTCCAGCCCGGCCGGGGCGTCGCTGCACAGGGCGACGAGGTCGCCGCCGCGTACGGTGCGCACGGGCTGCGGGGGGTCGCCGATGCCCTGGATCTCCTCGGGGAACTCCCGGTCGGCGGGGGCGATGCCGTAGACGTACGTGCTCATTCCTTGTCCTCCCGGCGGGTCGAGGTGCGGCGGCGCGAACCGCTGCTGCTGCTCTTCTCCTCCTCCGGCTCCTCGTCACGCGGCTCGGAGAGGGCGTCGGAGATGGTCTGCGCGGCGCCGCTCGGGGCGCCCTCGGTCGTGCCGCGCGCACCGGGCTCGGTGACCTGGCCGACCGGGTCGGGGTTCTTGCGCGGACCGGATTCCGGGTCGAGGCGGTTGCCTGCCTCCACGAAGCGGAGGCGGGTGTCGACGCCGGTCACGACGACACGGGTGTCGGTCTTCGGGATCTCGATGCCGGCCGGCGGGACGCGCGTGAACGCGTCGGTCACCAGGCCGTGGTCCAGGGCCACTTCGAGCTCCCTCTCGTCCGGGAACGGGTGCGGGTCGGGGGCGGGCTGCGGTGCGGGGCGTCGGCCGTCGCGCTCAGCGGCGGTCCGCCCGCCCTCTCTCGTACCGGCGGGTGCGGCGGTAGTCGATGAGGTTCCCCCGCCGGTCGGCGTCCATCTCGTACGACGCGAGCAGGCTCATCGTGTCCGGCACGCGCTCCAGTTCGAGGACCTCGACCGCGAGGCGCCAGGCGCCGTCCTCGCCGCGTTCGCAGGAACTGAACGCCTCCACCGGCTGGTTCAGTAATCGGGCGAGCTGTTCCATCGCCGTCCGGATCACCTCGGCGGCCGGCGGCGGCCGCTCCTGCTCCGCCTTCGCCTCCTTGCCCTCCGTCCCGCTCCCCGATGCCTGGGCCACGGCTTTCTCCTCTCTCGTGTTGCCGGGCGCTCGCCTCCCAAACGGGGTGAAACGCGCCGGATTCGGGGGTCTGGGCCGGTCCAGGCCCTTCACCCGGTCGGCGTGGCGACGCCGAGGGCCGCGGGCAGGACCCGTGCCGGCCACTCGGCCCGGTCCGGCCCGGAGGTGTTCCCGACCCGCCTGCCCGCCGGGCGCGACTCCACGCGCGTCCGTCGCGGAACGGCGCGGACGGCCCGTTCGCGGACGGTTCCCCGCATCGACTCCGTCCGCGCGGGCAGGCGCGACGGGGACCCCCGTACGCCCGTGGAAGGACATCCCGTGACACGTACCGTCGCCCAGGTGATCGTCGACGCCCTCGCCGACCTCGACGTCGGCCACGTCTTCGGCGTGGTCGGCGACGCCCTCAACCCCCTCACCGACGCCATCCGCACCACGGACGGCGTCGACTGGGTCGGCTGCCGGCACGAGGAGGCCGCCGCGTTCGCCGCCGGGGCGCGGGCCCAGCTCTCGGGCCGCCTCGGCGTCTGCATGGGGACGGTGGGGCCGGGCTCGGTCCACCTCCTCAACGGGCTGTACGACGCGGCCAAGAGCGGCGCCCCGGTCCTCGCGATCTGCGGCCAGGTCCCGCTGTCCGAGATCGGCGGCGACTACTTCCAGGAGGTGGACAACGACCTCCTGTTCCGGGACGTGGCCGTCTACCGGGCCACCGTCACCTCGCCGTCGCAGATGCCGAGGCTCCTGGAGTCCGCGGTCCGGGCGGCGGTGACCCGCGGCGGCGTGGCGGTCCTCACGGTGCCCGGGGACCTCGGCGACCAGGAGGTCGAGGACGACCGTCCCGTACGGTTCGCGCTCCCCCGCCCGGCCGTGACCCGCCCCGACGACCCGGCCCTGGCCGAGGCCGCCGGGCTGATCGACGACGGCTCCCGGGTCACGCTCCTGGTGGGGCGCGGCGCGCAGGACGCCCGGGAGGAGGTGCTGCGCCTCGCCGAGCACCTCTCGGCCCCGATGGTGCTCACCCTCAAGGGCAAGGAGGGCTTCGAGGCGGACAACCCCTACGAGGTCGGCCAGACGGGCCTGATCGGCAACCCGGCCGCCGCCCACGCCCTGGACGCCTGCGACACCCTGCTCATGCTCGGCACCGACTTCCCGTACCGGGACTGGTACCCGGAGGACTGCCGGGTCGTGCAGATCGACCTGCGGGAGGAGCGCCTGGGCCGGCGCGTGCCGGTGGACGTCGGGCTCGCCGGGGACGTCGGGGCCACCCTGCGGGCCCTGCTGCCGCTGCTCGCGCCGGTCGAGGACCGCGCGCACCTCGACGACGCCCGCGAACGGTTCCTGAAGTGGGAGGAGGACCAGGCCGCCCTCGCCCGGCCGGACCACGACAAGCGGCTCGTCGGGCGGGTGCGGGCGGTGTTCGACAACCGGGACCACGAGATCCGGCCCGAGGCGCTCGCTGCGGCCGTGGACCGGCACGCGGCCGAGGACGCGGTCTTCACCTCCGACACCGGCATGGCCACCGTCTGGCTCTCGCGCTTCGTGCGCATGCGGGGCACCCGCCGGCTGCTCGGCTCCTACAACCTGGGCTCCATGGCCAACGCCATGCCGCAGGCCCTCGGCGCCCAGCTCTGGGACCGCGACCGGCAGGTCGTGGCGTTCTGCGGCGACGGCGGTCTGAGCATGCTCCTGGGCGACCTCATGACGCTGCGGTCCGAGCGGCTCCCGGTCAAGCTCGTCGTCTTCGACAACCGCCGCCTCGGCATGGTCAAGCTCGAACAGGAACAGGCCGGACTGCCCGAGTTCGGCACCGTCCTCGACAACCCCGACTTCGCCGCCGTCGCCGAGGCCGTGGGCCTGACCGGCATCCGCGTCACCGACCCGGCGGACCTGGACGACGCCGTGCGCCGGGCCTTCGACACTCCGGGACCGGTCCTCCTCGACGTGCTGACCAACCCGGAGGAGGTCGCCGTACCGGGCAAGCCGACCGTCTCCCAGGGCTGGGGCTTCGCCGTCGCCAAGATCAAGGAGAACCTGACCTCGGGCGGCAACTGACCCTTCCGCCAAGGGCGTTCTGTTCAGGAGCCCCCCTCTCGCGGACAATGCGACCGGGGGGCTCCCACGGAGTCCGGAGCATCGGGGCGTCGGGGGGCGGACTCGTGTGGATGTGGGTGGGCGCGGCCGTGTGGACGGTGGTCGGGGTGACGGCGCTCGGCTTCTGGACCTGCCACCTCCGACTCCGCTCCCACCGACCCTCGCGGCCCGTGCCGGACGGCGCCGACCTGGGGCCGTACGCGTACGCGTACCTCTCCGGAGGGCCCGGGCGCACCGCGCGGACGGCGCTGACGGCGCTGCACCGGGCGGGTCTGGTCACCGTGGTGGAGAAGCGGGTCGTCCGGAGGGACGGGCCGGCACCGGCCGTCCCGGGCGACGGGCGCGTGCCCGATCCCGTCGAGACCGCCGCGCTGGCCCTGTGCCGTCCCGGCCGCGGCGCGCCCGGGACGAGGACGGAGGATCGCGTCGCGAAGAGCAGGGCCGTGCGCCGGCTCGGCGTCTCCCTGGCGGAGGCGGGACTGCTCCCCCACCCCGGGCGGGCGGCCCGGCGGGAGGGCTGGGAGTCGGCCGTGCAACTGGCGGGCCCCGTGGCCCTGTTCCTCGGGGAGATCGCCCTGTTCACCTGGGGCTCCGGCGACCGCCCCGACGCCGGGTGGGTGGCGTCCGTGTCGTCGGCCCTGGGGCTGCTCTCCCTGGTGTCGCTCCGCTTCGCCCGCTTCCGCCCCCGGCCTCTCACCGAGGCGGGCGAGGGCCTCCTGAAGGACTTCCCGCCCGGGGCGTTCCGCACCCGCGTCGACGGGACCCTGTACGAGGTCGCCGCCGGGGGCGCCGGGGCGGCGGCCGTGCCGGAGGAGCTCCGCCGTGCCCTGCGGCGCCCGGATCCTTCGTACACGCCGGACAACGATCCGCCGGGTCTCGGCGGGGCCGGGTTCTAGGGCCTGTCCGGCGGGTCGTTCCGGGTCCCCGCCCCCTCCTTGTCCGCTCCGTCCGTCCCGATCTCGGCCCACACCGTCTTGCCCCCGGCCGAGTAGCGCATGCCCCAGTTGTCCGCGAGGGTGGCGCAGATGAGCAGGCCCCGGCCGCCCTCCTCGACGGCCTTGGCGTGGCGCAGGTGGGGTGCGGCCTGGCCGGCGTCGCTGATCTCGCAGGTCAGGGTGGTGGAGTCGGTGATGAGCCGCAGGGTGACCGGGGCGGCGCCGTAGCGGATGGCGTTGGTGACGAGTTCGCTGACGAGGAGCGTCGCCGTGAACGGGTCGGCGGGGTGGTTCCACTTCCGGAGCTGCTCCTCGACGTGGCCGCGCGCGACGCCGACGGCGGAGAAGTCGAAGGGGATGCTCCACTCGGCCAGTTCGTTCGGGGACAGGTGCCGGGTGCGGGCGACGAGGAGGACGCGGTCGGGGGCGAGGAGCCGGACGACGTCGTCCGCCATGGCCTCCGGGGGGCGTCCCGGGTGCGCGAGGGCGTTCACCAGGTCCTCGGTCCGCGTGCCGCCCTCGCCCGGCGCCATGCAGAGGGTGCTGCCCTCGGGCAGGACCAGCGATGCGCAGGCGAAGGGCGGCCCCTCCGCGCCGAGCAGCGGGCCCTCGTCGACCGGCCGGGTGTCGACCGACCCGTCGGGGCGGACGACGGCGAACAGCGAGGTGCCGGCGCGTGCGATGTCGAGCCGTCCGCCGACGGGGTCGTGGACGGCGACCGTGCAGCTCGCCGTCGCGGCGTCTCCCCCGGGTCCGGCCTCCTGTTCCCCGGCGAGCCGGAGGGTCGTGGCGTGGAGGCGGGCGAGCAGTTCGTGCGGGTCGAGGTCGAGGGTGGTCAGGCTGTAGACGGCGGTCCTCAGCCGGCTCATGGTGGCGACGGCGCTGAGCCCGGCGCGGTCGACCCGGCCGACGACGAGCGCCACCCGGGCCCCGGAGAGGGGGACGACGTCGTACCAGGAGCCGACGCCGCTGCCGTCGGGCTGATTGCGCCGGGCGATGTCGACGGCCCGCTGGGTGGCCTCCTCCTGGCGCAGCGGCCAGCTCTGGAGCGCCGTCATGACGATGTGCTCGCGGGTGAAGCGCAGGGCGTTCTCCAGGCAGGTCGCCGTGCGGGTGGCGATGCCGTCGGCCAGTTCGAGGTCGTCCCCGTCGTACGGTTCGGCCCCTTCCGCACGCTGGAAGACGACGCCTCCGAAGACCTGTCCCCGGACGAGCAGCGGGGCCACGATCCTCGTGCCCCCGGTCCCGTCGTCCCGCTCCGGGGGGAGCAGCCGGGGTTCCGTCGGCAGCGCCTTCCCGAAGACGCCGGGGAGCAGGAGGGCGCCGGCCGCCGGGAGCCGGGAGCAGGAGGCCGTGCCGCCGGTCGCGGTGCAGCGCAGGAGGGGGGCCGGGTCGTGGGACCGCAGGCCGGGCTCCCTTCCCCTCAGTACGGCGTCGGTGAGGGCGACCACCACCGTCTCGGCGAACCGCGGCACCGCGACGTCGACCAGCTCCCGGGCCGTGCGCTCGACGTCCAGGCTGGTGCCGATCCGCTCGTGGGCGTCGTGCAGCAGCCGGAGGCGGGCCTGCGCCCGTTCGCGCTCGGTGACGTCCGTGCTGGTGAGGACCACGCCCAGGATCCGTCCCGCGTCGTCCTGGAGGCGGTGGGCGGAGACGGAGAAGACGCGCTCGCTGCGCGGGTCGGTGAACGGGTGTCCCCTGACGAGGTGGTCGAGCGCCGGCCGGCCGGTGGCGAGGACCTCCCGCAGCATCTCCTCGTCGACGTCCACGCCGAGGGGGGCGTACGCCTCCGTCGCGGGCAGGCCGACGATCCGCTCGACGGGGAGGCCGCGGACGCCGACGGCGACCGTGTTCACGCGGACGACGCGCAGGTCCGTGTCGAGGACGTGGAGGCCGATGTCGGACTGGGTGAAGACGGCGTCCAGGACCGCCTCGTCCCACTGGTCCGATGGGCCGGGACCGGGGCGCTCGTCGGGGTCCGCGTTCATTCGTCCCTCCTCCGTGGCGGGCTGTCAGGCCAGGACGGTTCCCAGCGCGGACCGGGCGACCTTCGGGTCGGCGAGGCCGTGGTACATCGGCGGGACCTCCTTGTCGACGTCGAAGTGGTGGTAGACGGCGATCATGGCGGAGCGGACCGAGTACTCGACGGTGAAGACGACGTCCTCGGGGATCTCGACGAACTGGCCGAGGAAGGCGAAGTTCCGTGCCCCGTCCGGGACGACGAGGGGGCGGTCGGAGGCGGTGCGGCGCTGGAACTGGGCGTCGGCGTAGGGCATCTGGACGGTGGTGACCCGGGTGGTCTCCCGGACCTCGTCGGCGATGTCGTCGAAGCCGAGGTGGCCGAGGAGTTCGTCGAGGACCTCGGCGCCGGTGCAGTGGTCCATCCTCTTCGGCACGTGGTCGCCGGGGACGTCGCCGAAGAGCGCGTAGCCCCACAGGGTGTACGTGTTCTCCTCCTGGTCGCGGAAGTGCGGCTGGGCCGGCACCACGACCGAGAGCAGCCAGCGGGAGTCCTTCCAGGTCATCAGGCCGCCCTCGCCGGGGGCGTTGCCCGTGTACTCCTGGATGCGGTCCAGGAGGGCGCGGCTCGTCATGGTGAGGGTGAAGGACTCCCACTTGGTCTCGTCGATGTTCCCGCAGAAGGCGTGGGGGCGTCCGAAGTCGGGGGCGTTCTTGGCGATCGACTCCCACAGGCGCCAGGAGCCGTCCCTTTTGTCGCGGACCAGTTCGGGGACGGTGGTGCTGTCGCCGTAGGTGGTGTCGGCGGTCGCCGAGCCGAGGGTGAGGAAGGCGTAGTCGTCCTCGCCCAGGTCGATCGTCCCGGCCTCGGCGCCGTCCTTCTCCAGGTGCAGGCGGGAGAGGCGGCGGGCGGCGGGGCCCGAGAAGTCGGCGTCGGCGACGGTGACGCCGAAGTCGGTGCGCACGCCCCGGGCGGTGAGCCACTCCTGGAGGGGGCGGACGACGGAGTCGTACGGGTTGTACCTGCTGCGCCGGACCCCGGACAGGGTGTGGAGGTGGTCGAACTCCTGGACGAAGGCGAGGAAGTACCGCTTGAGTTCGATGGCCGAGTGCCAGGTCTGGAAGGCGAAGGTCGTGCGCCACATGCACCAGAAGTGGGTGGTGAAGAAGCTCGGCCGGAAGAAGTCGTCGATGCGCCGGGCCCCGATCAGCCGTTCGGGCAGGGCGAGCAGCCGGGTCATGTCGGCGCGGTCGCGGGCGTCCAGACCGAGCCGCGAGGCGTCGGCGATCGTGCGGTCGCCGTCGATGATCCGGGCCCTGGCGTGCATGGGGTGCTCGATGTTGAAGTTGCGCGTCTCCTGCCGCACCGAGACCGCCGGGTCGTCCAGGGTCGGGATCGTCTCCAGGAGGTTCCACAGGCACACGTAGTGCTCGTCCTCGAACATCCGGCCGCCCCGGGTGACGTGACCGCCCTCGCGCGTCGGGGCGGTGGCGCCGTCCAGCGAACCGCCCGCGATCGGCAGCTGCTCCAGGATCCGCACGTTCTCGCCGGGCACGCCCGCGTCCCGGACGAGGAAGGCGGCCGCGGCGAGCGAGGCGATGCCGCCGCCGACCAGGTGGACCCTGGAGTGCTTCGATGCCGGCACGGGCTGACCTCCGGTTTCGGTGAACGGACGCGGCGCGCGCGGTCGGGCGGTCGGGCACGGCCCCGGTGTCGACCCTCGCCCGGGGCGGTGGGGCGGGCGAGGCGGCGGGGGCCGTACGGGTGAGGAACGCCCTCGCCCCGCCGCACGCGCGCGACGGGGCGGGGACGGGGCCGGGCCGGTTACGACGCCGGGACGGTGTCCTGGAAGGCGGTGCCCGCCGAGCGGTAGGCGGCGACCTTGGCGGCCACCTGGGCGGGGGTCAGGACCTGGTCCTTGACGTGCAGGACGTAGTCGACCTTCTGGTCGTAGGAGCGCGGGGTGGTCGAGGTCTGGCCCGCCAGGTCGATCAGCCACTGGTTGAAGTTGATCGACATCGGGCGCTCGGGCAGGTAGCGGGCGTCGTGCCGGCCGAACTCCCGGCCGTCGACGTAGTACACGATGCTGTTGTCGTCGATGGTCAGGACGAGGTCGTGCCAGCCGTCGTAGCCGGTCCGGGACTCGGAGTGCTGGTTGACGGCCTCCCAGGGGTCGGGCCGGTAGGTCTCCCACGAGGTCGTGTAGAGGATGTTGGCGGGCTCGCCCCAGCCGCCGTTGGGCAGGTACTCGAAGTCGTACTCGGCGTAGTCGTCGGCCATCGGGGCCTTGAGGTCGTTGATGGTGAAGAAGGTCTGGACGACCCGGTCGCCGTCGGGGCCCGACACCGGGGCGTCGGAGAAGCGGACCCGGGCCGCGTAGGTGCCGTTCTTGAACTTCGTCGCCTTGGTGAGCACCTCGGTGTGCCTGGTGGACTCGCCGGTGCCCGCGGTGGAGGTCCGCAGGTTCATGATCGAGTTGGTGCCCTCCTTGGCGAAGGTCACGTTCTCGGGCGCCCAGGTGGCGCCGGGCACGCCGGGTCCGCCGGCGTTGGAGCGGACGCTCCAGCCGTGGGCGCCGATCGCCGGGTCGGTGTGCCCGGTGTAGTCGAAGTCGTCGAAGAGGGCGGCGCCGTTGGGCGGCGGGGTGGTCGGATCGGTCGGCGTGGGCGTCGGGGTGGGGTCGTTGCCGGCCGGGGCGGTGCCCCAGACGGGGACGCCGCCGACGGTGGCGGTGACCTTGGTCCAGTTGGCGTACGCGGTCTGCGCGGGGCCGAAGGAGTAGTCGTCGCTCTGGTTCAGCGGCTGCCAGTTGGAGCGGTGGAAGCGCAGCTGCATGTCGCCGGTGTCCGCGCCGGGGGCGAGCGTGCCGGCCCCGGCGGTGAAGCCGACCTCCAGGTAGCGGTCGGCGGTCGCGGTGGGGTGGGCGAGGGTCCCGAAGGTGCCGGTGATGTTGGCGCAGCCCTTCACGGCCCAGGAGCAGGCGTAGGTGTACGAGGCTCCCGCGTCGGCCTTGAAGTAGTAGCGGACCTTGACCTGGCTGAGCGGGACGCCGGTCGTCCCGGTGTTGACCACCTTGAGCCAGGGCTCGACCTGGTCGCTCCCGGTGGCGCTCTGACGGTACTGGACGGTGACGGCCTCGCCGGCTGCGGCGGCCGGGAGGGCGGTGAGGGCGGTGGCGCCGAGTCCGGTCACGGCGGCGACGGCGAGCGCGGCGCGGAGGCGCGGGGTGCGCGTCCTGGTCTGGTCGCTCATGGGGGTTCCTCTCCTCAGTTCTGGGGGACGGGGGTCGGGGTGGAGAGACGGCGCGGCACCCCGAGGGCGTCGAGCCGGGTCCTGTGGTGGCGCAGGCGCTTCTGGAAGCCGGGCCAGTCGTGGCGGCCGGTCCAGACGACCTCCGCGAGGGCGCAGAGCCGGGGGAAGGTGAGGTACTCGGCGTGCGCGGCGGTGGGGACGTACTCGGTCCACAGCTGGACCTGGGAGCCGAGGACCCGGGCGGCCTCCTCGGGGCTCCAGTCGGCCGGGGCCGGGTCGTTGCCGTGGACGGTCCGCAGGTCGACGACCTCGCCGGCCTGGCCGGGCGGCTCGGCGGGGCTGGTGGACTGGGGGTAGTCGAGGTAGGTGGTGCGGTGGGGCGCCATGACGACCTGGTGGCCGCGGCGGACGGCGGTGCGGCCGTGGTCGGAGTCGCGCCAGGGCATGACGGTGAAGTACGGCGGGAGGTCGGCGCCGTTCTCGGTCCAGCTCAGCGGCCGGCGGCCGGCCTTCAGGAGGTGGCTCCCGATCCGCTCCATGAACCAGCCGTGCAGGGCGTCGGGGCCGGGGAGCCCTTCCTCGGCGACCCGCCGGAGCGCGTCCGGGGAGGTGTGCCACTCGGTGGTGGGGCACTCCTCGCCGCCGATGTGGACGTACGGGGAGGGGAAGACGTCCATGACCTCGTCCAGGACCGTGCGGCAGAAGTCGAGGGCCGTGTCGTGGACGCCGAGGATGGTGTCGCACACGCCCCACCGGTCCCACACGTCGTAGGTGCGGCCCGGGGTGTTGCCGAGCTCGGGGTGGGCGGCCAGGGCGGCGCGGACGTGGCCGGGCATCTCGATCTCGGGCACGACGGTGATGCCGCGCTCCGCCGCGTACGCGACCAGACCGGTGAGTTCGGCGCGGGTGTAGGCGCCGCCGTGGGGCGTCCCGCCGATCTCGGTGAGGCGGGGCAGGGCGGTGACGGGCATGCGCCAGCCCTGGTCGTCGGTGAGGTGGAGGTGGAGGACGTTGAGCTTGTGGAGGGCGAGGAGGTCCACGTACCGGCGCAGGTAGGAGACGGGGCGGAAGCGGCGGGCGACGTCGAGCATGGAGCCGCGCCAGGGGAAGCGGGGGGTGTCGGTGATCTGCACGCAGGGGACGGTCCAGGCGACGCCGCCGACGGGCCCGTCGGCGAGGGCCTCGACGGGCAGGAGCTGGCGGAGCGTCTGGACGCCGGCGAGGAGGCCCCGGAGGCCGGCGGCCCGGAGCAGGACGCCCTCGGGGCCGACGGTGAGGCCGTAGCCCTCCTCGCCGAGGCCGGTGAGGGCGGGGTCGAGGGCCAGGACGACGGAGCCGTCCGGGCGGGCGGGCAGCGGCAGGCCGGTGGCCGGGCCGAGCAGGGTGCGCAGCAGCCGGGCCGCGCCCTCGGCGCCGGACGTGACCTTGAGGGCGGTCGCGGCGTCGAAGGTGAACCGGCCGGGCAGCGGCGAGAGGTGGGTGGGCTCGGGGACGAGGCGGGGCAGGGGCATCGCGGTGCGTTATCCCTTCACGGCTCCGCCGGTCATTCCGGCGGCGACCCGGCCCTGCAGGACCAGGAAGAGGACGAGGACGGGCAGGGCGAAGAGCGTGGAGGCGGCCATGGTGGCGCCCCAGTCGGTGCCGAAGACGTTGGAGAAGGACGAGAGCCACACGGGCAGGGTGCGGTCGTCCTGGTCCTTGATGATCAGCATGTTGGCGAAGGCGAACTCGTTCCAGGCGGTGATGAATCCGAAGAGCGAGGTCGCGAGCAGTCCGGGGGCGAGCAGCGGGAGGGTCACCCGGCGGAAGGCGGTGGCCCGGGTGCAGCCGTCGACCTGTGCGGCCTCCTCCAGCTCCGCCGGGACGCCGGCCAGGAAGGAGCGGAGGGTGACGACGGTGAAGGGCAGGGTGATCATGAAGTAGATCAGGCTGAGGGTCACGAGCCGGTCGAGCAGGTCGGCGTCCCGGGCGATGACGTACATCGGGATGAGGAGCGCCTCCCAGGGGGCCATCTGGGCGATGAACACCATGAGGAGGAAGGCGCGCCGGCCGCGCCAGCGCATCCGGGCGACGGCGAAGGCGGCGGCGAGGGCCACGACGAGGGCGAGCAGGACGCAACCGGCGGTCACGAGCAGGCTGTTGCGCCAGAAGACCCAGAATCCGTCCGCCGCGACGGCGTGCTCGAAGTGGTCCAGGGTGACGGAGAGCGGCAGGAAGCCGGGGGTCTCGGACTGGATGTCGCGGGTGGGCCGGAAGGCGGTGAGGACCATCCAGTACACCGGGAAGACGGCCACGAGGAAGACGATCACGGCGGCGGTGTTCAGGGGGAGCCGCCGCAGGGCGCGCGGGGCCGCCGGCCGGTGTCCCGCCGGGGCGGGGCGTGCGGGGGTCACCGGTCTGCCTCCTGTCGGAGCAGTTGGCGGAAGTAGGCGATCAGGACGGCCACGAGGATGAGGACGGTGAGGGTGGAGACGGCCGCCCCGAGGTCGTAGCGGTGCAGGGACTGGGCCACCCGGTAGGCGTAGACGGGCAGGGTGGTCGTCGCCTCGCCGGGGCCGCCCTTGGTGACGGCCCAGATCTGGGCGAAGCAGCGGAAGACCCAGATGACTTCGAGGCAGAGGACCAGGCCGAAGACCGGCCGCAGGAGGGGCAGGGTGACCGAGCGGAAGATCCGTCCGGCGCCGGCGCCGTCGAGCCGGGCCGACTCGTACAGCTCGGCGGGGACGGTCAGGAGGGCCGAGTGCAGGGTGATGGCGACGAAGGGGACCGACTGCCAGACCACGAGCAGGACCAGGACGGTGAAGGCGGCGGGGCCGTCGGCCAGCCACGAGTAGCCCTCGAAGGACTCGAACCCGAGGCGGACGAGGACCCAGTTGACCACGCCCAGGCGGGAGGCGAAGAGCCACTGGAAGACGGTCGTGGTGGCGATGACCGGGCTGGCCCAGGCGAGGACGAGCCCGCTGGTCACCAGGATCCGCATGCGCCGGCCGAGCCGCTGCGTCATCAGGGCGACCAGGGTGCCGATCACCATGATCAGGGCGACGTTGACCAGGGTCCACCAGAGGGTGCGCCGGACGACCTCCCAGAACACGGGGTCGGCCAGGACGGTCCGGTAGTTGTCGAGCCCGGTGAACCCGGCGCCGCCGCGGATGAGTTCCCCCATGCCGTACTCCTGGAAGGAGATCAGCAGGTTGCGGACGAGGGGGTAGCCGAGGAGGAGCGCTCCGCCGAGGACGGTCGGGGCGACGAGGAGGTAGGGCCAGGGGGCCGGCCCGCGGGGACGTCTCACGAGCCGAGGGTCCTCGTGATGCTCTCGGACGCGGTGCGCGCCGCGGCGGCGGGATCGGCGCCGGTGAGCACGGCGGTCATGTACTGCTTGATCGGGTTGGTGGCCTCGACGGCCGCCCACTGCGGGGAGTTGGGGGTCGCCCGGCCCTGCGCGGCGCCCGCGGCCATGACGGCCGTGCCCTCGTCGTCCTGGACGACCCGGGCGAGGGAGGTGCGGTTGGGGACGTAGCTCATGGTCCTGGCCATGTCCGTCTGCCACTTCTCGCCGGCCAGCGCCTCGACCACCTCGTAGGCGGCGTCGGGGTGGGTGGAGGCCTCGGGGACGATGAAGTCGGAGCCGCCGGTGAAGACCGCGCCGGGCTTGCCGGCCGTGCGGCCGGGGAGGGGGAAGAAGGCGAGCTTGCCCTTGAGCGCGGGGTTGATCTCCTCGACGATCTTCGCGCCGCCGGGGACGGCGACGATCTGGGCGACGTCGCCCTTGGCGAAGACCTCGGCCTGCGGGGGCTTGGACTCGTCGGCGTCCTCGGGTCCCTTGCCGAGGGCCTGGAGCCTGCGGTAGAAGTCCATGCCGGCGAGGGCCTGCGGAGTGTCGAGCGCGCCCTTCCACTTCTCGCCGTCCCGGACGGCGAGGTCGCCGCCGGCCTCCCAGACGAAGCCGGAGAGGGTGTACCAGTTCTGGCCGGGGAGGTAGATGCCCTGGACCTTGCCCCTGTTGAGCTTCGCGGTGGCGGCGAGCCACTCCTCCTGGGTCTTCGGCGGGGTGACGCCGGCCGCGGCGAAGAGGTCCTTGTGGTAGATCACGACGCGGCTGGCCCCGTACCAGGGGATGCCGTACTGCTTGCCGTCGACCTTCCCGGGCTCGGCGAGTCCGGGGAGCCAGTCGGCGCCGTTCAGTTCGGCGACCTTGTCGCTGAGGTCGCGGACGCCGCCGCTGGCCGCGTACTGGGCGACCTGGGTGTTGCCGACCTCGATGACGTCCGGGGCGTCCTTGCTGGCGAGGGCGGCCGTGACCTTCTCGCCGATGCCGTCCCACTCCTGGATCTGGATGTCGAGGTCGATGCCCTCGTGCTCCGCCTCGAAGCCGGTGCGGAAGCGGTCGAGGAAGGCGTCGGTGACGCTGTCCTTCATGATCCAGACGGTGACCTTCTCCGGCCCTCCGGAGGCCTTCGGGTCGTCCGAGCCGCCGCAGGCCGTGGCGGCGAGCGCGACGGTCGCCGCGAGGGCGACGGTTCTGCCGAGGGGACGGATCTTCACGGGCACCTCGCTGCTTGTTTGACCAATTGGTCAAGTGGTCAGGTGTGTGAGCAGAAGGTGGCACGGACCGTTCCGGCCGTCAATCCCCCGGAAAACATGTGCCGTTCACTCGACGGCAGGTCAAGTCGGCGGGTTACCATCGGACTTACCAGTTGACCAGTCAGGATCAACTGATCAGTCAGGGAGAGCGGCATGAAGGACGGCTCCTCCGGCGGAGTGCTGAAGCGGGAGCGGGTACGGGAGCACCTGCTCGGCCTGATCGAGGCGGGCGGCCCCGGCGACCCCATCCCGTCGGAGCGCACCCTCTGCGCCGCCCTCGGCGTCTCCCGCCCCACCCTGCGCGCGGCCGTCGACGAACTCGTCGCGACGGGCGCGCTCGTACGGGAGCACGGCCGCGGCATGTTCGTCGCCCCCGCCAAGATCGTGCAGCAACTGGCCCCGGACGAGGCGGCGTTCGCCGTCCCCCGCGCCTCGGGCACCTGGTCCAGCGCCGTCCTGGAGTCCGCCACGATCCGGGCCGGCGCCCGCATCGGCCGCCGGCTCCGCCTCTCCCCCGCCGCCGAGCTGCTCTACGTCGCCCGCCTCCGCCTCGTCGACGGCTCGCCCATGGCCATCGAGCACCTGCACATCCCGGCGGACCTGGTCGGCGCCGCCCTCACCCCGGAGGAGCTGGAGGCGGGCGACCTCTACGACCACCTGCGGGAGCACCACCGGGTCCGGGTCAAGGAGGCGACCCAGTCGATCGAGCCGACCGTCGTCAGCGAGGACGAGGCCGCGCTCCTGGACGTCCCCGTCCTCTCCCCCGCGCTCCTCATCGAGCGCCTCACCCTGGACACGGCCGGCCGGCCCGTCGAGTACGTCCACTCGGTCTACCGGGGCGACCGGTACCGCATCGTCTCCCGCCTCGACCTCACCCGCGACGGCGTCGTGACCTCCTCCACCGAGGGGGATGCATACTGACCCGCGACGGACGGCACGGCGGGGAGGGGCGGGCATGGAGCTCAAGCGGGAACGGGTGCGGGAGCACCTGCTGACCGTGATCGACGGCCGCCGCCCCGGCGACGCCATTCCCTCCGAGCGCACCCTCTGCGCGGCCCTGGGCGTCTCCCGCCCCACGCTCCGCGCGGCCGTCGACGAGCTGGTGGCGACGGGCCTGCTGGTACGGGAGCACGGCCGCGGCATGTTCGTCGCGCCCGACAAGGTCACGCAGGAACTGGTCGCCGAGGACCGGGCGGCGGGCGCGCCCCGGAGCCGGGGCGACTGGACGAGCACGGTGCTCGACCTGCGTACGGTACGGGCCGGCGCCCGGATCGGGCGGAAGCTGGCGGTCTCCCCGGCGGCGGAGCTGGTGCACGTGACCCGCCTCCGGCACGTCGACGGCGCCCCGATCGCCCTGGAGCACCTCCACGTCCCCGCCGACCTGGTCCCCGGCCTCACCGCCGCCGACATGGAGGGCGGCTTCTACGCCCATCTGCGCGAGCGGCGCGGCATCCGCACGGCCCACGCGGTCCAGTCCATCGAGCCGACCGTCCTGAGCGAGGAGGAGGCCGAACTCCTCGGCGTCCCGGTCCTCTCCCCCGCCCTGCTCTTCGACCGGACCACCTCCGACACGACCGGCCGCCCCGTCGAGTACGTCCGCTCCCTCTACCGCGGCGACCGCTACCGCATAGTCACCCGCCTCTCCCTGGGCGAGCGCACGCCCGACCACCCGGCGGCCGACGCCGCGCGCGGGGGGACGTGGTGGGGGACGGTGGCGGGGGACGGCACCGGGACATGAGAACGGGCGGTCGCGACGGGGACGTTCGGTGCGGTGCCGCGCGGCCGGTCGCGCCCGGCCCCTACCGCGTCTCCGGCGTCCTCCGCCAGGTGTCGGTGCGGGGTTCGTGGACGACGAGGCCCAGGTCCGCGAAGTCGCGCAGCCAGCCCTCCATCGGCCAGGTGCCCCAACGGTCCCTGAAGAGCGCGCCGTTGCGCAGGATGTCGTCGAGGTGCTCGACGGGCGGTCTGCTGACGGGGTGGTACTGGTGGTGGGCGGGCGCGCCGCCGATCCACCACAGACCGACGCCCCGCGCGGCCGCCGTGCGGGCGAAGTCGGTGTCCTCCCCGCCGTATCCGGTGTAGTCCTCGCAGAAGCCCCCGAGGTCCCGCCAGGTGGCGGCGGTCAGGGCGAACGAGAGGGACCAGAAGAGCCGGTGGTCGCCGCCGCGCAGCACCTCGCCGTCCCCGGGCGCCGGGCGGCCGGGGTGGGGCGGGGCGAGCCCGGGGAGGTCCGCGAGGCGGTAGCCCTCCGGCGGTGGCGGCGGCAGGTGGGCGACCGTGCCGCACAGCAGGGCACCGTCCGCGGCCGTCTCGGCGTAGCGCGCCAGGAGGCCGGGTCCGGGGACGCAGTCGACGTCGAGGAAGACCAGCAGGTCGGCCCCGTCCGCCAGGGCCCGGGCGGCGCCGGCGTTGCGGGCGGCCGCGAGGGGCAGGCGTCCGTCGGGGCCGACGGGGACGTCCACCGTCTCGGCGGCGGGCCCCCTGCCGTCGAGCGCCCCGCCGGCGTCCGGGTCGGCCATGGTGACGACCAGGTAGCGGTCCGGCTGCCGGGTCCCGGCCGCCAGTCCGTCCCGCTGGAGGCGGAGGTGGCGGTGGCGGCCGGCGACCAGGGTGATCACCGCGACGCGCACGGCGCCCTCCGCTCCCCCGGCTCCGCCCCGGCCAGGTCGTCGAGCAGCCGGGCCGCCAGCCGGGCGCCGTCGCCCGGGGCCCAGAGGGACCAGCGGTCCCCGTCCCGCTTCGCCGCGCGGTCCAGGATCCCCTGCCACTCCCCGGGCGCGGGCCAGGTCGCGCACACGGTCGCCAGGTCGGCGGACCGCAGCGCCCGGGCGGTCGCCCGTTGCTCGTCGTGGGGCCGCTCCTGCGGGACGACGACGGCGGGCGTACGGGCGGCGGCGCATTCGGCGACGGCGTTCTGGCCGGCGTGGGTCACGACGACGTCGGCCCGGCACAGCAGCGGCCAGGGGTCGTCGGTCCACCGGCCGCCGTCCGCGCCGCCCAGGAACGTCCACGTCCAGCCGGGGGTGGCGTCGGCGGCCCGCCGCAGGTCGTCGGCGCCGACGCCGCTGCCCCCGGCCCCGAGCAGGACGACGGCCTCCCGGGTGGGCGCCGGGGACGGGGCCGGGGGGCGCGGCCGGCCGTCGTAGCGGGAGAAAGCCCCCGTGTGCAGGGTCTTGTCCAGCCAGTGGCGCGGCCAGCCGGGCTCGGGCATCGCGCCGGGCCAGGGCGCCAGGAGCGCCTCGGCCAGGTCGTACCCCAGGCGGTGGGCGGGGTCGAAGCGGTCGCCGCGCATGGCCGCGACCACCACGGGGACGCCCATGAGCCGTGCGAGGAGCGCCACTTCGACGGAGACGTCGCTCACGAGGAGGCGGGGCCCGGTCCGGGCGGCCCAGTCCGCGATCGCGCCCGTGCGGCCCCGCAGTCCCTCGTGGTGGAGGGGCGCCCAGTGGAGCCTTCCGCGGGCCGTGGGGTCCGCGGCCCCGGCCGGGCGTCCCGCCGTGTCCCCGGTGTCCATGGGCAGGCGGATCCACTCCCCCCGCCAGTCGTCGGGCCGGGGCAGGGAGGAGAGGCCGGTGACGGGGACGCGCGCGTGCCGGGCGACGCACACGGCGCGGTGCAGGTGCCCCCGGCCCTGGTGGTGCACGTAGTAACCGATCATGCTGTGTAGCCGATCATGCCGTGAGCTCCTGGTAGAGGGACGCGTAGCCGTCGGCCATGGTCTCCAGGGAGCAGAAGCGCTCCGCGCGCCTCCGGGCGGCGCGGCGGTCCAGGCGCGTGGTGGCGTCGACGGCGTCGGCGAGGGCCCCGGCGTCGTCCGGCGGGACGAGCGCGCCGCACTCCGGGTCGAGGATCTCGCCGAGGGCGCCGCGGTCGAAGCCGCACACCGGTGTCCCGCAGGACAGGGCCTCGGCGACGACCAGACCGTACGGTTCGTCCCAGCACGGGGTGACCAGGGCGGCGGCCGCGCCGCCCACGAGGCGGGCCAGGTCGCGGCGGCCGAGGTGGCCGACGTAGGCGATGTCCTCGTCCAGGAGCGGCGCCAGGTACGTCGTGAAGTAGTCGGCGTCGCCGACGGGTCCGGCGAGCAGGAGCCGTCGCCCCGCCTTGCGGGCGGCCTCGGCGGCGAGGTGCGGTCCCTTCTCGGGCACGATGCGACCGAACCACACGAGGTGGTCGCCGCCCGGCCCCTCCGGCCACAGGGCGGTGTCGACGCCGTTGCGTATCACGCGGGCGTCGGCGACGAGCGGGCGCCAGACGGCGGCGGTGTGCTCGCTGACGGCGGTGAACGTCACGGGACAGCTCGGGTCCGCCTGGATGGCGGATTCCAGCCAGGGCGTGGGAGGGGTGTGCAGGGTCGTCACGACCGGTACCCGTACGGCCGGGGCCATGGCGACGGGCAGGTGGTGGAGGCTGTTGTTGTGGACGAGGTCGAAGCGCCGTCCGCCGTCCCGCGCGAGGTCCAGCATGAGCCGCAGATAGGCGTGGTGCTCGTCCATCCACTCCCGTGGGGGCATGCTGACGTCGGACCGGGCCGCGGTGCTCAGGGCCGCCCGGTGCACGGGGAGTTCCGTGACGCCGAGGGCCGGGTCCGAGCCGGGGGCGGCGAAGAGTTCGACGTGGTGGCCGCGCGCCCCGAGGGCGCGGGCGAGCGACCAGGTGTGCGCCTCCAGGCCGCCGGCGAAGGGCTCCTTGATCGGGAAGCGGGAGGAGGCGACCAGCGCGACGCGCAGGGGGTCGCTCATCCCAGGAGCTCCCGGTAGACCGCGCGGTGCGCGGCGGCCACCCCGGCGCGTTCGGCGGCGCGTTCCGCCGCGGTGGCGCGCCATTCCGGGCGCGTCCGGTGCGCCTCGTGCACGGCGTCGTACAGGGACGTCTCGTCGAGGCCGTCCTCGACGGTGTGGCCGTAGGAGAGGCACGGGCGCTGTTCGGCGTAGAAGCCGCAGGACGGGGCGGCCACGGGGGTGCCGAGGTCGTGGCAGGCCTCCAGCCAGCCGGAATGCGTCCCGAAGGCATAGGGGAGCACGGACAGATCGAGTCCCGTGAGGTAGTCCCAGAGCTGGTCGTCGTCGAAGTAGTCGTGCGTGTGGAGGCGCAGGCGGCCCGCGTCGGCGAGGGCCCGCAGCTCCGCGGACACGTCGGGGGCGTAGGCGTGCGCGTCCGGATCGTCCACGTCGTGGTGGACGTTCACGTGGAGCTCCGCCTCCGGCAGGTCCGCGACGGCGGCCGTCAGCGCCCGGACGACGGGCAGGAGGGACATGTTGGGGCGCAGGCTCTTGGCGTGCACGCCCACGCGGAAGCGGTCGCGGGGCGGGCGGGGCCGGGAGATGCGGGGTTCCTCGACGACGTGCGGGTGGGGCAGGACCGTCGCCGCGCGGTTCCAGCGCCGCCCGATCTCGGCCGCGGCGCCGGGGGTGAGGGTGATCAGGTGGTCGGCGGCCGGGACCAGGACGTCCAGGGCGGCGTCGTGGGGCGCCGGGTCGGGCTGGTGGGGGTTGCGCAGGTCGTGCGCGGTGTACACCAGTGGTTTGCCGTACTTCCGGAGGGCCCGTACGAGGGAGTCCAGGTCCCGCGGCGACTGCGCGTCGAACCCGAAGTGCAGGTGGAACGCGTCGAAGTCGGCGTGGTGGGCGTGCACCCAGTCCGGGTCGAGCATGACCGGCGGCCACCAGCGCTGGGAGGTGCTGGGCGCCCCGTTGGGACGCGGGTCCGCGAGCCGGACGACCCCGTCCGACTCCGAGGCGTCCGAGCAGTGCCGTACGTAGACGTGCCCGGCGGGTACGGAGGCGATCCGCACCGTCGCGTCGGGTGCTCCGCCCCGCTCCGGCGCGGGCGAGAGTCGGCCGGTGGTTGCCATGGTGCTCCTGCCTCACGGGATCGTGCGTGCCGGGCAGCGGCTACCCAACGGGGGTTCCGGCATGCACGGGCGGAGGGCCGGATTCCCGTATCGGCTCTTAGCGCAGAGAACCCCTACGCGCTCGTCGTCCGGACTTCCGCGCCCCCGCAGGGCGGGACCGTTCCGTGGCGCCTCCCGGCCGTGTCGTCGGCGCGGGTTCGCGGAGCGCGTCCGGGAAGGACCGTTCCGTTCCGCGGGCGAACCCCTTCTGATCGGTGGTCAGAAATGCTTGGGTGGTTACCGGTCATTCGCGGCGGGCAGGTTTGGAGGGTTGCGGACCGGGCAGCGCCCGCGCTTCGCGACAGGGGTGGTCGTCACGTGGACCGCCTTCCCCCAGGCAGACCGCCCGCATGGTGGTCCGCGCACCGGGCGGGCCGAGGAGAGAAGGAGGTCGGTCCCCATGACCGTGCGCACCGCCGAGCTCCCGCAGTTGTGGATGCCCCACCCGCTGCGGGTGAACCCGTACCTGTCGAAGCTGCACGAGGAGAGCGAGACCTGGGCGCGCGAGATGGGCATGCTGGAGGGGTACGGGGAGCCGCCCGGTCACCGGGCCGTGTGGTCCCGGGCCAAGTTCCACGCCATGACCGTCGACCAGCTGACCGCCTGGACCCTCCCCGACGCCCCGCTGCCCGCCCTCCGGCTCAACCACCGGTTCAACATATGGGCCCTGGCCTGGGACGACCACTTCGCCACGGCCTTCAAGCAGACCGGCGACCTGCCCGGCGCGCGGCTCTTCACCGCCCGGCTGCACGCCTTCCTGCGCCCGGAGCCCGACGCCCGGCCGCCGGAGCCGGTGAACGCCGTCGAGCGCGGCATCGCCGATCTGCAGCGGCACCTCTTCCCGCCGGGGCTCGCGCACTGGCGGCACGACTTCAACCGGGCCCTGGCGAGATACGTCGACGCGGGGGTCGAGGAGCTGGCCAACAGCCTCGCCGGCCGCGTCCCCCACCTGATCGACTACGCCCCGTTCCGGCGGGAGAGCTTCGCCGCCCACACCGCCCCCTACTCCGTCGAGCTGGCGACCGGCGCGCGCATACCCGAGCAGATCCGGCACAGCAGGACCGTCCGCGCCCTCCTCGACGCCTTCATGGACTTCATGGGCCTCGCGAACGACATCGCCTCCTACGAGCGGGAGGTCCACGAGGAGAACGACGTCAACAACCTGGTCGTGGTCGTCGGGGAGTCCCTCGGGATCGCCGTCCACGACGCCGTGCCCGCCGCCCTGAACCTGGTGAACTCCCGGCTGCGGGACTTCGAGCACCTCCGGCGGAGCGAGATGCCGCTCCTCGTGCGCGGGGCCGGGCTCGGCCCGGACGAGCGGGCCGAGCTGGAGACGTGGCTCCGGGGGGCCTGCGGGTTCCTCTCCGGGATCCACGCCTGGTACACCGGCGCGCCCCGCTACACCGCCTCGGACGTCTCCTTCCAGGAGTGAGGGCGGCGGGGCCCGGCCCCGCCGCCCCCGGCTCCTACCGCCCGCCCAGCAGGCGCTTCACGCGCGTCCACCACGAGGCGCGGGTCTCGGACCGGTGCCCTCCGGCGGGCGCGCCCGCCGGCACCGGCGGCACCGGCGGGACCCCGTCGCTCTGGACGGGCGGGGGCGGGAGCGGGGCCGGGCCGTCGTCGGCCCGGGGCGGGCGCGGGGAGAAGGTCGCGGGCAGCGCCGTCAGGTGCCGGGCCCAGGTGCTGGAGCGCCAGGTGAGGCTCTCCTCCGGCACGGAGAGGGCGACGTCCGGCAGCCGGGTGAGCAGGATGTCGATGCCGGCGTCGGCGATGATGCGGCCGATGTCCTGGCCGGGGCACTCGTGCGTACCGGCGCTGAAGGACAGGTGCGCCCGGTTGTGGTGCACGGGGGCCGCGGGGTCCGGCCTGATCGTCTCGTCGACGTTCCCGGCCGCCAGGCCGAGGAGGAGCATGTCGCCCGTCCTGATCTCCTGTCCGCCGAGGGTGGTGTCGCTGTTGGCCCAGCGGCCCGGGCACACCATCAGCGGCGGCTCGTCCCAGAGGACCTGCTCCACGGCCTCGGGCAGGGTCATCTGACCGCCGGCCAGCGAACCGCGGAACCGGGGGTCGGTGAGGACCATCCGCAGGACGTTGGACATGAGGTTGGCGGTCGTCTCGTACCCGGCGAGCAGGATGAGGCGCAGGTGGTGCTGGACCTCCTCGTCGGTGAGGCCGGCGGGGTGGGCCATCAGGGCGGAGGCGATGTCGTGCCCCGGGTGGGCGCGCTTGGCGACGACGAGCCGTTCGAGGCTCTCCAGGACGAAGGCGTTGCTGGCGAGCGACGTCTCGGTGGCCTTGAAGAGGTCCCGGGCGGCGCGCACCAGTTCGGGGGCCTCCTCGTCCGTCATGCCGAGGAGGTGGATGAGGGTGAGCATGGGCAGGTGCTCGGTGAACTGCCCGACCAGCTCGGCCTCGCCCTTCTCGCAGAACCCGTCGATCACCTGGTGGGCGAAGCGGGTGATGTGGCGGCGGACGCCCCGGTGGTCGAACTGGCTGAGGCCGGCCGTGACCGCGCCGCGCAGCCGCTGGTGCTCCTCGCCGTCCGCGCAGACGCAGTCGGGGCGCCAGCCGATCATCGGCATGAGCGGCGAGGTGGCGGGGTCGATCTCCCCGGTCCGCCAGCCGTGCCAGACGCGGGGGTCGCGGGAGAACTGGGTCGGGCGGCTGGCCACGTCGCGGTTCTCCAGGTAGCCCAGGACGAGCCAGGCGCGCACGTCGCCGTCGAGCAGGACGGGCGCCACCGGGCCGTGGGCGGCCCGCAGTTCCTCGTACAGGCCCATGGGGTCCGTGGCCGCCGCCTCGCCGTAGAGCGGGGTCGGCCCGTCGGTTCCGGCGGTGGCGTGGGCCGGGCAGCCGGGGGGCGGGATCCGGCCCGCCTGCGCGGTGTCGTGTCCGGCGGGTGGGAAGGTCATGCGGTCTCCTGGGCGGCGACGAGGGTGTGCAGGTAGTCCATCAGCGAGAGCAGGGCGTCGCGGCAGGACGCCCGGTCCCGTGCGTCGCAGGTGACGAGGGGCACGGACTCGCCGAGGGCCAGGGCGGCGCGCAGTTCTTCCACGGGGTACTGCGGGGCCTCGGGGAAGGTGTTGACGGCCACGACGAAGGGGACGCGGCGGTCCTCCAGGCGGGTGATGACCTCGAAGCAGACCTCGACCCTGCGCGTGTCGACGAGGACCACCGCGCCGAGCGCGCCTTCGAAGATGCCGTTCCACAGGAACCAGAAGCGCTCCTGCCCGGGGGTGCCGAACAGGTAGAGGACCAGCTCCTGGTCGATGCTGATCCGTCCGAAGTCCAGCGCGACGGTCGTGGTGTTCTTGCCTTCGGCGCCGGGGTTGTGGTCGATCCCGACGCCCGCCTGCGTCATGGTCTCCTCGGTGGTCAGGGGCGGGATCTCGCTCACCGCCCCGACCATGGTCGTCTTGCCGACGCCGAAGCCGCCGACGATCACGACCTTGACGCCCCTGGCGCTGTGCGGCAGCAGCTTGTCGGTGCCGCGCGGGCCGGGAACGAGCGTGTCAGAGCTTGCGTAGTCCATGGATCACCGCCTCCAGTAGGCCGCGTTCGGGGTAGGCCGCCACCGGTACGGGTGCGATGGCCTCGACCCGTTCGTTCTCGACGAGCTTGGAGAGCAACGCGGTGACGACACTGAACGGAAGACTGAGGTAGGCCGACACCTCGGCCACCGAGAGGGGGTAGCCGCACATCGTGAGGATGGCCGCCTGCTCGGGTTGCATCGAGGGGTCGGGCGCGGCCCGCGCCACGATGAGGGTGACCAGGTTGAATCCCTTGGGCGAGGAACCGGAACCGCCGGTGATGACGTAGAGCGGAACGGGGTTGCCTTCATTCCAGGGGCCCGGATTCTCCGATGTCACATCGCCTGCCTGACGTCCTGCCGGGGCGGGCTGGTCATGTGCTGGCCGATCCGGGCCACCAGTGTCCGCATGCGGTCGCCGAGCAGTCCGGCGTCCACCTCCTGGTCGGCGAGGACCGCGAGGTAGGCGCCGGGGCCGGCCGCCATCAGACAGAAGTAACCCCCGTCGGCCTCGATGCCGACCATCCGCGTCGAGCCGTCGCCGTGCGGGAACATCTGGGCGATGGCCCGGGCCAGGCTCTGGAGGCCGGAGCAGGCGGCGGCGATGGCGTCCGCGGTGTCGGGCGCCGTGTTCGCCTGCCCGATGCTCAGTCCGTCCGCCGAGAGGATGACCACGTGGCGCACGAACGGAACGCTGTTGACGAGCTCCGTGAGCATCCAGTCCATGTTGGGCAGTGGCTGCATGTTACTCAACCTCATCTGAAGACTCGCTGGGGGAAGGGAAGGGTTCGGCGGCCGCCTTCTTCTCGCCGTTGAACGCCTCCCACATCAGGCCGGGCTGGGGGGACGGCTTGGAGGAGGCCGGTACGGCGGGGGGCGTGGGGCCCGTCACCACGACCGGGATCGGGACGGGCGACTCGCGCCGCCGCTGCGGAAGGCCCTTGGGGGCCCTCCTGACCTCGCCGGCCTCCGCGGCGAGGGCGGGGGACGGCATGGGCGGGGGCGTCGGCGTGGGCACCGGCGCGGGCCGGGCGGGAACGCCCGCGGGCCGGTGCGGGCCGCCGGCGGGCCGGTGCGGACCGCCCACGGGGCCGGTCGGGCCGGTCGCGCGCCTGCGGGCGAAGTCGTTGGGCCTCAGGGCGGACGGGGGCATCGTGGTGATCAGGTTCCGGGGGACGAGAACGACGGCCCGTACGCCTCCGTAGGCGGAGGTGCGCAGGTGGACCTCGCAGCCGTACTCGCGGGCGAGGCGGCTGACGACGGGCAGGCCGAGCTGGGTCACCTCGCCCAGGCTCGCCAGCTGGATGGTCCGCTGCGACTTGGCCATGACGCGCTCGACGCGCTGCCGGACCTCCTCGGTGAGGCCGACGCCGCGGTCCTCGATCTCGACCACGACACCGGAGGGCACCTCGTTGGCGGTGACCTCCACGGGGGCGTGCGGGGGCGAGAACGACGTGGCGTTGTCGAGCAGTTCGGCGAACAGGTGCATCAGCGGCTCGGACCCGGGGCCGGTCACGGCCACCTCCGCCACCGCCTGCAGCTTGACGCGGGGGTAGTCCACGATGCGCGACATGGCGCCGCGCAGGATGTCGTAGAGCGGGATCGACTTCGACCACTGGCGTCCGGGGCGGGCGTCGCCCAGGACCGCGATGCTGGCGGCGAGGCGGCCGATGAGGGCGTTCCGGTGGTCGACGTCCTGGAGGCCTCGGGAGACCACGATGTCGTTGCCGTGGAGGATCTGCATGGCGTGCAGGTCCTTGGCGAGCTGGTGGACGATCGCCTGGACGCGGCGCGCGACCGCCACGAGCGCCCGCTGGGAGGCGTCCCGGGTGTGCTCCTCGGCCTCGACCGCCTCCAGGAGGGACCGCAGGGCTCCCCTGAGCGCTTCGGTGAACTCCTTGTCGAGGTGCTTCCCGAAGTCGACGGCGCGCAGGATGTCCGAGGCGGGGTCGCCCCTCTTCAGCCGGGCGACGGCCGCGGGCAGGAGTTCCTCCGCGAGCCAGACGGTGGTGGCCCGCTGGTCGGCGAGCCGTCCGAGCAGGGCGGCCTCGCGCTGCTCGTAGTACTTCTCCGCCTCGGCGCGCGCCCGTGTGTGGCGGGCCGCCTCCGCCGACCGCACCCGGCGGGCGGTCCCGGCCGAGGTGAGGACCGTCAGGACGACCGCGGCGAAACCGCACCAGGCGACCGGTGTCCGTATCTGTGCAGGGGAAAGGAGGAGCGCGATCACGGAGGCTCCCGCCAGAACTCCCGGAGGGAGGAGCCATTCCCGGACGACCGGAGCCGGCCGGGATCTGGAAATCGAACCTGCACGAACCATCAGAAGGGTCCCTAAGAAGTCTGGAATGAGCGGACCGTGGGGGCGCGGTGCGCCGAAAGGGACGAGGGCGGACTTCATTCGGGCATGTGTACGCGTGCTCCGATGAAAACCCGACGGGCGGAAACCCGGGGGATCGCTCCGGAAATCACGCCTTCGGGCGCTTCCCTTCGCGGCCGTACTCCGTCCGCGCGCCCACGGCGTTCATGACTCGCTGTGAGCGCGGCGCAACACACCGGTGAGCATAGTCAGTTCGGGTTCTCCGTGTGACCTTGCCGAAAGGACAACCGCCACCGGTCATTCCGGTTGCACAAAGCGACCGATAGCCGTACCTGAAATGCAATAAAACGATCAAATTCTGTCGCCCGACCATCGGAAGGGCGAGGCGGAGCGCTCCGCCGGCCGCCTCCCGGATCCGTCGCGGCCATTGACAGGCGCACCTCACCCTCCCATCCTTGGGAGCGCTCTTGAGAGCGCTCTCAAGAGCCCGGTCCCCACGGATTCCCCCCACATGGAGTCCCCCCACCTCCGAGGAGCCCCACGTGTCCGCACGTCACAGGCGCACGCGCCTTCGACTCGTACCCCTCCTGGCGGCCGCCGCGCTGGCCGGCACCGGCGTCACCGTCGCCGTCTCCTCCGACCCCGTCGAGGCCGCCGTCCCCGCGACCATCCCGCTCACCTTCACCAACAACTCCGGCCGCGGGGAGCAGGTGTACGTCTACAACCTCGGCACCGAGCTCTCGACCGGCCGGCAGGGGTGGGCGGACGCGAACGGGACCTTCCACCCCTGGCCGGCCGGGGGCTCCGTCCCGAGCCCCGCGCCCGACGCCTCCATCGCCGGTCCGGCCAACGGGAAGTCGATGACGATCCGGCTGCCGAAGTTCTCGGGCCGGGTCTACTTCAGCTACGGCCAGAAGCTGAACTTCAAGGTGGCGACGGGCGGGCTCGTGCAGCCCGCGGTCCAGAACCCGAGCGACCCCAACAGGAACATCCTCTTCAACTGGTCCGAGTACACGCTCAACGACGCGGGCCTCTGGCTCAACAGCACCCAGGTCGACATGGTCTCGGCGCCGTACGCGGTGGGCGTGAAGCGCCCCGACGGCTCCGTCGCGAACACCGGACGCCTCAAGCCCGGCGGGTACCGGGGCTTCTTCGCCGCGCTGCGCGCCCAGCCCGGCGGCTGGGGCGGCCTCGTGCAGACCCGCTCCGACGGCACGGTGCTGCGCGCGCTCGCCCCGGGCCACGGCATCGAGGCCGGCGCGCTGCCGGCGGGCGTGATGAACGACTACGTCAACCGCGTCTGGAGCAAGTACGCCACGTCGACCCTGACCGTGACGCCCTTCGCGAACCAGCCCTCCGTGAAGTACTACGGGCGGGTCTCGGGCAACGTCATGAACTTCACCAACGGGGCCGGCCAGGTCGTCACCTCCTTCCAGAAGCCCGACTCGGACAGCGTCTTCGGCTGCTACAAGCTCCTGGACGCCCCGAACGACCAGGTGCGCGGCCCCATCTCCCGTACGCTCTGCGCGGGTTACAACCGCTCCACCCTGCTCACCAACCCCAACCAGCCGGACGCCTCGTCGGCCGGCTTCTACAAGGACGCGGTGACCAACCACTACTCCCGCGCGATCCACGAGCGGATGGCGGACGGCAAGGCGTACGGCTTCGCCTTCGACGACGTCGGCGCGCACGAGTCCCTGGTGCACGACGGCAACCCGCAGCAGGCGTACGTGACGCTCGACCCGTTCGACTAGGCCGTACGCCGGGAACGGCGGAAGTCCGGGAAACGGCGGAAGCCCGCACGGCCGGCCGGGGAGGTCGGTCGTGCGGGCTTCCGCGTGACGGGCGGGAACGGGTCAGGGCGTCATCTCGTACGCGCCCGAAAGGGCTTCGACGCGCCGCCAGACGCGGTCCGAGCGGACCTCGTCGACGGCGGGGCGCCGGACGGCGCCGAGCGCCCAGAGCTGCTGCTGCTCGGTCGCGGAGTCCTTGCCGTGCAGTTCGACGGCGTGCGCGGAGAAGTCGCGGACGAGGACGGCGAACAGCTCGTCGAGGACGTCCTCGTCGAGGCCGGTGAGGGCGGCCTGCTCCAGGACCAGCTGCCCGTGGACGACGAGCGCGAAGAGCCGGCCGACGGCGAGCAGCAGGTCGAGGTCGCGGCTCTGCTCCTCGTCCGGGGCGGCCTTGAGGACGAACTCGCAGAGCGCGTCGGCCTGTTCGCGGAAGCGGGCGACGTTGGACACGTGGGTGTACGCGTCGTAGGCGGCGCGCCAGTCGTGGAAGCGGACCGAGCCGAGGCCGCGGGCCGGGCCCTGGCGGAAGAGGAAGGTGTCGTCGGCCGCGTCGAGACGGGTCGGGACGGGCTCGTACGCGGCCGGGTCGAGGAGGTGGTTGCGCATGAACTTGAGGATCAGCGCCAGGTTGACGTGGACGGTGCCCTCCAGCTTCGGCAGGCTCCGGATCTCCACGGCCGCCTCGGCGAAGTAGGTGTCCTTCTCGAAGCCCTTGGCGGCGATGACGTCCCACATGAGGTCGATGACCTTCTCGCCCTCCGTGGTCACCTTCATCTTCGTCATGGGGTTGAAGAGGAGGTAGCGGCGGTCGTCGGGGCCGGCGGTGCGGAAGTAGTCGACGGCCCGGTCGCTGAAGAGCTTCATGCCGACCAGCCGGACGTAGGCGTCGGTCAGTTCGCGCCGCACGTGCGGGAAGGCGGTGACGGGGCGGCCGTACAGGACGCGGTTCTGCGCGTGGGTGACGGCCTCGTACATCGCGTGCTCGCAGATGCCGATGGAGGCGGTGCACAGGTTGAACTTGCCGACGTTGACCGTGTTGAGGGCGGCGTCGAAGGCGGCGCGGCCGGTGTGCAGGACGTCCTCGGCGGCGACCGGGTAGTCCTCCAGGCGGAACTCGCTGACGTACTTCGAGGAGTCGACGACGTTCTTGACGAGGCGGTACGCCGGGTGGCGGCTGTCGGCGGCGAAGAAGACGTAGCCGTCGGGGCCCTCGACGTCGGTGCGGCGGCCGAAGACGGAGACGAGCCCGGCGGCGTTGCCGTTGCCGATGTAGTACTTGGAGCCGGTGGCGCGGAAGCCGTCCCCGCCGTCGGGCGTGAGCAGCATGTCCGTGGAGTAGATGTCGGCGCCGTGCGTCTTCTCCGACAGGCCGAAGGCGAACACCTCGCCCCGGGAGAGGAGTTCGGCGGCACGGGCGCGGGCGGCGGCGTTGTCGCTCTGCCAGACCGGGCCCAGGCCGAGGATGGTGACCTGCCAGGCGTACCAGTAGTCGAGGCCGTAGAAGCCGAGGATCTCGTTGAGGGCGGCGATGCGGGCGGTGTCCCAGCGCTTGTCGCCCTCGTCCTCCCCGGCGGCGGAGGACGGGGTGAGGAAGGTGGCGAAGAGGCCTTCCTCCGCGGCGAAGGCGAGGAAGTCGCCGAGCCAGGCGCGGGTCCGGTAGTCCTCGATGAGCCGGCGCTTGCCGCGCGCCTCGAACCAGTCGACGGTGGCGCGCAGGAGCCGGCGGGTCTCCGGGTCGAAGTGCGCCGGGTCGTAGGTGTGCGGGTTGAACAGCAGCGGGTCGGCCATGACGTCCGCCTTTCCGGCTTGTGACGAGGGGTAGGGGTGGTGGTGTGGAATGTGGGGGCGCCCCGGGTTCAGCGCCCGGTCCCGAAGCGGGCGAGCGTGGCGAGGACGTCGTCGAGCCAGGCGATCATCATGCGTTCGTACGCGATGCCGCCCCGCAGCACGACGTGCTGGAGTTCGCGTTCCGCGTCGAGCGGACCGCCGGCCGCCGGGTCCGGAGTGCCTTCCGCGCCCGGCTCCCCGAAGTCGCGCGTCTCGCCCGCGAGGTAGTGGGCGAGGCGGTCCGTGTGCGCCTTCCGGTGCCGCTCGACCTCGCCGGTCAGCGCGGCCGGGTCGTCGAAGGCGGCGCCCCGGATCTTCACCGCGAGGTCGTGCCGCACGCTCTCGGGCTCGATCGGTTCGTGCAGCCACGCGGAGAGCGCGTCCCGGCCCGGCCCGGCGACGGAGTACTCCTTCTTGTCCGGGCGCCCCTGCTGGGGCACGTCCCGGACGTCGATCCAGCCGTCGCTCTCCATGCGTTTGAGCACGCGGTAGATCTGCTGGTGGGTGGCGGTCCAGAAGTATCCGATGGACCGCTCGAAGCGCCGGGCCAGCTCGTAGCCGGATCCGGGCTTCTCCAGCAGGGACACGAGGATCGCGTGGTCGAGCGCCATGCGCCCGATCCTGCTATGCAACGAGTTGCATAGCAAGGTCGTGCGGGGCGGGTGAGACGCGGCTCACCCCGGGCCGGCCCCCACGACGGCTCAGTACTCGCATCCCGGGCCGACGGCCGGGAGGGTCGCGGAGGCGGTCACCGGCCATCCGGACGGCCGGGCGCCCACCGGGGACGGGCGCGTCGCCGAGACGCTCCGGGGCGCGGGCGACGCGATCCGCATGGACTTCGCCGAGGCGAACCAGTGGGTCTTCCACGGCATGGCGATCGCGCTGGCCGTGGCCTTCCTGTTCGCCTTGGCCCACCCGGGGACGCGGGTCACCGAGAAGCCCCCGGAGGTCTGATCCCCGGGGCGCTAGCGGGCCGCTCCGGGGAAGCGGAACTCGGTGCGGCGCCGGCCGGTGGTCCCCGGTTCCAGTACCGGGCTGGGGTACGCGGGGCGGTTGGGGGCGTCGGGGAAGTGCTGGGGCTCCAGACACACCGCCCCGTGGCGGGGCAGCGGGCGGCCCTCGGGGTCGGTGAGCGTGCCGTCGAGCTGGTTGGCCGTGTAGACCTGGAGTCCGGGAGCGGTCGTCCACACCTCCATGGCACGCGTCCCGCCCGGGGCGGTGAGCCGTGCGGCCCGGCGCGGCGCGGCGGTCTCCCCCGCCTCCCCTCCGGACAGCGCCCAGCAGTGGTCGTAGCCGCCGGCGCGGCGGACCTGCTCGTCGCCGTCGGCCAGGACGCCGTCGCCGAGACGGCGCGGGGAGGTCAGGTCGAAGGGGGTCCCCGTGACGTCCGAGACCGGGCCGAGGGGGATGCCGTCGGGGTCGACGGGCAGGTATCCGGCGCCGTCCACCCCGAGGGTGTGGTCCAGGACGTCCCCGCCGTCCGCCGCCAGGTTGAAGTACGCGTGGTGGCTGAGGTTGACGACGGTCGTGCGGTCCGTGACGGCCGCGCAGTCCAGGGCGAGGGTGCCGACGGCGTCGAGCGCGTACACGGCGGTGACGTCGAGCGCGCCGGGGAAGCCCATGTCGCCGTCGGGACTGTGCAGGCGCAGGCGCAGCCCGGCCGTGTCGCCCTCGGTGAAGGGCGTCGCCTCCCACACCCTGCCGTCGAAGCCCCGGGGGCCGCCGTGCAGGGCGTGGCCCCGGTCGTTGACGGGGATCCGGTGGACCGTCCCGCCGAGGGTGAAGCGGCCGTGGGCGATGCGGTTGGCGTAGCGGCCGATCAGCGCCCCGAGGTACGGACTCTTCTCGGCGTACCGGTCGAGCGTGGGCAGCGACAGGACGACGTTCCCGGTGCGGCCGGTGGCGTCGGGGACGCCGAGGGCGTGCAGGACGCCCCCGTAGGTGAGGATCTCCGCGTACACGCCGGAGGGGGATTCGAGGCGCCAGAGGGTGACGTCCTCCCCCTCCGGGGTGGTGCCGAACGGCCGGTGACGGACGGTGGGTCGGGGCATGGGGAGTCCTCGGGACGGTGGGTGGAGGGGACGTGTCGGTTCGGGGCGGGACCGGGCGATGGGGCGTGGGGCGGGGCCGGGCGTGGCGGTGAGGCGGGGCGGGCCGTGTGGCCGGTGTCCGCCCCGGTGGTCAGGCCGCGTCCCCTCCCCCGCGGGGTGGCGCGACCGTGTGGGCGCCGCCGGTGGACTCGCGGACCGCGAGCCGGTAGCCGGGTCGGATGCGCCGGGGTTCCGTGACGGTGCCGCCCGCGAGGCGTTCGACGAGCCGGTCGACGGCGTGCCGGGCGATGGCCTGCTTGTCGGGGCACACGGTGGTGAGGCCGATCGCCCCGTAGCGGCTCTCCTCGATGTCGTCGAAACCGACCACGGCGATGTCCCCGGGCACGCGCAGACCGCGTTCGGCGAGGGTGCGCATCGCGCCGAGGGCGATCAGGTCGTTGTACGCGAAGACGGCGTCGGGCCGGGCGCCCCGTCCGAGGAGCTCCGCCATGGCCGCGGCCCCGTCGCCGCGGCCGTAGCCGTCGGTGGCGACGACCAGGTTCTCGTCGGGCTCGACGCCCGCGGCGGTGAGCTCCTCGCGCCAGCCGCGAAGCCGCAGGTGGGCGGGCTGGCGTTCGCGGCCGGTGCGGGAGCCGAGGAAGGCGATCCGCCGCCGGCCGAGGTCGAGGAGGTGCCGGACCGCGCTGCGGGCGGCGGCCACGTTGTCGATGGCGATCTGGTCGTACGGCGCCTCGTACTCGCGCTCGCCGAGCAGCACGAGCGGCGAGGTCTCCTGCCGGGCGAGCAGGTCGTCGTTCTCGAGGTGGATGGGGCTCAGGATCAGGCCGTCGATGACGTGGGAGCGGAACTCCTGGCAGACCAGGAGCTCCCGCTCGCGCAGTCCGGCGGTGTGGTCGACGAGCACGGTGTAGTCGTGCTGGGCGGCGGCGTCGATGACGGCGCCCGCCAGCTCGGCGAAGTACGGGTTGCCCAGCTCGGGCACGGCGAAGGCGATGATGCCGGTGCGGCCCTTGCGCAGGTGGCGGGCGGTGAGGTTCGGACGGTAGCCGAGCTCGTCGATGGCCCGCTGCACCTTGGCGCGCATCTGGGGGGTGACGTGGGGATAGTTGTTCACCACGTTGGACACGGTCTTGATCGACACGCCGGCCCGCTGCGCGACGTCCTTGAGGCTGACGCCCACGGAACTCCTCTGGTTCGGCTCTGACCGGGCGGTCCGGTGGTCCGGATGGTCCGGATGGGGTGGTCTCCGGCGTCAGAGCGTTCTTCTGCTCCGTGAAACGTACCGCTGTGCCACGACGACGAGGATCAGGAAGCCTCCGCTGACCACCGACTGGTACGAGGAGTTCAGCGAGCCGATCTGGTTGATGAGGTTCTGGATGACGGCGAGCAGCAGGACGCCCCACAGGGTGCCGCTCACCGAGCCGGCCCCGCCGGCCAGGAGGGTGCCGCCGATGACGACGGCGGCGATCGCGTCGAGTTCCATGCCGGTGCCGATGATGGTGACGCCGGAGGAGAGGCGGGCCGCGTTGAGGGCGCCCGCGAAGCCCGCGAGCAGGCCGCTGAGCACGTACACCGTCACCTTGGCGCGGGCGACGGGCAGCCCCATGAGGGTGGCCGCGTCGCCGCTGCCGCCGACGGCGAAGAGGGTCTGTCCGAAGGAGGTGCGCTGGAGGACGACGCCGCCGGCGCCGAACAGGGCGAGCGCGACGAGGATCGGGTGTCCGAAGCCGAGGACGCTGCCCTGGCCGAGCGCGGCGAACGCCGAGTCCTTGGGCACGAGGTGGGTGGTGGCGCCCTCGTCGGTGAGGGCGAGCAGCAGTCCGCGCGCGCCCAGGAGCGAGGCGAGGGTGACGATGAAGGGCGCCATGCCGGCGCGGGCGATGAGCAGGCCGTTGAGCAGACCGATCGCGCCGCACACCACGAGCGGGACGAGGAGCGCCGGCAGCATGCCCCACTGCGAGGCCCAGGCGGCGAGGACGCCGCCGAGGGCGAAGACGGAGCCGACGGACAGGTCGATGCCGCCGGTGATGATCACCAGGGTCATGCCGAGGGCCACGATCGCGAGGAACGAGGCCTGGACGAGGACGCCGCGGGCGTTGTCGAGGGTGGGGAAGGTGGGGTACGCGAAGGAGGCGATCAGCACGACGAGGAGGAGCACGGCGAGTACGCCCTGGCGCTGGACCAGGGAGAGGAGGCGCTCGGGGGCGGAGGCGCCGGTGGCCGCGCGGTCGGTCTTCGCCGCGCCGGCGGGCGAGGGCGCGCCCGTCCCCGGTGCGCTGGGGGAAGGGATGGGGTTCATCGGGATCGGCGCTCCCGTGCGACGTAGACGGCGGCGACGATGATGGCCGCCTGGGCGATCTGGGCGGTGGAGTCGGGCAGGTCGTGCTTGACGAGGGTGGCGCGCAGGAGCTGCATGAGCAGGGCGCCCGCGACGGTGCCGAGGACGCGGACGGAGCCGCCGCTGAGCGGTGTCCCGCCGACCACGACGGCGGTGATGGCGGAGAGTTCCATCAGGGTGCCGAGCGAGGACGGGTCGCTGGCGGTGAGACGGGCGGTGGCGAGGACTCCGGCGAGGGCGGCGAGGACGCCGCACAGGACGTAGACCCCGGTCAGGACGCGCTTCACGGGCAGTCCTGCCAGGGTGGCGGCGGCGCGGTTGCCGCCGATGGCGACGACCTGGCGGCCGAACGTGGTCCGGTGGACGAGGAAGGCGACGGCGAGCGCCAGGGCCCCGGCGACGAGCACGACCAGGGGGACGCCGAGGAGGCTGCCGGTGCCGAGGGCGAGCAGGTCGGGGTTGACGATCTGCTTGAGCTGTCCGTCGGCCATCACGAGCGCGAGGCCGCGCCCGCCGACGAACAGGGCCAGGGTCGCGACGATGGGTTGCAGTCCCACCACGGAGACCAGGGTGCCGTTGACCGCGCCGACGAGGGCGCCCGCGAGGAGGGCGACGAGCAGGGCGGGGACGAGTCCGTAGCCGAGGTAGAGCGGCAGCAGCGCCGTGGCCAGGGCCATGGCGGAGCCCACGGACAGGTCGACGCCCTCGGTGCCGATCACCAGGGCCATGCCGAGGGCCACGATGACGATCGGGGCGACCTGGACGAGCTGGGTGCGGAGGTTGTCGGCGGTGAGGAAGTGGTCGGTGAACAGGGCGTTGAACAGCAGGAGCGCGGCCACGGCGGCGTACACGCCGTACTCCTGGAACCACGCGGCGGCGTTCGGCCGGGTCCCGGCGGCGCGGGCCGGCGCCGCGGTGGCCTGGGTGGTCATCGGGGGTCCTCCTCGGCGGCCGGGGTGGCCGGGGCGCCCGGTGCGGTGGGGTCGGGGGATTCGGTGGGTGGGGTGAGGGTGGTGGGTGCGGTGAGGGTGGTGGGTGAGGTGAGGGTCGTGGGTGCGGTGGGTGGGGTGAGGGCGGTGGGCTCGGCGGGTGCGGTGAGGTCGTTCGGCTCGGGGTTCTTCACGAGGGGTACGGGATCGGGCCCTCCGGCGGGCGGCGCGTGGTCGGCGAGGGCCGCGAGCAGGGCCTCCTCCGACACGTTCTCGCCGACCAGTTCGCCGGCCGCGGCGCCGTTCCTGAGGACGACGATCCGGTCGGCGCCCTCGACCAGCTCCTCGATGTCGGAGGAGATCAGGAGGACGGCAAGGCCTTCCCGCGCGAGTTCGTCGATGAGGGCCTGGACCTCGGCCTTGGCCCCGACGTCGATGCCCCGGGTGGGTTCGTCCAGGAGCAGGACCTTCGGTTCGAGGCAGAGCCAGCGGGCCAGGAGGACCTTCTGCTGGTTGCCGCCGGAGAGTTCGCCGACCTTCTGCTCGGGGCTGGACGCCTTGATCCGCAGCCGCTTCATGAAGACGTCGACCACGCGGTCCTGCCGTTCGCGCGAGACGACGCCGGCGCGCGAGAGCCGGGGCAGGGCGGCGAGCACGATGTTCTCGCGGACGGACAGGCCGGGGACGATGCCCTCGGCCTTGCGGTCCTCGGGGAGCAGGCTGATCCCGGCGCGGATCGCGCTCGCGGAGGAGAGGCGGTCGAGGGGCGTGCCGCCGACGCGGACCTCGCCCGCGTCCAGGGGCAGGGCGCCGGCCAGGGCCTTGGCGGTCTCGCTGCGGCCGGAGCCGAGCAGGCCGCCGAGGCCGAGGACCTCGCCGGGGCGGAGCGCGAGGGAGACGTCGTCCAGTTGGTGACGGCGGGTCAGGCCGGTGGCGGTCAGGACGGGTTCGCGGGTGACGTCGTGGCCCTCGTCGCCGAAGCTCGTCACGCCGTGCCGGCGCACCTCGGAGATCTCGCGGCCCAGCATCATGGACACGAGCCGCACGCGGTCCAGTTCGGCGAGCGGCCCGGTGTGGATGTGCCGGCCGTCGCGCAGGACGGTGACCCGGTCGCAGATCCGGTACAGCTCGTCCATGCGGTGGCTGACGTACACCACGGCGATGCCGCGCCGGCGCAGGTCGTCGATGACGTGGAAGAGGGTCTCGACCTCGCGCGGCTCCAGGGAGGAGGTGGGCTCGTCCATGACGACGACGTGGGCCTCGACGGAGACCGCCCGGGCGAGGGCGACCATCTGCTGGGTGCCGATGCCCAGGGTGTGCAGCGGCCTGCGGGGGTCGACGGTGACGCCGAAGCCGCCGAGGAGTTCCGCGGCCTCGGTGTGCATCCGGGCGAAGTCGATGAGGCCGAGGCGGTTCTTGGGCTCCCGGCCGAGGAAGATGTTCCGGGCCACGCTCATGAGAGGGACCAGGTTCACCTCCTGGTAGATCGTGGAGATGCCGGCCTCCTGCGCCTCGGAGGGGCGGGCGAACCGCACCGGCCGTCCCGACAGGAGCAGTTCGCCGCCGTCCGGGCGGTGCACGCCGGTGAGCACCTTGATGAGGGTGGACTTGCCGGCGCCGTTCTCTCCGACGAGGGCGTGGGTCTCGCCGGCGCGGAGGGTGAACGAGACGTCGTCGAGGGCGACCACGCCGGGGAAGCGCTTCCCGACGCCGCGGGCCTCCAGCACCGTCGGCGCGGCCGTCGGGGCGACCGGGAGCGCGGTGCCGCTCGCCGCGGACGCCGCCGTTTCGGGGGGTGCCATGAACGTGGCCTTCCGGAGAGGGATCGTGAAGAAGGGTCGGGGCCGCCCCCGTCGCCGTGCGGCGGTGAGCGAGACCGCCGCGGGCGGGGAGGCGGGGCGGCCCCGCGGCCGGGCCGTGGCCCGGGCCGGTGGGCGTACGGACCGGGCCGGGGTTCCCGCCGGAACCACGGCACCGGCCCGTACGGATCGGGGGGCGGTGCGGAGGACGTGCCGTACCGGTCGTACGTCGGTACCGGCTTCGCGCCCGTACCCGCCTCGCGTCAGTACGCTCCGCCGAGGGACTCCTCGGCGTTGGCCGGGTCGTAGGAGCGGTCCGAGATGATGACGTCCTCGGGGATGCCCTCGCCGGCGTAGAACTTCTGCGCGGTGGCGAAGGCCAGCGGGCCGAAGCGCGGGTTGGACTCGATCACGGCGTTCAACTCGCCGTTGGCCAGGGCCTGGACGGCGTTGCGGGTGCCGTCGATGGACACGACCTTGACGTCCTTGCCGGGGGCCTTGCCCGCCGCCTTGAGGGCGGTGACGGCGCCGAGGGCCAT
Organism: Streptomyces sp. NPDC012825; assembly: GCF_042900925.1. Lineage (NCBI taxonomy): Bacteria > Bacillati > Actinomycetota > Actinomycetes > Kitasatosporales > Streptomycetaceae > Streptomyces > Streptomyces sp. NPDC012825. Next base: position 45,466 of record NZ_JBIBBZ010000011.1, on the reverse strand, counting down.
CTCGTCGTTCTCGGTGTAGACCGCCGTGATGTCGGGCTTCGACTGGATGAGCTGCTCCATGACCTGCTGGCCCTTGTCGCGGGCGAACTCGCCGGTCTGCTGGGCGACGATCTCCAGGCCGGGAGCCGTGGCCTTCACCTGGTCGACGAAGCCCTTGGTGCGGTCGGTGGTGACGCTGTTGCCGGAGGAGCCGAGCAGGATCGCGACCTTGCCCTTGCCGCCGGTCGCCTTCACCATCGCGTCGGCGGCCCGCTTGCCCTGTTCGACGAAGTCCGAGCCGAGGAAGGCCAGATAGTCCTTGCAGGCGGTGGCGTTGATCTTGCGGTCGATGGTGAGGACGGGGACCTTCTTGGCGGCGGCGGCCTGGAGGGCGGGCTCGAGACCGTCGGAGTTGAGCGGGGCGACGATGAGGAACTGGGCGCCCTGGGCGAGCATGTCCTGGATGTCGCTGATCTGCTTGGACAGCTGGGACTGCGCGTTGGTGGTGAGGAGCTTCTTGACGCCGACCTTGGCGGCCTCGTCCCTGATGGATCGCGTCTCGGCGATGCGGAAGGGGTTGGCCTCCTTCTCCGACTGGGAGAAGCCGACGATCGCGTTCTCGAGGTCGAGCTTCGGCGCGCCGTAGGAGGTGAGGGTGCAGCCCTCCCCGGCGGCGGACGCGGTCGGCGTCCGGACCGTCTGGGCGCCCCGGCCGCTGTCGCCGCCCGCGTTGTCCGCGGTCTCCGACTTGGCGCAGCCGGAGAGGGCGAGCGCGGCGGAGGCGGCGACGGCGCAGGCGACGGAGAGCGTGCGGGATCTGCGCGGAAGGGTCGACAGAAGGTTCATCGGAAGGACACTCCTTGGCGGGGGGACAGCACCGCCGAGTGGCGTGCGGTCGCGCGGGGCGGGAAGAGGAGCCGGTCCGCCGCGATGGGCCGGCGGACCTTCGGTGCACGGCCGGCGACGGCCTCGATCGCTCTGGATCAAGGCCCCGACCTGGGAACATCAAGGCCCGGAGCGACCGTCCGAGGGGGTGGCCGCTTCGCCTTTACAACGTTATAACCGCGCTCCGGCGAGCGCTGCAAGAGGCCGGGGGCAACGTTTCCGGAATGAGTCCCGGAGACGAAGCGGCCGTAACGGCGCGCCGGGTGACGGGTCGTCGGCGCCGCTCCGTCCGGGGTCTGGACAGCCCCCGCACCGCGTGTTGTCATTTCGGCTGCACGCGATTTCCAACGTTGGAATGGCGGCCGTACGCCCCCGTCGGCACCCCGTGCCGGTGTACGGGCGGGCCGTGCGCCGCCCTGCGGCGACCGCCGGGCCCCGCGCCCCCCCCGAGGCGAACGCGCTTCCTCGCCGGGCGCTCCACCGTCATGTCCGGGTCCGGGTCCGGCTCCGACTCCCCTCTCCCCGAGGAAAGATTCGATGACACGACGAAAAACCCGATCCCGATCCCGAACCGGAACGTGGGCGCTGCTCGCCGCCGTGGCCCTGGTGCTGCCCCTCGGCGCCCCGGCCGCCACCGCCTCGGCCGCGCTCGCCTCCTCCCCCACGACCGTCTCCCCGTCCGTCCGTGACGCCGCCGTCGAGGTGCACGGCCTGAAGGGCGAGTACTTCAGCATGTCGGCGCCCGGCGCGCGGGACTTCGCCGAGCTCGGCGGCGTCTCCCTCGACCCGCGGATCGACTTCTCCGGCCTGACCGGCACCTTCCAGGCGCTCACCGGCCGGTCCGAGCACACCACCGCCCGCTGGACCGGCCGCATCGAGGCCCCGGTCACCGGCGACTACACCTTCCACGGCATCGGGGACAACGGCTTCCGGCTCTTCGTCGACGGCGAGCCGGTCATCGACCACTGGGTGCCCGACTGGGACCGCGAGCAGACCAGCGCACCCCTCCACCTGAAGGCCGGCGAGAAGCACGACTTCCGCCTGGAGATGTTCCAGGACGTCGGCGGCGCGAACATGTTCCTGCGCTGGTCGACGCCGACGACGCCCAAGCAGCTCGTGCCGGAGTCCGCGTTCACCCCGCCCGCCGACTTCGAGGTCTACCCGGTGGACCCGACCGTCCCGGCGGGCGGGCGCCAACTGCGGCTGCGGTTCGACCACCGGGTCGGCGGCCTGGAGAAGGTGGCCGAGCACCTCACCGTCGAGGCCGACACCACCCCGATGCCGGTCAAGAGGGTCCGCGTCGCCCCGGGCGACCGGAACAGCGTCCTCGTCGACCTCGCGGAACCGATCCAGAAGGGCCAGCGGGTACGCGTCGACTACGACGGCCTCGGCGGGCTGAGGAACGGGGACGAGACCGTGCCCCGGATCCTGCGCTCGGCGTCCAACGCCTCCACCCACCGGCTCACCACCGTATGGGGCGACGAGCTGGACGAGAAGCACCCGCTGCCGGAGTACCCGCGCCCGCAGCAGGTGCGGGACCGGTGGAAGAACCTCAACGGGCCCTGGCAGTTCGCCGGCGCCGGGGCCGGGGAGACGCCGGTCTTCGGCAAGGACCTGGACGAGCGGATCACCGTCCCGTTCCCGGTCGAGTCGCAGCTCTCCGGGATCGAGCGGCACGAGGACCACATGGTCTACCGGCGCCTCGTGGACGTGCCGAAGGACTGGAAGATCGGCAAGGCCGGCAAGGGGGGCCGGGGCGACCGGCTGATGCTCAACTTCGGCGCCGTCGACTACCGGGCCCGCGTCTGGGTCAACGGCAGGCAGGTCGCCGAACACACCGGCGGCTACAACGCCTTCGGTGCCGACGTCACCGACGCGCTCAAGGCGAAGGGCCCGCAGGAGATCGTCGTCGCGGTCACCGACACCGGCGGCCCGAACCAGCCGACCGGCAAACAGTCCACCGACCCGGGCGGCATCTTCTACACCCAGTCCTCGGGCATCTGGCAGACGGTGTGGATGGAGCCCGTCGCCCCCGTCTCCATCGACGACGTCGTCACGACCCCGGACATCGACACCGGCACCCTGGCCGTGAAGGTCGAGTCGGCCCGCGCCTCCGCCGGCGCGCGCGTGGAGGCCGTGGCCCGCGACACCCGCGGCCGGGTCGTCGGCCGGACCACCGGCCCCGCCGGCGAGGAGCTGCGCCTGCCGGTCGCCGAACAGCACCTGTGGAGCCCTGACGACCCGTACCTCTACGACCTTGAGGTACGTCTGACCGACGGCGGGTCCTCCGACCGGATCGACAGCTACTTCGGCATGCGGAAGATCGCGGTGGAGAAGGTCGGCGGCTTCCCCAAGCTGGTGCTCAACGGCAAACCGGTCTTCTCCCTCGCCACCCTCGACCAGGGCTTCTGGCCGGACGGCCTCTACACCCAGCCCAGCGACGAGGCGCTCGCGTTCGACCTGAAGGCCCACAAGAAGCTCGGCTTCAACGCCGTGCGCAAGCACATCAAGGTGGAGTCGCAGCGCTGGTTCTACCACGCCGACCGGCTCGGGCTCCTGGTCTGGCAGGACTTCGTCTCCGGGAACCTCACCGACGAGACCGGCCGCAGGGCCTTCGTCGACCAGGGCCGCGAGATGATGCGCCAGCGCCACGACTCCCCGTCCGTCATCGGCTGGATCGTCTTCAACGAGGGCTGGGGCGAGTGGAACCGGGAGGAGACCGGACGGATCGCCGAGGCCGTGGAGGCGGCCGACCCGTCCCGTGTCGTCAACGCCCACAGCGGGGTCAACTGCTGCAACTCCAAGGGCGATTCGGGCAAGGGAGACATCCTCGACCACCACGACTACGACAACACCGACGCCCCCTACCCGGACCACCGGGCCGCGATGGACGGCGAGCACGGCGGCTTCACCCTGCGCACCCCCGGCCACATGTGGCCCGGCGCCCCAACCGTGATCTACAGCGGCGTCGCCGACAAGGAGGCGCTGACCCGGAAGTACGTCGAGAACACCGGGAAGTTCTACCTGGAGGCCGCCGGCGCCGAGCTGTCCGGCTCCGTCTACACCCAGATCTCCGACCTGGAGAACGAGCTCAACGGCCTCTACACGTACGACCGCCGGGAGATCAAGGTCGACCCGGTCCGGGTCCGCGAGATCAACCGCGAGGTGATCGCGGCGGGCGCGGCCGCCGGGCGGCGCGCTCCCCTGAAGGGCGGGGCCTCCTGGTCCCTGGACGAGGGCACGGGCACGACCGCCCGGGACTCCGGCCCCCAGAACCGGCCGCTGACCCTCACCGGGGGCACCGCGTGGACCCCGGGTGTCGACGGCAGCGCGCTGAAGTTCGACGGCGAGGGCCACTTCGCCCAGACCGACGGGCCCGTCGTCGACACCACCACGAGCTACACCGTGTCCGCGTGGGCCACGCTCGACGCCCTGCCGGGCAACTACGCGACCGTGGTCAGCCAGGACGGCCGGCGCCGGGAGAACCCGTTCTACCTCCAGTACGGGCAGGGCGCCTTCGCCTTCAGCACCCCGGGCGGCAACCGCGCCCGGTACGCGACGACGCCCGAACTCGGCCGCTGGTACCACCTGGTGGGCGTGCGGGACACCGCGAGGAACGAGATCCGGCTGTACGTGGACGGCGCGCTCGCGGCGACGGCGGCCCCCGGCCCGGCGGACGTGAGCGCCGGTCCGCTCGCGGTCGGGCGTGCCAGGTGGGGCGGCGGGAACGTCGACTTCTGGAACGGCTCGGTCGACCGGGTGCACGCCTTCGACCGGGCGCTCTCCTCCGAGGAGGTGGCCGCGCTGCACACGGCCGAGAAGCCGTAGCCGGCACGTGAGTGAGCGGGTCCTTCCGGGCGGTGGCGCCCGGAAGGACCCGCTCCTCGTTCACCGGCGGGAGCCGGTCAGGGCGCCCAGGGGGCTTCGAGCGCCCAGCTGCTGTCGGCCGTGAGCGTCTGCGGGCGGTCGAAGCCGCCGCTTCCGGCGCCCGAGGCGATGGACACGGCGGAGTCGAAGTGGCGCAGGTACGCGCCGGGGACGTTCAGCGACTCGAAGGTGACGCCGGTCCCGCCGACGCCCGGCCGGGCGCAGAAGGTGGCGTCCTGCCGGAAGAGCGCGGTGCCGTCGTCGGCGGCGGTGCCCACCCGGCTGTCGGCGTGCCGCAGGAAGCGGCCCGGGTAGTTGACCGACTCGAAGGAGTAGCAGGACGAGTCGGCGAGGCCGCGCCGCACGGTGAACGTGGCGTCCTGCTTCAGGAGGGCGGCGCTGCTCCCGTTGACGACCTCGGTCCGGGCGAGGCTGTCGGCGTGGCGCAGATAGCGGTCGGTGTGGCCCCAGGTGGTGACGCGCAGCGAGCGCCGCACGTCCGTGGGCAGCAGGACGGAGCTGCGCCACAGCGCGGGCTCGCCCGTGTTCCAGGTGGCGTCCGCCGCGAAGGAGGAGGCCGTGTCCCAGGGGTTGGGGCCGCCACTGCGGGCGAGGTACACGTTGTCGGCGTAGTGCCTGAGGTACGAGCCGGGGAAGTTCAGCGACTCGTACGAGGTGCCGCCGGCCGCGAGTCCGGTGCGGGCGCACCAGGTCGCGTCGGCCGCGAACGACCCGCCCGTGTCGGCGTCGAGGCGCATGCGGCTCGCGGAGTGGCGCAGGTAGCGGCCGGGGAGGTTGACCGACTCGAAGGAGTGGCAGCGCGGGTCGGCGAGTCCGGCGACCGTGCGGAACGAGGCGTCCTGGCGGGCCCCGTCGGCGGAGGCGCCGGTCAGCACGTCGGTGCGGGCCAGGGAGTCGGCGTGCCGCAGGTGGCGGTCGGTGAAGCCGGGTGTGGTGACCCGGAAGGAGCGCACGTGGCCGAGGGTGTGGCCCGGTGTCGCGTTGAGGTTGCGGGAGGCGGCGATCAGCGTGCCGTGGGCGGCGCGCAGGGCGGCGGTGTCGACCTTCTGGATCCGCCGGTCGTAGGTGAGCAGGCCGTTGTACTCGCCCTCGACGTCGGTGATCTCGGTGTAGACGCAGGCGGAGACGCCCTTGGTGGTCATGAGCGCCTGCACGTCGCGGACCATGCCGGTGTACCGGTCGTTGAGCTGGGCCGCACCGGAGACCTGCTCGTAGGCGAAGAACTGGCCGTTGGGGCTGTACTCGTGGCCGGGGGTGCGCAGTCCGATGCCGCCGAACTCGCCGAGGACGGAGATCCGGGTGGCGGAGGGCCGGGGCGCGTCGGGGCCGGTGTAGACGTGCCAGTCGATGATGTCGCCGGTGCCCGGATCGCCCTTGGAGGCACAGCAGTTGTAGCCGCTGTGGGCGTTCATCAGCCGGCCGGGGTCGTAGTTCTCCAGATCGGTGGTGACCCGGCGGGTGTCGTCGAGGTTCCACTCGCCCCAGCCCTCGTTGAAGGGGACGTAGGCGACGACGGCCGGGGAGAAGCGGTGCTCGTCGACGATCTCGCGGGCCTCGGTCTCGAACTGGGCGATCTGCGCCGGGGTGCGGTCGGCGTCGAAGGCCTGGGTGGAGGGGATGTCCTGCCACACCAGGAGTCCGAGCCGGTCGGCGTGGTGGTACCAGCGGGCGGGTTCGACCTTGATGTGCTTGCGCACCATGTTGAAGCCCAGGTCCTTGTGCTTCCGCAGGTCGGAGGCGAGGGCCGCGTCGGTGGGCGCGGTGTAGAGGCCGTCGGGCCAGAAGCCCTGGTCGAGGGTGCCGATCTGGAAGACGAACTCGCCGTTCAGGGTGGGGCGCATGACGCCGTCGACGAGCTTCTTGCCGATCTCGCGCATGCCGAAGTAGCTGGTGACGGTGTCGACGGCGGCGCCCGAGGCGTTGCGGAGGGTGACCCTGAGGTCGTACAGGAAGGGGTCGTCGGGCGACCAGCGGCGGGCGTTCGGGACGGGTACGGAGAACTCGGTGAAGCCGCCGGTGGCGGTGCCGACCACCTGGGTGCCGTTCAGGGCCTCGGCGCGGACGGTGTGGCCGGTGACGTCGCCGCGGGTGAAGACCCTGACCCGGGCGGTGTCGGTGGCGAGGTCGGGCCTGATGTCGACCGAGTAGACCGAGGAGACGGGGGTGGGCTCCATCCAGACGGTCTGCCAGATGCCGGAGGTGGGCGTGTAGAAGATGCCGCTGGGGTTGTTGGTCTGCTTGCCGACCGGCTGCTTCTCGCCGCGCCCGTCGGTGGGGTCGTAAACGCGGACGACCAGTTCGTTGGCGCCGGCGCGCAGTTGGGGGGTGATGTCGACCTCGAAGCGGTCGTAGCCGCCCTTGTGGCTCGTGACGCGGGTGCCGTTGACCCAGACGGTGGCCTCGTGGTCGACGGCGCCGAAGTGGAGCTGGACGCGGCGGCCCGACCAGTTCTGGGGGACGGTGAAGGAGCGCCGGTAGAACATCAGGTCGCGGTTGTCGTTGCGCATGATCCCGGAGAGGGCGGACTCCACCGGGTACGGGACGAGGATGCGCTCGGGCAGGGTCTGGCCGAACGGCGGGGCCGCGTTGCGGTCGACGTCGCCGGAGGCGTCGACGGGCGGGTTGAGGAACTCCCACTCGCCGTTCAGGGACTGCCAGTCGGGCCGCGTCATCTGGGGGCGCGGGTACTCGGGCAGGGGGTTGGTGGTGGACACCTGTGAGGTCCACGGGGTGGTCAGGGGCGGCGTCTTGGGGACGACGGCGGCGGAGGCTGCGGTGGTTCCGGTGAGGAGCAGGCCTCCGGCCATCGTCAACAGGGCCGCCAGGCAGGCGACGACGCGTCGCATCGGTTCCTCCTGGGCAGGACGGCGCCCGGAGTCCGCGCACGCGTCGGGGCCGTCCGGCCGGTCGGCGTGCGGGGGTCCGTGCGGAGTTGACGGGTGACTCGGGCGAGGGCCCGTCCGGTGGAACGCGAGCGGACGGACCCGGGGGCGGAGCGCCCCGGTCCTCGGCGGCGGACGAGGTGGGGAGGAACCTAACAGGAAACAGTTCCGAACGGAATCACCCAGCAACCGAAAGGAAACAAACATTTTCCGTCGCGCTGTCACGCCGGGCGCGCACCTCCGCACACCTCCGCACACAGCCTCGCGCCCCCGCGCAAGCGCTCCCATATTGACATGCTCACCGCCAACCGGGATGCTGCGGACGCTGGATTACATCGATGTAAAACGTGTCGGCCCGTCCCGTCGGGAGCCCCCATGAAACGTGCACGACGCCCCTCCGGAGCACTCCTCCTGGCCCTGTCCCTGCTGTTCGCCCTGGTCGCCGCCCTGCCCGGGGCCGCCCCCGCCGAGGCGGGACAGACCTCGCTGCGGGCCGCCGACCCGAGCGTCCTGCGGGTCGGCGGCACCTACGTCGCGGTGCAGTCGACCGGCAACGGCATCGACGTGCGCCAGGCCTCGTCGACGGCCGGGCTCGCCACCGCGCCGGCCCGCCGGATCTGGACCGACGGCCGGAACCTCGGCGAGGTGTGGGCCCCGGAGATCGTCCGCGACGGCGGCCGCTACCACGTCTACTTCACGGCCGGCCGGGGCGCCGCCCACCGGATGTACGTGATCAGCTCGGCGAGCCCGGACAGCGGGTACACGGCGGAGACGAAGCTCGCCCTGCCCGACGACAAGTGGGCCATCGACGGCACCCTGTTCACCTTCGGCGGGCAGCGCTGGTTCGTGTGGTCCGGCTGGGCCGGGGACACCGATGTCGAGCAGAACCTCTACATCGCCCGGATGAGCGGCCCGGCCACCCCGACCGGGGCGCGGTACGTCATCTCGCAGCCGCGCGAACCCTGGGAGCGGGTCGTCGGCAACCCGTACATCAACGAGTCCCCCGAGGCGATCAAGGACCCGAACGGGCAGCTGCACGTCGTGTACTCCGCCAACGGCAGCTGGAGCGACCGGTACTGCCTGGCCGACCTGCGGCTGCGGGCCGGCGGCGACCCGACGTACGTGTGGGACTGGTACAAGTCGAACGGCTGCCTCTTCGGCTCCCACCGCGACACCATGATGTCCGGCTGGGACCCGACGCTGCACGTCGACGGCCCCGGTCACCACAGCTTCGTCCTGCTCGACGGCGACATCGCCACCAGCCCGCCGGCCGGTCCGACGTTCCCTCTGATGTTCCACGCGGTGCCGAAGGGGACGCCGTACGCCTGGGAGAACCGCTACTGGTACACCGGCGGCTTCTGCTGGTGGGGCGGCACCACCTACCGGCGCGCCGGCGTCCCGGGCGCGGACACGGACACCGGCTGGAGCCTGAAGTTCTTCGAGTGAGCCCGGGCCCGTACGGGTCGTCTACGCCACGCCGGTCAGCGTGGCGTAGACGACCGTGTTGGCCAGGTAGCCGGTGTCGCCGGACCAGTCGCCGCCGCAGGTGATCAGGCGCAGCTCCGGGCGGCCGGAACCGCCGTAGACCTTGTCGTCGGGGAAACGGTCCTTGGCGTACTCCTCGACCGCGTCGACCGTGAAGAGGGCCGTGCGGCCGTCCGCGCGCTCGACCGCGATCCCGGCGCCCGGCGTCAGGGCGCCGAGCCGGTGGAAGACGGCCGGGCCGGCGGCGGTGTCCAGATGGCCCGTCAGGACGGCCGTCCCCGGCGTGCCGGGCGGGGTCCCGCGGGCGTACCAGCCGGCGAGGGCCGGAAGGTTCGGGGGCGGCGGCTCCAGCCTCCCCTCCTCGTCCAGGCCGAGGCGCATCAGACGTGCGTCGACCCCGATGGCCGGGATCCGGACCCGTACCGGATCCGACGCGGGAAGCGGGGCGGCGGCGGGGCCGGGGCGGTCGGGGGCGTCCCGTACGGCGGCCCGCACCTCCTGCGGCCGTCCCCCCGCCGCGGGCGGCGGAGTGCCGTGGCCGCCCATGGCGTCGACGAGCAGCAGCGAACCGGCGAGCGCGGCCCAGACGAGCGGCTTGGGCGACGGGGCCCAACGCGGCCGCGGGCCGCCGGTGCGCGTCAGGCCCGGCCCCCCGCGCCCGCGGTGCGGCGGCGCATCCTGAGGGCCCCGCCCACGACGGCCGCGCCCAGGAGGAGCAAGCCGAGGTGGGACTCGGCCTCCTTGCCGGCGGTCCCGCCGAAGCCGGCCTCGACGGCGCCGTTCGGACGGCCGGAGATCCGGTACGTGGTGGTCAGCTTCTTCCGCGGCGGGCACTTGAGCGTCACGGTGTCCGTCCCGGAGGCGACGCCCTCGGGCAGCCGGAACTCGCCCGTCAGGACGCCCTTCCGGTCGCCCGGGAGGAGGTGGAACTTCCCGCCCGCCTCGGACTCGCCCTTGCCGTAGGTCTCCTTGCCGCAGGCGGTCGTGCTGACGGTGACGGTGCTGCCGGGGGACGCCGTCCCCGGGTCGACGCGGACGTCCCCGGCCGTCGTGACGGTGGTGTCGCCGTCGGCGGCCAGGACGGCGGGGGCGGGCAGGACCAGGGCGGCGGCGATCAGGGCGGCCGTGGCACCGGTACGGGCGAGACGCATGGTTTCTCCTCGGGGGGAGCGGCTGCCGCCCGGCTCGTCCGTACGGCTCCTGTGCTGTGCTCCGAGCACGAGGGAACGGCCCTCCGCCGGCCGTCGCAACGCGAGCGGCGCCCGGCCCTGTCGCCCGGTCGGCCCTCCCGGCCGCCGTCCGCGGCGCCGTCACCGCAGGTCACGACGGTGGACCGGGACGGCAGGAGCGATTCCGCCCGGACGGCGAACGGGTGAGGGCCGACGGCGGATCAGGGGACGCCCGGCCCGCCGCGCCCGCTTCCGGCGGAGCCACGGGCCGGGGTCCGGCCGGGGGCGGCGTTCGGGGGACGGGCAGCCCGGCCGGTGGTGTCGGCGTTCGGGGGACGGGCAGCCCGGCCGGGTGATCAGCGGTGGCGGGGCGGTGGGCCCGCTCATAGCTTCGCCGTATGACCAAACGACAGATCGCCCTCGTGGCATGCGCCGTGGCCGCCGCGACCACGGGTCTGGGCGCCGCCCCGCCCTCCGCCCCCGAGGCCGCCTCCGCCTCCGCCTCCGCCTCCCGGACCGTGCACCGGGTGAAGCCCGGCGAATCGATCCAGAAGGCCGTGGACGCGGCGCGGCCGGGGGACAGCGTAGTCCTCGCCCCCGGCACCTACCGCGAGAGCGTCACCATCACCACGTCGAACCTGACCCTCCGGGGCTCGTCCGCCTCCCCCACCGTCATCGTGCCCGGCAAGGCCGCCTCCGGTACGTGCGCCGTGGCCGGTCACGGCGTCTGTGTGACCGGCACCGCCCAGCGCCCCGTCGAGGGCGTCACCGTGCGCTCCCTGACGCTCCGGAACTTCGCCCGCAACGGCCTGTGGGCGTCCCGCACCGACCGGCTGACGGTCCGGTCGGTGACCGCCGAGAAGAACGGCAACTGGGGCATCGCCCAGGAGCGTTCCGTCCGCTCCGTGCTCAGCCACAACACCGCCCGGGACAACGGCGACGCCGGCCTCTTCGTGTCCAACACCACCGACACGGAGGAGGGCGCCGTCGACACGAGGGGTACGGAGATCAGCCACAACCACCTGTCCGGCAACCGCATCGGCCTCACCGTGCGCCGGCTGCGGAACGTGACCGTCGACCACAACGAGGCGACCGGCAACTGCGCCGCGGTGTTCGTGGTGGGCGACGAGTCCACCCCGCGCGCCGGGGCGATGAGGCTGCGCCACAACCACGTCCACGCCAACAACAAGTACTGCCCCAAGACCCCCCGCCTTCCCTTCCTCCAGGGCTCGGGCATCGTCCTCACCGGCGCCGAGGAGACGCTGGTGGCCGGCAACCGGGTCGAGGACAACAAGGGCACCTCCCCCCTGTCGGGCGGGATCGTGCTGTTCAAGAGCTTCGTGGGCGCCCTCAACGAGCGCAACGAGATCCGCGACAACGTCGTGCTCCGCAACGGCACGGCCGACCTGGCCCACCGGGACACCGGCACGGGCAACACCTTCCGCGGCAACACCTGCGGGGTCTCCGAGCCCGCGGGCATGTGCTGACCCCGCTCCCCCTCCCCCCCACTCCCCCACAGGCACGAACAGAGAAGGCCAGGCGACAGATGACGACCGTTGACCCGGTGAGGACCGTCGACCCCGCTCCCCCGCCGCCCATGCGGCTGAGGGAGCTCGTTTTCGGAGCGGCGTGCGCCGCCGCCGTGCGGGCGGCCGCCCGGCTCGGCGTGGCGGACGCCCTCCAGGACACGCCCGCGAGCGTGGAGGACCTGGCGGAGGCGGTGCGGGCCCAGCCGCGGACGCTGCGCCGGCTGCTGCGCGCCCTGGCCTGCCAGGGGATCTTCGCGGAGCGGCCCGACGGCACCTTCGCGCACACGGAGATGTCCCGGCTGCTGCGCGAGGACGACCCGCACAGCCTGCGGTACATCGCCCTGTGGTGCACCGAGCCGTGGACGTGGGACGTCTGGCCGAAGCTCGACGAGGCGGTGCGCACCGGCGGCAGCGTCTTCGAGGAGGTGTACGGCAGGGAGTTCTTCCCGTACCTCAACGAGGAGGCGCCCGAGTCCGCGTACGTGTTCAACCGGGCCATGACCACGTCCAGCCGGCAGTCCGCGCAGGACGTGGCCGAGCTGCTCGACCTGGCGGGCGCGGTGTCGGTCGCGGACATCGGCGGCGGCCAGGGGCACGTCCTGGCGAGCCTCCTGGAGCGGCACCCCGCCCTGGAGGGCACGCTGCTCGACCTGCCGGGCGTGGTGGAGAACGCCGACCCGCGCCTGCGGGCGGGCGGCGCGCTCGCCTCCCGGACCCGGGTCGTGGCCGGGGACTGCCGCGAGGACATCCCGGTCGAGGCCGACGTGTACGTCCTCAAGAACATCCTGGAGTGGGACGACGACAGCACCCGCAGGGCGCTGGCCAACGTCCGGAGGGCGGCGCGGCCCGGCGCCCGTGTCGTCGTGATCGAGAACCTCGTGGACGACACGCCCTCGATGCGGTTCACGACGGCCATGGACCTGCTGCTGCTGCTCAACGTCGGCGGTGCCAAGCACACCCGGGCGAGCATGGTCGAGCGGCTGACGGACGCGGGGCTGGTCGTCGGCGAGGTCCGCCCGGTGAACGCGTACCTCCACGCCTTCGAGTGCACCGTTCCCGCCTGACCGGGGCGGCCCCCTCCTGACGGGGGAAAGTCCGAGGCCGCCGGCTCCGCTTCTCGCGGGGCCGGCGGCCTTCGGGTTTCCCGTGCCTCGGGTCCGGTCAGGAGACGGTGTCCCGCTCCCAGCGGTAGAAGCACTGCGCCATGGCGTCCTTGGGGCTGCGCCAGGTCTCCGGGTGGTACGCGCTGACGTACGTCGCCAGGCGGTCGCTGACGTCCCGGAACTCCGGGTGTCCGGTCAGCTTCGCGATGGCCGGCGCCGGGTCCCGCTCGGACTCGATGAGGTGCAGGTAGACGTCGTCGCCGAACTGGAAGAGGCTGCGGCGCGAGACGCCGATCAGGTGGGGCAGCTCGCCGCCGTCCGAGGCGGCGAACACGTCGGCGATCGCGGGCGCCGAGCCGGGCGCCATGCGGGCGACGATCAGGGCGTGGTGCATCGGGCGTCCTTCCTGGGACGGCTCAGTCGGAGAGGACCGGGGCGGGCCGGCGCTCGCGTGCGGCCTGCTCGACGCGGTCCCGGATGAGGGCCATCTGGGTGCGGGAGTTGCGGTTGATGTTGTCGGTCATCCAGTCGTCGTCGACCGGGGCGTCCGGCTTCATCGCGAAGTCCTGGACCCAGCGCATGTGGACGCCGGCCGGGGTCTCCTCGTACTCCCACCGGATGTCCATGTGGGCGAAGGGGCCGGTCTCGACGCGGCGGGCGGTGACGGTCCGCCGCGCGCGGTCCGGGGTGCGCTCCGAGACCCAGCTCCAGACCTTGCCGGACTCGTCCGGGTGCATGGTCAGGCGGAAGGTCGTCGTGTCGCCCTCGCGGGAGAGCACCTCGACGGAGGCGTACTCGCTGAAGAGGGAGGGCCAGTTCTCGAGGTCGTTGGTGATGTCCCAGACGAGGTCGAGGGGCGCGTCGATGGTGATGCTGTTGTCGGTGTGTCCTGACACGTCAGACTCCGGTGGTGAGGGTGCTGTTGACGAGGCCGAGGAAGTCGGCCGGGGTCTTGCTGCGCTCCGCGTCGGGCGGGAGCGCCACGCCGTGGCGGTTCTCCAGCTCGCCGACGATGCCCAGCAGGCCGAGCGAGTCGACGCCGAGGGCGCTGAAGGGCACGTCCGCGGCGTTGCGGAGGTCCTCGGGGGCGACGGTGACGCCCGCCGACTGCTTGACCAGCGCGGCCAGCTCTTCGAAGGTCAGTTCGGTGATGCTCATGTCTGCTCTCCTTCTCCCGCCCGGTGCTACCGGGCGGTCTCGTCGCCGCGGCGCACGACCAGCGCGGCGTTGGATCCCATGAGGCCCCTGCTGAGGACGAGGGCCGTCCGCAGGTCGGCGGGGCGGGCGCGCGACACCACCAGATCGATGTCGTGGCAGATGTCGAACACGTTCGGGGTGGGGGGCACCAGGCCGTGTTCCATCGCGAGCACGGCGGCCGCGACGTCCAGGACGGGGGCCCCGCAGTAGGCGCGGCCGATCCCGGTCTTGGGCGCCGTGACGGGCACGCGGGCGGCGTGCGCGCCCAGGGCGTCGGCGAGCGCCAGCGTCTCGGCGCGGTCCGCCTCCGGCACGCCCAGGGCGTCGGCGAACACGACGTCGATCTCCTCCGGGGCGCAGCCGGCCTCGTCGAGGGCGACCCGGATCGCGCGGGCGAGCCCCTCCCGGGACTCCGCCCAGCGGGAGGCTCCGGTGAACGTGGCACCGTGTCCGGCGACGACGGCGCGGACGGCCGTCCCCCGGTCCCGGGCGCGGTCCTCGTCCTCCACGACGAGCACGGCGCCGCCCTCCGCGGGCACGAAGCCGGAGGCTCCGGCGGTGAAGGGGCGGTAGGCCCGGTCGGGCTCCTCGACGGTGCTGAGCTCGGGGTAGCCGAGCTGGCACACCATCGAGTACGGGGCGAGAGGCGCCTCGGCCGCGCCGACGACCATCGCGCCCGTCCCGCGCCGTACGGCCCTGGCGGCGTGGGCGAGGGCGTCCAGGCCGCCCGCCTCGTCGCTGGCGACCACGCCGCACGGGCCCTTGAAGCCGCTCCGGATGGAGATCTGGCCGGTGCTGGCGGCGTAGAACCAGGCGATGGACTGGTACGGGCCGACGAACTTGGAGCCCTGGCCCCACAGCTTCTGGAGCTCCCGCTGGCCGAACTCGCCGCCGCCGGATCCGGCGGCGGTGACCACCCCGATGGAGAAGGGGTCCTCGGGAGCGTCCCGGCCGAGGCCGGCGTCGTCGAGGGCGAGCGAGGCCGCCGCCATGGCGTAGTGGCTGAACCGGTCGGTCTGGACGAGGAAGCGGTCCTCGATGAGGGTCGAGGCGTCGAAGGACCGGACCTCGCCCGCCACCTTGAGGGGCAGGTGCTCGCACCCCTCGCGGGTGATCCGGTCCAGGACGCCGATGCCCTCCTGGACGGACTTCCAGTACGTGTCGGCGCTCAGGCCGTTGGGGGCGATCACCCCGATGCCGGTGACGACGGCGCGCCTGGGCTGCTCCGTGCTCATCGTGTCCTCCCTGCCGGTTCCGTCAGGAGCACGGCGGACTGGAAGCCGCCGAAGCCGCTGCCGACGGAGAGCACGTTCGCGAGCTTCCGGGGGCGGGCGGTGCGCGGCACGTAGTCCAGGTCGCACTCGGGGTCGGGGACCTCGTAGTTCGCCGTCGGGGGCACCACCTGGTGCTGGAGGGCGAGGACGCAGGCGGCCACCTCTATCGCGCCGATCGCCCCGAGCGAATGTCCCACCATGGACTTGATGGAGCTCATGGGGGTGTCGTACGCGTGGGCGCCCAGGGAGCGCTTCACGGCGGCGGTCTCGTGGCGGTCGTTCTGCCGGGTGCCCGAGCCGTGCGCGTTGACGTAGTCGATCCGGGTGGGGTCGAGCCTGGCCTGGTCGAGTGTGCTGTCGATGGCCCGGGACATCTCCAGACCCTCTCCGGTGAGACCGGTCATGTGGTAGGCGTTGCCGAAGGTGGCGTAGCCGCCGATCTCGCAGTAGATGTGCGCGCCGCGGGCCCGGGCGTGCTCGTACTCCTCCAGGACGAGGACCGCGGCGCCCTCGCCCATGACGAAGCCGTTGCGGCGGTCGTCGAAGGGCTTGGAGGCGTGCGCGGGGTCGTCGTTGTCGGGCGAGGTCGCCTTGATGGCGTCGAAGCAGGCCATGGTGATCGGGGAGATCGGCGAGTCCGACGCCCCGGCGATGCACACGTCCGCCCGGCCCTCCTGGATGGTGTGGAAGGCGTAGCCGACGGCGTCGAGGCCGGAGGTGCAGCCGGTGGAGACCGTCTGCACCGGGCCGCGGGCGCCGAAGCGTTCGGCGACGAACGAGGCGAGCGTGCTCGGCGAGAACGCCAGGTGCAGCTTCGGGTCGGCGGCGCGGTGGTCCACGTCCCACCGCTCTCCGCCCGCGCTGACCAGGACGTAGTCGTGTTCGAGCCGGGTGGTGCCGCCGACGGCGCTGCCCAGGGAGACCCCGATCCGCCACGGGTCCTCCGCGTCGGTGTCGAGCCCGGAGTCGCGGACGGCCTCCCCGGCCGCGACCGCCGCGAACTGGATGTAGCGGTCGGCGTGCAGGCTCAGCTCGGGGTCGAGGCCGTGCGCCAGCGGGTCGAAGTCGCACTCGGCGGCGATGCGCGAACGCAGGCCGGCCGGGTCGAACAGGGTGATGCCGCGGGTCGCGGTGCGGCCCTCGGAGAGGAGGTCCCAGAACGCCGCCGTGCCGGTGCCGCCGGGGGCGACCACTCCGATCCCGGTGACGGCCACGCGCCGGTTCACTCGATGGCCCCGGTGCGTTCGGGGACCTGGCCGGGGCCGCCGACGGTCAGCTGCGGTCCGACGGGGGCGGCCGCCGTCTCCTCGGTGTCGACGTGGCCGAGGCTGGGGTGCGGGGCGAGCGGGCCCAGGTGGAAGACCATGCGGGCCTCCTCGTCGCCGACGTTGCGGAAGCGGTGCCGCACGTCGATCGGGATCAGGAGCCCCTGGTCGGGCCGGAGGGCGTACGTCTCGCCGTCCAGGTCCACTTCGAGGGCGCCGGAGACGACGTACACGAACTCCTCGGAGTACGGGTGGTAGTGCTCGCCGATGCGTTCGCCGGGCTTGACGATGGCCAGGCCCATGAAGCCGCTGGTGGAGCCCACGGCGGCCGGCGTGAGCATGGCCCGCAGGTCACCTCCGCGCCTGCGGTTGGGCTCCGTCTCGTCCAGGCTCACGATGAGGGGCTGCTGGTGGGGCATGGGTGAAACCTCCGGGTGGGGCGGTGGCGTCCGGGCGGGAGGCCGCGGCCGTCGGTCAGGAGTCCGCCGAGGTGCGGTCGGTGAGGGGCAGCATGTCGGCGTGCGACAGGAGCCGGTTGAGGTTGCGGTCCGTCGTCAGGGAGCCCTCGACGCCGATCGCGGCGCCGTCGAGGAGCCGTTCGAGCTCCTCGGCCTTCCCGGGGCCCCTGAGGCCGAGGGAGGCGACGGGGTCGAGGTCGAGGTCGCCGGTGATGTCGACGAGGCGCACCACGATGTCGTCGCGGTGGAAGACGGTGCTGCCGTACACCGGGTTGTCCGGCTCCTCGGCCGCGGCGGCGTCCTGCTCGGCGAGCAGCCGGGCCAGTTCCATGCCGCGGCCCTCCTTCGCCGGGTAGTACAGGGCGTGGCGCCGCAGGCCGGCCGGGGCGGGCCGGTCGGCCACCACGTGGTGCACGGCGGGCAGCGCCGCCCGGGTGAAGAAGACCCGCGCCGACTCGGGGTCGGTCAGGTCCCGCTCCTGCTCCAGGTACGGGTTGAGGGCCTCCTCGACCGCGCGCACCTCGGGCTGGCGGGCGACGTGGCGCAGGGCCGCGAGGAGGTCGCCCTCCACCTCCACCGCGCGCACGACGCGGTTGCCGTGCATGAAGAGGGAGGTGCGGCGCAGCCGGGTGGTCTCGTCGACCTGGGCGCGGGGCGAGTCGTAGCCGGCGAGGATCTCGGCGACCTTCGACTCCGAGCCCGGCCGTACCGTGAAGGTGAGGGCGTGGCGCGCCACCCCGTCGCCCTCCCGGGCCGCGACCTGGAGGCCCGCCCCCGCCGTGTCCTGCGCGAGCGGACGGCCGCCGCCGGTCTCCCGCAGGACGCTGTAGCGCATCGACCGGGTGTCCCGGACGCAGCTGTGCATCGGCTTGACGACCTCGACGTGGTCCTCGCTGTTCACCCAGGCGAGGAAGGGCGGGGCGCTCTCCCACTCGCTGGTGATGAGCCACTGCGAGGGGTTCTCGATGGACTGGCAGAGCTGGTCGCTGATGTGTCCGGGGACGGCGGCGACCTGCTTGCGCATCAGCTCGTACGCTTCGAGGAACTGCTGCTGGGCCCCTTCGTACAGGTCGAGCAGCAGGATCACGCGCAGCCTGGAGCCGTCGAACGCCGATTGCGAGACACGTGCCGAAACGGTCATCCGGCGCACCTCTTCTTTCTTCGGGAGTTTCCTTCGGGGACCCGCTCCGGGGAAGCCGGGAGGAGACCGCCGTGCCGCGGGGGCAGGGGTCGTCCTGTGCCGATCGTCAGCGCGTCCCCGGGAGTCGCGCGACTCCCACGGTGCGGATGAGTGAACCGCGCGTCATTCGGGTGCCCCGAACGCACGAAGCGGCCGTCCCAGGGCATGGATCTCCATCCCACCCCCGACTCGCGTCACAGGTGACGCTGGAGGCACTCGATGAACCGATGCGAAGGGTCCGGCGAGGACGTCCGCACGTCCGTCCTCATCGTCGGCGGCTCTCTGGTCGGACTGTCCGCCTCGTTGTTCCTCGGCCGCCTCGGCGTGCCGCACGTGCTCGTCGAGCGTCACGCCGGCACCTCGATCCACCCGCGCGGACGCGGCAACAACGTGCGCACGATGGAGCTCTTCCGGGGCGCCGGGGTGCGACAGCGCGTCCGGGAGGCCGCGTCGGTCCTGGCCCGCAACAACGGCATCCTCCAGGCGCCGAGCCTCGTCGGGGACGCCGGCGAGTGGCTGTTCCGGGAGATCGACCCCGGCGGCGGACTCGCCCGCTTCAGCCCCGCCGAATGGTGCCTGTGCAGCCAGAACGACCTGGAGCCCGTGCTGCGGGAGAGCGCCGGGGAGCTGGGCGGGGACCTGCGGTACGCGACGGAGCTGATGTCCTTCGAGCAGGACGCCGAAGGGGTGACCGCGCAGGTCAAGAGCCGGGAGACCGGTGAGCACACCACGATCCGCGCGGACTACCTGATCGCGGCGGACGGCCCGCGCAGCCCCGTGCGCGAGCGGCTCGGCATCGGGCAGAACGGCCCCGGCGACCTGTTCCACAACGTGAGCGTCACCTTCACCTCCCGCGGTCTCGCGGACGTGGTCGGCGACCGGCACTTCATCGTCTGCTACCTGACGGACCCGGGGGCCGACGGAGCCCTCCTGCCGGTCGACAACCGGGAGCGCTGGGTCTTCCACGCGCCCTGGCACCCCGAGCGCGGCGAGACCCTGGAGGAGTTCACCGACGAGCGGTGCCGGGAGCAGATCCGCCGGGCCGTGGGCGTGCCGGACCTCGACGTGGAGATCACCGGCCGGGCCCCCTGGCACGCCGCCGAGCGGACGGCCGAACGGTACGCGGACGGGCGGGTGTTCCTGGCCGGCGACTCGGCCCACGAGATGCCGCCCACCGGCGCGTTCGGCTCCAACACCGGCATCCAGGACGCCCACAACCTCGCCTGGAAGCTGTCCGCCGTCCTGGACGGCTGGGCCGGTCCCGGCCTGCTCGCGTCCTACGACGCGGAGCGCCGCCCGGTCGCGGAGGCGACTAGCGCCCGCGCCTCGTCACGCTCGGTCGAGCACAGCCACCCGGGGTACGCGCCGGACCCCGGTGCCGGCCCGGCGGGCCGGAAGGGCGGCATCCTGAACGTGGTCCTGGGCCACCGCTACCCGCGGGGCGCGGTCCTGGGCGCCGACGGGGCGCTGCCGGTCGTGCCCGACGCGCTGCGCCTCACGGGCGAGCCGGGGTCCCGGTCGCCCCACCTGTGGCTGGACCGGTCCGGCGAGCGGATCTCCGCCCTCGACCTGTACGAGCGGTTCCCGGTGCTGCTGAGTTCGGCGGGCGGCACGGGCGCGTGGCACACCGCGGCGGCCCGGGTCGCGGACCGCCTCCCGGTGCCGCTCGTCCCGTACCGGATCGGTGAGGGGCCGGACGCCGACCTGGTCCCGGAGGACGGCGCGGACTGGGCGGAGCTGCACGGCGTCACGGAGGGCGGGGCGGTCCTCGTCCGGCCCGACGGCTTCGTCGCGTGGCGTTCCGAGGAGGCCGTGGAGGACCCGGAGGAGACGCTGCGGGCGGTCCTCACGGAGCTCTTCGACCTGGCGTGACCCGCGCACGAGGCCCCTCGCCCGCCCGGGAGAACCGGGCGGGCGAGGGGCCTCGTCGTCGGTGGCGCCCGTGAGGGACCGGCCCGAAGCCGTCAGAAGCGGTCCTGCCGGCCCGGGAGGCCGGGGGCGGCCGGAAGGCCCGGGACCGCCGGGGACGCCGACGGCGGGAGGCGCAGGCCGTCGAGCTTCCGGCCCGCCGGGGTCCGGCAGGACACGTCCACGACCGGCAGCCTGCCCGTCACCAGATAGGCGGTGGCGAACTTGTCGGCGCAGGACCTGGTCCCGTAGACGCCGTGGCCCAGGCCGTCGAGGACCGTGACCATCCGGGAGCCCTTCAGCGCCCGGCGCATCCCCTTCCCGCTGACCAGCGGCGTCTGGGGGTCCCACTCGTTCTGCAGGACGAGCGCGCGGACGGTGTTGTTCACCTTCGTCGCCGGCTCCGCGCCCTGCCCCCAGAACGCGCACGGCTTGATGTGGGACGCGAAGTCGCCGTACAGCGGGTACTTCGCCTTGTCCCGGATCGCGTCGCGGCGGTACTGCTCCGGGTCGCGCGGCCAGGCGCGGGTGTCGGCGCACACCACGGACCAGAAGCCCGCGTCCCCGTTGTCGGACGGGACGGCGCGGGCGAACGACGACGGGGCGGGAGCGGCCGGCGGGACCCGCAGCGGAAGCGTCGCGCCCGGGGCCGGGGCCCTGCCCTCGGCGGCCTCCTTGAGCAGGACGACGGTCTGGGCCGCGTCCTCCACGTAGAAGAACATGACCCGCAGGGAGCGGATGTCGTCGCCGTTCAGGAGCAGGCCGTCGATGGGTATCGGCTTCTTGTCCGCCCCGGCGACCAGGTTCCAGAAGGTCGCGCGGACCTCGGCGGGGGTGCGGCCCAGCTTGTACGTGGTGTTCCGCGCGGCGGTCCACTCGGTCCACCGCGTGAACGCCGGCTCCGCGCCCTCCGCCCACACCTGGATCATGCCCCGCCAGACCCGCTCGGGGTCGACCGCGCTGTCCAGGACGAACCGGTCGGCCCGCTTCGGGAACAGCTGCGTGTAGACCGCGCCCAGGTACGTGCCGTAGGAGTAGCCGAGGTACGAGAGCTTCTTCTCGCCGAGCACGGCGCGGATCACGTCCATGTCGCGCGCGGTGTTGCGGGTGCTGAGGTGGGGCAGTACGGCTCCGTTGCTCTTCCGGCACTTCTCGGCGACGGTCCGGGCCCGCCGGACGTCCTTGTCGAACGTCTCGGCCTTGTACGGGCGTTGCCAGTCCAGCTCGTCGTCGTTGAGGCCGCAGCCCACCGGGGAGCTCAGGCCGACGCCCCGGGGGTCGAACCCGATCAGGTCGTACCGCTTCTTCACCGAGTCCGGCAGCTGCGACGCCAGGTACAGGGGCATGTCGAGGCCTGTGCCGCCGGGGCCGCCCGGGTTGAGGAGCAGGACGCCGTGCCGGTCCTCGGCGCTGGTCGCCTTCGTCCGGGAGATCGCGACGTCGAGCTTCCCGCCGTCCGGACGGCCGTAGTCGAGCGGCACCTTGATCGTCGCGCACTCGAAGTTCGCCGGCCCCTGGGCGTCGCAGCGCTTCCAGCTCGGCTTCTGCTGCGTGTACTGCGCCAGGGGGTCGGCGGCGAGGCGGAGTTGCGGGGCGGCCGCGGAGGCGGCGGGTGTGAGGGCGGGCAGGAGCGCCGCGGCGACGCCCATGGCCACGAGGGATGCTGTTCGCCTGTTTCTCACCGTGGGTCAGGTCCTTGCGGGAGGGAGGTGAATGAGTCTCACGAACCCTCCCCCACAAGGACGTTGGGCGAATCCTCCGCCGGGGCACGATCGTGTCCGACCTCAGGAGTAGTGCGCGGCGCGGCGAATGGTTCCCGGGGCGGAGAACGCGACGGGCCGTTTTCCCGTCCCCGGTCGCCGCCCCGCACGCCGGCTTCTCCGCCCCCGCCGGCGACGGCACGGTCCGGGTGTGCGCGCGGGGCCGGGGGTCCCGGGCCGAAGGTCCCGGACCCGGGGACCTCCGGTACCTGCCGCCGGGGCCGTGCCGGGGGGAAGCTGGCCGGGACGGCCGTGCGCCATGCGCGACGGCCCCGGAGACACGGGAAGGAGCGGCGAGGTGTACGGATCCGTGGACACGAGGCGGCCCGGGGGTGCCGCGAAGGGGCTCCCGCCCGGCGATCGCGCCGACCCGGCCGGTTCCGCCGGAGCGGGCGGCACCACCGGGACGGTCGATCCCGCCGGGACGGACGGCCCCACCGGGCCGGGCCGTACGACCGGGCCGGGCCGTACGACCGGCGCGGCCCGTCCGGTCGGCGCGGTCCGTCCGGTCGGCGCGGTCCGTCGTGTCCTCCGCCGGCCGGCGGAGCTCGGGTACCTCCTCGGTCGGGCGCTGCCCTTCCTGGTCCTGGCGGCCGCTCCCCTCGCCGACGTCCTCACCGCGCCGGAGGAGCGCTTCGACCGCTTCCTGGTCGCCGCCCCCGCGCTCGCCGCGGTGACCTGGGGCGCCCGCGGCACGCTCGCGGTCGGAGCGCTGGCGATGGGGGCGACCACGCTGCTCGACCTGGGCCGGGGCGAGCGGCTCTTCCCCGCGCTCCTGGCCGGCCAGACGGTCCTGGCCGTCGTCACCCTGGCCGCCGCCCTGACCAGCCGGGCCCGCAGGCGGCGGGAGGTCGAGCTGCGCCGGGTGAGCGAGGTCGCCGAGGCCGCCCAGCGGGCGGTGCTGCGCCCGCTGCCCCGGCGTCTCGGCAGCGTCGACCTGCGGCTGCTGTACGAGGCGTCCGCGGCCGGCGCGCACGTCGGCGGCGACTTCTACAAGGCCCTGAAGGTTCGGGGAGGCGTACGGATCATGCTCGGGGACGTCCAGGGCAAGGGACTCGCGGCCGTGGAGGCCGCCTCACTGCTGCTCGGCTCCTTCCGCGAGGCCGCGTACACGGCCCCCGACCTGCCCGCGATCGCGGAACGCCTGGAGGCGAGCATGGCCCGCTACGCGGAGCGGGCGCCGGAGTCGACGGCGGCCGACCGCTTCGCGACCGTCCTGCTCGCCGAGATCCCCGACGACGAGCCGGTCGTACGGCTCCTCAGCTGCGGCCATCCGGCCCCGATCGTCCAGCGCGGCCCGGTCGTGCGCACGGTCGAGCTGTCCTCGCCCTCCGTACCGATCCACCTGCCGGTTCCGGTCGACGCGCCCTTCACGGTGGACGAGGTGCCGTTCGCTCCCGGCGACCGGATGCTGATGTTCACCGACGGGGTCAGCGAGACCAGGGACGGACGCGGCGCCTTCTACCCCCTGGAGCGGCGGCTGCGCGGCTGGGCGGCCGAGCCGGCCGACCGGATCCCGGACCTCCTCAAGGAGGACCTGGCCCGGCACGGCGCCCACGGCCTCGACGACGACACGACGGCCGTCCTCGTGGTCCGGGGCGCGGCCGGGGAGGAGACCCTGCCGTCGCACGAGGACCGCCTGGCCGGCGTCTGAGCGCCCCGGGGCCGCGCGCGTCACGGGGACGCCGCGGGACCGGCGGAGCCGTTCGCGGTCGGGCGGGTGGCGACGAGGACGCCGATCTTGTCGATGCGGTGCTCCGGGTTGCCCAGGGCGTCCCGCCAGTGGTTGCCGGCCGCGTCGTCCTCGGGCGTGGCGCAGGTGGAGAGGGTGATCATCGCCCGGGTGGGCTCCTCGCCGGGCTTCCCGGGGACCGGGGCGCGCTGCTCGGCGAGGGACGCGGCGGACCGGAAGGACGTCGAGCGGGTGTCGACGATCCGGTACTCGTACACGGCGTCGTCGGCGGTCACGACGACCGTGTCGCCCTCCTCGACCTCGGGGAGCAGGCGCAGCGGCCCGCCGGCCGAGAGCCGGTGCGCCGTCACGAGGTAGTTGCCGGTGTCGCCCGGCCCGACCCCGCCCCGGTCGCCGTGGGGGCTCGCCGCCACTCCGCGGTCCTGGATCCGCGTGCCGGCCCGGTCGTCGCTGGTGCCCTCGTACGGCAGGACGGGCAGGTCCGCCACCCCGATCGAGGGGATGTCCAGCTCGGCGCGGCGCGGCCGGGCCTCGGGGACGGGCGGGGGGGACGGCTCGGCGGGGGAAGCGGCGGGAGGCGCGGCCGACGGCTCACGGACCGTGCCGGGGGCCGTCGACGCGCCGGCCGTGCCGTTCGGGAGTGGCCCGCAGCCGAGGGCGGTGAGGACCGCCGTCGCGGCGGCGGCGGCGAGGCGGGTGCGACGGGTGCGTGTCATGGGGTACGAGCCTTCCGGTGGGGGCGTACGGCTCACCGAGGATTGTCCCGTAAAAGGCGCCCGGGGGGTACTGGATCACCCGCCCGGGAGGACACACGGGCACGGCCCGGACGCCGTGGCGGGCGTCCGGGCCGTACGCGGATCAGGTGCGGGTGTCGGGTGCGGGTGTCGGGTCAGGGCAGGCGGTGGTCCGCGTTCAGCACCGCGCCGCGCTCGGGGCGGTACAGGTCGAAGCCCCGCGTGTCGCACTGCAGGCCGCCGACGATGCAGTGGTCGACCAGGGCCTTGAGGGTGCGCTCCTCCCACGCGTTGAGGAAGTCGTAGTGGAAGGAGTAGCCGCGACCGCTGGCCAGGCGGACCTGGCTCATGTCGCCGTTGACCGGCCACGCCATCTTGAACTCGATCATCGGCAGGGCGACCGGGTGGGAGGCCGGGCACATGTTGTCGTTGGTGCCGGGCTTGACGACCGGGTAGGCCATGTGGCTCTTGTGGTCCGGGGTGTCGAGGTACTTCCCGTCCCAGCAGCTGGGGGCCTGCATGCGCAGGTTCAGCTGGACGTCGGGCCGGCTCGGACAGCTCGCCGGGAAGTCGGTGTTGAAGAAGCTGTCACCGCACTCCCAGCCCTCGACGAAGCCCTTGTGCGCGCGGAACTCCTGGGCGGTCTGCATCGGGTTGCCGACGACGAAGCGGAGGCCCTTCGGGAAGGGGCGGACGCTCCGGTAGTCGGTGACGCCGGCCTTGTAGTAGATGACCTGCGGGCCCACCGGCAGGATCTTCTGGTCGCCCTTGTACAGCGAGGGCATCCAGTAGGCGGAGGCGTCCGCGGGCGCCTTGCAGGTGGTGTTCCCCCCGTAGAGCGAGCCGGTGGTGCTGGCCGCGTTGGTGGAGGTGTTGCCCATGAACGTGTGGTCGTGGGACTTGCCGAACTGGCCCGGGTAGACGATCGGGTCGTCCGGCGCGGTGTGGGTGACGGCGCAGCCGGCCTGGAACTCGTGGTGGTAGGCCGGTGGCGGGGTGGCCGTGGACGGGGTGACGCCGGTGACCTGCGGTACGGCCGGGATGTAGCCGTCGCCGTCGGCG
The DNA here is from genome assembly GCF_042900925.1 of Streptomyces sp. NPDC012825. Taxonomy (NCBI): domain Bacteria; kingdom Bacillati; phylum Actinomycetota; class Actinomycetes; order Kitasatosporales; family Streptomycetaceae; genus Streptomyces; species Streptomyces sp. NPDC012825. The sequence goes on along the minus strand of NZ_JBIBBZ010000011.1, from coordinate 20,015 downwards.
TCGTCGCCCGAGGCCTGGGTGGAGGCGGCCATCAGGTGCCCGGTGTGGTGGACGGCCGCGGCGACGGCGGGCGGGACGCCGCCGTCCGGGTCCGTGGCCGAGGCCACGGTGCCGATGCCGAGGACACCGGCGACGAGGGCCGTGCCGACGAGGAGTGCGGAGAGCCGCTTCGGACTCGCTCTCATGGGGTTCTCCTGCCCGTGGGGGTGGTCGCGCGGGGGCGCCGCGCGACCGGTGTGTTGGTTTCCCGTGCGGTGGTGCCGGGGTGGCGGGGCCGAGCGGCGGGCCCCGCCACCCGTCATGGGGGTGTTCGGCGCCGTCAGGCGTAGACGCCGAACTCGTGGAGCGAGTAGCCCCAGCCGGTGCCGCGCGCGGTGAGCTGGAGCCTCACGTGGCGGGCGGTGGCCCCGGCCTCGACGGTGTCGATGTCGCCGTTGCTGGTCGTGGTGGTGTGGAGGGTGCGCCAGGTGTTGCCGTCGTCGGAGACCTGGACCTCGTAGGACTTGGCGTAGGCCGGGTCCCAGACGAGCTGGATGCGGTTGAAGGAGCGCACGGAGCCGAGGTCGACCCGGATCCACTGCGGGTCGCTCCAGTCGCTGGCCCAGCGGGTGGCGGTGTTGCCGTCGGTGGCGTTGGAGGCGGGGCAGGGGCAGTCGCCGTAGGAGGCCTGGGCGGAGGAGGCGGTGGTGGGCTTCCCGAGGGCGATGTTGGTGCCGGCGACGGGCGGGGCGACGACCTTGACGGACTTGGTCTCGATGCCGGCGTTGCCGCGGCCGTCCTCGGCCTGGACGTAGACCTTCCAGACGCCGAGCTTCTCGGGCGCGGTGACGGCGAAGGTGCCGTTGCCCAGGGAGCGGTACTGCGCGTCGACGAGCCGCTTGTCGCCGTTGGCGTAGTTCCCGCTGAGGTAGATCCTGGGCGTGACGGGATCGCCGTCGGGGTCGCGGATGTCGGCGCGGACCGTGAACTCGCGTCCGGCCGGGGCCGCGGACGCCGGGGTGACGGTCATGTTGGTGATGACCGGCGGGGTGTTGTCGCCCGTGGTGGAGCCGGTGTAGGCCTTCTTGACGGCGTAGTACGAGAGGCGCTTCAGGCCGTCGGGCACGAGGTTGAACCAGACGCCGCCGAAGTCGTGTTCGAGGCCGTAGTGGAAGAGGGTGGCGCCGAGGGCGACGCCCTGGTGGCCGGTGACGCAGCCCCAGGCCTTGGTGTAGCCGTCGGCCTTCTGGACGTCGGTCGGCTCGTCCGGGATGCCGTTGGCGTCGTTGGGGACCTCCCACTCGCCGGCGGGACCGCCCTCGGTGATGAGGTACGGCTTGGTGTAGCCGCCGTCGATCCAGTCCTGGCGCACCTTGCAGAGGTTGCCGTAGGAGTTCATCGAGTACAGGTCGAGGTCGGGGGCGTTGCGCTTGTAGTACGGCCAGGCCCCGGTCCAGGCGTCGGTCGAGGTGACGGGGTGGTCGGGGTCGATGGAGTGGATCTTCTTGGCGACGTCGTTGACGAAGGTGGTGTACGCGTTGCGCTGGGCTTCGAGTTCGGTGCCGCCGTAGCAGTTCTGGAGGCCGAGGACGGACTCGTTGCCGACGTTCCACATGAGCGTCGCCGGGTGGGACTTGTAGGTGTCGACCCACTTGGCGAACTCGGTGAGCGCGTTGTTCTTGTACGCGGTGTCCGTCACGTAGTTGACGCAGCCGCCGGAGCCGGGGCCGCCGCCGGGCTGGAGCCAGAAGCCGTTGACGACCTTGAGGCCCTGGGCGGCCGCGGCGTCGAGCAGGGGCTTGCTGGCGGCGTCCGTCCCCCAGGTCCGGACGGTGTTGACGCCCATGGACCTCAGGTCCGGCATGTAGCGGGGGGCGTCGGCCATCGAGGGGCCCCAGGTGAGGCCCTTGACGGTGTACGGCTTTCCGCCGACGGTCAGCTGCCAGTTGCCCTGGGAGCCGGTGATCCGGACGGCGCCGCCGGGCGGCGGCTGGGTGGTGCCGCTCTCGCCGTAGACCCGGAACTCCCAGAGGGAGTAGCCGTATCCGCCGGAACGGGCGATGCCCTGGAGGCGCACGTAGCGGCCGGTGCCGGTGACGGTCAGCTCGTCGGTGCCGCCGTCTCCGGCGGTGACGGACTTGACGGTGCGCCAGTCGGTGCCGTTGTCGGAGAGCTGGATGTCGTAGGCCTTGCCGTAGGCGCCCTCCCAGTTCAGTACGACGCGGCTGATGTTCGCGCTCGCGCCGAGGTCGACCTGGAGCCACTGGTTGTCGCTCCACTGGCTGGCCCAGCGGGTGCCGGTGAGGTCGCCGTCGACGGCGGCGGAGGCGACGTAGGCGGCGCCCTCGGTGGAGGAGGCGGTGGCGGTCTTCCCCTGGGAGAGGAGGGTTTCGGCGGCGGTGGCGGGCGCCGCGGTCAGCACCGTGGCGGAGGCGGCGAGCAGGGCGCCGAGGGACACGAGGGAGGCCGTGGTGCGGGCCCGCCTTCGTGCGGTCGAAGCGGTGGTCATGGACTTCTCCTGGACGGAGGGGGAGGGAGGGGGTTGCCTTCCGGGCGGCGTGGCGGGGACCTGGAACGCCGCCCGGAAGGAGCGGGGGGCCGGGGCGCGCCGGTCGGGCGCGCCCCGGGGGACCGTCAGGGGAAGGAGACGACGGTCGAGGGCACGGTGGAGGTGCCGGCCGGGATCGTGGAGGCGCCGGTGTCGTTGATGACGTGGTTGTAGTGGCCCATGCCGCCGAGGGAGACCACCAGGAGGCTGTGGAACTTCACGCCCGGCTTGACGGGTGCCTTGAAGCCGTGGTCCTGGACGATGGTCGGATCGACGTTGTAGTTGCAGTAGCTGCCGAGACCCCACGCCTCGTGGGTGTTCACGGAGTCGTCGACCCGGTAGGCGGCGTAGCCCTTCGTGGTGCCGTTCTGGATGGCGGCCTGGTTGGGGGCGTCGTACGCCTTCTCGTTCTGGTAGAAGATCGTGCGGCCGCGCTCGCCGTACCACTCGACGTCGTACTTGTTGAAGTGCTCGACGAACAGGCCGGTGGCGAGCACGTCGTCGCCGTTGACGCGGACGCCGTAGTCGGCGCGGTTGGTCTCCCAGCCGACGCCCTCGCCGTGGTCGGCGCGCCAGACCCAGGTGTGGTCGATGATCGCGTCGTCGCTGTTCACGACCACGCTGGTGGTGGCCTTGCCGGCGCCGGCGCCGCCGACGCGGATGTAGACGTCCTGCACGGTGGTGGGGTTGGCGGCGTGGTCCGCGGAGGCGTTCTGCGGGCCGAGCTCCAGGAGCGTCGGGGAGTTGACCGGGCCGGCGTCGATGAGGAAGCCGGCGAGCCGGACGCCGTCGACGTCGGCGACCTTCATCGCGGTGACGCCGTTGTCGGGGATGATCGTGGCGAGGCCGAGGCCGAGCACGATGGTGTTGGCGCGGTTCACGTTGATGGTCTGGTCGACGTGGTAGACGCCCGGGGTGAACAGCAGGTGCAGGCCCTGGGCGAGCGCCTGGTTGATGGTGGCGGCGGTGGCGCCCGGCTTGACCACGTAGAACTGGCTGAGCGGGACGGACGTGCCCTGCGGGGTGCCGTTGGCCCAGGTGGTGCCGCGGGCGTTCACGCGCTTGGCGGGCGCGAACACCTTGTACTCGTTGCCGTCGAGGTACAGGTAGGGCTTCTCGCGGGAGATCGGGGTGGTGTCGAGCGTGGTGTAGCGGGGCTCCGGGAAGGAGGTCGCCGGGGCGCCCTCGACGCCCGAGAACGTCTGGTTCCAGACGCTGTTGGACCAGCCGCCGATGGAGCTGTCCCGGGTGTACCACTGCTGCTGCGAGTAGTTGCCGATCTGGCCGTCGACCTTGGAGTCGGCGATGTAGCCGCCGCTGGCCCAGCCGTAGCCGTTCGGGGCGAGGTTGAGGCCGCCCTTGACGTGCATGCGGCGGAAGGAGGAGGCCTGGGAGACGGCCCAGCGGTCGGTGCCGTTGACCGGTTTGAGGGTCAGGCCCTCGGCGCCGCGCCAGAAGTTCTGGGTGGCGTTGCCGTTGAACCAGCCGGCGTCGACGGTCACGTCGCCGTTGATGGTGGTGTCGCCGGGACGCAGGCCGAGGCCGGCGATCTGGGTGTAGAAGCCGATCTGGGCGTTGAGGCCGTTGTACGTGCCGGGCTTGAAGAGGAAGGCGTGCCGGCCGTTGCCGAACTGGGCCGATTCCTGCTGCTGGAAGACCTGGTCCAGTTTGGCCTGGATGCCGGGGGTGGACGGGTCGAAGACGTGCACGTTGGGGCCGAGGTCGCCGCCGCCGGGGAGGGTGGGGCCGGTGCCGTCGGTGGTGCCGTACACCTGGAACTCCCAGAGGGAGAAGCCGTATCCGGTGGCGCGGGTCTGGCCGTTCATGCGGACGTAGCGGCCGGTGCCGGAGAGGGAGAGCTCGTCGGTGCCGCCGTCGCCGGCGGTGACGGTGGCGACGGTCCGCCAGTCGGTGCCGTTCTCGGAGGCCTGGATCTGGTAGCCCTTGCCGTAGGCGCCCTCCCAGGTGAGGGTGGCGCTGCTGAGCGTGGCGCTGCGGCCGAGGTCGACCTGGAGCCACTGGTTGTCGCTCCACTGGCTGGCCCAGCGGGTGCCGGTGAGGTTCCCGTCGACGGCGGCGGAGGCGGAGAAGGCCGCGCCCTCGGTGGAGGAGGCGGTGGCGGTCTTCCCCTGGGAGAGCAGGGTGGGGGCCGCCTGGGCCGTCGTGGCGGGTGCGAGGGCGAGCAGGCCGCCGGCCAGTGACGCGACGAGGGCGCCGACGGTGGCCCGTCGGACGGTGGGGGCGGGACGCCGGAGGACCGGCGGGGACCCGACGGAGGACATGGGTCTCCTCTGGGATACATGGGGGAAACGTGGGAGAGCGCTCTCCGAAACCTTGCCTGTCGGGCGAGTTGACGGTCAAGGCGTGTGACACGACTTTTCTTTTGGCTTTCATTAAGTCACGACACCTATGGGTTCCGGCCGGACCCGGACCGTTCCCCCACCGGACACACGACACCGTTAAAGTGCGCAGGTGGGGAATCGAGCACCGACTCTGGAGGACGTGGCACGGGAGGCGGGGGTCTCGCGCGCCACGGTGTCCCGCGTCGTCAACGGGGTGCGGAACGTGGCCCCCGACATCCAGCGGAGCGTGCGCGACGCCATCGCCCGCACCGGCTACACGCCCAACCAGGCCGCCCGGTCCCTGGTGACGCGGCGGACCGGGGCCGTCGCCCTCGTGCTCTCCGCGCGGGACGGGGCCTTCGCCGCCCGGGTCTTCTCCGACCCGTTCTTCGGGCGCGTGGTGGACGGCGTCCTGCCGGTGCTGCGCGAGCGCGCGATCCAGCCGGTGCTGCTCGTCGCCGAGTCGGAGCAGGCCAGGACCCAGCTGGTCGAGTACCTGCGGCAGGGGGGCGCCGACGGGGCCCTCGTGGTGCCGATCGACGACGAGGACCCGCTGCCAGCGATGCTGGTGGCGGCGGGCCTCCCCACGGTCCTCTTCGGCCGGCCCCGCGCCGGCGAGCGGCACGGCTTCGTCGACCTCGACAACGACGCCGGGGCGCGCCTGGCGGCCGAGCACCTGTGGAACACCGGGCGGCGGCGCCCCGCCACCATCGCCGCACCGGTCACCGCCCCCTCGGCGGGCGCGCGCCTGGACGGCTTCCGCCGGGCGCTGGCCGCCCGCGGCGTGACGGACGTGCCCGTCGTACGGGGCCGGTTCACGGTCGACAGCGGCCGGCGCGCCATGGCCGAACTGCTTGCGGAGCACCCGGACGTCGACGCGGTCTTCGCCGCGAACGACCTGATGGCCCAGGGCGCCTGCCAGTACCTGCGCGAACGGGGTGTGGACGTCCCCGGCGCGGTGGCCGTCATGGGCTTCGACGACTCGGCGGCGGCGCGCAGGGCCCGGCCCCGGCTGACCACCGTGCGCCAGCCGGTGGAGCGCATGGCGGCCGCGATGGCCGGCCTCCTGATCGAGGAACTGGAGGGCGCCCGGTCCGGCCCCGCCTCGCAGGTGTTCGAACCGGTCCTCGTCGTGCGCGAGTCCGCCTGACCCGGCCGGTCGCACGGCCGGGGGAACAGTCCCCCCGCGTACGACGGGGACGGCGGGAGCGAGGCGGCCGGCCGTCGTACGGCCGGGATCACGAGGGCGGCCGGAAGCACGGCTCCGTCGCAGCCGACAGGGGGATCGACGGGGAACGGTGAACGCACGCGTCCGGCCCGATGGGTACGGGGCGTTCTGGTGCCGGCGTGCGGGGGCCTCCTGGCCGCGCGCGGAGGGCGGCCGCAAGCGGACCGGCCTGCCGGGGAGGCCGACAGCCAGGTCGGCTGCGGCGGCATGGACGACGGGACCGACTACCTCACCGAGGAGGACATGCGCTCCCCGGAGTTCGGCCCCGGCGTCTCCAGGCAGTTCGGCGACCCGGCGGCGGGCACCCCGTACTGGACCCGTGCCTGGCAGCTGGTGCCGGAGGGGGCCGACCCGTCACGGGCCCGGCCGTGCGAGGGAGGAAGCGCCGAGGGCCCGGACAACTGCGTCCCGCCCGGAACGGTCCGCCGCGACGGCGGGCCGGGCCCGGCGGCGGACCGACCGGCCCCCGGAAGGCCCTCCCCGGTCCCGGCGGGAGGGCCTTTCGGAGGCGTGCGGCGGGGTCCGGTCAGCCGGCGGTCGCCTCCCGGTGGGCCCGGATGATGTCCGCGTACCGGCGGCCGCTCGTCTTCACGGTCCGCCGCTGCGTGGCGTAGTCGACGTGGACGAGCCCGAAGCGCTTGTCGTAGCCGTAGGCCCACTCGAAGTTGTCGAGGAGGGACCAGGCGTAGTACCCGGCGAGCGGGACGCCCTTGCGGACGGCGCGGGCGCAGGCCGCGAGGTGCTCCTCCAGGTAGCCGGTGCGCTCCGGGTCGTGGACGGCGCCGTCGGGGCCGACGGTGTCGGGGAAGGCCGAGCCGTTCTCGGTGACGTACAGCTCGCGCACGCCGTAGTCCTCGGTGAGCCGCAGCAGGAGGGCCTCCAGGCCGCCGGCGTCGATCTGCCAGTCCATGCCGCTGCGGGGCACGTCGGGCAGGCGCACCTCGCGGGCGTACGGGACGGGTCCCTCGGGGTCGTCGGCGACGGTGACCGGGAAGTAGTAGTTGAGTCCGTGCCAGTCGAGCGGGGCGGCGATGACGTCCAGGTCGCCGGGCCGCTCGGGGAGGTCGACCCCGTACAGCTCGCGCATGTCGGCCGGGAAGCCCCGGCCGTGGACCGGGTCGAGCCACCAGCGGTTGGTGTGGCCGTCCATGCGGACCGCGGCGGCGAGGTCCTCGGGCCGGTCGGAGGCGGACGCGACGGTGGAGTGGTTGGTGACCAGGCCGATCCGGGCGCCGGGGACGGCGGCGCGCAGGGCCCGGGTGGCCAGGCCGTGGCCGAGCAGCAGGTGGTACGAGGCGCGGACGGCGGCCGTGAGGTCGGTGAGGCCCGGGGCCATCCGGCCCTCCAGGTGGCCGATCCAGCCCGAGCAGAGCGGTTCGTTGAGGGTGGCCCACCGGGTGACGCGGTCGCCGAGGCGCTCGGCGACGGCGGTGGTGTAGGCGGCGAGGTGCTCGGCGGTCTCGCGGACGGTCCAGCCGCCCCGGTCCTGGAGGGCCTGGGGCAGGTCCCAGTGGTAGAGGGTGACGGAGGGGGTGATCCCGGCGTCGAGGAGTCCGTCGACGAGCCGGTCGTAGAAGTCGAGTCCGGCCTTGTTGACGGGCCCGTCGCCGCCGGGGACGACACGGGGCCAGGCGACGGAGAGCCGGTAGGTGTCGGTGCCCAGCTCCTTCATCAGGGCGATGTCCTCGGGCCAGCGGTGGTAGTGGTCGCAGGCGGTGTCGCCGTGGTCGCCGTTGTCGATCGCGCCGGGGACCCGGGAGAAGGTGTCCCAGATGGAGGGGGCCCGGCCGTCCTCGGCGACCGCTCCCTCGATCTGGTAGGCGGAGGTCGCCGTGCCCCAGGCGAAGGACGGCGGAAAGGCCTCCAGGTCGAGCGCGGGGCGGGGACCGGTGGATTCGGACACGGAGAACCTCTTCGTGGTCGGTGTGGAGAGGGACGTCACTTGACCGCACCCGCGGTGAGGCCGGCGACGAGGTAGCGCTGGAGGAGCAGGAACCCGACGACGACGGGGACGCTCACCACCAGGGAGGCGGCCATCACCTGGTTCCAGTAGACGTCGTTCAGGGTGGCGTAGCCCTGGAGGCCGACGGCGAGGGTGCGGGTGGATTCGGTGGTCATGACCGAGGCGAAGAGGACCTCGCCCCAGGCCGTCATGAAGGCGTAGATCGCGACGGCGACGATGCCGGGCGTCGCGGCCGGGATGATCACCCGGAACAGCGCCTTGATCGGCCCGCAGCCGTCGACCTTGGCCGCCTCGTCCAGCTCGCGCGGGATCGAGTCGAAGTAGCCGGTCAGCATCCAGATGGAGAACGGCAGCGAGAAGGTCAGATAGGTGAGGATCAGTCCTTCGCGCGAGCCGAAGAGCGCGATGCCGGTGGCGTTGCCGAGGTTGACGTAGATGAGGAAGAGCGGCAGCAGGAAGAGGATGCCGGGGAACATCTGCGTCGAGAGGACCGTCACCGTGAAGACCCGCTTGCCGCGGAAGGAGTAGCGGCTGACGGCGTACGCGGCGAAGATCGCGACGATCACCGAGAGCACCGTGGCCGCGCCCGCGACGACGATCGAGTTCACGAAGTAGTCCGCGAGCGGGACGGTCTCCCAGATGTCGACGTAGGGCCGGAGGGTGAGTCCGGAGGGGAACCACTCGAACTTCCCCGAGACGTCCTTCAGGGGCTTCAGGGAGCTGGAGACCATGACGTACACCGGCAGCACCACGAACGCGGTGAGCAGGGCGAGGAAGATCCGCCGGGTCCACAGGAACGAGCGGGGTGCCGCCATGGGCGACCGGGGGGCCGTGCGGCGGGCCGCGTGCTCAGACATCGGAGGTCTTCCTTCCGCGGGTGGTGAGCAGGAGGTAGACGCCCGTGACGACGAGGAGGAAGAGCAGGAGCAGCACGGACATGGCCGAGCCGGTGCCGAAGTTCCACGTCTGGAAGGACGACTGGTAGATGTGGAGCGAGATCAGGTCGGCGGCTTCGGGGGCCGCCTTGCCGAAGAGCACGAACGGCGTGTTGAAGTCGTTGAACGTCCACAGGAACAGGACGAGGACGAGGACCTGGTTGACGGAGCGCAGGGACGGCAGGGTGATGTGCCGGATCTGCTTCCACACGCCGGCGCCGTCGAGGGCGGCGGCCTCGTACATGTCCCGGGGGATGTTCTGGAGTCCCGCCATGACGGTGAGGAAGGCGAAGGGCCAGCCCTTCCAGACGGAGACGATCAGCAGGGCCCAGAAGCTGTTGTCCCCGATGAGCCAGAAGGCGGGGCTGTCGCCGATGCCGAGCTGGTCGTGCAGGACGTGGTTCACCAGGCCGTTGTCGCGCTGGAACATGAACGCCCAGGTGATGACGGCGGCGTAGACCGGCAGGGCGTACGGGACGAGGAACAGGGTCCGCAGGAAGCCCCGGCCGCGGAAGTTCTCCTGGAGGAAGACGGCGGCGGCCGTCCCCAGGAGCCAGCACAGTCCGACGGAGAGGAGGGTGAACAGACAGGTCGTCAGGAAGGACTTCAGGAGAGCCTGTCCGACGGGGGCGTCGAAGTCGATCGAGACGGCGTAGTTGTCGAACCCGGACCAGGGGGCCTCGGACCAGTTCCGGACGTAGAACTGGGTGAGCTCGCGGAAGCTCATGGTGATGCCCATGAGCATCGGCACGAGGTGGACGAGGAGTTCGAGGAGCAGGGCGGGCAGGAGCAGCAGGTACGGCAGTGCGATGCGGCGGCGCCCGGAGCGGCGCGGGGTGCGCGCCTCTCCGGGTGCGGCCTTGCGCACCGTCCGCTCACTCGGAGGAGTGACGACGGTTTCGGTCATGGTGGGTGCGGCCTACTTCTTGGGCATCTGCTGCTGGGCCTTTTCGAGCTTGGCCCGGACGGACTCCGTGGTGACCGGCCGGCCGGCGGCGGCGTCGGCGAAGAGCTCCTTGACCGCGGTGCCGACGACGGTCTCGAACTGGGACTCCTCGGGGACCTGCGGCAGGGCGGCGGCGCTGGTGGCGAGGGTGTCGCGGATGACGGTGAGCGAGGGGTCGGAGAACGCGGCGTCCTGCTGGGCGCTCTTGACCGGCGGGACCGAGCCGTACGCCTTGTTGAGGGCGATCTGCTCCTCGTCGCTCGTCAGGTACTTCACGAACTTCAGCGCGCCGTCGAGGTTCTTGGTGTTCTTGAAGACGGCGAGGTTGATGCCGGCGACCATCGAGTTGGTCTGCTTGTCCTGGCCGGGCTTGCCGGACGGGACCGGGGCGGGGGCGACGCCCCACTCGTCGGGGCCCATGCCCTGCGCGGAGAAGGTCTGCGACGGGGTCTGCCACAGGACCATGCCGGTCTTGTTCTTGGCGAAGTCGCTGAGGGACTGGTTCTGGGCGTACTCGGCGTTGCCGGGGGCCACGATCTTCTGGGCGGCCATGAGGTCGACGTACTGCTTGACGGCGGCGACGGCGCCGTCGGAGGTGAAGTCGGGCTTCCCGTCGGCGGTGAAGAAGTCGGCCCCGTGCTGCTTGCCGAGGACGAAGACCTGGTGGATGTTGTTGGAGAGGTTGGAGCCCTCGACGCCGATGCCGTTCTTGCCCTTCGCCTCGAGCTTCTTGCCGGCCGCGGCCACCTCGTCCCAGGTGGTCGGCGGCTTGGCTATGCCCGCCTCCTTGAAGAGCTGCTTGTTGTAGTAGAGCGCGTAGGCCATGGAGTAGAGCGGGACGGCGGCCGGGTCCTGGCCGGAGACGCCGGTGGAGCCGAGCGCGGAGTCCACGAAGCGGTCCTTGCCGCCGATGGCCCCGAAGTTCTTCTCGTCCCAGGGCAGGAGGGCCCCGGTGGACTGGAGCGAGGCGCTCCAGGTGTTGCCGATGTTGAGGACGTCGGGGCCCTGGCCGGAGGTGGTCGCGGTGAGGATCCGGTTGAGCAGGTCGCTCCAGGGCACGACCTCCAGCTTGACCTTGATGCCGGTCTCCTTCTCGAACTGGTCGAGTTCGGGCTGGAGGACCTTCTTGTCCACCTCGATGCTGGCGCCCTGGTTGGAGGCCCAGTAGGTGAGGGTCTTCGGGGACGATCCGCTGTCTTCTCCCCCGCCGCAGGCGGTGGCGGTGAGGACGAGGGAGAGCGTGACGGCACCGGTGACAGCGGCTCTGATTCTGCGCATGGCTCCTGGGCCCTTTCGGGGACGAGGGAAGGGCCGACGCGGGGAGCCCCTGGACCGCTCTCCGTGACATCGGCTTAATTTAGGATGTGAGTTAAACCCCATGAGAAGGTCGCGTCAAGGCTTGTACTGCGGGTATGTTGAAACGAACGACATGAGAGACGGGGACCAGAGTGCACGCGAGAAGTGGCCGCACGGTGCGTGACCTGCGGCGCGAGAACCGCACCGCCGTTCTGCGCAGGCTGTACTTCGACGGACCGATGAGCCGGCTCACGCTGGGGCCCGCGACCGGGCTCAGCTCCGGCTCGGTCAGCAACGTGGTCTCCGAACTCGTCGCGGAGGGCCTGGTCGAGGAGGCCGGCAGCGTCGACTCGGCCGGCGGGCGCCCCCGTACCCTCGTGCGCATCACGCCCGGCAGCGGCTTCATGATCGGGGTGGACATCGGCGAGACCCGGATAAGGATCGAGCTGTTCGATCTCGCCCTCACCGAACTCGCCCGCACCGAGCGCCCGTTGGCCAGCTCGGGACCGCGCACCGCGCGCTACGACGTCGACCTCGTCGTGGCACACCTGCGGGAGGGCATCGCGGAGGTCCTGCGGACCGCGGAGGTGCCCGCCGAGCGCCTCCTCGGCGTCGGCGTCGGCGTCCCCGGCATCGTGGCCCGGACCGCCGAGGACGGCGCGGTCGTGCACGGCCAGACCGTCGGCTGGGACGCCGTCCCCCTGGAGCGCCTGCTGCGCGAGCACGTGGAGCTGCCGGCCTCGGTGCCGTACTGGATCGACAACGGCGCCAAGACCCTCGGCCAGGCCGAGATGTGGTTCGGCGCCGGACGCGGCGCCCGCAGCGCCGTCGTGGTCCTCTTCGGCTCCGGCGTCGGCGCCTGCGTCGTCACCGACCCCATGGGCCCCGGACGGGCCCTGGAATGGGGACACCTGACGGTACGGGTGCGGGGGCGCCGCTGCCGCTGCGGCTCACAGGGCTGCCTGGAGGCGTACGCGGGCGCGGAGGCCCTGCTGGAGCGCTGGCGCGAGGAGGGAGGGCGACCCCGGGAGGGCGCGGACGAGGAGACGGCCCTGACGGCGATGCTCACCGCCGCCTACCCGGCCGAGGCCGGCACTCCCCCGGACGCCACCGCCCTCGCCGTCCTGGAGGAGACCGCCGAGTACCTCGGCGCCGGATTCGCCGACCTGATCAACCTCTTCCAGCCCGAACGGATCCTCGTCGGCGGCTGGGCCGGCCTCCAGCTCGGCACCCGCTTCCTGGAGACCGTGAACGGCTACGCCCGGGAGTACGCGCTGAAGTACCCGGCCAGCCGCACCGACATCGGCCTGGGGACCCTCGGCCCCGAGGCCGTCACGGTCGGCGCGGCCCTCCTGCCGCTGGTCGACTTCTTCGCCCAGGGCGGCCGCCGCCCCGAGACCGCGCCGGCCCCGCCCTCCCCGGCCTGGCAGACCGCCCTGCGGGACCGCGTGTCGCCCTGAGACGGACGGCGGCGGCCTCGCCGCACTCGGATGGCCCCTTCGGACGAACCACCCGATACTGATCGCATGGCAGAGAAAACGGCGAAAGAGCACCCGCCGTCGAGCGTGACGGTCAAGGGGCGGGACGTCCGGCTGCGCACCATCAGTTTCCTTCTGCTCGCGGCCCTGGCCGTCTGGTTCATCGCCGCCAACACCGGCTCCGTCACCATCCGTCTGTGGGTCCCCGAGGTCACGCTCCCCCTGTGGACCGTCCTGGCGGTCACCCTGCTCGCCGGAATCGCCCTGGGCCTGATCGTCGCCCGCCGCCGCGCCCGGCGCTGACACCTGCCGCGCACCCGCCGCTCCTCCTCGGCGACGGGCGGGCGAAGACGTCCAGGGCGAGCGCGGCCCGCGACCGCCGGTCGGCGATGTTTTCGCCCGGCGGGTCAGGGGTTACCCATGGACTGTCCGGCCGCGCCGGCGGAAACCGCCCAGAACAGGAACGGAACCCCCATGACCAGCACGAAGGTGTCCGACTACGTCCTCCGGCGCTTGCGTGAGTGGGGGGTGGAGCACGTCTTCGCGTACGCCGGCGACGGGATCAACGGCCTGCTCGCCGCGTGGGGGCGCGCGGACGACAAGCCGAAGTTCGTGCAGGCCCGGCACGAGGAGATGGCCGCCTTCCAGGCGGTCGGATACGCCAAGTTCTCCGGGAAGGTCGGCGTCTGCGCGGCGACCTCGGGCCCCGGGGCGATCCACCTCCTCAACGGCCTGTACGACGCCAAGCTGGACCACGTCCCGGTCGTGGCCCTGGTCGGGCAGACCAACCGCAGCGCGATGGGCGGCTCGTACCAGCAGGAGGTGGACCTGCAGAGCCTGTACAAGGACGTCGCCTCCGACTTCTGCGAGACCGCGACGGTCCCCGAGCAGTTGCCGAACCTGATCGACCGGGCGATGCGGACCGCGTACGCCCGGCGCACCGTGACCGCGGTCATCCTCCCGGCCGACGTGCAGGAACTGGACTACAGCCCGCCGACGCACGCCTTCAAGATGGTGCCCTCCAGCCTGGGCATGAGCGACTACGCCCCGGTGCCGGCGGACGCGGACGTGGCGCGGGCGGCGGAGGTCCTGAACTCCGGCGAGAGGGTCGCCGTCCTCATCGGGCAGGGGGCGCGCGGCGCGCGCGGCGAGGTGGAACGGCTGGCGGACGTCCTGGGGGCGGGGGTGGCCAAGGCGCTGCTCGGCAAGGACGTGCTGCCCGACGACCTGCCGTACGTGACCGGCTCCATCGGCCTGCTCGGCACCAGGCCGTCGTACGAGCTGATGCGGGAGTGCGACACCCTCCTGGTGATCGGCTCCAGCTTCCCGTACTCGCAGTTCCTGCCGGAGTTCGACCGGGCGCGGGCGGTGCAGATCGACGTCGACCCGCACATGATCGGACTGCGCTACCCGTTCGAGGTGAACCTCGTCGGCGACGCGCGCGAGACCCTCCGGCGGCTGCTGCCCCAGCTGCACCGCAAGACCGACCGGGCCTGGCGGGAGAAGGTCGAGGAGAACGTCGTCCGCTGGTGGGAGGTGATGCGGCGGCGGGCCGCCGTGGACGCCGACCCGGTCAACCCCGAGTACGTGGTCCACGCCCTGGACGGCAGACTGCCCGACAACGCGATCCTGACCGCCGACTCCGGCTCCGCCGCCAACTGGTACGCCCGGCACCTGCGGCTGCGCGGTGCCATGCGCGGTTCGCTGTCCGGCACGCTGGCGACGATGGGGCCCGGCGTGCCGTACGCGATCGGCGCGAAGTTCGCCCACCCCGACCGGCCCGCGATCGCGATCGTCGGCGACGGCGCGATGCAGATGAACGGCATGATGGAGATGGTCACGGCGGCGAAGTACCACCACGAGTGGTCCGACCCGCGCCTGATCGTGGCCGTCCTCAACAACGGCGACCTCAACCAGGTCACCTGGGAGATGCGCGCCATGACCGGCGCCCCGCAGTTCGAGGAGTCCCAGCACATCCCCGACCTGCCCTACGCCGACATCGCCCGGAGCATCGGGCTCGACGGGGTGCGGGTCGAGAAGCCCAAGCACGTCGAGGCGGCCTGGGACCGGGCGCTCGCCGCCGACCGGCCCTTCGTCATCGACTTCCGCACCGACCCCGCCGTGCCGCCGATCCCGCCGCACGCGACCCTGGACCAGATCGAGGCCGCCGCCACCGCGATCCTGCACGGCGACAGCGACACCGGCTCCGTGATCAAGCAGGGCCTCAAGGCCAAGGTCCAGGAGTTCCTCCCCGGCACCCGCCACCGCCACGACCGCCCGGGCGCCGGACGGGACGACAGCGCCCCGGGGAAGTAGCGGCCGATTCGGGGCGGGGCGGTCGGTCCCGCTCCTCGCCGGCCGCTGCTACTCCTCCTCGCCGGACCCGGGTTCGGCCGTCTTCCGGTGGGCCTGCGCCTTCAGGCTGTCGGGCAGCACCTTGCCGGCGGCGGCCTGCGCCTTGGTCTTGACCGAGCCCGCGACGATCTTGTCCTTGCCGGCGAAGAGCGCGTCCAGGCCCTGCCGGGCGACCTGGGCGGGATCGTCCTTGTCCTGCTGGCCGACCTTGGTGTCGTCCATGCCGGCGCGGTGGAAGAAGTCGGTCTCGGTCGGGCCGGGCATCAGGGAGGTCAGGGTGACGCCCGTGTCCTCGAGTTCGTTCTGCAGGGCCTCGGTGAAGGACTGCAGGAACGACTTGGACGCGTTGTACACGGCCTGGAAGGAGCCCGGCATCGTCGAGGCGATGGACGAGGTGACGAGGACGCGGCCCTCGTCGCGGGCGGCCATGTCACGGAGGGTCAGTTTGGCCAGGTGCACGGTGGAGCGGACGTTGAGGTCGACGATCTCCAGCTCGTCCGCCAGGTCGGCGTCGACGAACGCCCCGCCCCGCCCGACGCCGGCGTTCAGGACGACGACGTCGAGCGGCCGGCCGAGACCGGTGGCCGCCGCGAAGAGGCGCTCGGTCTGCTCGGGGTCGCGCAGGTCGGCCCGGACCACCTCCACCCGCGCCCCGGCCGCCCGGATCCGCCGGGCCGCCTGCTGGAGCCGGGCCTCGTCCTCGGCGTTGACGACGAGGTCGTAGCCGCGTCCGGCCAGCTGCTCGGCCAGTTCGAGGCCGATGCCGCTGGAGGCGCCGGTGACGAGGGCGAGGGGCTTGGTGTCGCTCATGTGCGATCGCTTTCGGTTCGGGTGTCGGAACGGCGGAGCGGACACCGGTCGCCCGGTGCCCGACGGAAGCCGTAAGACGCCTGTTCCCGTTCTCCGGCGTTCGACGGCCCGCCCGGAGGAGCCGTTCACTCCTACGGTCGGGCACGAGCCCGCTCGGGGCCCGGTCGGCGACCTCGCCCGCGCGGGCGTCCCGTACGCCGTCCTCGTCGGTGTCGGTCGAGGTGGACGACACGTGGCACCCCGTGCCCGTGCCCGTTCCCCGACGGTCTCGTGCCGCCGCGGTGCGAGCGCGGGGACCGGCTCCGACCACGCGTCGGCGGGGTGGCCGGAACACGCCGACCGGGCCCCCGCCCGCACGGGTGGCCTGCGGGGCGTGGACGACTTCTCGCGCTCGTGGACCGCGCTGCGCGCGGCCGTCGCCGCTCTCGCCGACGAGGACTTCGCCCGGCCATCGGGCTGCGCCGGCTGGCTCGTACGCGACCTGGTGTGCCACCTCGTCATCGACGCCCAGGACGTCCTGATCACCCTCGCGACTCCCGTGGGCAGGCCTCCCACGCGCGACGCCGCGACCTACTGGGAGGTCTCCGGCACGCCGCCGACCGGCGACGACCCGCTCGACGCGCTGACCGTACGGCTCGCCGCGGCCTACGGGGACGACGGCCCCGCCCTTCCGCCGGACGGGATCGAGTCGGTCACCGCCCCGGACACCACGACGGCGAGAGGATGTCGGTCCTCGCCCGTCCGCACCGGCGTGGGCGTGACGCCCTTCGGCGTGAGGACCGTACCGGTCCGGGCGGATCGCGACGGCGTCGTGGGTTCACCACGCCTGCGGGCTCACCGGAGTGGACGTCGTCGCGGGGCGGGGTTCGGGGACGCTCGGGGCGGGCCGGGCGCCGGTGCGGGTGGCGCCGATGCCGGCGAGCACGACGAAGGCGACGCCGGCCGCGGGCGCGAGACCGGGCGTCTGGCCGAGCACCAGCAGGCCGGCGAGGAGCGCGATGGCCGGCTCCAGGCTCATCAGGGTGCCGAAGGCGGAGGCCGTGAGGCGTCGCAGGGCGAGGAACTCGAGGACGAAGGGCAGTACGGCGCTCAGCACGGCCAGCCCGAGCATGGCTCCGAGCAGCGTCCACGTCACGTGTCCCAGGCCGGAGGGCGCCGCGGCGGCCAGGCCGATGAGACCGGCGACGGGCATGGAGACGGCCAGCCCGCCCAGACCGGTCACGGAGTCGCCCACGCGTTGTGTCAGCAGGATGTAGACCGCCCAGCACGCCGCGGCGGCCAGGGCGAAGCCCGCGCCGGCCGTGTCGATGCCGCCGTGCCAGGGTTCGGTCAGTCCCACGACGCCGACGGCGGCCAGGACGGTCCAGCGGGTGCGACCGCGGCCGGGGCCGCGGAGGGACACGGCCAGTGGGCCGAGGAACTCCAGTGCGCTGGCCGTGCCGAGCGGCAACCGGGTCACGGCGAGCATGAAGAACATCATCATGCCCGCGCTCACCGCCCCCAGCAGGGCGCACGCCAGCAGGTCGCGGCCGGTGAAGTCGCGCGGGCGGGGCCGTACGAGGAGCAGCAGGAGCGCACCGGCCCACGCCAGCCGCAGTCCGGTCGTGCCCAGGGCGCCGAGCCGGTCGACCAGCGGTACCGACAGGGCCAGGCCGAGCTGGATGGCGGACATGGAGGTCACGGCCATCAGGGTTCCGGCGGTGGCCGTGGAGGGGCGCGGACGTGCGCGGTGTTCCGGCAGGCTCATGGGAGCCAGTAGACGAGCCGCCCACCGTTCATGTCCACGTGCCGATCATGAACTGTTCGTTCGCCCATCATGGACAATAGCGGGATGGAGACTCGACGACTGCGCATGCTGGTGGAGTTGTCCCGCCTGGGGTCCATGCGTGCGGTGGCCGACATGCTGTCCACGACCACCTCGACGGTCTCGCAGCAGATCGCCGCCCTGGCGGACGACATGGGTACCGCGTTGACGGAGCCGCACGGGCGCCTGGTCCGGCTCACCCCCGCGGGCCGCCGTCTGGCGGAGCACGCGGTGACGATCCTGGCCGCGGTCGAGTCGGCGCGCCACGACCTCGCACCGGACGGCGAGCCCAACGGCACCCTGCGCGTCGCGGGCTTCGCCACCGCCATCCGCGCCCACCTCCTGCCCATCGTCACCGCCCTGGCCACGAGCCACCCCCGCCTGCGCGTCCTGGTCCGCGAACACGAACCCGCCGAGGCGCTGCGACTCCTGGCGGAAGACGCGACCGACCTGGCCCTGACCTACGACTACGACCTGGCCCCCGCGACAGGAGACCCCGCACTGCGCGCCACCGCCCTGTGGACCGCCCCCTGGGGCCTGGGCGTCCCCGCAGGGGCCGACGTCCGGGAGGGGACGACGGCGGAGGTGTTCGCCCAATGCGCGGACCGGGACTGGATCGTCAACTCGCGCAACACCGCGGACGAAACCGTCATCCGCACCCTCGCCTCCATGGCGGGCTTCACCCCCCACCTCACCCACCAGGCCGACAGCCTCGACCTCGTACAAGACATGATCACCGCCGGTCTGGGCGTGGGCCTGCTGCCTCAGGGTGCCACCACACTCCCCTCCGTACGACTCCTCCCCCTCACCTCCCCCGGCGTCCGACTACGCGCCTACGCCGTCACCCGCCACGGCCGCCTGGACTGGCCCCCTCTCGCCCTGATCACCGACCTCCTCGTCCAGCGGTCCACGACCGGGCAACCCCCCACCCGCCCCACCGCCCCGAACACCGAGGAGCGCGAAGCCGCACGTGACACGTGAGAGGCCGTGAGCCGACGACAACGGCCGGACCGTTCCGGGCTTCGGAAAGGTTCACGAGAGGCCCTCATGGCGGCCGACCGCACTCGTCGGCCCCGAACCATGGGGTCCCATCGCATACGCCCCTGACCTGCCACTTCCTATAGGACGCAGCGGACGTGCGGGCCGCCGAAGCAGCCGCGGACGATGTGCGGCTGGCGTTGCCGCCGGCGGAAGAAGCGGCGGTTCTCGGCGGCGAGTTCAGTCTGATCTCGGGTCCGGTGCTGCTTGGGCAGACCGTGCTCGAGGTCGGCATTGACCAGCCCGTCGGGGTTCGGCTCGGACGAGTACGGGGGCAGGAAGTACAGCTCGACATCGTCGGAACGGGCAGCGAGCCAGTTCCGGACCTTCTTCGAGCGATGCGCGGAGTGTGTGTCGACCACGAGATGCACCTTGCGGTCGAAGTGGCCGGCGAGCCGTTCCAGGAAGCGGCACATCACCTCGACGGTGAAGGACTCGGCGAAGGCCATGAAGTGCATCCGGCCCCTGGTGCTGATCGCCGACATCGCGTTCACCGAGAACCGGTTCCCGCTCCGCCGCACCACGGGCGTCCTGCCCTTCTCCCCCAGGTGCGGCCGTGACCTGGTCGGACCGGATACCGACCTGGTCGGCGAAGAGGATCTCACCGCCGTCGGCCTTGCCCTTCGCCCGAATCGCCGGCCAGGTCTCCTGGTGCCAGCACCGGACAGCCTCGGGGCCCTGTTCCACGGCCCGCTTGTCCGGGCGCTGGAAGGACAGCCTCACCGCTTCAGGTACTTTCCCACCTCCGCCTCGGCCGGCCGCACCCGGTACAGCTTCGCGATCAGCTCGCCCACCAGTCGCCGCGTCCACAGTTGGCCGGAAAGCTCCACATTGCAGGGCCGGTGATCGAGGACCGCATGCCGTACGGCGGCCTGCTCGGCCTCGCCGAGGACCTGGTGCACCCCGACCGGCTTGCCCCGCGACCGCACGACCAGCGCCTCCCGCCCGCCGGCCTGCCGTTTCGCCCACCAGATGTCGACCGCCTTCAGCGACACCCCGAAGACCGCCGCCACGTCCTCGCGGTCCCGCCCCGCCATCAACGCCGCACCGCCCGCAGACGCAGAGCCCCCTGCGCCGACGGCGACAGATGCCGCGCGTCCCCCACCAGATCGCTCACACCCCACCGATGACCCAGAACCCGAACCGTCTCGGATCAATAGAAGCCCGGCCGGGCGGAGAGGCCAGCGTCTTGACTCACGTGTCGAGGGGGACGAGGCCCAGGGGTTCGGTGGTGGGTTGTCGGGAGCCGCCCGCGGGTTCGACGGTGATGCCGACGGCGATGGCGTCGCCGAG